>NZ_BCWB01000034.1 GCF_001592045.1 Thermobifida fusca NBRC 14071 = JCM 3263 | reverse complement strand
AGACCCGCAGGTGGCGTGCCCCGGTCTGGGCGCCTCGACCCCTCGCGCGCCCAATGACCGGGGATATCCGAAAAGTTCCCGACAGGGGATTACCCCTGCCACCCACTCACTAAACCACACCGCCACTATGCGGTAGGGCACAGAGAGTACCGGGACTCCCGGATTCTCTGTGCCCGTTTCCTTCTCAGGGGTCGATCTCGGCTGCGCTCCGCTCCGCGAACACCTTCATGGCTTCCGCGGTCACCGGCCCCGGGGCCGCCGGGAGCACCCGGTCGTCGATCGCGCGGATCGGCTGCACGTCGCGCCCGGTGGAGGTCAGAAACGCCTCGCTGACCCGGGAGAGCGCCGCCATGGGGATGTCTTCTTCCGCACCGCCCACCCATTCGAGGACCAGTTCCCGGGTGATCCCCGCCAAGGGCCCCGCCGACAGCGGAGGAGTGACCAGCCGCCCGTCGAGGACGACGAAGATGTTGCTTCCCGTGCCTTCGCACAGGTTGCCCACAGTGTTGGCGAAGATCGCCTCCCCGGCCCCGCGCTGGCGCGCATAGGCGAGTGCGCGCACGTTCTCGGCATACGACGTCGTCTTCAGGCCGCTCAGCGCGCCGTTCTCGTTGCGAGTCCACGGCACGACCACCACGTCGGTCGTGGGTGCGGGCTGCGCGAACGGCCCCACCGCCACCATGGCGGTCAGTTCCCCTCCGGTCCGCTCCGAGCCCAGCGGTCCCAGTCCCGCCGTCACAGTGATGCGGACCCGTCCGGGATCGGTGTCCGGGTTGGCGGCCAAGGCCTGGTGCACCCCGTCGCGGAGGTGATCGAGGTCGAGTTCCCCCAGTCCCAGGCCGCGCGCGGACCGGGCGAGGCGCTGCAGGTGCCGGGTGAGCGCGAATGCTTGGCCGCCCACGGCCTTAACCGTCTCAAAGACCCCGTCGCCGACCGTGATGCCATGGTCGAGGGCTGGCAGCCGTGCTTCACGTGCGTCCACTACGCGGCCGGAGCCGTACCCGGCTCCGGAGATCCAGATTTTCATGCCCGTTCTCCCATCCCTCGTGTCTCATGGCTCGCTCGGCCCGGACCGCATCCCGCGCTCTCGTCAAGAGGCGTGACCGACTCCGGCCGACGTGGCCCGGGAGCGCGTGTACGGGAGTACCGTAGCGAGGCAATGCGGGTGTTTCGGCCCTCCTTTCCCCTTTTGGACCGTGCTGGTCGCAGGGAATCCCCAAACACATCACAAATGGCTATCATCTGGGCAACGCTCGTAAGACCATTGGCCGCTTGCAGCCAGTGACCGCCGGACTCCTCCGGCTGCGATCCGTTCCATTCCCACGACAACACAGATCAAGAGAGCCATGACCTCACGGAGCACCGCCTCTGGCGAACTGAGCTGGTTGCTCGACGACCTCCTCACCCGCGCGGAGGGCACGCACCACGCAATTGTGCTGTCCACCGACGGTCTGCTGATGGCCTCGTCGAGCCAACTCGACCGCGCTGACGCCGAGCAGCTAGCCGCCATCGCCTCTGGGTTGCACAGCCTGGCCGGAGGAGCGAGCCGCCGTTTCCACTCCGGGAACGTGCGGCAGAGCATCATCGAGATGGACAAGGCGTTCCTCTTCGTCGCCGCAGCAGGCGAGGGGGCGTGCATGGCTGTTCTCGCCGATGCTGAATGCGACGTCGGCATGGTCGCTTACGAAATGAACATGGTGATCCAGCGGGTCGGCCAGTACCTCTCCGCTCCGCCTCGACCGGACATCCCGCTGACGCCTGCACCAACCGAACGCTGAACCGCCCGTTCGGTCGGCGGCCTCCCGGCACCGGCCGAACGGCTACTCCCCGCTGATTTCCTCGGTTCGAGTTTGTAGGACCGCTGGAATCCGCTAAAGTTCTTAACGCAGCAAGAGACACCCCCTCAGGGAACCGTCTCTGCCGCGCGGACGTGGCTCAGTTGGTAGAGCATCACCTTGCCAAGGTGAGGGTCGCGGGTTCGAATCCCGTCGTCCGCTCGAAGCATCACATCACCTGTGGCGCTTTATGCACCACGCGGACGTGGCTCAGTTGGTAGAGCATCACCTTGCCAAGGTGAGGGTCGCGGGTTCGAATCCCGTCGTCCGCTCGCGGTAGAGATCGCATCCTGATCTCGGGCGATTAGCTCAGTGGGAGAGCGCTACCTTGACACGGTAGAGGTCACTGGTTCAATCCCAGTATCGCCCACCAGCACAGCTCAGAAAGCTCCCTTACTCTCCGCAAGGGAGCTTTTTTCGTGCCCGCCCTACTGGAGGCGCGGGGCCTGGACCGTAACGGCCCAGGCATGGACCGGCACACCGCGGCAGCACACCGGCCCCTCACCCGCTTGCGCCTCTCGCCCCCTTGCTCCCGAACTGCGCGTCTTGCACACCAGCGGCCCCTATGCAAACCTGCGGAACCGCGCCGGTGCGGGTGGGTGTCCGCGCCGCCGTCGAGCAAGGGAGCAGGCATGCACTATGTCTTCATGGGCGTCTCGGGGAGCGGCAAGACCACGGTGGCCCGAGGGGTCGCCCAGGAGTTGGGACTCCCGTTCGCCGACGCCGACGACTTCCATCCCGAAGCCAACATCGCCAAGATGGCGCGCGGCATTCCGCTGACCGACGAGGACCGGCTCCCCTGGCTCCAGGCGCTGGCAGCGTGGATCAGCGAACGGGAGCGGGAAGGGACTTCCTCGGTCGTGACGTGTTCGGCGCTCCGCCGCTCCTACCGGGACCTTCTGCGGCGCAGCGCTCCCGGCGTGTTCTTCCTCCACTTGCACGGCTCGGCTGAACTGATCGGGAAGCGGATCCGGGAGCGGCGTAGCCACTTCATGCCGCCCCAACTCCTGGACTCCCAGTTCGCCACATTGGAGCCGCTTGCCCCCGATGAGGCAGGTGCCGTCCTCGACGTGTCCGCTTCCCCTGAGGACCTCATCGCCGAAGCGGTGCGGATCGTCACCGGGCTCCGCAACGCCCAGGCGTAGCAGTCCAGGAGACGTTCAGACCGGCAGCCAGAGCAGTTCGACGTCGTCCCCGGCCCAGCGGGGCGGGACCACTGCCACAGCGTCAGCCGCAGCGGCACCGCGCAGCGATGCTGGCCGGTCGTGCCCTACCGGGCGGGCACGGTCCGCGAGGACCTCTACCGCGACCAGGCGCGTGTCGTGCTCATGGACGGTGACCTCGCCGTCGAGGCGGCACCGGGTGATCCGCCCCGGCGCTGTCTCCGCGCGGCCCGTCATGGCGCAAAGCAGGGGGAGCAGCAAGGTCAGGGAGGCGGCGAGGGCCGCCCCCGGATTGCCGGGCAGTCCCACCACCACCCGGCGCGAGTGACGTCCTCCAGCGAGCTGGGCGAGCAACTGCGGATGCCCGGGGCGGCAGTGCACGCCGTCCACGAGGACCTCGGCGCCCAGCTCCACGAGCGCGCCCCGCAAATAGTCCGCGGGCCCCACCGAGGAAGCGCCGCACACGACGAGGACCGACTCGTCTCCCTCCGCGGCCAACTGGGCCGTCAGCGCGTCGAGTCCGTCGGGGATGCGGTGGAGCGTGGTGAGCACACCTCCGCCCGCGGCCACGAGTCCGGGCAACATCGGTCCGATAGCGTCGCGCACCGCCCCAGGGCTGGGCACCCCCTCGTCTACGAGCTCGTCGCCGCTGACCACGGCACGCACGCGAGGCCGGTAGACAGGGAGCCGGTCGTGGGCCAGGCTCGCCGCCAAGCCGAGCACGGCAGGGGTGATGACGGTGCCAGCGGGAAGCACAACCGCCCCTTCGGGGGTTTCCTCACCGCGGCGCCGCACGTGGCGTCCAGGCGCGATATCGCCGGCGAGCACATCCGCGTTGCGCCGGGCGTGCTCGTAGGGAAGTACCGCGGTGGTTCCCTCCGGCACGCGGGCCCCGGTCGCGACCTCCACCGCCTGCCCGGGGGAGAGCACCAAGTCGTGCTCCTGGCCAGCCAGTACCCGGCCGTGCAGGGTCCACGGTCCAGGGCCGCAGACCGCGTAGCCGTCCATCGCGGCCGCGTCGTAGGGGGGAGCAGCGATCCGAGCCTGGAGTTCGTCCGCGAGTACTCCGCCCAACGCCTCCGTCAGCGTCTCCCAGCGGAGTTGGCCGGGACCGCAGCGCCGGCCCAGACGTCGAGCGGCTTCCCGGGCGTCTGGCCAGGGCAGGCCGGACCGCGGGGTCTTCCGGGCTGTCGGGAGGTCACTGTGACGTTGCACGTCTCCCTTATATCCCTTCCCCGCTGATGGCCGCTGGGTCCGGTAACCGAAGGGCCTGGCGGAGACATCCGAGACGTATTCGATTTGCTGTCCCGCGAGATTCCGCTACAGTTCTTAGTGCACGTGGATGTCAGGGCTGAGCAGAGGCCCGGCATCAAACGGCATGCGGACGTGGCTCAGTTGGTAGAGCATCACCTTGCCAAGGTGAGGGTCGCGGGTTCGAATCCCGTCGTCCGCTCGGATTTGACGGTGCGGGTTTCCCCACCGTCTTTTCATCCGGTGGAGTGGCCGAGAGGCGAGGCAGCGGCCTGCAAAGCCGTCCACACGGGTTCAAATCCCGTCTCCACCTCTGATTCCCGGGTACCGGGGCGATTAGCTCAGTGGAAGAGCGCTACCTTGACACGGTAGAGGTCACTGGTTCGATCCCAGTATCGCCCACCAGTGACTCTGGATGATCGGCCTGCTTTTGACGGAAAGCGGGCCGATTATGTTTTCCCGGCTTTCTCCTGGGTTGTCCGGGGCGACCAGCCCTTTTCCGGTTCTTCTGAGCACTCCCCGGCAACCCCGTCCGTCCTCCGGGCAGCCCTGGTCCCGGTCTCGGCAAGGGCCCCGGTTCCCACGCACACGGCTGCCCCGGTAGCTGGCCTCCTTTGACCGAAACCACACCCCTAAAAGTGATCTATTTCACTTCCCCTGCGAGGCGGGAGCGTTGTCCCTGGTCACGGCAGTGCCTGCTGCTGTGATCAACGCTCCTCGGGGGACGGCAGCGCTCTCCCAGCCCCGGTTTTCCGCGGACTGCACGGCAAGACGCGCGGGAAACCCGGACGACCGCGTGCGGTCCGACCATACTGGCCTGGGTAGAGGGGCAGACGCCCGCAGAACGACTGTTCGGGAGGTTCTTCATGGCTCGACCGCCGTCTCCGTACGACTTCCTGCCGCAGGTTCCCACCTTCACCGTCACCAGCAAGGACATCTCCGACGGCCAGCCTCTGCCTCAACCTCAGGTCAGCGGGGTGATGGGGGCCGGCGGCGAGGACGTCTCCCCCCACTTGGCGTGGAGCGGGTTCCCGGAGGGGACGCGGAGCTTCGCGGTAACGTGCTTCGACCCCGACGCGCCCACGGCCAGCGGATTCTGGCACTGGGCCGTATGCGACATCCCCGCCGGGGTCACCGAGCTTGCCGCCGGGGCGGGCGCTGAAGGCGGCAAGGGCCTGCCCCCGGGCGCGGTCATGCTCCGCAACGACGCCGGAACCAAGGGATACGTGGGCGCGGCCCCGCCCTCGGGGCACGGCCCCCACCGCTACTTCTTCGTCGTGCACGCCGTGGACGTAGAAAGCCTCGGTCTCGACGATTCCACCACTCCAGCGGTGCTCGGCTTCAACCTGTTCTTCCACACCTTGGCGCGAGGCATGATCGTGCCCACCTACGAGGTGCCCTAACCGGGAAAGGGCTCGGGCCGCTCCTCGGAGCGGCCCGCTTCCGATGTCCGGGAACGGATAGGGTCGAAGGGTCTGCCGTCCCCCAGCGAATCGTGGAGGAGACGCGGTGACCTCTCGCCCACTCCAGGACTCCCCCTCCCCCATCACCACGGTGGTCTTCGACTACGGCGAAGTCCTCTCGGTGCCGCCGCCTGAGTCCCGTTTCCGGTTGGTAGCGCTGAGCGGCGTGCCCGCCGAACAGTTCTGGGACGCCTACTGGCATGAGCGGCGCGCCTACGATGCCGGACTCGACTCTCGGGAGTACTGGGACCGGGTTGGCGCCCGGCTCAACATCTCGTGGGATCCCGCGGTCCGGCAGGAGCTGTGGGCCACCGACATGGGCGGCTGGCTGGTGCCCGAACCTGAGGCCGCTGCACTGGCCGCTCGGCTCACCGCCAGTCCGCTCCGGGTGGCGTTACTGTCCAACGCCCCGCACGACCTCGCCGCTCCGCTGCGTTTCTCCCCGCTGCTGTGCGGCTTTGACGCGCTGTTTTTCAGTTGTGAGATCGGATTATGCAAACCCGATTCCCGGGTGTATGAACATGTGCTGCGCGAGCTTGGCGCCGACCCGCACGAGACCCTCTTCATTGACGACCGGGAGGCGAATATCCGTGCCGCCGCGGCATTGGGGATCCGTGTGCACCACTACACCGGGGCTGCCGGGCTTGCCGCACTCCTCCAGCAGCTCTCACTGGGGTGATCCCACCATTCATGGGCGCGCCTTCCCGCGTTATTTCTTCGGGTCTCCTCCCCTCCACGGTCCCTCCCTTCCCTGCGGCAACGCGGGTGTCGGCTGCTGTTCTCTGGGGCCATCCCGACGTATCGTGATGGAAACCCCGTCGGTCACGCGAAGGGGAAAAGGGGATGCAGGACGAAGACCGTGTTCCTCCCAAGCGGATGCGCGCCTCGGACGCCGACCGGGACGCCGTCGCGGAACGTCTCGCGATCGCGTTGACTGAGGGCCGTCTCGATCTGGACGAATACCACCACCGGCTCACCCGGGCGATGAACGCTGTCGTCATCGGGGACTTGCTGCCGCTCGTTGCGGACCTTCCGGAGCCGAAGCGCACCGAGGCGGTTCCCGCCCGGTCCCGGGAACGCATCCCCTCCTCGGCGTGGAAAGAGTGGATCGACGAGTGGCGGTGGTGGCTGGGCGGCGCGATCATCATGAGCAGTATCTGGGGGGTCACGAGTCTCCTTGCCGGCAGTCTGCTGCCGTTCTGGCCGCTGATTCCGCTCGGCATCTGGGCGGCTATCCTGCTTGCCGCGGCAATTTGGCCCCATAACGACGGATCCCGCCGCCGCTGACCACCGTCTGATGTAGGGGAGGCTCGGCTGCGCTTGGGGAGTCCGCCCCGCAGGACTCGGTCGTCGCGACCCCTGCTCGGGCGCCCAGGAGCCGCGCTTCGCAACTCCCCGGTTCTTTCCACAGAAATGAGGGCGGATATGGCTGGCGAACACCTTCCAGAAGAGCGGATCCGCGCATCGGATGCGGACCGGGACGCCACCGCGGAGCAACTGGCTCAGGCACTGGTGGAAGGCCGATTGGACCTGGCTGAATACGACAAGCGGCTCGCCGCTGCCATGAGCGCGACGACCCTGGGGGAGCTCGCCCCGTTGACCGCGGACCTTCCTCCCGCTCCCGGTTCTGCACGCGCCCCCGTCGACCTGGCTGCGGTGGGCCGCGCGCACGCCCCTGCCCGCAGGTGGCGCGACTTTCTCGAACCGTGGCGCGGGTTTGCCAGCCTCGCCGTCATCTTGGGCGGAATCTGGCTGGTGACCAGCATCATGGCCGGGGAACTGCTGTATTTCTGGCCAGGGTGGCCACTGGGGATCGTGTTCGTCATCACCGCGGCCAACGCCCTGAGCGGATCCGCACGATCGGATAAGGACACCCCTGGGGACCATTCCGGCCCGCACACAAAGGCCTGATTCTGCGCGCCGATCATCCGGTAGCGTGCAGCCACCGGACCGGGGCTCCTTCGCCCGCGTAGCGGAACGGTTCGAGCTCCTCGTCCCACGCACGGCCAAGGAGTTTGTCGATTTCCTCAGCGAGATCAAGTCCTTGGGCGGCGGCCCGCTCCATAGCGTCGCGCAGGCGCGCCTCTGACACCAGTACCTCACCGGAGGCACTGGTCACCGCGCTGAAGAAACCGAGCGTGGGCGTGTAGCTGTAACGCACCCCGTCACAGCCGGGAGTGGCATCTTCGGTGATCTCGTAGCGCAGCCGCTGCCAGCCGCGCAGCGCCGAGGCGATCGCTGCGGACAGCCCCGGTGCTCCCTGCCAGTTCAGTTCTGCTCGATACGTGTTGGGAGCCGCTGGCTGCGGTTCCCAATCCAGTTTCACGGGCACGCCGACTACACCCGCGACCGCCCACTCGACGTGGGGACACAGCGCCGCGGGCGCAGAGTGGACATATAGGACGCCACGTGCGGACACCGAACCTCCTGATACGGACGAGTGCGCTTCCCCGACGCCCTCGTACTTCCAGAGGAGATGTCCGTTTCTAGGTCCTCTCCTCTCTTCATTGTGTCCCATGCACCTCAGCAGCACCAGGTTGAGAAGACCAAAAATGCCAAAAGGTCCCCGTACCGCGGGCCTGATGGTTACCGTGTTACTCCAGGCGTAGCCGGGTGTGTGATTTTACTGGGGGTGCCCTTGAGTGGCCAGACCTATAAGGCCGCCTGTGTCAAGGAACTGGTCCGGCGTGCCGCAGACAACGACGAAGCTGCGTGGAACGCCCTCCTCGACCGGTACTCAGGATTGGTCTGGAAGATCACGCGTTCCTATCCTCTTCTCTTCCACGACGCGCAAGACATCACGCAAACCGTGCTGTGCAATCTGGCCGAGTACCTCACCCGGCTGCGCACACCAGAACGGATTGGGGCGTGGCTGGCGACGGTAACCCACAATGAATGCCGCCGCCACCTGCGCATTCACGGCAAAGTGCAGATTTTTCCCGCTGAAGATCTCGACAGTCCCGATCACCGGACACCCGAGTCGCTCAGCCTGGTGGCTGAGGACGTGGCTCGGGTGCGTTCCGCCCTGAACCAACTGGACTCCCCAGAACGCGAGGTGGCTCACGTGGACGTCTACCGTCCTGGCCTGCCCCCGACCGAGGCAGCCCGACTGGCAGGGGTGACCGTACCGGAGTTGCACCGGGCCCGACGCCGGGCGCGGCGCCGGCTGTTCCGGTTGCTCAGACAAGGAGAGGAGGACTGTTGACCGGCACTCCCGATGAGGAGCGGCCGCCCGACCATGTGCTTGCCGCGGCCCGGGCGGCCTACCGGTTGCGCCGTCCCGAAGCGCGCTTCACCACGTTAGTGGCGGACTCCGCAACAGACCCGGCACCGGGGTTGCGGTGCGTGCCGGAGTCCGGGCCGCGGCTCCTCACGTTCTCCGCTGAAGGGATCGAGCTGCACCTGCAGGTCACGGCGTACGGCGCGGTCTGTGACCTGGCAGGTCAATTCATCCCCGCCCTTTCCTTCGTCGTCGAGCTCCGGCACGCCGGGGAAGTCTCGTCCCACGCCACTGACCCGAGCGGCGCCTTCATCGTGCGTTCCCTTCCCCGCGGCCCCGTCAGCCTCGTTTATTCCCCCGCCGACTCTGCCGGGCCATACCTCATGACGCCGTGGACGATCCTGTAATCCACCAATTCCCCCACATCCCACAAATCACCCGCACCACCCCACCAATCGCTAATCCTCCATTTACTGAAAATAATCCCCAATCTCACAAAAAGGGATGTTGCGCCATTCCACTCGTCTTTTTTGCCGCGGGATGCTATGACTTAATGTGTCGTTTTTCGACGCGGTAAGCACACTTCGAATCATCTTTCTTTCAATGCCGTCATTCGTCTTTTTTGCTGTTCTTCCGACCGAGTCCCCCACGGAAGGCGATCTGGTATGGCGGACCCGCACCGGCTCATGAGCCGGCTTCCCGTCTCCCTTGTAGCCCGCGACCCCGCTGCAGCACTGCGCCGCGCGCAACGGCTGCTCGGCAGTTCCACCGACCCTCGGATCCGGTCCCTGGCCTTACGGATCAGCGGCCTTGCCGTCTACGAACTGGGCTCCTTCACCGAGGCACGGAAACGGCTGACCGAAGCGGTCCGCGTCGCCGTCCAGGCCAACCTGGCTGAGGAGGCCTTGCTGGCGCGCGCCTCCTGGACCGGAGCGCTGTCTCGCTACCCTGGCCCCAGCCCACGCATCCCCGTTGCCACTGCCTCCACCAGCTCGGCCCTCTGGTTTCTCGCCCAAGGGGTGGCTGCCTACCACAGCGGCCGCTTCGATGACGCCCTCGCCGCCTTCACGGCGGCCGAGCCTGCGCTCCGCACTGCCTCCGACCCGCGCCTCCTCCCCGGCCTGCTGTGCAGCCGCGGTCTGGCCCTCATCCGTGCTGGACGGCTGACGGAAGCAGAAGAGACTCTGCTCCACGGGCTTGCGCTAGCCGAGCAGTACTCCCTGCCCCGGTTGAGCGCCATGATCACCCAGAACCTGGGCTGTCTGGCGGCCCGCCAGGGCGACACCGGCCTGGCCATGGCACGCTTCGCGCAGGCTGCCCCCCTGCTGCAGACCCCCACCCGGTACCCCGCGCTCGTGTTGGAGCGCGCGCACGCCCTCGCCGACGCCGGCATGGTCCGGGAGGCGTGGCAGCTCAACCTCTCCCTCGGAAAAATCCGCGGCTGCGGAGCCGACCGGGCGCTCGCCGAGCTGCTGTCCCTGAAAATCGCCGTGGCATCCCGCGCGCACGTGAAGGTCGCGGCCACCGTCGACCTCCTGGAACGGCTCTTCGGTGCCGAGTCGGCATGGCTCCGGGCCGCCGAGCAGATCACCGAGACGCGGGGCGGCAGTCTGCCCGCGCCGCGCGCCGTGCCCCCTCCCCCGGCCACCCCGCACTTGGAGGTGGCCGCTCACGCCACTCCCCTCCGGACGGCACAGGCCCTGCACCACGCCACGGCTGCACTGCAGTCCGGGGCGGCCAAGGCGGCGCTCCGCCGGCTGGAGCAGGCCAGGACGATCGACCTCGGTCCGCACACGTGCCGCAACCAGCGCTGGGCAGCCCTCCTCGACCGATACCGCGCTACGTTCGCCGAGGCGTGGCGGGGAGTCTCCACGGCCCGCTACAAGCTGCACGAGCTTGAAGTAGAGATGGCGGTGGACCAGTGGCATCCCTGCTGCCGTCCCCGGGACGCGTCTTCGGGGCAGGGCTGGGAAGACCCGTGGGAAGCCCTGTCCACCGGGCTCGGTTCCCGGGCCCTCGTGCACTACTCCGACCTGGACCAGGCTCCGGCTGCACTCACCGTGGTCGACGGCACGGTTCGGCTGCATGAACTGGCGGCCGGGTCCACCATCAAAGACGCCGTCACCCATTTCGAGCATCTGGCGGCCCAGCACGTATTCTCTCCCGGTCCAACCACGGCCCGGCTCCTGGCCAGACGAGCCGAGGAAGTGCAGCGTCTCCTCTTCGAGCCGATCGCTGCGGCTATCGGAGACCGCGAAATGGTGATCGCGCCAGGTGCCTACACCCAGGTTCTGCCTTGGGGACTCCTGCCCGCGCTTCGCGGACGTCCCATCAGCGTGGTGCCGTCGGGCCAGGTCTGGCTGCGCTGCCGGCAGCGGGCACTGCACTCCCGGCAGCCTCCCCGGGCCCTGCTGGTGGCAGGGCCCGGGCCAGAAGACGCGGAAGCCGAGGTGCGTGCGATAGCCCGGTTGTACCCTCGGTCACGGATACTCGTGGGGGCCAAAGCCCGGTCTCGAACTGTGCTGCGCGGTCTGGCCCGCGCCGACTTGGCCCATTTCAGCGCCCACGGGTTCGCCCGGAACGGGGCTCCGATGTGCGCAGGCCTCGTGCTTGCGGACGGCCCGCTGCTCGCCTACGACGTGGAACGGGTGCAGCACCTTCCCGCCCTGGTCGTGCTCTCGTCCTGTACCACGGGCCGTCCCATGCCCGCTGTCCCCTCAGGATTTCCTCTCGGAATCGCCGCCTCTTTGCTGGCCCGCGGCAGCGCCACGGTGGTAGCGAGCGTGCTCAGAGTGCCCGACGTGCAGGCCGCTGCCGCGATGGTGCGGGCGCACCAGGCGCTCCGCTCCGGTGTCCCGCCCGCGACCGTCGTCGCCGAACACCTGGCCCACCTGGGTTTCGTGTGCTTCGGCGCAGGGTGAGCTTCCCACGGTCTGGGAACTGCTCCCAGCCAGGAATGATCGACGGGTCGGGGGTAGAGGTCGAATATGGCTGAGATACGTAATCGTCGCAGTACAGACCCGGTGCTACTGGACGACCTCGATGAGGACGCGGTGGTGGAGGAAACGATCACACCGTCGACGGAGGAGACCCGCCACGGTCGGCCGGAAGACCCCATCCACGCGTTGGACTCCGACTACGAGGACGCCGGCCAGCCTGCGCTGGCGGACACCACCGAAGACACGATCCTGCCCAGTGAGCGTCCCATCGCCATGGACGAATTCGGTACCACCGGCACCGACAAGGAAGCCGGGGAGCCGTTGGATACGGCGCTCTCCCGGGAGGAACCCGAGGTCTGGGAGCGAGAGGAGATGCTGGAAACCGAAGGAATGGCCGAGGCGTCCCCCTCGGCGGGACGGCTCGTCGCCGAAGACGAGGGGGTACGCCCCGACCTGGAGGCTGAAGCTACCGCTGAGGACGTCGGTCTGGACCGGGGCGGGCTCGCTCCTGAGGAGCGCGCCGTCCGGGAACGCGAAGAGCCGTGAGGTGCGGTCGCTACCAGCCGCGGCGGTGCCACTCGGGCAGGCTGGGGCGTTCCGCACCCAACGTGGTGTCGCGGCCATGCCCCGGGTAGACCCACGTGTCGTCGTCCATCTGGTCGAAGATGCGGGTCTCCACGTCAGTGATCAGGCTGCGGAAATCCGCGTCGCTCCAGGTTTTTCCGACCCCGCCGGGAAAGAGGCTGTCCCCGGTGAACAGGTGAGTGTGCCCAGCGGGGTCGTCGTAACGCAGCGCGATAGAGCCGGGAGTGTGTCCCCGCAGGTGGATCACGGAGAGGGTGCAGGATCCCACGGGGATCGTGTCACCGTGTTCCACGAGTTCGTCGGTGGATACGGGAAGTTCCGGCGCGTCCGCGGGGTGGGCGACAGTCCGCGCACCGGTGGCCCCGACCACGTCGGCGAGAGCGCCCCAGTGGTCCCGGTGGCGGTGGGTGGTGATCACCCTGGCCAGGCCGTTGTCGCCGATAAGTTCGAGCAGGCGGTCGGCTTCGGCAGCGGCGTCGATGAGGACCGCTTCCCCGGTCCGCACACAGCGCAGGAGGTAAGCGTTGTTGTCCATCGGGCCGACCGCGATCTTGCTGATGGTGAGTTCAGGGAGCTGCCGCACGTCGGCAGGGCCCCCGACATGCGTGTTTCCGGTATACGACACACTCTCATTGTGCCGCGGCCGTGCCCGGAGCGCTCAGCGGAAGGCCCCTAACCTCCGCAGGGGGCCGCTGCGCAACAGCGGCACTTCCATTTCGTGCGGGGTCAAAGACCCGTGGTGACCGACGAGCCGCGACTCGGTGTGCTCCCGGTGGGGTGCGATCAGCGCGGTAGTGCCGTGGGCGGCGGCCACCACGTCGCCGACCCGATCCAGGATGCCGGGATTGACTTCGTCCGGAGGCCCGAACCAGCCCGCGTCGACGGCTTCTGCGCGGCTGACCACGGTGGCGACTCCGGCGAGCCGTTCCCGCCATGCAGCGAGGACGTCGGCGGCTGCGCCCGACCGGGTGTACACCTGGCGGGCCCGGGGTTCCCCGGCGACCACCCGGACTCCTTCGGTGAGGTCCGGGTCGCTCGCCACGTCGATACGGCTCTGCTCGTCCGTGTCGACCATGCCGTGGTCGGCGGTGATGTAGAGGAACGCGTCCTCGGGAAGGACCGTGGCGAGCTGTTCCGCGAGCCGGTCCACCTCGGCGAGGTGGTGCTGCCAGTAGGGGGAGCCGACACCGTGCATGTGGCCGAGCATGTCGAGCTCGGAGTGGTAGACGAACAGGTAGGCGCGGTCGGCGGCGGTGAGGGCGGCTGCGGCGTGGACGACGAGTTCGGTGGTGGTGTTGGCGGGGACGTAGCGGCTGCCCCGGGCGGACGCCCGAGTGAAGTTGCCGCCCTGGTAGGCCGAGTCGGCAATGTAGGCGGTGGTCACCCCGGCCGCTTCTGCCCTCTCGTAGACGGTGCGGCGCGGCTGCCAGACCAGGGGGTTGACGTTCGCTGTCCACCGCAGGTGGTTGAAGACCGTGTCGGTTCCCGGCAGCGCCACCTGGTAGCCGATGACCCCGTGGCTGCCGGGGACAGTCCCGGTGCCCACCGTGGTGAGGGAGGTTGCGGTCGTGCTGGGGAATCCGGCGGTGATGGGTGCGCACCCCTCGGCGAGCGACGCCAGGAAGGGGGCGCGGTCACGGTGGGCGAGCAGGGCCCGCCAGCCCAGGCCGTCGACCATGAGGACGCAGGCGCGGCGGGCCTCAGGCAGGCCGAGCACGTTGGGTTCCCCCGCCACGCCCAAGGAGGCGAGGAGGGAAGGGCCGAGGTCGGCCAGGGAAGCCGTACCGTACCTGGGCACGGTCAGCGGTGTCTCGGCCGCGGGACGGGCGGTCATCGAGCAACAGCCTCCGAGAGCGCCTGGCTGAACGCCAGCAGGTTGGCGACCGCCTCTGGGCCGTCGGCGGCCTGGCTGACCCGCAGGGTCAGCGGTTCCGCGGTGATCCCCCCGGTGTATCCGTGGTCAAGCTCGCAGGATTCGTCGGCGCACGCGGCCGGTTCCAGGTCGATGCGCGCGATCGACCCCCAGTTCACGGCAAGGTTGATGCTGAGCACGGCCTCGCTGGGCAGGGTGCCGGGCACGTATGCCGCGGGGTCGGGGACGACACGGGTGAGCGCCACGGACTGGATACTGTCCAGCCGCACCGATTCGGTCGTGGTGGAGGCGTGCGGTCGGCCGTTGGCATCGACCGGGGGATGCTCATCGGTGTGGCAGACGACGAGCCGCGTGGGGGTGAGCAGCAGCACGCTGATGTGCCGCCGCACCTCCATCCCCGGGTCGAAGGTGGCCTCGTGGTGGACCACGAAAGCTTCAGCAGTCTCACTGCCGAGGGCGCTGGCCACAGCGTCGATCACGAGCGCGGGGTAGTAGCCGCTGCGCTCGATCTCCAGGCGCCAGTCAGTGGACACTGCACGCGTTTTCCTCATGTGTCCATCCTGCCCTCTCGAACTGACCACATGCACCTCGGCCTCTGTCGTGGCTGATGTCGCAGGTGTGTACCAGGGAGCGCGCGGGGCAGTGGCCCGGTATGGACGGTGTGGTTCTTGCTGTGCCTGACCGGCCGCGCCCGACGCCTCGACGCCCAGTACCGGTGCCGCCGGAGCCGGAGCCTCCTCCGCCTGCCCCGGTCCCTCCGGAGCCGCCCATGCCGGTCCCGGAACCGCCAGCGCCAGGGCCGATTCCTCCGGAGCGTCCCCCGCCGACGCCTGAGCCTGATCGGCGGCCCCAGCCACTGGAGCGGGACGCGTCCCGGGTTAAAACGGCACGCGCAGGCGCCGCGGTCCAGAGTCGGGCCGCACCTCGGGGGCTTCCCGCAGCCACACTCGCGCCCCCATGACGTGGGCTCCGGTGGAGTTGACGATGACCGGGTCGAGTTCGACGTAGGCGACGTCGGGGAGCGCATCAACCATGCGGGAGACGCGGACCAGCACCTCTTCCAAGGCTTCCACGTCGGGCTGGTCGGCGAGTGACGAGGTGCCCGCGGGCAGGCCGAACAGCAGCGGGGAGGAGCGGACCGCGCGGACCAGGTCGGCGGCCTCGGCGTCGGTGAGCGGCGCGAGCCGGTAGGCGCGGTCGTCGAGGAGTTCGGCGGTGACATCGGCGAGCCCGAAAGCGATCACCGGGCCGAAGGAGGGGTTTTCTCCCGCGCGGATGAGCGTGGGCACGCCGGGGGTGACCATCCGCTGCACGACGAGCATCGCCTCGTCGCCGAGCCGTTCGTGGAGCGACGTGAAGGAAGTGCGCACGTCCTCGGCGGAGAGCAGCTCCAGGCGGATACCGCGTCCGCCGGCGCGGAGCCGCAGGTCCGGGGAGTTGGCTTTGACTACGACCGGATAGCCGAGCTGTTCCGCTGCGGCGGCTGCCTCGTCTGCGGAGTGCACCGGAATGTACGGCTCGACAGGGATGCCATAGCAGCCGAGCAGTTCCCGGGCGGTCTCCGGGGGGAGCGCTCCTTCGTCGCTGAGCACGGGTTCGCTCGTGAACCAGACCGAGTGGTCGGCGGTGCCGGCTTTTTTCGCTTCGGCGAGGGAACGGGTGATCACGGCACGGGCCCGGGCCGTGTCGATGTCGGCGAGCTCGGGGTGGCGTCCGTGGGAGCGCTGCCGCCACAGGGCGTAGCGGGTGGCGTGTGCCAGGGCGCGGACCGCGTCTTCCGGGGCCGGGTAGGAGGGCACAGAGCCGCGGAGGGTCTCCCCGCCTTCCCCGACCAGGCGGAGCTCTTCCGGAACACCCTGATGGCCCAGGTAGGCGGTGACGATGGGTTTCGTGGCCCGCGCCGAGCGCTCTCGCATGACTTCGGCCACGCCGCTGGAGATGGGGGCCAGGGCCGGGATGAAGACCACGACCAGGGAGTGCACTCCGTCGTCGGCGAGGGCCGCGTCCAGCGCTTCCGCGAAGTCGCGCTCGGTGGCGTTGGGGCCGAGGTCTACGGGTTCGAGGGGGTGCAGTCCGGCACGGACACAGGCGTCCTTGACCAGCAGCTCCAAGGCCGCGGAGTTGCCGATGATGCCGACCCGGGGGCCTTTCGGCAGCGGCTGGTAGGCGAACAGTTGCGCGACGTCGAACATCTGGGTGATGTCCTCGACCCGGACCACGCCGGACTGTTCGAATAGGGAGGTCACCGCGTAGTCGGGCAGGGAGAGGGTGCCTGCGGCGTGTCCTCGCGGCACGCCGCGGACGGAGCCGCCGCTGCGGACGACGACTACGGGCTTCCGGCGGGCCAGGCGGCGCGCCAGGCGGGTGAACTTGCGGGGGTTACCCAAGGACTCCAGGTACTGCAGGACGACTTCGGTGGCCGGGTCTTCTTCCCAGTACTGCAGCAGGTCGTTGCCGGAGACGTCCGCGCGGTTGCCCGCGGACACGAAGGTGGACAAGCCCAGGCCCCGCTGGGCGACCCGTTCCAGGATGGCCCGGCCCAGGGCACCGGACTGGGAGAAGAAGCCGATCCGGCCCCGTGGGGGCAGGTTGGGGGAGAGCGTAGCGTTGAGGGAGACCTTCGGGTCGGTATTGGCTACCCCCAGGCAGTTGGGGCCCACGACACGCATACCGGCGGCGCGGGCGGCCCGGACCAGTTCGTCCTGCCGTTTCTTGCCTTCGGGCCCGGTCTCGCCGAACCCGGAGCTGACCACGACAAGTCCGTGGACGCCTTTGCGGGCGCACTGGTCGACCACGTCCGCGACCATGTCGGCGCGGACCGCGACAATGGCGAGGTCGACCGGGTCGGGGATGTCGAGGACACTGGGGTATGCCTTGACCCCCGCAACCGCTGTGGCTTCGGGGTGCACGGGGAAGACCGGTCCCCGGAAGTCCCCGTTGAGGAGGTTGCGCAGCGCGGTCTGGCCGATGGTGTGCGCGGTGCGGCTGGCACCGATCACCGCGACGGACTTGGGGAACAGCAGGCGGGCGATGGAACGCGACTCGGCGCGCTGTTCGCGGGCGCGCATGACTTCCAAGGAGACCTCGGTGGGTTCGAGGTCGAGGGTGAGGCGGATGACGCCTTCGTCGAAGGTCTGCTGCGCGGTGTAGCCGGCTTCCCGGAACACGTTGATCATCCGCCGGTTCTCCGGCAGGACGTCGGCGATGAAGCGGCGGATGCCGCGTTCCCGGGCGGCGGCAGCAATGTGCTCCAGCATGACGGAGGCGAGCCCGCGGCCCTGGTGGGCGTCTTCGACGACGAAGGCGACCTCGGCCTCGTCCTGGCCCACCTTGTCGTAGCGGACCACCGCGACCATGGCGTCGCTGATCGTGGCAATCAGGGCTACCCGGTCTTCGTAGTCGACCTTGGTGAACCTCTCGACGTCGCGGGAGGAGAGCTTCGGGTAGGGAGCGAAGAACCGGTAGTAGATCGTCTCAGGGGAGAGCCGAGAGTGGAACTCCTGGAGGAGGGTGGCATCGTCAGGAGTGATCGGCCTGATGTGCGCGGTGCCGCCGTCGGTCAGCACCACATCCGCTTCCCAGTGCTTGGGGTATGACTGCACGATTGTGAGAGTAGACGACTTCCTCCCCAGTTTGGGGGATTATCGCCGGGAAGGCGGGTTTTCTGGGCGCGGATCAGCGGCTGCTTCGGGGGAAGTCCTGCGGATTCGTTACCCGGGCCGTGTCCTGAACCTGTTAACGTCTCAAAGCGCGTAGGAAAAGCACGTGCGCCACCCGGTCGGTAAGGATAAGACTCATGACGCGAGTAGTCGTAGTCGGCGACCTCATGACCGATTCCATCGCTCGGGCCTTCTACCCGCTTGCCCGCGGCAGTGACACCCCCGCGTCAGTGGCCACCTTCGGGGGCGGCTCCGGGGCGAACGTGGCCGCGTGGCTGGCGGTCGAGGGCACCGACACTGCGCTGATCGGCCGCCGCGGCTCCGACATCACGGGGCGGACCCGTGAGATGGAGCTCATGGGGTATGGCATCGACGCGCGCATGGTCATGGACCCGGAGCGGCCTACCGGTACCTGCGTGGTGATGATCACGCACCGGGGCGACCGCACGATGCTCAGCGATCCGGGCGCCAACGCCGCATTGCAGCCAGAAGACCTGCCCCGGGACCTGTTCGGCCCGGACGGGCACTTGCACCTGTCGGGGTACACGCTACTCAACGAGGGGTCGCGCCGCGCGGGCCGGGTGGCGTTGCGGCTGGCGCAGGAGAGCGGGATGTCCATCTCCGTGGACTGCGGTTCGCACGCCCCGTTGGAACGGGTCGGGGCCGAAGCGTTCCTGGAGTGGACGAACGGGGTCCGGCTGCTGTTCGCCAACCAGGAGCAGGCGGCGGTGCTGACCGGGCGGGACGATCCCGACGCGGCGGCGAAAGTGCTGACCGCCTGGTACCCCAACATCGTGATCAAACTGGGGGCTGACGGCGCACTGTGGGCGTCGAAGGCTCGGGAAGGCACGCTGCACGTGCCCGCCGAGCCGGTGGAGCCTGTGCCGGGAGCGATCGGTGCTGGCGATGCGTTCATTGCCGGTTTCCTGCCGGCGTGGCTGGCGGGCAAGCACCCCAAGGAGGCGTTGATCAGCGCGCAGCGGTTGGCGGCTCGTGCCCTGCTCCAGCCGGGGGCCCGTCCGGAGCTCGACTGAGCGTGCAGGGCCGCCCGGTAGCGCGGGCGGGGTTGGAGCGCGGCCGCGGTGGGGCGCGGTCCGCATACGGTGTGCCGCGGGGTGTTCGCGAGCGCTGTGGGTGCTGCCCGGGATGAGCGCTTCGCTGCCGCACGGGCGGCGGGAGGGTGCCGGTCGTCGTCTTTTTCGTGGTGGCAGGCTGTGCCGCGGAAGAGGAGTGTGCCGCTCCTGCACGGTGGGTGCGTGCAAGTCGCGTGAGGTGGGGCGGACGCGCTGCCGGGCGTGCTGAGTGCGGGTTGTCGCGGAGCTGCCCGTAGAGTCCCTGGATCCTGGCCGACGGTTTTTCGGTGTCGGCTGCGACGGCAGGGCAAAGCTAGGGGCGTGCGAGCCGGGAGCGGGGCTGGCAGTCGGCTGTGGGCAGCACGGTGGTCCGACACGATCCCGGATAACAGACACATAACACACGCGTCATCAAATGTTGACAGAGAGTGACATTCGCTTGTCTTATACACAAGAACACTCTCTGTGATGTTTTGCTCACAGTTGCGTGTGTTGTTCTCCCCCTGATCAGAAAGGCTGCGTCATGTCCCATGCCTCACGCAGGCGATGGCGGCGGGCGACCACCTCGGCGGCAACAGCCGCCCTGCTCTGCGGCGCACTCCTCACCTTCACCTCGGCACCGGCCGCGGCACAGGTCCGACTAGGCTCCGGCAGCTACACCACCGTGCTCCCTCCCGGGGCCTCCGGGCCCAGCGACCATACGGGCGCCCCGGTGGCCCCGAAAGTCACCGCAGACTTCACCCAGCCGGTCGTCACCAACGACTGGTGGTCCTCGCTGATCTTCCAGCGCTACCCCGGCAACCCGTACGGCGAGAACCTCTACGCCCACCCGCTGTCTTTCAAAGCCCAGGCCCACGGCCTGGAAGTCGGCTACCCCGACACCCCGGAGCTCGTCGCGGACGGACTGAAATACCAGTACACCCACTCCCCCGACTTCGTTCTCGGCATCCACGGCCTCAACGCCCCCGCGGCCAAGGTCGCCGGCTACAGCGACTGGACTGTCACCGCTGACCTGTCCGACGGAACGCGGCAACTACGCACCACCATCGGCCAGGGCCTCCCCTTCGTCTACGCGAACGTTTCCGGCGGGCCGATCCGCGTGGAGTTCACTGCGCCGCCCACCGTGTGGCGGCGGTCTGGGAACGCGGTCGGCGTCACCGTCAACGGGCACCACTACGCCCTGTTCGCCCCCAGCGGGACGACCTGGTCGGAGTCGGACACAGTCTTCACCGCCGACGTCGGTGGCTCCGGATACGCCTCGGTCGCGCTCCTGCCCAGCCCGGACGACTTCGACAGGTACGCCCCCTACGCCTACTCCTTCGTCACCTCGACCACGCTGACCTACGACTACGACCCCGCATCCGCCACACTGACGAGCACCTACCGCGTCACCACCGAGGCGCGGGAAGGCACCGCCCAAGGCACCCTCCTCGCGCTGTACCCGCACCAGTGGAAGGAGACCACCACCGCGCTGACCGACCTCAGCTACGCCTCCCCGCGCGGGCCGATGCGGGTCGTGGAAGGGGACCGTTTCACGACCGAGCTGACCACGCACGGCATCCTGCCCAGCCTGCCCACAGTGGACTCTGCGGACCACCAGCGGCTCCGCGCCCTCATCGACGCGGAACTCCACGCCTCCGACCCGTGGAAGGGCGCCAGCGACACCTACTGGACCGGCAAGGCCCTGGGACGGCTCGCCCAGCTCGTCCCGATCGCCGACTCCATCGGCTACACCGCGGGACGCGACGCCCTGCTCGACCTCCTGAAAAACAAGATGGAGGACTGGCTGACCGCGGACGGCCCGGGGGACAACGCCCAGTTCTACTACGACGACCAGTGGGACACGCTGATCGGCTTCCCCGCGAGCTTCGGCAGCAACACCGAGCTCAACGACCACGACTTCCACTACGGCTACTTCATCACCGCCGCAGCCACCATCGCCCGCTACGACCGGTCCTGGATCAGCGAGGAACGGTGGGGGCCGATGGTGACAACGGTGCTGCGGGACGCCAACAACCCCGACCGCGACGACGAACGCTTCCCCTGGCTGCGGTCCTTCTCCCCCTATGCGGGGCACGGCTGGGCTTCCGGGCACGCCGGGTTCGCCTCCGGCAACAACCAGGAGTCCTCGTCCGAAGCCATGCACTTTGCGGCCAGCGCTGCCCTGCTAGGCTCCCTCATCGGCGACGAGGAGCTGCGCGACCTGGGCGTGTACCTGCACACCACGCAGGCCTCGGCGATGCGCCGGTACTGGCAGAATGCAGATGGGGACGCTTTCCCCGCCGGCTACTCCCACGACGTCGTCGGCATGGTGTGGAGCGACGGCGGTGACCACCGCATCTGGTGGGACGGCACCCCCGAAGAGCTCTACGGGATCAACTACCTGCCGATCACCGCGGGCTCGCTCTACCTGGGCCACGACCCTGAGCACGCGGCAGCCATGCACCAGTCCCTGGTCACACGGCTCGGCCGTCAGCCGCAAGTGTGGCGCGACATCCACTGGGCCCACCAGGCGCTGTCCGATCCGGATGCGGCGCTGGCCGCGTTCGAAGCGCAGTGGCAGTCCTACGAACCGGAATCGGGTTCCTCCAAGGCCCACACGTACCAGTGGCTCTCCACGCTCGCCGAGTTCGGCACGGTCGACACGTCAGTGACCGCTGACACGCCCCACTACGCCGTATTCCGCGACGGAGACAGGCGGACCTACGTGGCGTTCAACCCCACCGGCCAGCCGCTCACCGTGACCTTCTCCGACGGCACGACGCTCACCGTCCCGCCGGGGCAGTTGGCGACCGGGTGACGCAGCAGCCGGCTCCTCCCGAGTACTCCCGGTAGTGGTCGGGTTCGCCACCGCCGACGGTGAGCCCGGCCACTCCCCCACCGCGGGTCTTCCCGCGCAACCCTCTCCGGGACGCAGGCGCCCGCCAGGCAGACCGGCGCGCTTCCCGGCTGTTGCCTGCCCGCACTCCCCTGCTGACGGCCTGCCCTCCAGGGTACTCCTGCGCCAGGGGAGGGTGCCAGGCTGCCGGCCCCAGGCCGTACCAGGGGCAAAAGAACTGCTCTCCCGTTCGAAGCGGTCGTATACACCGGTCACAATGGCCAACATGGCCCGTACAACGTCCCCGCCTCCCGAAGAACTCACCGAGAAGATCATCGACGTCGACGTCTCCGAGGAAATGCGCGGCAGTTTCCTCGAGTACGCCTACTCGGTCATCTACCAGCGCGCACTTCCCGACGCCCGCGACGGCCTCAAACCGGTCCAGCGGCGCATCCTCTACCAGATGAGCGAAATGGGACTGCGCCCCGACCGCGGACACGTCAAATGCGCGCGTGTCGTCGGCGAAGTCATGGGTAAGCTGCACCCCCACGGCGACAGCGCCATCTACGACGCGCTGGTGCGGCTCAGCCAGCCCTTCGCTATGCGGGTCCCGCTGGTCGACGGACACGGGAACTTCGGTTCCCTCGGCGGCGACGACGCACCCGCGGCGATGCGGTACACCGAAGCCCGCCTGACCCGCGCCGCCATGCTGATGGTGGAGTCCATCGACGAGAACGTGGTGGACTTCCGCCCCAACTACGACGGTCAGGAGACCGAACCGGAAGTCCTCCCCGCAGCGTTCCCGAACCTGCTGGTCAACGGCGCTTCCGGGATCGCGGTGGGCATGGCGACCAACATGGCCCCGCACAACCTCGGCGAAGTGATCGCGGCGGCCCGGCACCTCCTCGCCCACCCTGACGCCACCCTCGAAGAACTCATGGAGTTCATCCCCGGCCCTGACCTGCCCACCGGGGGGACCATCACCGGGTTGGACGGGATCCGGGACGCCTACACGAAAGGCCGCGGCACCTTCCGGATCCGCGCCACCGTCTCCATCGAGAAGCTGACCCCGCGCCGCACCGGCCTGGTTGTCACCGAGCTGCCCTACAACGTCGGCCCGGAGAAGGTCATCAGCCGCATTAAGGAGCTGGTGCAGGCCAAGAAACTGCAGGGCATCTCGGACCTGAAAGACCTCACCGACCGCAACCAGGGCCTGCGTCTCGTCATCGAGCTGAAGAACGGCTTCAACCCGGAGGCTGTCCTCGAAGAGCTCTACCGGCTCACGCCGATGGAGGAAACCTTCGGCATCAACAATGTGGCCCTGGTGGACGGCGAGCCACGGACGCTCGGACTGCGTGACCTGCTGCAGGTCTACGTCGACCACCGGCTCGAGGTGGTGCGCCGCCGGTGCGAGCACCGGCGCGCCAAACGCGAAGAGCGCCTCCACCTGGTGACCGGCCTGCTGGTGGCTCTGGCCGACATCGACCAGGTCATCGCGGTCATCCGCGACTCCGACGACTCCACCCAGGCCCGGCAGCGCCTCATGGACACCTTCGACCTGTCCGACACGCAGGCCCGCTACATTCTCGACACGCCGCTGCGGCGGCTCACCCGGTACGACAAGCAGGAACTGGAGCAGGAGCGCGACACGCTCACTGCTGAGATCGCGGAGCTGACCGCGATCCTGGAGTCCGACAAGAAGCTCCGCCGGCTCGTCTCCAAGGAGCTGGCGGCAGTGGCCAAGGAGTTCGCTACACCGCGCCGCACCGTGCTGCGGGAAAGCACGGGAGAAGTCCGCACCTCGGCGATGCCGCTGGAGGTCGGCGACGACCCGTGCCACGTGCTGCTGAGCACCAGCGGCCTGATCGGACGCACGTCGGGGCAGCAGTTGCCGCCGATGTTCGAGGGGCCGCGGACCCGCAACGACGCCATGGCGTCCAATGTGCGGGCCACGGTGCGCGGCGAAGTCGGGCTCGTCACCGACCTGGGCCGGGTGATCCGCGTTCCCGTGCTGGAGCTCCCCGAACTCCCAGACAAGGCCGACGAGAATCCAGCGATCTCGTCCGGGGTTCCTGTCACCGAGTTCGTGGAACTCGACGCCGACGAGCGGGTGATCGCCTTGACCTCCCTCGACAGTGACGGACCCGGCCTGGTCGTCGGTACCCGAAGCGGCATCGTCAAACGGGTCGGCGGCGACTATCCGCAGCAGAAGGACGACTTCGAGATCATCGCGCTGCGTCCCGGCGACCGGCTGGTGGGGGCCACCCCCCTGGTCACGGGGGAAGAAGACCTGGTGTTCATCACCTCCAACGCCCAACTGCTCCGCTTCTCGGCCACAACCGTCCGCCCGCAAGGGCGGGGCGCGGGCGGGGTGACCGGCATCCGGCTCGCGGAAGGAGCGCACGCGGTGTGGTTCGGCGCGGTGCTGTCGCCCGAGGACGCGGTGGTCGTCACCGTCGCGGGGAGCAGCACCGGCCCGGACTCCCAGCCGGGAACCGCGAAAGTGACCCCCTTCACCGCGTTTCCCGCTAAAGGGCGCGCCACTGGGGGGGTGCGGTGCCAACGCTTCCTCAAGGGGGAAGACATACTGCTGTTCGGCTGGGTGGGGCGTTCCCCGGCCCGGGCGTTCCGTGAAGACGGCGGTCCCGTGCGGCTCCCCGACCCGGTGGAGCGGCGGGACGGTTCCGGGGAGGCACTGCCCCGCCCCATCGCCGCAGTGGGCACCGGCCAGGTTGACACCGGGACCGTGGTGGCTTCACTCTTCCAAGGCTGATGGTTCCCGGTGCGCCGGGACTCCACTGCCCAGTGCTCGGATAAGGCCGTGCGCGTGGATCGCACGGCCTTATCCGTGCCAGGCATGGCATGAGGAACAATTGCTATCGCCGGGGAGGCGACTGTGAGCGGTGTCTTCGACGATGTCCTCGCTGCGAACGAGGACTATGTCCGTACTTTCACACTGGCGGGCCTGCAGCCGGTGGCCGCCCGCGGGCTGGCCTTAGTGACCTGCATGGACTCGCGGATCGAACCTTTGGAGATGCTGGGGCTCAAGCCTGGGGACGCCAAGATCCTGCGGAACGCGGGGGCCCGGGTCACCGACGACACCCTGCGGACCCTCGTCCTCGCGGTGTACCTGCTGGGGGTGAACCGGGTCATCGTGCTCCCGCACACCGGGTGCAAGATGGCGTCGGTCTCCGGTGACGAGGAAGTCCACGACACGATTGCCGCGCGCTACGGCGTCGACACCCGCAGTCTTGAATTCCACACCGACAGCGACCAGATCGGTGCCCTCCACCGTGATGTGGAGCGGATCCGGCACCACCCGCTGCTCCCCCCTGACCTGCCGGTCATGGGTGCCATCTACGACGTCGACACCGGCCGGGTGACCCCGGTGGATATGTGATGTGAGGAGAGTGTCGCGTCGGTAGCCGCAGGGAATTCCTCTGTGAGGAGCACCGTTGTGCCTCCCGAGGAAAGGAGTGCTATGGCAGAAAGCAATTACGAAACCTACCGACGCGGCAGACAACACTTCGACCTCGGCGATCCGATCGGTGCGGCCCGTGTCCTGGCCCCGCTTGCGGAGGAAGAACCCCGCAACCGGACGGTCCTGGAACTCTTGGGACGCTCCTACTTCCACTCGGCTCAGCTCGCCAAGGCCGAAGAGGTCTTCCGCAAGATCATCGAACTGGACCCGTGCGACGCGTGGGCGCACATTGCCCTGGCCCGCACCTTGGAACGGCAGAACCGAGCTGACGAAGCGGCCCCCCACCGCAGAATGCACGCGATCATGTCCGGCGGCTCCCTCGACTAACCCCCTGTTCCGGACAGCCTGGGGCGGGCCGGGCCCCGGCTGGCACGGCCTTCAACCGCGCGGCGCTCACGTGTCGATACGCGTGGGGTCGAGTTCGCGGGCCCCCTGGGCGATGAACGCGCGGCGTGGTGCCACTTCGTTGCCCATGAGAAGTTCGAACATCGCCTCCGCTTCCGCGGCGTCTTTAAGGCGGATGCGCCGCAGGGTGCGGTAGCGCGGGTCCATCGTGGTCTCCGCCAACTGGTCGGCGTCCATCTCCCCGAGGCCCTTGTACCGCTGGACGGGCTCCTTCCAGGTGATGCCTTTCGCTGCCAGCTCCGCCAGTTTCTGGTGCAGTTCAGCGTCAGAGTAGGTGTAGATGTAACGGTCCTCGGGGCGGGCCCCGCGCTTCCGGCGCACATTGGTCAGCTCAATGCGGTGCAGCGGCGGCACCGCGGCAAACACCCGGCCTGCTTCCAGCATGGGACGCATGTAGCGGTAGAACAGCGTCAGCAGGAGGCAGCGGATGTGCGCCCCGTCCACGTCGGCGTCGGCCATGAGGATGACCCGGCCGTACCGGGCGGCGTCCAAGTCGAAGGTGCGCCCGGAGCCAGCGCCGATGACCTGGATGATCGCGGCGCATTCCGCGTTCTTGAGCATGTCCGCCACGGACGCTTTCTGCACGTTGAGGATCTTGCCTCGGATGGGCAGCAGCGCCTGGAACTCGGAGTCCCGGGCGAGTTTGGCGGTGCCCAGCGCCGAGTCGCCCTCCACGATGAAGAGTTCGCTGCGTTCCAGCCCTTCGCTGCGGCAGTCCACCAGCTTGGCGGGCAGCGCCGAATTCTCCAGGGCGTTCTTGCGCCGCTGGGTCTCCCGCTGCTGGCGGGCAGCCAGGCGCGCCTTGGCGGCGTTAACGATCTTCTCCAGCACAGTGCGGGCCTGCTGCTTCTCCGCCCGCTTGGTGGAGGTCAGGAAGGCACGCATGTGCTGGCTGACGATCTGGGAAACGATGCGGCTGGCCGCGGAGGTGCCGAGGACCTCCTTGGTCTGCCCTTCGAACTGCGGCTCCGGCAGGCGCACCGTCACCACGGCGGTGAGCCCTTCGAGGACGTCCTCCTTGGTGACCGGCTCGTCGTTGGCTTTGAGGAGTTTGGTGGCACGCAACTGGTCGTTGATGACACGGACGAGAGCGCGTTCGAAACCGGAGACGTGCGTGCCGCCTTTAGGCGTGGCGATGACGTTCACGAAGGAACGCACGACCGTGTCGTAGCCGGTGCCCCAGCGCAGCGCGATGTCCACGTCGAGGCGCCGCTCCACATCGGTGGGGACCATGTGCCCCTGGTCGTCGAGGACCGGCACGGTCTCGGTGAAGGTGCCGCTGCCTTCGATCCGCAGCAGCGGGCTCACCGCCGTGTCGGGGGCCAGGTAATCGCAGAACTCCCCGATACCGCCGTCGAAGCGGAACTCCTCCTCGTAGGGCTCCTCGCCTTCGGTGCGCTCGTCGCGGATCGCGATGCTCAAGCCTGGGACGAGGAAAGCGGTCTGCCGGGCCCGTTCCACGAGGGCTTCCCGGGATATTTCGGCATCTTTGAGGAAGATCTGCCGGTCGGCCCAGAACCGCACGCGGGTCCCGGTGACTTTCGCGGGAATCTTCCGGATCTTCTCCAGGCCGGAACGGGGAGTGAACCCGGCATCGGGGCCGTCCATGTCGAACACCCCGGGGATGCCACGCCGGAAGCTCATCGCGTAGGTGTGGCCCCCGCGGTCCACTTCGACATCCAGCCGCGCGGAGAGCGCGTTCACCACGGAGGCGCCCACACCGTGCAGGCCACCGGAGGCGGTGTAGGAACCGGAACCGAACTTGCCTCCGGCGTGCAGTTTGGTCATCACCAGTTCCACGCCGCTCAGTCCGCTGCTGGGTTCGATGTCGACCGGAATACCGCGCCCGTTGTCCCGTACTTCGACTGAGCCGTCCGCGTGCAGCACGACCTCGATGCGGGTGCAGTAGCCCGCGAGAGCTTCGTCAACGGAGTTGTCGATGATCTCCCACATGCAGTGGGTGAGGCCCCGGCTGTCCGTGGAGCCGATGTACATGCCCGGCCGTTTACGGACCGCCTCGAGGCCTTCCAAGACCGACAGGTGTCGAGCCGAGTATTCCTCGGGGTCGTGGAAGTCAGTAGTGAGGGCGGCGGTCACGGGGACTCTCCTGCAGTGTCTGGGATGTGCGAATGGACCGTACCCGGTGGTACGGGCGGGGTGTTGCTGGGGCGGGCATGCGGCCGCCCGTGCGCTGTCTCGCTCTGCGGTACAGCAGCACCGAGTTCGGTTTGAGGGTAGCCGCAGCAGCCGTAGTCCGCATTCCGAGCTACTGGGATAACCCCACGTGTCGCAGGGTAAGACTCCGTTCAGACAATCCGAGACGCACCAGGATGAGAGGTAGGCCACGAACCGGGCCGATTCCGCTGTCGGCGTACAGAAGGGCTGGTCGGGAAGCTCTTCGTCCGGTTAGATGTTGTCCCGAGTGACTAGCGCCGAGAGATTGAGGAAGGCGAAGTGACTGGAACTCTTGCCCCCACCAGGCCGCTGACAGCTTCTGACCGCTGTGACCGCTGCGGCGCCCAGGCGTATGTCCGAGTGGTGCTCAACTCCGGCGGGGAGCTGCTGTTCTGCGCCCACCACATGCGCCAGCACGGCGAGTCTATTCGTAAGGTCGCCATGGAAATCCACGACGAAACCGACCGTCTGCTCTCTCCGAAGAACCGTGCTGGAGAGCGCTAGCCCCTCACCTGAAGACGCCCGGCGGCGATCCTCTGCGAGGGTCGCCGCCGATGTGTATTCGGGCAGGGGCAGGGCGCGTGCCGCGGCCGCACCCGCGTCGGAGTGAGCACGGTTCCCGCGCCCACGGGTGCCACGGCAGAGAGACCGGGGCACCGCTGCTGGACGGGGAGGGAAGCCTGTGGCCTGGCGGAAGCGCCGCCCTTCCCGGTCCTCTGCATACCGGGGCCAGCCGTGGCCAGGCGCGCCGTGCGCTGCTGCGCCCCAGCGCCGGGTGCCCAGGGTTCCCGCGGGTGCGCAGGACCGGCGCGACCATCTGCCCTTCAGTGTTCACTGTGCGTACTCTCGGGACCCTCTTCGGTATCGCTTGGTACGATTTGCCGGGTTGCTGTGCTTCCAAGCTTTCGAAGGCCTCATGCTCATCCTGCTTCCCCCGTCTGAAGGCAAAGCATTTCCGGGAGATGGTCCCCCGCTCTCCCTGGACTCCCTGAGCCTGCCCGAGCTCACGCCTGCCCGGGAGTCGGTGCTGACCGCCCTGGAAGAAGTCTCCGCGCGTCCTCTTGCCGAGGCACGTACCGTGCTCGGCTTGTCTTCGCGGCAGGCCGAGGCCCTCCCCCGCAACCGGGAACTCCGCACGGCAGCGACCTTGCGCGCCGCCGACCTGTACACCGGGGTCCTCTATGACCGGCTGCGGCTTGGGGAGCTGCTCGCGGGACCGGCGGCCGCCCGCGTCGACACGTCAGTGCTGATCTTCTCCGCGCTGTGGGGAGTACTGCGGCCATCCGACACGGTTCCGCCGTACCGACTGTCCATGGGAGTCTCACTGCCTCCGCTCGGACCGCTGGGAGCGTTCTGGCGGGCCCACCTCACCGAGACGCTGACGGCCGTGGCCCGCGGCCGTCTGGTGGTGGACTGCCGGTCGACCGCCTACGCGGCCGCTTTCCGGCCCGGCCCGGAAATCGCGGAACACACTGTCGCCGTTCGCGTGCTGCGGCAGACTGTCGTGGACGGTGTTCCCCGCCGCTCGGTAGTCAGTCATCAAGCCAAAGCAGTCCGGGGTGCGGTGGCGCATTCCCTGCTGACCGCGCAGGAGACCCCGCAGACCCCCGGGGAGCTGGCGATCCTGCTCGCTGACCTCGGCTACCAGGTGGAGCTGACGTCTCCCGCGCGGGGCGGTGGACCGCAGACGCTGAACGTCATCGTGTCCGGCTGAATCGCTTCCCGGTTCCCTCCGTGCTGTCAGGTGGTGCTTCCTGTGTCGTCGGTCACTCCCTACAACCCGAACATCCCGCCCCCGCCCAACCCGTACACCCGGCAGGATCCATCTGGTGCGGCGCCCCGTCCCCCGCGACGCGCCTCCCGTGCCACCGCGGTGCTGTCCGTGCTGCTCGGGCTGGGGGTCATGGTGTTCGCTGTCCCGGCGGCCGTGCTCCGCACCAGTGATGTCATGGACCATCCGCTGCGGTGGCTGGCCCTGGTCGTCCTGCTGGTCTTAGGACCGCTGCTGGCCTTCGGCAAGCGGCCGCGGAGCGCTCAGGCGCTGGGCCGCGGGCTGCTCTTGGGGACGCTGACCGGGTGCGTCGTTGCAGCCCTGCTCTCCTGGGGGTGAACGCGGGCCACCGGTCAGGCGAGGCCGAGTTTCCGCAAGACCCGGACGAACTCTTCGGGGGTGCGCCACATGGCCCGGTGTAGGCGGTTGCCCACCTGGTAGAGGTGCCAGCGCGCGTGGTCGCGGGCCGAGGTCTGGTAGAAGGACCAGCCGAAGAGGTGGTGGGCTTCCAGGTCGCGCGGGTGCGGAACAGGCCGGGTGCACCATTTAGCGGCCGCAGCCTGGAGTTCCGCGGTCACGTCCTCGTCGTAGTAGGTGAGGAACACGCGCAGCGCGGAGAGGAACCGCTTGCGGTGGGCCAGGTCTCTGATGCACTGGCTGAACCGTTCCTCGTGGGCCAGCGCGATCATCGCGGTCAGCGGGTTGCCTTCGGGGGCAAGATCCACGGACCCGCGGGCAAACTCCATCATCTCTTCGATGTTGCCGCCCCACTTGGGAGCCAGGACTTGGATGCGCGCCCAGTGCGCGGGGAAGAGTGTGGGGCAGCGTTCGATGACCCGCTGCCAGATGTAGTCCTTTTCCTCCCGGTCCAGTTGCATGCCCAGGGCGAACCACTGGAGGCAGGACCAGGGCACGGGGTCATCCGGGTTGATCTCGGCTGCGGCCAGCAGCGGGTCGCGGGCCTGGGCAAGGGTGGCGAAGAACAGTTTGAACCGCTCCCGGCTGACTGTGCTCGCCACACCGTCGCCGCGGATCCGCCAGGCTTCGTCGATGAGGGTGCGGCCCAGCCAGAGCAGGATGTCCGCGGCGTCGTGCTCCTCGGTGTCCGGGGAGAGCAGGGCGTGGATCTGCGCGCTGCGGCCCACCGCGGCGCTGCTGAGGGCGTCCACGTACAGGGCACGCAGTTCAGGGTTGTTGCGCGACTCTCGGAGCAGGGCTGTCCCGGCTGCGAGATGCCCTTCCTCCACGGCTTCGACCCCGGCATCCAGGACCATGTTGTCCCAGCAGCGGCCGACCACCACGTTCGCGGGGGATGATGCGCCGCCCGCTACAGACTGCGCATCCTGTCCGAAAGCTCCCATAGGAGTCGAGAATAGTGCCGCACGGTCCCGCCCTCGGGGAAAAGGGGGCCGTGACTGGCTACTGCTCGGTGTTCGTGAAGGTCAGCGCCCCGCCAGCAGCAGAGATCACGAAGAGGTCTCAGATTTTTATCTTCCCCATACTCGGGCAGCGGCATGATCGGAGCTGTCCGGTGCAGGGGATCATGAGGCAGCCTCCGACGGCTCCGTTCTCCGGATTCGCCACACCATTGAACGGGCCGCCGGAGTCCGTCTATGCGAGTGGGCCGGCCACCTCTGTCGAGGGACCGGCCCAGGCCCCACGTGGAGTTAGTCCAAGTAGTCGCGCAGCACCTGGGAACGGGACGGGTGGCGCAGCTTGGACATGGTCTTGGACTCGATCTGGCGGATCCGCTCCCGGGTCACGCCGTAGACCTTGCCGATCTCGTCCAAAGTCTTGGGCTGGCCGTCGGTGAGCCCGAAGCGCATCGACACCACGCCTGCTTCCCGCTCGGACAGGGTGTCGAGCACCGAGTGCAGCTGCTCCTGCAGCAGGGTGAAGCTGACCGCCTCGCCCGGCTGGATCGCCTCGGAGTCCTCGATCAGGTCGCCGAACTCGCTGTCGCCGTCCTCGCCGAGCGGGGTGTGCAAGGAAATCGGCTCGCGCCCGTACTTCTGGACTTCGACAACTTTCTCCGGGGTCATGTCGAGCTCCTTGGCGAGCTCCTCCGGAGTCGGTTCGCGTCCCAGGTCCTGCAGCATCTGGCGCTGGACCCGGGCAAGCTTGTTGATGACCTCCACCATGTGCACCGGGATACGGATCGTCCGGGCCTGGTCGGCCATCGCGCGGGTAATGGCCTGCCGGATCCACCAGGTTGCGTAGGTGGAGAACTTGTAGCCCTTGGTGTAGTCGAACTTCTCGACCGCCCGGATGAGGCCGAGGTTGCCTTCCTGGATCAGGTCGAGGAAGAGCATGCCGCGGCCGGTGTAGCGCTTGGCCAAGGACACCACCAGGCGCAGGTTCGCCTCCAGCAGGTGCTTCTTGGCGCGCTTGCCGTCTTCAGCGATCCACTCCAGCTCCTCCCGTTCCTCCGGGGTGAGCTCGTGGCCCTTCTTGGAGAGCTTCTCCTCAGCGAACAGACCGGCCTCGATCCGCTTGGCGAGCTCCACCTCCTGCTCCGCGTTGAGGAGGGGAACCTTGCCGATCTGCTTGAGGTAGTCCTTCACCGGGTCAGCGGTTGCTCCCGCCGCGACGACCTGCGCTGCCGGCGCGTCATCGTCGTCGTCGTAGAGGACGAAGGAGTCATCGTCGTCGGCGTCCGCTTTCTCGGGGAGGTCCCGGCTCCGCTTCGCCGGAGTGGTCTCCTCAAGCTCGACGACCTCGTCGTCGGTGTCGTCCACCAGTTCCAGGTCGGCGCCGGTCTCCTCGAAGTTGTCCTCGAGGAGGTCGGTCGCCTCCAAGCCGAGCTCCTCTTCGACCGCGGGGGTGGCCGCTGTCGCAGCCGTCTTCTTCTTGGTCGCGGTCTTGGCGGTCTTCTTCGTGGTCGACTTGGTCGTGGTCTTCTTGGCCGTGCTGCGCTTGGCGGTCGTCTTGGATTTCGTGCTGGCGGCCTTGGTCGTGCGTTTCTTGGACGCTGTGGTGGTCTCCTCCGCGTCTTCCGTGCTCTTCTTCACGGCAGTCGCGGCCTCGGGCTTCTCTTGGGCTGCCGCCGTGCGTTTGGCCCGAGTGGTGCTGGTTTGAGCCGCCGCCCGAGAGGCGGAGGTTGTCTTACGCCGGGTGGACTTGCGTCGAGGCGGTGCGGACTCAGCCGCGTTCACGATGAGGGTGACGCCTTCTTTGGTCAGGGTGCGGAGCACAGCCTGAGCCTGCGACATCGGGATCTCGGCCTCTTCAAAGGCACGGCGCACGTCCTCGGGCTCAAGGTACCCCTGGGACCGCCCACGCTCGATCAGCTGCTGGATGACTGGCTCTTGCAGCGCCTCCGGCTGCTGCTTAGAGCGGGTCGAACTGGCAGGTGACACAAACACCTCTCGAACGGACGTGTGGCGAGACTGTTGGACTCGACGATCCGGTGAGTCGGGGGGACGGTGTCCAGCTCCCGGCTCGGTTCCGATTCCCCCACTCGCGGGAGGCCCACCGTAGTACTGGGCCGCTGTGCCTTCTCTAGCGTTTCGACACATCAGCCAAGTAAGATTCTTTCCACCGCGGACCTGGCTGGTACGCGGTTGAAAGGTCCGGTGGTCGGGTTCGGATCAACCCCGCTTGACGCGGGGACTACTTGTGGATCTTTTGCTCCCACCTTAGGCGGGCGGACGGGTAGTTCGCCGCTGGCTGCTCGCGCGACCCGATCTCACGTTGCGGGGACGTGGACGGCAAGCAAGGTTACGTCATCATCCTGGTCATGCCCCGCAAGCATCCTTTCCACAAGGTACTTCAGGATTTTCTGTGGATCGCCCACCACCTCCGCCGGTGCTCGGGAAGCTGCGGTGACGAGTTCTTCGAGACCCGCTCCTGCAGCACGCTTGCGGTTCTCTACTAGTCCATCGGAGTAGAGGACCATGGTGTTACCGGGTGGGACAAAAAATTTGTGCTGTTCTCTCGGCAAAGGAATACCGAGCGGGGTCGACGGCTCGGTTTCCAGGAGCCGAGGCTCCCCTTCTTCTGGGATCAGTAGCGGGGGCAGGTGCCCGGCGTTGGCGAGGGTACCGTGGCCGCTTTCCGGGTCCAGCACGAAGTAGATCAGAGTTGTAATCTGATCGTTGCTCTCAGTCGCGGCGAACAGGTTGTCGAGACCGGTGAGGACGTCCGCGGGCTCGGGCATGCTGAACGCCAAGGCGCGCAGCGCATTACGCACCCGGCTCATCCCTGTCGCCGCTTTGATCCCTTTGCCCATGACGTCGCCGAGCACGCCGGCCACCCGGCCGTCGGTCAGCCGGAACGCGTCGTACCAGTCCCCACCCACCTGCACGTATTTGGTTCCGGGGTTGTAGAGCTTCCCCAACCGGATTCCGCGTACTTCGGGGAGTTCTTCGGGGAGCAGGCTCTTCTGCAGGGCCTCGGCCGTGTTGTGCTCCCGCTCATACAGGGCGGCGCGTTCCAAGGCCAGCGCGCACTGCCCCGCAAGCGCTTCCAGGAACGTCCGTTCCTCTTCGGAGATCTCCCGGGGCTCCCGGAAAGAGAAGCGCAGCGCGCCGATCGGGCGGCCCGCGCTCATCATGGGCAGGGCGATCCAGGCCCGCTCGTCGGTGTGCTCCAGGTAGGTGAGCGTGTTCTCGTGGTCTTTCATGACCTCCCGCAGCGCCTCCGGCGACCCCGCGATGATGGTGCGGCTTTCGCGGACCGCCAGGGTCATCATGCTGAGGTCTTCGAGCCGCATCTCGCGGGGCGGCGCTCCGGGCACGTCCGGGATGCCGTCGTCGTTGAGAAGCTGCAGTTTGAGCCGTTCCGGGGTGAGCTGGGCCACCGCGGTGCGGTACACCCCGACCGCGGAACTGCCGATCTCGGTCATCACGTTGACCACTTGATCGACGGTGAGCGCCTCGGCGAGGTCGGCTGTGGCCTTCTGCAACCGGGCCGTCCGCATCGCCGCCTTCTGCAGCTGCTGGGTGAGGAGCTGCCGCACCTCATCGGTGGCGGTGACGTCGACGTGCGTGCCGACCCACTCCACGACCTGGTTGTCGCGGGTCAGGGGGACTGCGCGAGTGCGGTAGTGCCGGTACTCGCCGCTGTGGTGGCGGACCCGGAAGTTCTCTTCGAAGACCGTCCCGTCTTCAACGGCGTCTTCCCATGCGAGCTGGACGCGCTCGCGGTCGTCGGGGTGTACCGCGGCCAGCCAGCCTTCGGCGAGGTACTCCTCTACCGACTGGCCGGTGAGGGCGCGCCATTCCGGACAGTCTTCGTCGACTCGGCCGTCGCGGGCGGCGGCCCAGACAATCTGGTTGCTCGCCTGCATCAGGGCGCGGTAGCGCTCTTCGCTGCGCCGTAGCGCCAACTCCGCCTTATGGCGTTCGCTGATGTCGACCGCGATCAGCGCCACCCCGGTGATCTTCCCCTCGTCGTAGGCGGGGAACCAGGACAGCGCCCAGTGGCGTTCCTCGTCGGGGTTTCTGGGGGTGCCACCGATGAGATGGTGGTCGCTGTAGACCACTGATTCACCAGCCAGCACCGCGGAAAGGGCCCGCTTGTGCTCTGCAGCGTCCGGCGGAGGAAGGACGTCGTCCGGCGTGCGGCCGTAGCATTCGTCGGCCGACCGCCCGTAAATAGTGGCCAGGGTACGGTTGACGCGCTGGAAGCAAAAGTCCGGAGTGAAGAAGGCGAAACCGATGGGCGCCTCTTTGAGAAGCGTGTCCAGGAGTGCGGAGTCAACGGGGTGCATAGGGGAAACTCGGAGAAACGGGACGGACGTCTCGGTGCTCATCGGTGACACCTCCGGGACCCTTTCCCCGTGATCAGAATAGATCTGAGGGCTGCGGGAAGCGGCTGGTACGGTGCTCGGCCATCCCTATTGAGAATAGGGGGTATGTCCCGTCGGGCGGGACCGCGAACGGTGCCCACAGCGACCACTCCCTCCCCGCACGGTCCGCCGGAAAAACAGGAAACCCCAGTTCTGGAAACCGTACCTCACCGCAATTTCGCCTGTCACCGCACCGCCTCAGCATAGGACACGACGGTTTGATCCCCCGGTCTAGCCAAAGGGCGCAGCCCGCGACAATAGCGGAGAGTAAACAATATACGTTACCCTAATGATATCCGGAGGATCTCGCCGTTTCGGTCGTCCTTTTTAGGGAAACCCCGCTGTTCTCCGTGGTAGACCTTTGGCTTTCGCCGCAGCTTTGCGAAGCAGCGCTGACCGAAATAAGGTTTAGGGTTCTTCTCCCCCACGCTTCCCGGGTCCCCCTCGAGTCCCCGCTTTTCCCTCCGCCCCCACGGAACGTCACAGCTCCGGTGAGCTGAGTGTCGGATTTCCAGCGGTCAATCCCCGCATAACAGATATAGCGCAACAAACTTCCCAAATCACCCCAAACTTGGGCAAGGTCCAGGCAGGAGGGCTTGACAGGCTGCTCCGACGTTGTGGAATGGAATCGGCCACCGTTTCCGCCGACGTCACGAGGGGGCGTGAATGCTCAGGATCGACCAGCACACGGACATGCAGCACGTCACAGCCCGACTACGTAACGAATTCCACACCCTGCCGCACCGCTCGGTGGAACGCTGTGTCACCGACACCTGGCACTGCGCCCGGCACCTCGGGTTCGAGGCCACGCCCAGCCTGGTCGAACGCGTCGCTCGAGAGCACCTGCGTGCCCTCGTCGAATCCGCACCTCCGTCCGCGTCCCCATCCGCTGCCGATACCGGCCTGCTAGATTGATCCTGATCGGACCTCCCGCGCTCTGCTGATACCACGCGACTAGGCCGAAACCATTCCCAGCCCTTTCCCTGTCCTTGTCATACCCTCGTTGAGTGTCGAATCCGCCCTCTTCCTCCCGCTCTGCTGCCGTTCCACCGCCCGACGAGGTGTTCGCGGAACTCCTCCGCGGCGCCCGGGCGCTGCTGACGGTACGTCATCCCCTTGATGCAGAGATCACTGTCAGTGAGCTGCTGAGCACCTGGCAGGAAATGCGGACCCGGGACATCGACCCGGACCTCATCATCGGCGAGGGCCTGCTCGACTACGCTCGCCGTGCCGCCACCCCGGCTGCCCTGGCCCTGCTCACCGGGGTCTCCACCATCGGGGTGTCCGCTCGGCACCGGCTGATCGCCCGGCGCGGCGCCCGAGAGCTCGCTGCCCGCGGCATCGCCAGCCCGCACTGGGTCACCTCACCCGCCACGGTCCGACCTATCAAGGCCTACGTGTCCCGCTCCCTCTTCGGCGACGCGGACGAACTCATCTGCGTCTACCGCCACGAAACCGAGGAAGGCGCACCGTCCGGGGAGCACGCGCTGGTCACCACCATCGACCACAACCTGGGAGGCGTGCTGCGCGATGCGTGGGTGAGCACCAAGGTCGACCAGTTGCTCCGCCACGGCGCCGACCAGGCAGCCCGAGACCCCATGATGTCCTTCACCTCGGTCTCCCTGGGGCGCGCCCACACCCTGCTCACGTCGGCGATCGACCGGACTGCCCGCCTCGTGGCCGCGACCGCCGCCGACTCCCCCGCTTTCCGGCCCAGCCGCTCGGTCACCCAGCTTCTCGGGTTCATTCGGGCGCGCGCCCGCATCCTGCCGCCCGAACCGCCCAGCCGCGCCGTGTCGTGGCGGCGCGACCGACGCGCCACCCTCGCCGCGCGCTTCCTCGCTTCCGATGCTGCGGCCGACCTGTCCGACAGTTACGCTGCGGGACGCTGCGCGGAGCACATCATCGACTACGGCTGCGACGCCGACTTCGGCCGCCCCATGCGGGTCAGCCCGCAGAAAGTCGAGGCTTTTCTGCTGGAATGGCTGCCGCGCCGCGTGCTGCTGCTGCCGGAGGAACAGGAAGCCATGCCGCATGTCCTAGCAGCGTGGGTCCGCTGGGCCGGCCCCTTCCAAGGACTCCCGGAAGTGGCGGTCCACGCCACGGTCGACGCGGTATGGGAGGCGACAGCCGCGTTCTCCCGGTCGTACTGGGACCCTTCGTCCACGTTCGGACTGCGCCGCGAAGTGCTCAACCGGCTCCTGCCCGACGGGGACCTCTCCGCCCTGCCCCGCCGCATGTTCGCCTTCCCGCTGGTGACCGAGTTGGCCCACGACGAGTTCGACCCAACGACCCGGTCCGGACGGCGGGCACTGCTGCGGCTCGACCACTTCGGCTCCTACGACCCGCCCCAGAAGCCGCGCGGACGGCACAGCGGGGCCCCCAAGGAGCCGTACCGGCCTCTCGACCGGTTGGACGAGGAAGCACTTGACGCGCATGAAGAGCTCGCCGACCGGCTGTGGCGCGGGGACCCGCCCAACCTGTGGTCCGCGGCGCAGCGGCTGCTCGACCGCGGGCTTTCGCGGTCCGAAGTCCTGGACACGCTGCTCGTCGCGCTGAGCGGGGCCGATGATGAAGCCGCGCTCGTCAAAATCCTCGACGAACTCTAGCCCGGCGGTCCACGGCCTCTTCCGGGGGCACGGACCGCCCTTCGGGGAGCGGGCAGTCCGCCCGCTCCCCGGCAGTTACTGCGCGGCTCCGCCGAAGAGGCGTGGAATCTGCTCGCTGGCTTCCTTGACGTCTTTGACGGTGTCCACTCCTCGCCAAAAACCGTCGATCCGGTAGCCGTAGAGCCGCCCCTGCTTGGCTAGCTCCGGGAACGTGCTGGACTCGTGGTCACCCTTGACCGGCAGCAGCTCAGTGGCCTCCGGCTCGAAAATGTAGACGCCGGCATTGATCCAGAACGGCAGCAGCGGGCTTTGGGTGAACCCTTCGATCAGGCCGCTGTCGGTGACGTCCACAATCCCCCAGCTCGTGCGGTACTGCGCCAGGGCGAGCGTGATGAGCCCGCCTTTCTCCCGGTGGTAGGCGGTGAACTCGTCCAGGGGGAACCACGTCAGGATGTCGCCGTTGAGCGCGAAGTAGGGGGACTCGGTGTCGCGGAGCCCGGAGCTCGCGAAACGCAGCGCGCCACCGCGCCCCAACGGCTCGTCTTCCACCAGGATGCTGACTTCAGGATCGGTCCGCCCTGAGAGGTGCTCCCGCAACACCTCCGCCTTGTAGCCGCAGGAGACCACGACATGCTCGACACCGTGCCGGGCTAGCCATTCCAGTTGGTAGTCGATGATCGGCCGACCGGCGACCTCGACCATGGCCTTGGGACGGGTGTCGGTGTAGGGCCGCAACCGGGTCGCCTGCCCCCCGGCGAGAATGACGGCCTGTCGGATAGGTTCGCTGGAACGACTCATGAGCGGACCATAGCAGGGGCCGCCCGATCTTCCGGAAGTGTGCAGTCCGTTGCGGCGGCCCCACTGTTCACCGCTGGGTCAGCTCTGTGTAGGCGGCGCGCAGGTCGGCGCTGGTGATCGTGGTCAGATCGGCGGCACTGGCCCGCTCACCGAGGTTCTCCGCGACCCGCAGGTCGCGGTAGGAGCACGCCTTTTCAAACAGTGACCGGGCGAAGCGGCCGTTGCCGAGCTCGTCGATCCAGCCCGACTCGCACACGTAGCTGAAGACCCGTTCCATGTCCGCGCGGGCCCCTTCGTCGAAGGAATCCCCGGTCTGCGCGGCGGTGCGCTCCGCGATTTCGATGAGTTCCTGAGGCGTATAGCTGGGGAAGGCCACGCGCACCGTGAACCGCGAAGCCAGCCCGGCGTTGCTGTGGAGGAAGCGGTCCATGTCCTCCGGGTAGCCAGCGAGGACGATGACCAGCCGGTCCCGGTCGTCTTCGGCGCGTTTGAGCAGGGTCTGCACTGCTTCAGAGCCGAACGCGTCGCCGCCGCTGTAGCCGGGGTTGACCAGCGAATACGCTTCGTCGATGAACAGTACCCCGCCCAGGGCCCGGTCCACCAGCTGGTTGGTCTTGATCGCGGTCGCACCCAGATGCTCGCCCACCAGGTCGGCGCGGCTCGCCTCCACCACGTCGGCGCGGGTGAGCAGCCCCAGCGCCGCGAACACTCGGCCCAGGATGCGGGCCACCGTGGTCTTCCCGGTGCCTGGGGGGCCGACGAAGACGAAGTGCCGCATCGGAGCTGGGACCCGCAGGCCTTGTCCCTCGCGCAGCCGGGCCATCCGCAGTTGGGCGGCGATGGCGCGGACCTGGCGTTTGACCGGTTCCAGGCCGACCATCGCGTCGAGCTCCGCGAGCGCCTCGGTGATGTCGGGGGGCGGAGTGAAACCGGGGAGCCTCGCAGTGAGGGCCTCGTAAGCGGCGACAATGTCGGCGGCCCGCACCGTCACCAGTTCTTCCGGGTCGGGACGCTTCCCGGAAGACTCCCGGGTGACGACCCGCACATCGCGGGCCTCGGCAGCCTTCTCCACCAGGGAGCGGGCGAACCGGCCGTTGCCCAGTTCGTCGACCACTCCGCGTTGGACGACCTGCTCCATCCGTTCCGCTAGTTCCGCGGCGGCGGCCTCGTCGAGCCGGTCGCCGCGGCGGGCGAAGAAGGACTCAGCGATGCGGCGCAGTTCGTCCGCGGTGTAGCTGGGGAAACTGATGCGGGTGGCGAACCGGGAGGCGAGTCCCGGGTTGGAGGCGAGGAAGCGGTCCATCTCCGCCTCGTAGCCGGCGAGGATGATGACGAGGCGGTCGCGGTCGTCCTCGGCCCGCTTCAGCAGGGTCTGCACTGCTTCGTTGCCGAACCGGTCGGGCTGGCCGTCCCCCTCGTTGACGAGCGAGTACGCCTCGTCGATGAACAGCACCCCGCCCAGGGCCCGGTCCACGAGTTCGTTGGTTTTGATCGCGGTCGCGCCGAGGTACTCCCCAACCAGGTCGGCGCGGCTCGCTTCAACCACGCGTGCCGTGGGGAGCAGCCCGAAGGAGTGGAAGATCGTGGCGAGGGTGCGCGCAACACTCGTCTTGCCTGTTCCGGGCGGCCCGGAGAACACAAAGTGGCGCAGCGGCCGGTCGACGCTGTATCCCGCGTCGGCCCGCAGCCGGGCCGCTTCGATCGCGGCAGCGATCGCGCGGACCTGCTGTTTGACCGGTTCCAAACCGATCATGCTCTCGAGCTGGGCCAGCGCCTCCGTGACCGGGATCGGTTCTTCTGCGGCGACCTCTCCTTTGCCCGCGCTGCCTTTCCCGCCGCGGGCGCGAGCGCGCTGGGCCGCGGGGACGGCGGGCCCCGCAGCGGCGGCAGCCCTTCCCTCCTGCCGGTAGCGGTCCAGCTCCTTGGTGAGCTGGCGGGCCGCCACCCACCGCCAGAGCAGGGTCACCGCGGCACCCAGCACCATCCCGGCGACCCCCAGGCTTGCGGGAACCGCCGGAATGGTCATATGGGCCAAGGCCAGCCCGAAGCCGACGATCAGTCCGCCGAGCAGGGTCACCAGCGTGGTGTGCCACACCGGGAACGCGGAGATGCGCGCGGCCACGAGCGCCACGGGCAGCGGCAGCAGCGGGATGAGCAGCAGTGCCGGCTGGCCGTGCAGCGGAATCGACATCAGGGTGTGGGCCACCACCGTCCAGCCCACGCAGACCACGGCGGTGGCGAGTGCCCCGGCGGAGTGCATGAACGCGGTGAACAGTGCAAGCAGCAGAACCGTTCCGGTGACTGTCGCCCACACGGAGAGCTGGGTGAGCACCGCGACCACCGCGGCGGCGAGGACAATCCCCAGCCCGGCGAGCAGCCGGGTACGTAACGGGGTCCGGTGGTAGGTGGAACGGAGGCGTTCCAGAGAGGCCGCCCTGGGCCGCTGCGCGGCTCGGGGTTCGATCTGGCGCCCCATGCTGCCCCTTTCGCGATATGCCCTGTGCGCCCTGTTTCAGGGACACTCGTACCGGCTCGCGTTCCATACTGCCGCTTACCGCGCGTGTCGCGTAAGGAGCGCTGCGCGTGTCGCGGACCGGAGCGGGCCGGGCCCTCCTGCGGACGGGCTCAGTCCAGAAGGCTCAACTGGCCGTCCACGGCGCTGTCCCGGACCACGCGCAGATGGCGCCAGCGCGGCAGCCGGTCCAGGTAGGACCAGGACAGCCGGTGGTGGGGGGTGGGCCCGTGTTCGGCCAGCGCTGCGCGGTGGACCGGCGAAGGGTAGCCCGCTCCCGTAGCGAAACCGTAGCCGGGGTACTCGGCGTCCAGCTCGGCCATGAGCGCATCGCGGTGCACTTTGGCGAGGACCGAGGCTGCCGCGACACTGACGCAGGTCAGGTCGGCTTTGACGTGGGTACGCACGGTCCACGGGGCACCGACGTAGTCGTGCTTGCCGTCCACGATGACCGCATCGGGGCGCACCGGCAGGGCGTCGAGCGCCCGGTGGGCAGCCAACCGAAGCGCCTCGGTCATGCCGAGCCGGTCGATTTCCGCGGGCGAGGCCTGGCCGAAGGCGTAGCCGCGGACCCAGGAACGCACCTGTTCGGCCATGGCGGTACGCCGCCGCGGGGTGAGCCGTTTGGAGTCGGTGAGCCCTTCCGGGGGAGGCGAGCCGTCGGTGATCGCCGCGCAGACCAGGACAGGGCCGGCCCAGGCGCCGCGCCCTACCTCGTCAAGCCCGGCGACGACCCGGGCGCCCGCTGCGATGAGCTCCTGTTCCACGTCGTAGGTCGGCGGGGGAATCGTCGCTGATGCCTTCACCATTCGGCCAGAGTAGCGAGATTCCGCACTACTCCGCGGTAGCGCACGTCGGTCTCTCCGCTTCCCCTATTCTGGGAGAGATACGGGCTGCCCCACACGGCCGTCCCTGCGGCCGCTCCCTCGTGGGGTTACCGTGCCCGTTCGCTTGTTTTCCGTTCCACGTGTTCCTTTGTTCTGTTGGGGGCTGCCTCCTCATGTCCGCCGCCACTCCCGAGCCCACTGGACCCGCACCACAGGGTGGACAGCCAGGGACCGGGGAGGAATCGGTCGCCAAACTCATCTCTATTGCGCCTCGGCCGACCCTTGCCCAGCGGATCATCTCCTGGGCGTCGCGTCCCCCGGGGGTGCTGTACCTGCCTAGCTGCGTCATCGTGGCCTTGGTGCTGCTGTACGAGGACAGCGTGCCCGGTGGCCACCTGCCCAGCTTCATCCTGGGCCTCGGCGGGGGTGCGCTGCTCGCCACCATGGGTGCGCTGCGGCTGGGCATCGCGATGACGGTGGCCCGGCCAATGATCCGCTACTACTGGCTGCGCTGGCTCACTCCACCGCTGATCGCCCTCGCCGCTGTGGTGCTCTCCCTCGCGGATGTCCCCTTGCAGGCGCGGGTGGACGCGTCAGCCGACGACCTGCTGCGGCTGCGAGCCACCTCCAACTCTTCCACGGTGCTCCTCCCGGAGGAGCAGTGGACGGGTTTCTACCCGGTGAGTGAGGTCACCGAGCTCGAAGGTGTGACGTTGTTCACTGTGGAGGGTGCCGGGCTGCTGAAGAAGTCGGGGCTGGCCTACAGCCCCAAAGTGCTGCCGACCGACGTGTTCGTGCCCGGTCACGGCAACCGGGTCTACGAGCACATCGGAGGCGAATGGTACTCCTGGACCGAGCACTGACCTCGGCCGCAACCACGTGCGGGGGTGGGCTTCCAGCCCACCCCCGCACTGTCTGTCGTGGCTGTTTTCCGATGGACTACCGATCCTGCTGGCGGTAGTGGGCGATGGCCTCCTGCGCCTGCTGGACCGCGTCCCCTTCCTCGATGCGCGCACCGATGACGGAGCCGAGCCCGCTCGTCCGGCGTTCCGTGATCCCCGGCAGAAGCTGGGCGAGCAGAAGCGTGGACAGCGCGGACGTGTCCCCTGCCCCTGAGCCGGTGCGCACCACTACCGGAGTGGGGGCCTGTTCGGCGAGCTTGGCGCCCACTTCCAGTCGACGCCGGGCCAGCTCGTAGCGGAGCATCGCCTGGTTGTCGCGGTAGGCGGTGGCGAGCCGCCGCTGCGCAGTGGCTTCGTTGATGGCGGCGACCAAGTTGGTCCGGCCCCGCGTCTCGATCTCGTAGCGCACCCGCTGCGCCTCGGTCTCCTGCTCCTCCAGCATCTGCGCCACGTCCTGGCGAGCCCGGTTCAACGCCGCGTTGACCTCGACGATCTTGGCATCCCGGGTCTTCTTGGACCGTTCGATGTCCATCAGGAGCGTGTCGATGCGGCGCTTGCGGATCAGCTCCCACTCCTGCTCGTAGGCGACCATCTCCTTGGCGACCCGCTCCCGGGTGGACAAGTGCTGCTGGTACTGGTCGGGGAGCTGCACGTCGGGGATGTTGCAGCCCATGATCTGCACCCCGTACCGGCTGAGCTGCCGGTTCAGCAGCTCCTGCATGTCCGCGACATCCGAGCCCCGCAGGTCGTGGGCGTTCTCCGTCTGCACCAGGCGGCTGCGTTGGCGGATCGCATCCTGCACTGCGCTGGACAGCACCAGGTCGAAGTTGCTGGCGCCGATGGTGCGGACGAAGGCGGTCGCGTTCGTGATCCGGAACTTCAGGAAGAACTCGATCGACTTGAGCGGAACGTTCTCTTTGGTGGGGCAGGCGAGCACGGGGGCGTTGTAGGGGATTTCGGTGGAGGTGTCCACCACGAAGTCGACGCGGGTCCACGGGTGCCACAGGTAGTGGCGTCCCGGTCCGAGCTCCGCGACGATAGCCCCGAACTTGGTGAGCACCCCCGTGGTGCCCTGTTCGATCTCCACGATGGAGGAGCGCCACCACCACAGCAGGGCGAGGGCGAGCGAGATGATCCCGAAGAACAGGGCGGGGACCGCGATGACCGTCCCGACGATCTCCCCTGCGGCCAGGGCGGCGACCAGCGCGGTCAGGACCAGGTAGATCCCCACCCACACGAAGGTCATCCATTTGAGCCCGCGGCTGTCCCGGGGAATCACGACGGGGACCAGCGCCCCCTGGTCGCCGCCGCGCAGCAGGCGGGCAATGTCACCCCAGGAGGCGAGCGCCTCTTTGATGGTGGAGTTCCCGCGGCTGACCGGCTGACTCATCACTGGCCTCCCCACTGGTCGGAGTCGTAGTGCGCCGTGTGCGGCTCACCGGGGGACGGGCTGCCCCCTGCTTCCCCCTCCGATGCCGGGCTCTGCTCCGCGAGGGTTGCCTCAGTGGCCTGGGGCGTTTCCTGCTCGCCGAGCAGTGCGGCGATCTCGGGTTCGCGGGCAGCGATACGCTCCTGGATTTCGGCGAGCCGGGTACGGAGCGCGGCGATCTCTTCGTCGGAGAAGAGCACCGGGTCCGTGCCGCCGATGAGCTGCTGCGCCACGCGGAGGAAGTCGATGGCTGCGTCGCCGTCGCCGACCTGTACGAGCTGCGGCAGACTGTCCGCCACCGCTTCCAGCTTGTCCAGCAGGTCCTGTTGGAAGCGGTAGTTGAGGATCTCGGGGGCCTCAGCCGCGCTGACCGCGCGGATGTCCAGGGCTTGCGCTTCCAGCAGCGCGGCATTGGCCTGCGCGGTGCTCTCCGCCTCGACGAACCGCTGCCGGGCCAGGGCACGGGCGCGGTTGGTCTCCCGCTCCAAGGCGGTGTCCATCTGCGCCTGGTACTGGGCGATCTCTGCCTGGATCCCGGAGAGGGTCTCGTTGAGGGAGGCGAGCTCCTTGTTGAGGTCTCCCTCGTTCTGCTCTTTGCGGAGCTGGAGCTGGTACTCGTAGGTGTAGGCCTCTTTCGCCACCCGCACCATCTCGGGTGCGGCCAGGTTCATGCGGTACTCCTGGCTGGACGGCTCCGCGTGGGTGATGTTGACACTGGTCAAGCGCACCGCGGGCAGGAACTGCTGGTTGAGCTGCTCCAGCAGGCGGGTGGTGTTCTCCCCGACCAGGTCGTAGATCTTCGCGGCCTCCTGTTCGTAGATGAGGCTGCGGGTCGTCTCACTGATGGCGTTGTTGAGCTTGTCCTGGAAGCCTTGGACCGCGCCCAGGGTGAAGACGAACTCGATGGGGTCTTCAATGCGGAACTGGAGGAACAGGTCGACCGAGGCTTTGACGCCGCTCCTGGTGGGCGCCTCCCGGATCGGGGCGTTGAAGGGGTATTCCCGGGTCGTGTTGATGATGTAGGACACCCGCTTCCACGGGTTGAGCAGGGTGACCCGGCCAGGACCGACGACCTGCTCCAGCTTCCCGAACTTGCTGATCAGCGCGACGCAGCCGTCGGGCACCATGACCATGCCCTGCCGCCACCAGCTGAAGGCGCCGATCGCGGCGGTCAGCACCCAGTAGTGGGGACCGAAGAAGATCATGGTGGCGTGCGGCAGCGGCAGGGTGACGAGGCTGCCCACCAGTCCTAGCATCACGAGCAGGATCACTGGGAGCAGGGCTCGCGCGGTGCGGCCGCGCGGGATCACCATGGGGCAGATGACGTGGACGGGTCCCTCGGGGCCGCGCTCGTAGCGGCTGCGGTTGAGTGCCTCGCCCGCGTTGGCTAGAGACGTGGTCTGCTGTTCGATCCGGGTGCCCACGGAAGCGTTCTGGTCGCGTGCGGCCAGGAAGTCCGCGGGGTCGAGTCCATACTGCTCAGCTGCCTGGTCGACAGCGTCGCTGAGCACCTGGCGCGGATCGCCTCCTTGGGCGATCGCGCTTGCTGCCCCGCGCACGGCTTGCGCAAAGGACATAGGCGAGGACTCCTCTCCATTGATGTTGAGGACATACTGTCCAGACGCGGTGGACACTCGTCTGGTTCCGATTCCTCCGCGGTCCCGGCATCCTTTCACAGGGATACGGACTTCCGAGTAACAAGAGAGCAACCGTCCCAAAATGCGCGAGGGCGGCCGGGTGGCCGCCCTCGCGGGACGTGGCTGCGGGGATGCCCTGCAGTCGGTTAGCTGCAGCCGCTGGTCGAGCCGCAGCCTTCGCAGACGTAGCAGCTTCCGGACGGCCGCATCTTGGTGCCGCAGCTCACGCAGAGCGGCGCGTCAGCGCTGAACTCTTTGCGGGACTCCGTGGACTCCACCGTACTCCGCGGCTTCGGCTCCGGTTCCGGAGGCGCGGTCAGCGTCTCGGTGACCGGCGCGGACTGGGCGTAGGTGACCACTTGGGCAGCGACCTGGGCCGGGTCCTCGCCGGCGGCCTGGGCAGCCCGCTCTTCCGCGGTGAAGACGCCGAGTGCGGCGCGCTCCTCGTACGGCAGGTAGTCCAGGGCGAGGCGGCGGAAGATGTAGTCCACGACCGACTGCGCCATCCGGATGTCGGGGTCGTCGGTCATCCCCGCCGGTTCGAAGCGCATGTTGGTGAACTTCTCCACGTAGGTCTGCAGCGGCACCCCGTACTGCAGCGCGATGGAGATCGCGATGGAGAAGGCGTCCATGATCCCGGCGAGCGTAGAGCCCTGCTTGCCGAGTTTGAGGAACACTTCGCCCAACCCGTCGTCGGGGTAGGAGCCGGCGGTGATGTAGCCTTCAGCACCCCCGACCGTAAAGGAGATGGTCTGGCTGGGACGCCGCTTCGGCAGCCGGCGCCGCACCGGGCTCCGGAGCTCGACGGGGCGGGACTCCTCCTTCTTCTCCTCTTCCTTCTTCGTGGTGGACAACGGCTGGCCGACCTTGCAGTTGTCGCGGTAGACCGCGAGCGCCTTGAGGCCCTTCTTCCAGCCTTCGAAGTAGAGGCGTTCGAAGTCCTCGACCGTGGCTTCCTCGGGCAGGTTGACGGTCTTTGAGATCGCGCCGGAGAGGAACGGCTGGACTGCCGCCATCATCTCCACGTGGCCCATGGGTCGGATGTAGCGCTTGCCGGTGGCGCAGTCGAAAACCTCGTAGTGTTCCGGGCGCAGTTCAGGGGCGTCGACGACGTGGCCGTGCTCAGCGACGTAGTCGACGATGGCCTGGATCTGGTCTTCGTTGTAGCCGAGGGTGCGCAGCGCCCGCGGAATGCCCTGGTTGACGATCTTCATGGACCCGCCGCCCACGAGCTTCTTGATCTTGACCAGGGAGAAGTCGGGCTCGATGCCGGTGGTGTCGCAGTCGAGCATGAAGGAGATGGTGCCGGTGGGGGCGAGCAGGCTGGCCTGGGCGTTGCGCCATCCGTGGCGTTCCCCGAGTTCCAGGCACTCCTTCCACGCGCGGGTGGCGGCGTCGTGGATCGGCTTCTCCAACTGTCCGACCGGGCGGAGTGCGTCGTTGGCTGCCGCGTGCTTGCGCATGACGCGCTTGTGGGCCTCCGCGTTCTTGGCGTAGCCCTCGTAGGCGCCGACGACCCCGGCCAGTTCCGCGCTGCGCCGGTAGGCCGCGGCGGTCATCAGCGAGGTGATCGCGGCAGCCACCGAGCGGCCCCCGTCGGAGTCGTAGGCGTGCCCGGTCGCCATGAGCAGGGCGCCCAGGTTGGTGTAGCCGATACCGAGCTGGCGGTACGCGCGGGTGGTCTCGGCGATCTTCTCGGTGGGGAAGTCGGCGAAGCAGATGGAGATGTCCATCGCCGTGATGACCAGCTCGGTGAGCCGTTCGAACTCCTCGACGCGGAACGAGCCATCCTCGTCGAGGAACTTCATCAGGTTGATCGAAGCCAGGTTGCAGGACGAGTTGTCCAGGTGGACGTACTCGGAGCAGGGGTTGCTGGCAGTGATCCGACCGCTTTCCGGCGTGGTGTGCCAGTCGTTGATGGTGTCGTCGTACTGGATGCCCGGGTCCGCGCACTCCCAGGCGGCCTGAGCCATCTTGCGGAACAGGTCCCGGGCCCGGACCTTGCTGATGACTTCCCCGGTGGTGCGGGCGATGAGGTCGAAATCCTCATCGTTCTCCACGGCACGCATGAACTTGTCGGAGACCCGCACGGAGTTGTTGGCGTTCTGGTACTGGACGCTGATGATGTCAGCGCCGCCCAGGTCCACGTCGAAGCCGGCGTCGCGCAGCACCCGGATCTTGCGTTCTTCGCGTGCCTTGCATTCGATGAACTCTTCGATGTCTGGGTGGTCGACGTCGAGGACCACCATTTTGGCGGCCCGCCGGGTGGCGCCCCCGGATTTGATGGTTCCGGCAGAGGCGTCGGCGCCGCGCATGAAGGACACCGGGCCGGACGCGGTTCCACCAGAGGAGAGCAGCTCCTTGCTAGAGCGGATGCGAGAGAGGTTCACCCCCGCGCCGGAGCCGCCCTTGAAGATCAGCCCCTCCTCCTTGTACCAGTCGAGGATCGACTCCATGGTGTCGTCCACCGACAGGATGAAGCAGGCGGAGACCTGCGCCTTCGACGAGGTTCCGACGTTGAACCAGACCGGGGAGTTGAAGCTGAACATCTGGTGGACGAGGGCGTACTTGAGCTCGTGATCGAAGATCTCAGCGTCCTCGTCGGAGGCGAAATAGCCGTGCTCCCGACCGGCTGCGGTGTAGGTGTCGACGACCCGGTCGATGAGCTGTTTGAGGCTCCACTCGCGTTGCGGGGTGCCCAAGGCGCCGCGGAAGTACTTGCTGGCCACGATCTGGGTGGCGTTCATCGACCAGCTCTTGGGGAATTCGACCCCATCCTGCCGGAAGTTGACCGAGCCATCGCGCCAGTTGGTCATGACGACGTCGCGGCGTTCCCACTCCACAGTGTCGTAGGGGTGGACTCCAGGAGTGGTGAAGACGCGTTGGATCTTCACCCCCCTGCGAGGTTTTCTGCCTTTACGCGTGGCAGAGCCGCTCACCGTCTCGGTCATCGTGCTTCGCTCCCCTTGGTGGAAAGGTGTATCCGAGGGTGGTCGCCGTTCGTCTGCCGTAGCCGGCGGCACCCTGAGTGTCCTCTATGGCTTGTTGAACGCTGTGGTGCCCGGTGGTGGGTTCAGCCCTGGGTTGCTGTGCGCTCTGCCCTCAGCTCCGCGATCTCGCGTTCGAAGTCTTCGAGGGATTCGAAGCTGCGGTAGACGCTCGCGAAGCGCAGGTAGGCGACTTCATCGAGGTCGCGCAGCGGTCCGAGGATGGTCAGTCCGATCTCGTGCGAGCTGACTTCCGCAACCCCGCGGCTGCGGATCTCCTCCTCGACCCGCTGTCCGAGGAGCGCGAGCGCGTCCTCGGTGACCGGGCGGCCCTGGCAGGCCCGTCGGACTCCGGCGATGATCTTGCTGCGGGAGAAGGGCTCCGTGGCTCCTGATCGCTTGGTGACCATGAGCAGCACCGTCTCCTGGGTGGTGAACCTTCTCTCACAGGCCGGGCAGGAGCGACGGCGTCGGATCGCTGTACCTTCTTCTGCGGCCCGGCTGTCGATCACCCGGGTGTCCTGGTTGTGGCAGAAGGGACAGCGCACTGTTTGTCATCCTTCCCAGGTCAACACCGGACAACCACAATTTGTGGATGGTTTCATCCACGAAGGCACTAGATCTAGTGGCCGTTAACCTACGGCTAGAGAGTCTTAGACGCAACCTGAGACAAGTCCGTCCGGCGTGTCGCCACGCACGGCTTCGGACTGCGAACGGTGTGTGTGGCTGGAGATGTTCGCAACTGTGCGGTGTGCGGGAGCGAAGCGTCTGTCTCAGGGGGATGGTAGAACGAGTTCCTGTCCTGGGGTGAGCACCGGTTCGGTGAGGCCGTTGATCTCGACGATCTCGTCCACAGTCTTGCGCGGGTCTTCTGCGGGACGGAGTCGTTCAGCGATCTCCCAGAGCGTGTCTCCCTCGTTGACCACGACCGTGCGTGACCGTTCGGGGAGGTGGAGGAGCGTGTCGGTGGAAGCGTCCGCGTTGGAGGCGCTGAGGGCCAGAAACGCTACGGCGAACAGGGCGCAGCCGGCGGCGGCTGCCGTGCCGAGCAGGCAGAACAGGACGATCCGTCCTCTCCTGGTCAGCCGCGGGGGCCCTGCGGGGACGGGGCGTACGGCCCGTTTACGGGCGGGACTGGCCGGACTTCGCCGGACCTCGGGTGGAGGGACGTCATTGATCCACTCCGGTACCTCCTTGGACCAGTCGTAAAGATCGGTTTCCAGACCGCCGCGGGCAGCGTCCGTGTCGCTCGTAGACCGACAGGAAGCGCGGGCAGCGGATGGCGTGGGGGCATGCGGCAACGCGGCCTGGGACATCGTCCTTCCCTTCGAACCTCCGCCCACCAGAACCGGCGTTCGATTACTACCGCATTCTGGGAAATTTTTCAGCATCATCTCGAACGTTTGTTTGATATTGCCTTGTCCAAGGACTAACGTGGAATGTGTTTCGCTCCGGTAGAGCATCGGCGTCGGTCCTATCACGCCGACGCCCTCGACCTTCGGAACGAGCATTGATGTCGTAGCAAGCCGACAGTCCCCAACGGAGGACACTAACCGCCGAGGAGGCCGGACGTGCCGGAGGAGAACCGCGGAGGGCACCAGCCTTACACGGAGGAGAGTTCCGTCTCCGCACTCCACCCGGTCCGCACGGATGACTCCGTGGGGTCCTCTGCCGAGCAGACAGGTGACGCTCCGACACTCACGGAACGTCAGCGGAGTGTCCTCAACGTCATCCACCGCTACGTGCGTGAGCGGGGATATCCGCCGTCCATCCGGGAGATCGGGGAGGCGGTGGGGCTGTCTAGCCCCTCAAGTGTCGCGCACCAGTTGAAGGTGTTGCAACGCAAGGGGTACCTTCACCGCGATCAGAACCGCCCCCGAGCGGTGGAAATTCGTATTCCACATAAAACTTCCGGACGCACGCGAAGGGAACTCGGCGGGCTCTCCGGCTCCGAGGAAATCGTGGACATTCCCCTGCTCGGCCGGATCGCGGCGGGCGGCCCGATTCTGGCGGAGGAGCATGTCGAGGATGTGCTCTCCCTGCCGCGGCAGCTTGTCGGAGAGGGCACGCTCTTCATGCTCACCGTCGTGGGCGATTCCATGATCGATGCCGCTATCGCCGACGGTGACCTGGTCGTTGTCCGTCAGCAGCCTGACGCTAACAACGGGGATATCGTGGCCGCGCTTCTAGGCGACGAGGCCACGGTCAAGGTCTTCAAGCGTGACAGAGAACACGTCTGGCTGCTGCCGCGAAACAGCGCCTACGAGCCCATCAACGGCGATTCTGCGACCATTCTGGGCAAAGTCGTCACCGTTCTTCGCAAGGTATAACGACTTCGCTTCAGTTTGATACGACCTCGTAATTAATCTCTGAATTGTCCCTTTTGGGCCATTTGTCGGTAATCGTTACCGCTGTTTTCTCGTAGGATTTTCCGCCTCGTTGTCTCCACTGGCCTGGCCGCCCCAGGCGCGCCGCAAGGGGCACGCACTGGGGGCGGCCAGGACTAGTCACTCTCGTCTGGAACGGTCCGTTACTGGTAGTCGCCGCGGCGGATCTCTTCGAGGGTGGCGCGGGCCAATTTCTCCGCTTCCTGGATCGCCTCCTCCTCGGGAAGCGACACCCCGAAGTTCACCTTGTCGTAGCAGGACGCGAACGACAGGTTCGCCACGTACGTGGCGACACAGCCGACCTGGTTCTCACTGTCGTACCAGGACACGGCTCCTTCACCGAGGCCGGAGACCTCCGTCGTGGTGTAGTCCTGGGAATACCACTCCAGGTCGTCGCTGGTGTGGTAGCGCTCCCCAGGGTCGTTGAGCATGATCGTGAGGAAGGCGTAGCTGCCGTTGCCCAGGCTGTTGACGTTGTCCCAGGAGCAGTGCTGCCCTTCCCACCATTCCTGGCCGCCGGTGTCGACGTCTTCAACCTCCCCGCGGTAGTCGGGGACGAGCCGTTCCAGCTCGCTGTGCTCCCCCACCGAGCAGTCGGGCAGCATCGTGAAGTCCCCTTCCACCTCGGACGAGGTCGTCCCCTGGGAGTCCGAGGTCTCCCCGGTGGCGGACGTCTCCTGGTCTGAGGTGCTGTCGCTGCTGCTCAGAGCGGCGAATACGAGGATCCCGGCGATACCGAGGACCGCTGCCGCGCCCACGACGATCCCGGCGATCAAGCAGCCGTTTTTCCCTGTCTTCTGCGGAGCAGGCGGATATCCTCCCGCTCCGTACGGCGGGGGAGAGAACTGCGCCCCGTGGGGCGGCTGCCCGGGGGGAGGAGGCGGGGGGCCGTAGGGCTGGGATCCGTACGGGGGTTGCGGCCCGTGCGGCGACGAGGGAGAAGAAGGTTGGGTCATGGGATGATCCTTATCCAACAACAGTGGAAGGTCGTTCGTGTGCGGGGTTTCACGGCATCCCTGGCGGAGGCCGCCCCGGCAGGGCTCTCGACTGCTGGAAGCGGATTCACTCCTGCTCCAGGGTCGCGACGATCTCCTGGGCCACGCTCACGGCACCGTCCATTGCCTCTTCCGCAGAGACCTCCCGGGTGGCGGAGAAGTCCGTGCTGGCCTCGTAGCAAGCGGAGATCATGAGATTGGACTTCCGCACCGCCACGCACCCGTGCAGGGTTGTGGCGTCGTACCACCGCACGGCCTCGTCTCCGAGTCCCGTCACGGCGGTCGTCGCGTTGTCCTCCGATTCCCGTTTCAGATCGGCTCGGGCGGAGGCCTCTCCCCCGTGGCCGAAACGGTTTCCGCTGCGGATGAAGGCCACACTCACGCTCGACGGCATCCCGGGAGAATCCTCCGTGGTCGTCCACCGGCATTGGGTGCCGTCCCACCACGTAGCGCCCTGGGTGTCTACGGGAGCGTCGAGGTCGGTCACGTACCCCTTGACCAGTTGGTCAAGGACTCCGCTCTCTTCGACGAGGGCGCACGGTGGGGCCTCCGCATAGTCCCCGCCGGGACCGCGCAGCCAGACGAGGAGGCCGACTCCTCCGCACCCCAGCAGCACGAGGACGAGTACTGCGCTGACCAGCACAGCCACCGCGCAGCCGCGTCCGCTGCCGCGCGGCTCCTCATGGAGGGTGGCGGACCCGCCGGGGGGAGGCGGCTGGACCATGGACTTCCCTTCACCTGTCCGGAGATCGACGCTCTTCCTCTGCCACCGAGCCAACGTTACTCGCTGGTTCGGACGGGAGGTCTGGCAGAGGAGCCCGATCCCTGAGCATCACTTCACCGGGTAAGAAGCCGCTTACCGCGATAAAGTTCGCGGTAATCTCCCCAAGCCGGGCGGAGCGGACGGTCCGGCTTCCCGGCTCCGTTACAGGGCCGCCGCCACCTCTGCGGCGATCGCCGCTACTTTCTCCCCGGCGTCGGCCCCGCCGTACCAGACCCGGATCGTCAGGTTGCGGTCCCTGGTCGCGGCCTCGGCTCCCTCACCGACCCCGGCGGGCCGCACCAGCGTGTCCCCGCGCGACAGCTCCCCCTCCGCCAAAGCGTCCAGTTCTGCTGCTGCGCGCTCCTCCCCGCTCGATTGGCTGTCGCTGAAGTGGGCGCGGAAGGAGACGATGAGCATCCGCGGGTCCTCACCGGAAGCGTCCAGTGAGGACCACACGCACGACCGGCCGGCGGAGAGCGGGAGCGGCCCAACGGTCTCCGCTTCGAGCACTGCTGCGGGGACCGCGCCTTCCACGGTCGCACTCGGCACTGACGTGCAGGCGGGCGGCTGCGGGTACGCGTCCGTGGGAGCGGCCTCCACTGCGGGACCGTGCTTCGCCCACAGCAGGCCGCCGGTGATGGCCGCGGCGCTCACCACGGCAGCGCCGCCCACCACCGCGGCCCCGCGCACCACTGTGCGCCGCCTCGCCTCGTCCATCGTCGTGTTCTCCTCTTCCGCGCCCGCCCACGGTCCGGCTGCGGGCGGCGGCCCGGTTGCGGTACCTCAGCAGTGGTCGGCGTTTAGGCGACCACGATGTTGACCAGTTTGGGCTCACGGACCACGATCCTGCGGATCTCACGTCCGGCGATGTGATTCTGGACCTTCTCCGAGGCGAGGGCCAGCCGCTCCAGCTCTTCCGCGGAAATGTCCGGGGAGACCTGCAGCTTGTCGCGGACCTTGCTGGCCACCTGGACCACGCACGTCACGCTCTCCTGGACCAGGAGCGCAGGGTCGGGCTCCCGCCAGGTGCCCACCGACACCGATCCGGTGTGGCCGAGCATCTCCCAGCCTTCCTCGGCGACGTAGGGAGCGAACAGCCCCAAGGTGATCGCAATCACCTCAGCGGCTTCACGCACCGCGGGGTCGGCGGCGCCAGGGCCCGAGTCGATCGCCCGGCGAGCAGCGGTGACGAGTTCCATGATCCGCGCGATGGCGACGTTGAACCGCTGGGCTTCCACGGCCTCGGTAACCTTCGCCAGGGTCTGGTGGGTCATCCGCCGCAGCGCCAGGTCGCCGGTGGCCGGGTCCACCCCCGGTGCAGAGGCGGCTGCGGCCTCCGCCATCACCCGGTAGGCACGGTTGAGGAACTTCACCGATGCCCCCGGGGACACGTCTGCCCAGTCGATGTCTTCCTCCGGCGGCCCGGCAAACACCATGGTCAGCCGGACGGCGTCAACCCCGTAGCGGTCGATCTCCTGCCCCAGGTCCACACCGTTGCCCAGCGACTTGGACATGGCCTTGCCCTGGTTGATGACCTGGCCCTGGTTGAGCAGCCGGACGAAGGGCTCGGTGAACGGCACCATGCCCATGTCGTAGAGGACCTTGGTGAAGAACCTGCTGTAGAGCAGGTGCAGGATCGCGTGCTCGACACCGCCGACGTACTGGTCGATCGGTCCCCACTTGGCGACTTTCTCCTGGTCGAACGGCGCGGTGTCCAGGTTGGGCGAGCAGTAGCGCAAGAAGTACCAGGAGGAGTCGACGAAGGTGTCCATCGTGTCCGTGTCCCGTTTGGCGGGCCCGCCGCAGCGGGGGCAGGACACGTTGACCCAGTCGGTGGCGGCGGCCAGCGGGGAGACCCCCTTGGGGGCTAGGGCAGCCCCGCGCAGGTCGGGCAGGCGCACCGGCAGTTCTTCGTCGGGGACCGGAACTTCGCCGCACTCCGGGCAGTGGATGATCGGAATGGGAGTGCCCCAGAACCGCTGGCGGGACACCAGCCAGTCGCGCAGCCGGTAGTTGACGGCGGCCTTGCCGGTGCCGCGTTCGGTGAGGATCTCGATGATGCGGGGGATCGCTTCGCTCTTGCTGAGGCCGTTCAGCGGACCGGAGTTGATGAGCGTGCCCTCCCCGGGGGTGGCGATCCCCGTCTCAGCGGGGTCGGGCTCGCCCGTGTCCACGACAACACGGACCGGCAGGTTGAACTTGCGGGCGAAGTCCAGGTCGCGCTGGTCGTGTGCGGGCACCGCCATGATCGCGCCGTGGCCGTAGTCGGCCAGTACGTAGTCGGCCGCCCAGACCGGGATGCGCTCCCCGTTGACCGGGTTGATCGCGTAGCGGCCCAGGAAGACGCCGGTCTTCTCCCGCTCGGTCGACTGGCGTTCGATGTCACTCAGCTTGCTGACCTGGGTGCGGTAGGCCTCGAACGCTTCCCGCTGTTCAGGCGCGCACAGTTCGTCGGCCAGCGGCGAGTCGGGGGCGACCACGAAGAACGTCGCCCCGTACAGGGTGTCGGGTCGCGTAGTGAAGACGGTGACCGGTTCCTCGCGGCCTTCGATAGTGAACTGGACGTCAGCGCCTTCCGAACGGCCGATCCAGTTGCGCTGCATGGTCAGCACGCGCTCGGGCCACTTGCCCTCGAGCTGCTCCATGTCGTCCAGCAGCCGCTGGGCGTAGTCCGTGATCTTGAAGTACCACTGGTTGAGCGCCCGCCGCTCGACCTCGGTGCCGCAGCGCTCGCACTTGCCCTGGATGACCTGCTCATTGGCGAGCACGGTCTGATCCTTGGGGCACCAGTTGACCAGGCCGTCCTTGCGGTAGGCCAGACCGCGTTCGAAGAACCGGAGGAAGAACCACTGGTTCCAGCGGTAGTACTCGGGGTCGCTGGTGTGCAGACGACGGGACCAGTCCAAAGAGATGGCGTAGCGCCGGAACGACTCGGCCTGGGTCTCAATGTTGGTGTAGGTCCACTCGGCCGGGTGGAAGTTGTGTTTGATGGCGGCGTTCTCCGCGGGCAGGCCGAAAGAGTCCCAGCCGATCGGGTGCAGCACGTTCTCCCCGCGCGCGAAGTGGTAGCGCGCGATGACGTCGCCGATCGCGAACGCCTCAGCGTGCCCCATGTGGAGGTCACCTGAGGGGTAGGGGAACATGTCGAGCACATAGCGTCGCGGACGGGGGTCGGCCGGGTCTTCGCTAGCCGTGAAGGGGTTCTCCTTTGCCCACCGGGCCTGCCACTTCTCCTGGAGTGCCCGGACGTCGTAGGAGCCACTCGTCGTCTGATCGCCGCTAACCGCTGTCATGGTTGGATGGTTCCTCTACCGGTGTTGCCCTAGGGGGCGGGTTCCGATCTGGCGCACTGCTGTTGCCGGACCAGCGTCTTCCGACTCACCGAGTGACCTGAGGATGCCGGTCCGAATCACCTGTGTTTCAAGGTTAGCGCGCAACGGCACGGCCGAAGCGCAGCCGTGATTCCCCTGCGGCATCCCGCGGTCTTCCCGGGCTGAGCCAGCGTGGGACAGCTCTCTGCCGCTGCAGCCGCAAAGGGCGGGAAAACCGGCTACCGTTGGCGGTAAAGCATCCTGGCTCTATGGCCGTGTCGGCTGGGCGGAGCCCGTACCCGCCGCGCCACGTTGGTCTTGGGAATCGATGGGGAGGACAGCAGTTCACCGGTCGGCCCCCGCTGGTGGAACACGGTCGCGGCACAGAACCGCGCCCACCCTTGCTGCAGGGAAACGGCGGCGTGCCGGTTTCGTCTTCCCCTCGCGGCAGGGCAGCGACCGGCGGCCCCAGACCCGGTGGTCTGCCGCAGCCCTGCCTGTGCCGGGCAGCACCGCCCGGATACGGGAGCAGCGGCCTTCCCTGGCACCGCGGGACACTCCGGTGCGCTGCACCCGCCCTTTCGGTCTCCCTCCCCCGTAGCGTCTCGGCTCCCGCCCAGGGCGGTGTGCCACGGCTGTCCTTCACCTCCGGTACCCCACCGTTCCGGGAGGGCCGGGGCGCCGCCACCCCAGCAGAGTGGATCCACCGTCCGCTTTCCCGCTGTTCCACGCCCCGCGTATCCGCGGGGAATCCGCCAGAGGAGAACTGACATGCCGCTGTTCGATCCGCGTACCGTCGTCCGGGCGTCCCTGTCCGCTGTGGCAGCCGCCCTGGTGGGCCTGAGTCTGGCCGCCTGCTCGGCCTCTTCGGACACCTCCCCCGCTGAGACGGTGGCGGAGCAGGATCCAGCTCCCGTGCTGGGCGAGTACGACGACCGCATCCAACTGGTGGAGGGGACCCCGTACACCCTCACCGCTGAGGATGGCGACTCTTTCGTCTTGGAAATCACCGAATACGACGAGGCGGAGCCGCAGGTGACGGTCAAGGTCACTCCGGAGGGCGGAACGGGTGAGGAGACCACGGTGACGCTGGGGGACCTGATCGAGGTGGACGGAGTCCCGTGGCGGGTGTCCGAGTTGGGGTTCGGTGACTCGCTGCCTGTCTCGGTGACGCTCACCAAGGCTGAGTAATCCCCGCAGTGGGGGGAAGGCTCCCTGGTCCCGCACCTCACCCATAAGTTACTGTTCAGTAGAACAGTGACATGCGGCACTTCCCGGAGGAGCCAGGATGCTCAATCTCTCCGTTCTGCTGGAAGACGGCGCACGCAACCGGCCGGAGCGCGATGCGATCGTCTTTGGCGACATGCGGCTGAACTACGCCCTGGTCAACATGATCGCCAACCAGGTAGCCAACCTCCTGGTATCCCGCGGTATCCGCCCCGGGGACAAGGTTGCGCTCGCCTGTCCGAACGTCCCGTACTTTCCCTTCGTCTACTTCGGTGCGCTCAAGGCGGGAGCGGTCGTCGTCCCCCTGAACGTCCTGCTTACGCCGCGCGAAATCGAATACCACCTCCGCGACTCCGGCGCTAAAGCGCTCTTCGCGTTCACCGGCACCCCGGAACTCCCCCTCGGGGAGCGCGCCTGGCAAGCATTCCAGGAAGTCGCCGAATGCGAGCTCTACATCGACCTGCCGGCCGCCGCGGGGGCGACCACGTCCGCAATCCCGGGCGCAGAAACCTTCTGGGCCGCGCTCAACGGGCAGCCCGGCGAGTTCGAGTCGGTGCGCACCGAAGGCGACGACGTCGCAGTGATCATCTACACCAGCGGCACCACCGGCCAGCCCAAAGGCGCCCAGCTCACCCACACCAACCTGCTCTTCAACGCGGTCGCCTCCAGCGCCCTCTTCGACCAGGCTCCCGACAGCCACGACGTGTTCCTCACCGTGCTGCCGCTCTTCCACATCTTCGGGCAGACCACGATGATGAACGCGGCTCTCTACCGGCACGGGACCATGGTGCTGATGCCCCGCTTCGACGGGGATGAGGCCCTCTCCCTCATGGAAAAGGAGAAGGTCACCATCTTCGCCGGGGTGCCCACCATGTACTGGGGGCTCCTCAACGCCCAAGGGGACCACGACATCAAGCAGATCTCCCAGACCCTGCACACCGCGGTCTCCGGGGGCGCCTCCCTTCCCGCCGAAGTCGCCCGGAAAGTCAAGGAGAAGTTCGGCATCGAAATCCTGGAAGGCTACGGCCTCTCCGAAACCTCTCCCGTGGTGTCCTTCAACAACCCCAAGCGCAAAGCCAAGCCGGGGTCGATCGGGCTGCCCATCTGGGGCGTGGAGATGAAGCTCGTCGACGAGAACTTCAACACCATTGAAGGCGAAGGGCCGGGAGAGATCGCCGTGCGCGGCCACTGCGTGATGAAGGGCTACCACAACCGTCCCGAGGCCAACGCGCAGGTGATGCGGGACGGCTGGTTCCGCACCGGGGACATCGCCCGCCGCGACGAGGAAGGCTTCTACTTCATCATCGACCGCTCCAAAGACATGATCATCCGCGGCGGATACAACGTGTACCCGCGGGAGATCGAAGAGGTGCTGATGACGCACCCCCAGGTGAGCCTGGCCGCCGTGGTGGGTGTCCCGCACGACACGCACGGCGAGGAGATCAAAGCGTTCGTGATCCCCGCCGAGGGGGCCACCCTCACCGAAGACGAACTGATCGCCTGGGCCAAGGAGCGTCTGGCGGCCTACAAGTACCCGCGGATCGTGGAGTTCCGCACGGAACTGCCCATGACGGCGACCGGCAAGATCCTCAAGCGGGAACTTCGCTGACCAGCTGCGGGCGGTGCGGCGCTGCCGTGGAGCAGCCGCACTCGTTTCCCAGCGCCGCCTAGTGCTGCCGGGGCCGCGGGGAACCGCTGCGGACCGCACCCTGTGCCGGATTCCGCGGTGTCTTCCGGCCCCGGCCGGTCCGCGGCTCCGGTTGCGGGCTACCGCGACGCGCGGCTAGGCGCACGGCCCGCCTCCCGCGCGGGGTGCTTATCGTGCTGTCACCCTGCGCAGCGTGGGCAGCAGCTCCTCACGGCCGTAGACCGCTGTGCCGATAGCAGCGGAGAACGCGGCCAGCATGTGGACGAAGACCAGCGGATCGCCGTGCGCCCGGACCCAGGCGGCCTCGTGCTCCCCGATCGCGTACGCCTCCCAGGCGGAGACGACCGCGAATTCCACCTCGGGTTCCAGCAGGTCGGCGACGGTGCGGGCGACCGCTTCCCGGGAGTCCGCGGCGCGCCACGGCACCCCGGTCTCCTGGACCCGGCGGGCAAGGAAGGCCGCGCACACTTTCAGGGTGGAGACGATCCGCTCCCCCGCCTCCGCGCTGATCCCCGCGGAACGTTCACCGATCATTCTGCGGTCGGCGCGCACATACGCGTCGATGAGGTCGAGGGCGACGGTGGTGTGGTGCCGGTCGTCATCGGTCGCAGCCATGGGCTCATCATGCCCGGTTCCGCGACTGATATCCCCCGGCTGTGCACCGCGGTTAAGGCAGCGGCGGTTCGAAGTCGGGGCGCAGCGGCATCCGCGCCTCGGTCCCGTCGAGCTTCACCCCGAGGATCTGGTGCAGTTGCACCACGTTGCGTTCGAAGCCGAGCACGCACCCGGCCATGTAGAGCCGCCACACTCGGGCCGTGCCCTCCCCCACTTCCCGCACCGCGGCATCCCAGTTGCGGTCCAGGTTGGCCAGCCAGTCCCGCAGGGTCCGTGCGTAGTGCTCCCGCAGGTTCTCCTGGTGGCGGATTTCGAACCCGGCGTCGTTCATCGCCGCCTGCAGCCAGCCGGGCCCTTCCAGCTCCCCATCGGGGAAGACGTAGCGGTTGATCACCCCGCCGCGTTTGAAGGGCGGCAGGTCGTTGCGGGGCCGGGTGATGCAGTGGTTGAGCAGGCGGCCTCCCGGGACGAGCTTGCGGTACAGCGACGCGAAGTAGGCGGGCACGTTCTTTTTTCCGACGTGCTCGGTCAACCCGATCGAGCTGATCGCGTCGTACTCGCCGTCGGGCAGGTCCCGGTAGTCCATGTGCCGGACTTCTGCCAGGTCGCCCAGGCCCTCGTGGGCGATCCGCTTCTGCGCCCACTCAGCCTGCTCTTTGGACAGGGTCACCCCCAGGGCTTTGACCCCGTGCTCCCGGGCCGCGTGGATGACCATGCCGCCCCAGCCGCACCCCACATCCAGCAGTCGCATCCCAGGGGCAAGACCGAGCTTGCGGGCGATCAGCTCGTGCTTGAAGAACTGTGCCTGCTCCAGCGTGGCCTGCTCGGTCGGGTAGACCGCGCAGGTGTAGGTCATCGACTCGCCCAAGACCAGGGCGTAGAAGGCGTTGGAGACGTCGTAGTGGTGCTGGATGGCTTCGGCGTCGCGCTGCTTGGAGTGGCGCCAGCCCAGGGCGGCGAGGCGGGACTGGCGCACCTCCTGCGGCGGCGGTGGAAGCCGGTTGACGAACTTCACCCACCCGATCCCGCGGATGATCCGCAGCAGTTCCCCGGGGGACAGCCGCGGCCGGTCCTGGAACACCACGTCGGCCATTGCCCGCAGCGCGGTGTACATGTCCCCTTCGACGTCGAGGTATCCCGCCACGTAGGCGCGGGTCAAACCGAGTGCTCCCGGCGCTTGGACGATGTAGTTGACGGCTGCCGGGTGGCGAACCACGATAGCGACTTCACTGCGTGGATCTCCCGCAGTGCTGCCGTCGTAGGCCCGGAAGTGGACGGGCGCATCGGGTCCGACGACACGTTCGAATACCTCCGCCAGTCGCATCCCTCATCCTTTCTCACCCGCCGCCGACGCACTTGGTGTACAGGTCGAGCAGTCGACCGTCGGGGTCGTAGGCAGCTTTGAGCTTGCGGTAGATCTCCCCGTTGTAGAGCTCCCAGAACTCGTCCTCGTCGTAGAAGGCGTCCGAGTAGAGCGACTTGTGCCCGCCCAACCGGGTCACTTCTTTTTCGATCAGCCGGTTGTGGTATGTCCTGCCTCCACCGGGACGGATCGGAACGAGGCCCCAAAACCCGAAGTTGACGTAGAGGCGGCGGGGTTTGAGGGGGTAGAGCGGCCAGACCGGTTCCGTATCGTCGGCTGTGTCTTCTCGCAGCCGCAGCGGGCACAGCCACACCGGGGACATGCCGATCTCGGTGTGGAAGAAGTCGAGGAACTCGGCAGCCCGCCCCACCTCAACCTCGATGTCCTGGATCACCGGTTCCTTGGGCGGGCGCCCGCGGTAGTAGTCGAGCAGGCGGCTCGCGTCAGTGCGCCGGTCCCAGGCGACGAGCTTGCGGTAGACGTCGGAGCGTTTCAAGGAACGCGGCCACAGGCGGCGCACCACGGGATGCTGCAGTCCGAAGGCGCGGGAGCACCAGAACCAGTCGGTGTCCCACCGCCACAGGTAGTCGTGCGTGGTGAGGTAGTCGCCGGGGCCGGGGCCCGCGTAGCGGGGGATCGACCGGTAGTAGATGTCGGTTCCGGTGTAGTCGCTGGTCCACGGAGCCCGGTCGGTGAACGTCCCCAAGGTCAGGTACAGCTCGTTGCGGGCGAACACGACGCCGTCGACGAAGTCGACGGTCTCCCCGTCGTGGGTGCGGTCCGCGCAGATCTGCTCCAGCGCGGCCATGGCCGCTGCGGCATCGGTGAACCGCAGGTGCCGCAGGTGGACGTAGGGGCGGACCGGTTCGAGCTGGATGCGGAGCCGCAGCGCGTAACCGAGGGTGCCGTACGAGTTGGGGAAACCGTAGAACAGGTCGCGGTGCTCGTTGTCGCGCCGGGCCACCACCACCTGGCCGCTGCCGGTGAGGATCTCCATCTCTTCCACTGACTCGTGCGGGAGCCCGTTGCGGAAGGACGAGGATTCGATCCCCAGCCCGGTGACCGCACCGCCCAGGGTGATCGTGCGCAGTTGCGGAACCACCGGCGGCATCAGGCCATGCCGCAGGGTGGCGGCGACCAGGTCCTCGTAGGTGGTCATGCCGCCCACCTCCGCGACCCGCGCCTCCGTGTCGATGCTGATCACCGAGGTGAAAGCGCTGACGTCGAGACGCGCGGCATCGTCCCGGCTGCGGAAGCGGAAGAGGTTGGAGGTGGTCTTCGCCAGGCGCACCGGCTTGTCGGCGGACAGCCGCGCATAGGCGCGGCGCAGCTCGTACACCGCGTTGATGTGGTTGGCGAGGTTGGACGCGGAAGACTGACGGTTCACTGCTCACCCACTTCTCCCCCGCCGTTCCCGCGCGGCATTCCGGGCTGGTCGGAACCGCCGCACGGCGGTCGGGGCGCCGGTTTGAGGCCAGCCTAATCTCCCAGTACGGCAAATCCGGGGATGTTACGCGGCGTTTCCCGGTTTTGCGCATATCATCGGCTGGCGTGCGCATCGCATTAGTCGACTCAGGGATCGGTCTGCTCTCCACCGCCGCCGCGCTGCGGCGGATCCGTCCGGATGCGGACCTGATCCTCTCCATGGACCCTGATTACATGCCGTGGGGACCGCGCAGTGTTCCGGAGATCGTCGCGCGGGCGCTGGCCGGGGCCCGGGCTGTGCTTGACGAGCAGCCCGACGCCGTGGTGGTGGCGTGCAACACCGCCTCGGTGCACGCGTTGGAGTCGCTGCGCGCCGAACTGGAACCGCGGATTCCCGTGATCGGTACCGTCCCGGCCGTGAAGCCCGCCGCAGACCGGGGTGCGCCGTTCGCGATCTGGGCGACCCCGGCTACTACGGGGAGCCCGTACCAGCGGGACCTCATCGACCGGTTCGCGCGGGGGATCGCGGTGACCCCGGTGGCCTGCCCCGGCCTGGCTGACGCGGTGGAACGCGCCGATCCGGCTGCTGTGGCGGAAGCCGTCGACCACGCCGCCGCGCACACTCCTGCCGACGTGTCAGCGGTGGTGCTCGGCTGCACCCACTACGACCTGGTGAGCGACGTCATCACCGCAGCGCTGGGCGAGCATGTGACCCTGTTCACAGCCGCGGATGCGGTCGCCGCGCAGGCCCTCCGGCGAATCGGGGTCTCGCCCCAACCGGACGCGCCCCGCACCGGTGGGCTGCGGGTGTATGCCAGCGGCCGTCCCGCACAGCTTCCCGAGGCAGCCCTGACCTACAGGGCGGGGGTGCTGCTGACCACCGAGGTCGCGGCGTGAGCGTGTCTGCTGCGCCGGTAGTCGTCCCGCACGGATGTGCTGTCGGCCCGGTTCTGTTCCGCGGCAGCGTCTGAATTCCCCGCGCAGTGCGCCACGGCGGTGTGCCGCGCTGTTCAGGGCTGGCGGACGGTACCCGTCTCGGACAGGGTGGCCAGCAGGCCGACCAGTTCCCGTACCCCTTCCATGTCCCCGTCGTGCAGCAGGGATTCCAGCAGGCTGAGCGCGGTGGTCGCGTCGGCGGGGAGCGCGCGGACCCTTGCCCACTGCTCTCGCGCTGCGTTACGGGCCAGGTCGAGTTCCCGGGCTACGCGTCCGAGGCGTTCGAGGAGCACCGCATCCCCCGGGCATTCGGCGAGTGCGGCCCAGATCAGGTCGGCCCGCTGCTCGGGGTTGAGGTCCAGGGCGTGGTTGCTCCACAGCCACGAGTCCAGGCGAGCTGCGGGGACCGGAAGCGACGGCGATGGGAGCTGGCGGACACTGGCGCGGACCGCAGCGAGGTCGGCGGTGAGCGCGTCCTCGCGGCACATCTGGGCTACCGCGGCTTGGGCGTATTCGACCATGCTCAGCGCGGTCCAGCGGGCGCCGCGGCGCAGGGCGAGCCGGGCTGCTCGCACCGCCAGTTCCAGTTGGCGGCGGGGCGCGCCGTTCTGCTCCAGGTGGCGGACCCACCCGGTGAGGCGGACGCCGAGCCGCCAGTCGTTGAGCGCTACCCCGGCCGCGTCGAGGTCTTCTGCGGCCTGCACCCACAGCGGCCGGAGGAACGGGTGGGCCTGGGCTAGTTCCACGGCTGGCAGCGCCGCCGCAGCCACCTCCACCAACTGCCGTCTGGTGCGGGCCAGGCGGGCCAGCAGCCGGGCGCGTTCGAAACGGATCCGGAGGTGCACGTCGTCGCGGGCGGCGTCGGGGCCGCTCAGCACGGGGACCTGGTTGTCAAGCCGGTTGAGGACTGCCAGCGCTTCCTCGTCGCGGCCCATGAGGTGCAAGGCGCGCACGCGTGCCACGGCGAGCTCGACGGTGAAGCGGAGCGTCTGGTCTTGGGTGTCGAGGAAGTCGACCGCCTCGTGCGGGCGTCCCACGTCGCTGAGCAGGTCAGCGAAGGCCGCGGTCAGCGCCGTGTAGGCGGGTGTTCCGGGTTCGACGTGCTCTAAGGCGGTGGTGAGCAGGAGCTCCCGTTCCACGGTGCGGCCAGGGCCGTCGATGTTGGCGTGGCAGGCAGCGGCGATCACGGCAGGGCAGGCGCCGGGCGGGCAGTGGGCCGGATCGGCGTGGGCGGCGTGCACCAGTTCGGTGACCTCGTCCAACACCACTGTGCCTGCCTGGTGGTGGAGGATACGCGCGGCGAGCTGCCAGTACCGCACATAGTGGGCGGCCCAGAGCGGGGCCCCCGGCTCGGTCGCGGCCCGCAGGGCGGCCGGCAGTTCGATGGTGATCCGGTGGGTGTCGCCGAGGACAGCCAGTTCCGGCAGGCGCCCCAGCGCGGTAGCTAGCTGCTCGTGTCCGTTGGCCCGTGTCTTGTCGGCGGCTTCCGCCACCCATTCCCACAACGTCATCGTGGCACTCCCTCCCCGCATCACGCACTGAACGTATCAACGCGATCACTGCAGCGGCCCGATTGACACAGCGGTCCTTGACGGTGTCCTTTAGAGTCAGCGGCACTGGGCTGTGCGGGTCGGGTGTGGTGCGGCGGACACGGACAGGAGTAAGTACGGTATGGGATGGCTGGATCGCTTCGGGCTACGGAAAGCGCAACGCCGAGGCAGAAAAGCGCGTTACGATCGTCCTGCGGAGGATTCCGACATCAAGGCGCTGATCGAGTTCGCCAAGAGTCGGAAAGGCGTCGAGTTCTACGTCGAGCCGGAGACGTTCGCCACGGGCACGACTGCTGTGGCGGTCGCCCACGACGGGGAGTGGATCCGTCGACGGGTCGGTTCCCCTGAGGTGCTGCGCCGGGTCGCGCACAAACTCGCTCTTCCCGCCTACGACGTGAACCTCGTTGGTTACCCCAAGCGCATGCGGGAGTGGACGGCCCGCAACAAGCGCCGTTTGTCCCTCGACTAGCTTCGATGGAGTGTGAAGGGTGGTGCCCCGATGAGTGACGACCCCGGATCCGTGAGGCACCGCCCACCCTCGGAAGGCGCTACTCCCCTCACCGGCTCGGCCGCCCAGGTGCCGCCATGGCTGCTGCGGGCGCTGCTGCTTGTCGTGTGGGTGGTCACTCTCGCGGCGCTCGCCTGGTGGCTGTTTGTGCAGCTCCAAGGGCTGTTGCTGCTGCTGTTGATCTCTTTGTTCCTGGCGCTGGCGCTTGAGCCCGCCGTGAACTGGCTGCACCGGCACCGCTGGCCGCGCGGGCTCGCCACGGGGGCGGTGATGCTGGCAGCGGCCGGCACTCTGGTGCTGTTCCTCACCGTGCTGGGGTCGATGCTTGTCGGCCAGGTCGTCGCGTTCGTCTCGGATCTGCCCCGGATGACGCGTTCGCTGCTGGCCTGGGTGAACGCCACGTTCCACACCGACTTCTCCCCCACCACGCTGCTGAGCGAGCTGACGAGTGTCAGCGGGCTGGTCGAAGAGTACGCGTCCCAGCTCGCGGGCAACGTGGTGGGAGCGGGATCCACCGTGCTGGCGCTGCTTTTCGACGGGTTGACGATCGCGCTGTTCACCTTCTACCTGTGTGCGGACGGCCCGCGGTTCCGCCGCACGATCTGCTCGGTGCTGCCACCGCGCACCCAGCGGGAGGTGCTGCGCGCCTGGGAGATCGCGATCGAGAAGACCGGCGGCTACATCTACTCGCGGGCGCTGCTCGCGCTCATCTGCACGGTGGCCCACTACATCCTGCTGGCGCTCTTGGACATCCCCTTCGCGTTCGCGCTGGCCCTCTGGATGGGGGTGCTATCCCAGTTCATTCCGACCGTGGGCACCTACATCGGTGGGGCGCTCCCGGTGCTCGTAGCGCTCCTCGACGGTTTCTGGCCGGCGCTGTGGGTCCTGGTGTTCGTCACCGTCTACCAGCAGTTCGAGAACTATCTGCTGCAGCCGCGGATCACCGCTAAGACGCTGGACATGCATCCGGCGGTGGCGTTCGGCTCCGTCCTGGCCGGGGTCGCGATCCTGGGTGCGCCGGGGGCGCTGCTGGCGCTGCCTGCCGGGGCGAGCTTGCAGACTTTCCTCAGCTTCTACATCAGACGCTACGAGGTGGCCGAGCACCCGCTGCTGGGCGCGGGCGACTCCGGGGGCACGGCGGAGGAGTCAGAGTCCTCTTCCGGATCGTCTGCCGACCCCTCCGACTCCGCTGAGGCCTCTCTTTCTCCGCCGAACCCAACGAACCGGGGCGACTAGGAAGAGGAGGGGCGCAACCTACTCTCCCGGAACACCCGCTGGCAAGCCCCACAAGCCACTAAGAGGAACAAGAGGGAATTTTTGGACACCGGTGGAGACAGTTTGTAGGAACCACCTGGTGGAATCGGTTCCCCCGCGGGGGAGGCTCATCGCATACTCACTCGTGGGAGGGGTCGTGGAAATGAGACAGGAGTTGACCGCCCTGTGCTGTGACTGCGGGGCAATCCGCCGGGTCACCACCTACCGCGGTATCGGGGAGGCCCAGTCTGCCCACGGTGCGGCCCGGTGCGTGGTACGGCGGATGTGCCGCTCCTGCGGACGGCAGACCTACCACGCCTACATGCGCGACGACGAGGACCGCGACGAACTGGAAGACGCGCTCCGGTTAGACAACGCCCTGGCTGCCAAGGCGTTGGAAGAGGAGATCAGCCAGTTGCGCCGGTGCGGTGTGGAGGTGGGGCACGCTCCTGTTCCCGCGATCTGGGACAGTCCGCCGGTCGGCATGATCACCCAGCGATTGAGCGACCGGAAATACTCGCTCGTCCTCGACCCGAATTCGTCGATCGTGGCCCGGCTCAAACTCATCGACCTGCTGTGGTACGAGCTGACCACGGGGGAGCACAGCGACCGGTGGCACATCCACTCTCCCGGCGACGGTCCGGGCTACGCGATCCGCCTCTTCGGTTTCCGAGCGCCCCGCTGAGTACGGGTCGGCGGGTTCAGGCCGCGCGGGACGCTGCCTCGTGGAGTCTCCGCAGCGCCGCCCGGGCCACTTGGGGGTCGGTGGTTCCCCAGTACGGGGGCAGGGAGGCGCGGAGGAACGCCCCGTAGCGGGCGGTGGCCAGCCGCGGGTCGAGGACCGCGACCACCCCTTTGTCGTGGACGGACCGCAAGAGCCGCCCGGTGCCTTGGGCGAGGAGCAGCGCGGCATGGGTAGCCGCGACTTCGAGGAACCCGTTCCCTCCTTGTGCACCGATCGCGCGCTGCCGGGCCGAGGCCAGCGGGTCATCGGGCCGGGGGAAGGGGATGCGGTCCACGATGACCAGTTGCAGCGCCGGTCCCGGGACATCCACGCCCTGCCACAGTGACAAGGTGCCGAACAGACAGGTGGCCTCGTCTGCAGCGAACTGCTGGACGAGGTGGCCGGTGGAGTCGTCCCCCTGGCACAGGATCGGGTAAGGCAGGCGTTCCCGGAGTTCTTCTGCGGCGTGCACGGCTGCCCGGGTGGAGGAGAACAGGCCGAGGGTGCGCCCTCCTGCCGCGTCGATGAGTTCCGCCATCTCGTCGAGGTATTCGGGGTGGAGGCTCTCCCGGCCCGGCGGGGGCAGGTGGGTGGCGATGTAGAGGATGCCGCTGCGGGCGTGGTTGAACGGTGAGCCCACGTCGATCGCGCGCCACCGGAGCGGGCTGGGTTCGGCCGAGGGCGTGGCAGTGGTTTCCGCGGGCTCTGCTGCCTCTGCCGGGTCATGATCGGGCAGAGGGCCGAGTCCCCACTGCCGGGCCATCAGGTCGAAGGAGCCGCCGAGAGCGAGGGTGGCGGAGGTCAGCACCGTGGTGCGCTCGGTGAACAGGGCCTGGCGCAGGGTCCGGTTGACAGCCAGGGGAGCGATGCGAAGTCCGGGGGTCTGCCGTGCGCCGCGCGCGAACCACACCACGTCCTGCCGGTCCCGGAGGGGCTGCTGGACGCAGAGGAGGATCCGTTCGGCGGTGCGGTGGACTTCTTCGAGGCCGGCGAGGGCGAGCCGGCGGGCGCTGGCGGCGTGCGGGTCGTCCCGGGGCGGCTCGGGCAGCGCGGAAAGGCAGGCGTGGGCGGCGTCCCGGACTGCGGCTACGGCGGTGGCCAGCGGATCCGGCAGATGGTCGAGACGGCCCGGCGGGGTGTCGGCGAGCATCAACGCCAACCCGTCAGCGGTCTCTGCGAGGCGTTCGGTGAGTTCCACGTCACAGACCGGGGCGGCCCGCTTCGCCGCAAGGCTGATGCTCCGGTCACTGAGCACCCCAGTCGCCACGGAGGTGACCCGGTCGACGAGCTCGTGCGCTTCGTCAACGATGAGCAGGTCGTGGTCGGGCAGCAGCCGGTAGCCCTGGACAGCGTCGATAGCGAGCAGGGCGTGGTTGGTGACGACGAGGTCCGCGCCGATGGTCTCGGCCCGGGCGAGCTCCGCAAAACAGTCGTCGCTGACCGGGCACATCTGGGGCCCGATGCACTCGTTGGCTCCCACGGAGACCTGCCGCCAGGCCAGATCGCTCACCCCCGGGGTGAGGTCGTCGCGGTCCCCGGTGAGGGTCTCCTCCGCCCATTCGTGGAGCCGGCGCACTTGGCGGCCGAGCGAGGACAGCAGGTGCGGGTCGAACAGTTCAGCTTCTTCCGGACCTGTCGCTGCCTGGGAGAGGCGGTAGCGGCACAGGTAGTTGCGCCGTCCTTTGAGGATCGCGTAGACGGGACGGCGGCCCAGCAGCGGTTCGAGTGCCTCGGTGAGCCGCGGCAGGTCGCGTCCGATGAGCTGGTTCTGCAGCGCGATGGTGGCGGTGGAGACCACAACCGTGGCGTTGGCGGCGACCGCGTGGCGCAGTGCCGGAACCAGGTAGCCCAGGGATTTTCCTGTTCCGGTGCCGGCCTGCACGACGAGGTGTTCGCGGCTGTCGATCGCTGCGGCCACCGAGCGGGCCATGGTCGCCTGGCCGTCGCGCCGGGTGCCGTTGAGGGCGCGCACGGCCGCGTCGAGGAGCTCGTCGACGTCGGGAAGATCAGACACGCCCCTGACAGTACCGGGTCGGTGCGGCAGGTTCGGCCGGTTGTCCACAGGAGAGCCAGGGCGGTCTCCCGCGGGGGTTCTCACCGCGGGCACGCCCTGGCTGGTCGGTGCGCTGTGCCGGGTGCCTCTGGGGCGGTGGCACGGTACGGCCCTGGCGGGTGTCCGCCAGGGCCGCGGTGCCGGGGAGCTTGGTTCCGGCTGTCTTACGGCTGCCGGCGTGTTGGCTCAGCGGTTAGCCGGCGTAGGTTTCGAACTCGGCCACCCGCGGAGTGCCGTTCGAGCTGAGGATCTCGAAGTTGATCTTCCGCAGCGTGGTGGGGGTGAAGGTGATGACTCCCGCCCCGGTTCCCGTGGCCAGGACGGCGCCGGTGTCATTGTTGACGACCCGCCAGGAGCCGATGTTGCCCACGGCCCCAGCCGCCTCGCGGATGTGGATCGCGGACACCGTCACGTTCGAGCCCCACTTGACCGAGATGCGGCCGGTGGAGCCGCTCGGCGACCAGTAGGTGCTCATGTCGCCGTCGATGACGTTCTTGTAGCTGGTCCCGCTGGCCTTGCTGGAGCCGTCGGCGTCGGCACCGATGCTGAGGTTGGTGCCGCCGGGCGGGGTGCCCGGGTCAGGGTTCCCCGGATCCGGATTGCCCGGATCGGGGTTGCCCGGATCCTCTGCCCGGCAGTTGCCGTCGGAGACCCGGTTGCCCTTGTTCGCGCCCGCGGTCTGGCTCACGATCTGCGGCACGCAGCCGGCGTCGTCAAGCCGGTATGAGTAGGGGATGCTCACCGATGTGGTGGACTGCGGGTTAGGTCCGGCAGGGTAGTTCTCGTTGCCCTGGCTGGACCAGGTCACGTTGTCGAAGATGTTGCCGCGGACCTCCCAGTAGCCCCGCTCGTTGGTGTAGAAGGTGCCCAGGACGTCCTTGGAGTTCTGGAAGTAGTTGTTCTCCACTTTGGCGCGTGCCCCGGCCCGGGAGTTGATGCCGGAGTTGTTGAGGCGCACGTAGTGGTTGTTGTACATGTGCGCCACGCCGCCGCGCAGCAGGGGCGTCCGCGAGTCGATGTTCTCGTACAGGTTGTGGTGGAAGGTGATGTAACCGTTGGAGAGGTCGCTCTCGCTGGATCCGATCAGTCCTCCGCGGCCAGAGTTACGGAGGATGCTGTAGGAGAGGGTGACGTACTGGGTGTTGTCCTTGAGGTCGAAGAGGCCGTCGTAGCCCTCCGACTCACCGCCCGAGGCCTCCAAGGTGACGTGGTCCACCCAGACGTTGCGGACGTCCTTCTCCATGCCGATGGCGTCGCCGCCGTTAGACGTGGGTGATCCGGACTTCTTGACGTTCCGGATGTGCACGTTCTGGATGATGATGTTCCGGGATTCCCGGATGTGGATGCCGATCTGGTCGAACAGGGCTCCGTTGCCGACACCGACGATTGTGACGTTGCTGATCTTCTTGAGTTCGATCTTGTCACTGGCGGTGTCGCATCCCGGTCCGGACACCTTGGAGGTGTTGCCGTGGTTGATGGTTCCTTCGACCTGGATGATGATTGGGGTGCTGGTGCTGGGCCGCTGGCACAGGGCTTGGTGGATCTCGGTTCCTGTGGTGGCTCGGACCACCTGTCCGCCCGCACCGCCCGTCGTTCCGCCGTTGAGGGCTGCGTAGCCGGTGGCGCTGCCGGTCTGCGCCGATGCCGGGGACACCGGTAGGGTTAGACCTGCTGTCACCACGGCCGCTGTGGCTAGCGTCGAGGCGAGTCGACGCGTAATTGATCGTCCCACCGTTTACCTTCCGTAGTAGTTCGTAAGCACCGAGGTGCTTTCCTTGAGCATAAAGAAAGCGCTTTCCGTGTCAAGAGGATCACACCGATTTTTGGTGGCAGGAGGACTCGACGGACGCTGCCCGCCCCTGCGTCTTGGGGGTCTGCCTGCTGGGCGGCCGTACTCCCTATCGAGTGCGCGACACCGCTGAGAGCGGGGCGGCCGCCAGTGCCGACCGCCCCGCAGCTCTCCGGAGCCCGGTGGGCGCACCATGGCTCGCTGCCCAGGACCGATCGGGGAGCTGCGCTACCGGATGCAGGATGTCCAGCAAGGAAAAAGACCCGCGGGCAGTGGAGAGAATTCCACCGACTCCGCGGGTCTTGCTGTGGAGCTATGGGGATTCGAACCCCAGACCTCTTCCATGCCATGGAAGCGCGCTACCAACTGCGCCATAGCCCCTTGGGTCATCACCCACTCTACCCGATCTCCAGGAGTGGTCGGTACATCTTGCTCCCGCCGCGGGGGAACGGGACCGCTTTCTCCTCGGCTCGAAGGCCGGAAACCCCGATGGACCAGGGTCGCTGTCCAGCTTGATCGGGCCTGGGCTCTGCCCCACCCCTTCAAGAAACCGCTTTCCCATACTGGTGAGTGGCGCTCCTCACTTTCTCCCACCCCCATGGTCGGAGCTCTGCTCCCGACGGCACAGCAGCCTTCACCCAGTCCGCCCCGCGTATGGGGCTCATCCAGGAGACAGCGCGGAGGCGGCACCCGTTGTGCCGGGAGGTGCGCTGTGGTGTGACAGGCCCTTGCTGCACCGGCTCCGCACAATGCATCACGGGCCCCACCGGTGCTGGTGAGGCCCGTGATGTGTGCCTATGGAGTGGAGCTATGGGGATTCGAACCCCAGACCTCTTCCATGCCATGGAAGCGCGCTACCAACTGCGCCATAGCCCCGTGTGGAGTCCGCGGGACGTGTCCCGCTGACTTCCAGAACAATAGCGGAATTCCCCGCGTTAGTCGAAACAGTTAGCGGTCGTCGCCCAGGACCTTCTCCTCGGGCAGGCTCCTGGCGTTGTACTCCAGCAGCCGCCAGCCGCCAGAACGGCTCGGCCCGAGGACAGACCAGGAGCAGTTGCTCAACGTGCCCAGCACCTCCCACTGGTCTGCCTGGAGGCCGAGCATCGTGTGGATGCCGGCGCGCAACGCGGCACCATGGCCTACCACGACGAGGGTTCCGCCCTCCGGGACTTTCTCCAAGCCGCGCTGGATGGCTTCTGCGACTCGTTTGCCGACGGTGCCCAAGTCTTCACCGCCGGGGATGTCCATGGTGGGCAACCGCTCGGGCCATCCCGCGGCGATCTCCGCGCGGGTCAGCCCCTCCCACGGGCCGCCGAAGCGCTCCCGCAGCGCGGGGTCGTACGTCACGGGCAGGCCGACGATGCGGGCCAGGGCCCGCGCCGTGTCCGCGGCCCGCTGCAGGTCAGAGGCGACGATCGCATCGGGTCGCAGTTGGGCAAGCAGTCGGGCAGCCCGTTCCGCCTGGGCGAGTCCGGTCTCGTTCAGGGGAACATCGCGCTGGCCTTGGAAGCGGTTCTCGATGTTCCAGTCGGTCTGCCCGTGGCGCCAGCAGATCACGCGGCGGGTTTCGGTCACCAGGTCACTCCTGTCCGCGAAGAGAGCGGTTAATCGGGCGACGACTCACTCACTGCTCGAGCCGTTCGCGGTGTGGTCGACGCCCTGAGCCGCCTGAGGCAGCTCGATCTGGGGGCAGTCCTTCCACAGCCGCTCCAAACTGTAGTAACCGCGCTCCTCTTCGTGCTGGACGTGCACGACGAGGTCAACGTAGTCCAGCAGTACCCAACGGCCCTCGTGTTCGCCTTCCCGGCGCACCGGCTTGGCTTTCGCCTGCCGATACAGGCGTTCCTCGATCTCGTCTACGATCGCCCTGACCTGGCGGTCGTTGGGCGCGGAGCACAAGAGGAAAGCGTCAGTGATGACGAGCTGATCGCTGACATCGTAGGCAACAATGTCCTGCGCGAGTTTGTCGGCCGCGGCGGTGGCCGCAATGGTGACAAGTTCAACAGTCCGTTCCGTAGCGGTCACAGGTAATGGCTGCCTCTCGTGGGCTGCTCCCTCGCCTGCTAGTCATCGAGGTACAGCCCGGTCTTGTTGATGTAGCGGACAATACCGTCGGGCACCAGATACCAGATGGGCTCGCCTTTACGGACGCGTTCTCGACACTCGGTCGAGGAGATCGCCAGGGCCGGGATCTCCACCAGGGAGACCTTCCCCTCGGGCAGACCGGGATCGGCGAGCTGGTGCCCCGGTCGGTTACAGCCTACGAAATGCGCGAGTTCGAAAAGTTCATCCGCGTTGTGCCAGCTCAAAATCGCGCTCAGCGCATCCGCTCCCGTGATGAAGAACAACTCCACGTCAGGGCCGTACTGCCGGCGCATCTCGCGCAGCGTATCGATCGTGTAGGTGGGCCCTTCACGGTCGATCTCGATCCGGCTCACCCGGAACTGGGGGTTCTCCGCGGTGGCGATCACCGTCATCAAGTAGCGGTGCTCGGCCGGGGTGACCCGCTTCCCCTGCTGCTGCTTCTGCCAGGGGTTTCCAGCGGGGACAAAGATCACCTCGTCGAGGTTGAACAGGTGGGCCACCTCGCTGCCGGCCACCAAGTGTCCGTTGTGGATGGGGTCGAAGGTGCCACCCATGATTCCGATACGGCGCGGTTTTCTCTTCCCCCGCGTAATCGTCTTCTCCTCGGGCACGGTCACCGCTCTCGTCTCATCCCCGTCGTTGGGGCTACTCCTCCGGTTTCGAGAGTAGTCATCCCGGTTTCGACCACTGTGAGCACCCCTCCCCTGGACACCGCCCTCCCCGTATCCGCAAACCGTAGATTCTCGGCATAGTCACGCATAGCATTCAGGCATGGCTACTACTCCAGACCGTGCTCGCGTCCGGCTCCGCAACATCTCTTCGCGCGCCTACGAGCATCCCGCGGACCGCGGCGCCCTCGTCGCCTTGCGGTCGCTGCGCGGCTTCGACGAAGTCTTCAAGCGGCTCTCCGGCCTCTTCAACGAGCGGGCGCTGCGGCTGATGTTCCTGGCCAGCGCGGTACGGGTCGACGAGCGCCAGTTCCCCGACATCCACGACTATGTGCGCGACGCCGCCTACGTGCTGGACCTCGACCGGGTTCCAGAGCTGTACATCCAGATGAACCCGCAGCCCAACGCCATGGCGATCGGCAGCAGCCGTCCTTTCATCGTCGTGACCACGGGCCTGGTCGACCTGCTCGGTCCTGAAGAGCAGCGGTTCGTGGTGGGGCACGAGGTAGGGCACATCCTGTCCGGGCACGCCGTCTACCGCACCATGCTGCTGGCTCTGGTTCGGCTGGCGGCGCGGGTCGCCTGGTTCCCCCTGGGCTATGTCGGCCTGCGCGCGATCGTTGCGGCGCTGGAGGAGTGGTACCGCAAATCAGAGCTGTCCTGTGACCGTGCCGGGCTGCTCACCTGCCAGAACCCGGAAGCGGCCAAGCGGGCGCTGATGAAGCTCGCCGGGGGTTCACGGCTGGCCGAGATGAACGTCGACGCTTTCCTCGACCAGGCCCGGGAGTACGACGCTGCTGAGGACATCCGCGACGGGTTCATCAAACTCCTCATCACCCAGGGGCAGACCCATCCGTTCGCGGTGGTCCGGCTCGCGGAACTGGACCGCTGGATCGCAGAGGGCTCCTACCAGCGCATCCTCACCGGCGACTACCCCCGGCGGGACACCGATACCGACGCCCGCATCAGCGAGGAGGCCCGCAGCGCGGCCCGCTCGTACCGGGAGGCGTGGGAGCGCACCTCTGATCCGCTGGTGGGCACTTTGCGCGATGTGGTGAGCGGCGCGGCGGCCACGGGCAGCAAGATCTTCGACTCGATGGCCGACCGGTGGCGCAACGGCCCGGGACGCCGCACCACCGCCTGACCCCGGCCAGTGGTCCGACCATTTCCCGTAGGATGCAGGTCCCGGATTTCCTTTTTCTGCATAAATGAGAAATATAAAATTTATGTAAGAAAAATCCAGCCCTCCCTCTCCATTTCCGATGTGAATTGGTTCACATCAAAGGGATGTGCTCCACCGCATCTGACCTGTCCGGGTGAGGATGCACTCGTATGACGTCTGCCGTTCGTGGGTATCGGTGCAGATGAGACGCGTGCTGCTCGGTCCGGGCGCCGCACCGCCCCGCCATCCCAGCCCTCTCGTGTTTCCCGCGCCTAAAAGAAAGCAAAAGGCTCGGTAAACCAAAAGCCTCGAACACGAGTGATGTAAGTGCACGGACCGTGCCCTGCCATGCGTCTTTTCTTGCACTGGTCCGCGTGCGCCACGCAAAGGCAGCATCACTACAGGGGGAAACGGGGAATCATGTCCATCGATGTGACCGTCATCATTCCGGTCCACAACACCGGCCGGGGGGTACTAGCTGGGCTTGAATCGCTGCGCGCGCAGACTCTGCCCCGCTCTCGCTTCGAAGTCATCTACGTCGACGACGGTTCCACTGACGGGACCGGGGAGCTGCTCGACACGGAACTCGCTGGCGAAGAGAACTTCTCGGTCGTGCACATCGAGAACTCCGGCTGGCCTGGACGCCCCCGCAACATCGGCATCGACCGCGCCCGAGGCGAGTACCTCTTCTTCATGGACGATGACGACTACCTCGGCGCGGAAGCCTTAGAGCGCCTGGTCGCCAAAGCCCGGGAGGACTCCGCTGACATCGTGATCGGCCGGATGGCGGGCATCGGCCGGAGAGCGCCCCGGGAGATCTTCCAAAGACCCTTGTCCGGGGCGACACTGCGCACCCACCGCATCCTGCTCACCACGCTGACGGTGCACAAGCTCTTCCGCACCGAGTTCGTCCGCTCCCACGGGCTGCGCTTCCCCGAAGGGAAAGTCCGGCTCGAGGACCACATGTTCATGCTCCCCGCCTACCTGCGCGCCGCCTCGGTCTCGGTAGTCCACGACTACACCTGCTACTACTGGGTGCGGCACAAGGACGAAAACTTCGGGAATATCTCGTTCCGCACCCCTCCCGACCCCGAGGACTACCTCGGCAGTGTCGAGCGGATCATCGACATCATCGAAGCCGAAACCGAACCGGGAGAGTTCCGCGACACCCTGCTGGCGCAGTGGTACCGGTCGAAACTGCTAGGGCAGATGCAAGGGGCTAAATACTTGCGGCTGCCCGAGCAGACCGCGGAGGTCCTCCACACCGTCGCCCACTCGCTCGTCCAACGCCGCATCCCCGAACGGGTGGACGCCAGACTCAACCCGTTCTCCCGGCTGCGCGCTACCGCGCTGCGGACCGGACAGTTCGACCTTGTCCGCCACGTCGCCGAGTTCGAACACGACCTGGGACAGCACACCACGGTGACCGGATACCGGTGGGACGGCTCGGTGCTGTACGTGGACGTGGAGAGCACCCTGGTGCGCAAAAGCGACCAGCGGCCCCTGGAATTCGTGCGCTCCGCCGAATCGGTCTACTGGGACCTCCCGACCGCCGTGCTCTCCCACCCGGAGGTGTGCGAGGCCGCCGAGGTCACCGCGGCGCTGAAACGGATCAAGCTGCGTACCTTCGCCCGCAATAAGAAGCTCGGCGCAGATGTCACCGTGCCGACCTCGTTCACCCTCCTCGAAGAACCGGTGGGTGCGGACCGGTTCACGGTCCGGCTGGTCGGGACGGTCACGCTTGACATCCAGCGCGGCAACCTGGGCGGCCCCCTGCTCGGCAAGTGGTGGTTCGTCTCCCGCATCGACTTGGGCGGCGTGAGCTGCGATTTCACGCTTGGTCCGCTGCGCTCCCCCGCAGCGGAGGCCACGCGGGTCCCCGCCTTCGTCCACCTCGACAACACACCCCCGGTGCTGGTGACCCCCAGCTACAACGCGAAGAACCACCTGGTGGTCACCGCCGACGACCCCTGGCAGAAACTCCCGGCGCTCATCCCCCCGCAGGAGCGCCCGGCTGTGGTCCGCAACAGCGACGGCCTGCAATTGCGGATCCCGCTGGCCCTGCACACCAGCGACGAGCGCATCGGGTTGCCGCTGTGCTTGGTCGGCAACGGGGAGAAGGTAGAGAGCGCGGCAAGTGTGCGGCCCGATTCGGCCAGCGCGACCAACCCGCACTCCGTCCTCACCGCTGACGTGCCCCACGTCTCCGGTCCGGGGCAGTGGGAACTCGTCGTGGAGACGGCGGAGCGTCCCATCCCGCTGCGGCTCCGGCTCAGCCGGGGCCTGTTCCACTGGTCGGTCAAGGTGCAGCACCCGTCCCGGTCGTTGCGTGCCCGGATGGGCCGCCTCTACCGGGCGCTCCGGCGCCGGGCAGGCCGCCTAGCCCGTGATCTCGGCCTCCGCCGCTGATCCCGCTGTCTTGTTCACTGTCCCCCACGCAGGTCCGCGGGCGGGGCGGACGTGTACGCGATCTCCGTAAAATGCACCGTCTGCCCCTCTCCCGTGGGGGACTGGGCGAGGAAGCCCGCCCGGGCAGGACCGGGGAGCGCGAAGTAGCGGATCAGGTGCCACCACCCGTCGCCGAGATTGGTGTGGAAGGCGTAGGCGCCTCCGGTCCGGGTGATCCGCAGCATGGCTTCCCCCTCGACCGCTAGCGAATTGCAGTCGTCGGAGACACCGTCGCGGGTCACCACCGACACGATGGTCGGCTGGCCTTGCGGGGACAGCTCCAGGCACAACTTGGCGTGGTTGTCCTCGTCGACGTAGAGGAACAGCACGCCGGCGTCGTAGGTGGCGTGGAGGCTCGGGCTGACGCGCGCAGCGAGGGTGAAATCCCCGTCGAGTCCCGCCAGGAGGGCAGGGGCGTTCGCGATGCGGACCGTCCCGTTCGGGTCGCTGAACACGTCCGTCCGTGCTCCAGCGGTGATACAGAGGCTGTCCGGTCCGGTCACCGCGAAGTCGACCGGGGTGTTCCACCAGGTCAGCGAGGCGGGAAGGGCGGGGATGGTTACCGGTTCAGGCATGGGGGTCCTCTCGTGGACGCTGGGGAGTCGCCGTGATCCTCCACCACGGCCACGCTCTGTGACAAGACCTTCCCGCATCCGGACCGCCCTACCGAAAGCGGCCGCGGGGAGGCGGCCTGCCGCTTCGGCCATGGCCGTTGTCCTCTCCCCCGTGCCGCTGCGCGGCGGCTCTGCGGCGGAACGATCCCGCTGGGCGGGGAACGGGAGCCGCCGCGGCTCCGCTCCCCGGCTGCGAGGTGCGGGCCGCGGCGGCACAGCGCTGGTCAGCGCACGTGGCCTTCCCCGGTAACCACGTACTTGGTGGTGGTCAATTCCGGCAGGCCCATCGGACCGCGTGCGTGCAGCTTCTGGGTGGAGATGCCGATCTCCGCACCGAAGCCGAACTCGCCGCCGTCGGTGAAGCGGGTGGAGGCGTTGACCATGACGGCCGCGGAGTCCACCAGGGAGACGAAGCGGCGTGCCGCTGCCTGGGAGTCGGTGATGATGGCCTCGGTGTGCGCCGAAGAGTAGGCGCGGATATGCGCCACGGCCTCGTCCAGGGAGTCCACGACGCGGACCGCCAGGTCCAAGGAGAGGTACTCGGTGGCCCAGTCCTCTTCGGTGGCGGGCACCACGCTGCTGTCGTAGGAGCGGACCCGCTCATCGCCGTGGATGGTGACTCCGGCCTCGCGCAGTTCGGCCAGCGCCCGCGGCAGGAAGGCGTCGGCGATACCGGCGTGGACGAGCAGGGTTTCGCTGGCGTTGCACACCGAGCAGCGCTGGGTCTTGCTGTTGAGCACGATCTTCAGCGCCTGGTCGAGGTCGGCTGCTTCGTCGACGTAGACGTGGCAGTTTCCGGTGCCGGTCTCGATCACGGGGATCGTGGACTCGTTGACCACGGTCTGGATGAGCGAGGCACCGCCGCGCGGGATGAGGACGTCTACCAGGCCGCGGGCCCGCATCAGGTGCTTGACCGACTCGCGGCTCTTGCCGGGCACCATCTGCACGGCGTCGACCGGCACCCGCGTGCTGGCCAGCGCCTGGCGGATCACGTCGGTGAGGACCGTGTTGGAGGAGTACGCGGAGGAGGAGCCCCGCAGCAGGACAGCGTTTCCGCTCTTGAGGCAGAGCGCGGCGGCGTCCACGGTCACATTGGGACGCCCCTCGTAGATGATGCCGATGACACCGAGCGGAACCCGGATCTGGCGCAGTTCCAGCCCGTTGGGCAGGGTCTTGCCGCGGACGACTTCGCCGACCGGGTCAGGCAGTTCGACGATCTCGTGGACCGCGTCCGCGATCGCGGTGATACGGGCGGGGGTCAGGGTGAGGCGGTCGATCATCGCCTCGCTGATGCCGTTCTCCCTGGCTTGAGCGACGTCCTTGGCGTTGGCCGCGACGATCTCCTCGGTCCGCTCGCGCAAGGCGTCGGCCACGGCGGTGAGCGCCTCGTCCTTAGCGTCCCGGCTGAGCGGGGCGAGGTCTGCGGCGGCGTCCCGAGCGCGCTCAGCGACCTTGCGGACGTCCCGCTCGATGTCAGTCATGGTGTCTTCGCTTTCTGCAGTCGGTTGTCCTACACACCGCTTTGGACGGCGCGGGTAGCGGCGGTCCGCTCCCCGGATCGGAGCCCAGCGCCGCAGACGGTGGGGTCCGGATGTGTTCCGCCGTCCCACGCACAACGGTATCGGCGTCGCGGGGCCGCCGCCACTGCAGCTGTGGGGAGGCGGTCTGTGGGCCGCCGGGCACGGCGCCCGGGCCACGTGCGGGGCCGCACCCTGGGCGGGCAGGGATGCCGCGGCGGCCGCTCCGACGGGCAGCGGCAGCAGATCTCCCCCGCTGCTCCGTGTCAGCCGCACGCGAAGGGCGACTACTTAAGGTTCACCCATTGACGCAATCGGTCACCACGTCGCACCATGCTGGAGACGTCACTTCACAGAGAGCCAACACCAAACTGGGAGCGCTCCCACACCGGTGTGTTCGCACAATCCCCCTGGAGACCCCATGTCCGTCACTGAACCTCCTCCCCGCCGACGCGGCCGTCACAGCCGGGCGCGCCGCTTCCTCACTTCCCTGGGAGCTACCGCGGCCCTCACCGCGGGCATGCTGGGCGTCCCCTTGGCCACGGGAACCGCCCACGCCGAACCGGCGTTCAACTACGCCGAAGCCCTCCAGAAGTCGATGTTCTTCTACGAGGCCCAACGCTCCGGGAAACTCCCGGAGAACAACCGGGTCTCCTGGCGCGGCGACTCCGGGCTCAACGACGGCGCGGACGTGGGACTCGACCTCACCGGCGGCTGGTACGACGCCGGCGACCACGTGAAATTCGGCTTCCCCATGGCCTTCACCGCGACCATGCTCGCCTGGGGCGCCATCGAAAGCCCGGAAGGCTACATCCGCTCCGGCCAGATGCCCTACCTCAAGGACAACCTGCGCTGGGTCAACGACTACTTCATCAAAGCCCACCCCTCGCCCAACGTGCTGTACGTGCAGGTCGGCGACGGCGACGCCGACCACAAGTGGTGGGGTCCGGCCGAAGTCATGCCGATGGAGCGGCCCAGCTTCAAAGTGGACCCCTCCTGCCCGGGCAGCGACGTCGCAGCCGAAACCGCCGCGGCCATGGCCGCGTCCTCCATCGTGTTCGCCGACGACGACCCTGCGTACGCGGCCACCCTCGTGCAGCACGCCAAGCAGCTCTACACGTTCGCCGACACCTACCGCGGCGTGTACTCCGACTGCGTGCCCGCCGGAGCGTTCTACAACTCCTGGTCGGGCTACCAGGACGAGCTCGTCTGGGGCGCCTACTGGCTGTACAAGGCCACCGGGGACGACTCCTACTTGGCGAAGGCCGAGTACGAGTACGACTTCCTCTCCACCGAGCAGCAGACCGACCTCCGCAGCTACCGGTGGACCATCGCCTGGGACGACAAGTCCTACGGCACCTACGTGCTGCTCGCCAAGGAAACCGGCAAGCAAAAATACATCGACGACGCCAACCGGTGGCTCGACTACTGGACGGTCGGCGTCAACGGCCAGCGCGTGCCCTACTCCCCCGGCGGGATGGCTGTGCTCGACACCTGGGGAGCCCTGCGCTACGCCGCTAACACCGCGTTCGTCGCCCTCGTCTACGCCAAGGTGATCGACGACCCCGTCCGCAAGCAGCGGTACCACGACTTCGCGGTGCGGCAGATCAACTACGCGCTCGGCGACAACCCGCGGAACTCCAGCTACGTGGTGGGCTTCGGCAACAACCCGCCGCGCAACCCCCACCACCGCACCGCGCACGGGTCGTTGACCGACAGCATCGCCTCGCCCGCGGAGAACCGGCACGTCCTCTACGGCGCCCTCGTCGGCGGTCCCGGCTCCCCGAACGACGCCTACACCGACGACCGGCAGGACTACGTCGCCAACGAAGTCGCCACCGACTACAACGCCGGATTCTCCAGCGCGCTGGCCATGCTGGTCGAAGAGTACGGCGGCACCCCGCTGGCGGACTTCCCGCCCACCGAGGAGCCCGACGGACCGGAGATCTTCGTGGAAGCCCAGATCAACACGCCGGGCACCACGTTCACCGAGATCAAAGCCATGATCCGCAACCAGTCGGGCTGGCCGGCCCGGATGCTGGACAAGGGCACCTTCCGGTACTGGTTCACCCTCGATGAAGGCGTGGACCCCGCGGACATCACGGTGAGCTCCGCCTACAACCAGTGCGCCACCCCGGAGGACGTCCACCACGTCTCCGGCGACCTGTACTACGTGGAGATCGACTGCACCGGGGAGAAGATCTTCCCCGGCGGCCAGTCGGAGCACCGCCGCGAAGTCCAGTTCCGCATCGCCGGCGGCCCCGGATGGGACCCCTCCAACGACTGGTCCTTCCAAGGCATCGGCAACGAACTCGCCCCCGCCCCGTACATCGTGCTCTACGACGACGGTGTACCGGTGTGGGGCACCGCCCCCGAGGAAGGGGAAGAGCCCGGCGGCGGAGAAGGACCGGGAGGCGGCGAAGAACCCGGCGAGGACGTGACCCCGCCGAGCGCGCCCGGCTCCCCCGCGGTCCGGGACGTCACCTCCACCAGCGCCGTGCTCACCTGGTCCGCGTCCAGCGACACCGGCGGCAGCGGCGTAGCCGGGTACGACGTCTTCCTCCGCGCCGGCACAGGCCAGGAGCAGAAGGTGGGATCCACCACCCGGACCAGCTTCACCTTGACCGGTCTAGAACCCGACACCACCTACATCGCGGCTGTCGTGGCCCGGGACAACGCGGGCAACGTCTCCCAGCGGAGTACCGTCTCCTTCACCACGCTGGCCGAGAACGGCGGCGGGCCTGACGCCTCCTGCACGGTGGGCTACAGCACCAACGACTGGGACTCCGGATTCACCGCTTCGATCCGGATCACCTACCACGGCACGGCCCCGCTCTCCAGCTGGGAGCTCTCCTTCACCTTCCCCGCTGGCCAGCAGGTCACCCACGGGTGGAACGCCACGTGGCGCCAGGACGGGGCCGCCGTGACCGCCACCCCCATGTCCTGGAACAGCTCCCTGGCGCCTGGAGCCACCGTCGAGGTCGGCTTCAACGGCTCCTGGAGCGGCAGCAACACACCTCCCACCGATTTCACCCTCAACGGCGAGCCCTGCGCCCTCGCCTAACACGGCAACCGCGGCCGTCCGCCCCGCGGGCGGCCGCGGCACCGTGCCGCTACCGGTCCAGGAAGTCGAACAGCTCTTCCCAGCGGCGCACGATCTTCTCAGGGGCGTACCGGGTCACGGAACGCCGTGCCTGGTCCCCCAACCGGTCGCGGAGCTCCTGGTCGGCGAGGATCTGCGCGAGCCGGTCCGCGAGGGCGTGCGTATCCCCGGGCGGGGCCAGCAGCCCGTCGACGCCGTCGGTGACGATCTCACGCACCCCCGGAGCACAATCGAAAGCCACACACGGCACCGCGCACGCCATCGCCTCGAGCAGCACGAGCGGGAAACCTTCCCCGCGTGACGACTGGACGAAAACCGACGCCTCCCGCAGCGCCCCGGGCACATCGGATGTCGTCCCCATCCACTGCACGGAGTCGTCCAGCCCCAAATGGCTGCAGTAGTCGCGCAGCTCCTGCTCTTCGGCGCCGCTCCCGTAGATCCGCAGCGTCCACTCCGGGAAGCGGGGCGCCACCTTGGCCCACGTCTCCAGGAGAAGGTCGACCCGCTTCTGCTCGTCGAATCGGCCGATGCTCGCCACCACCCGACCGGTGCGCGGCGACGGCTCCTCGGGGTACCACGGCAGCGGGTTGGGCATGACGTCGAGGTTGTTGAGCCCTTGGTTGATCCACCGGTCCGCGTCCTCCCGGGTGAGCGCAAGCAGGCAGTCCACGTCCCGGTAGTACCGCTGGACTCGAGCGAACCTGGAGGTCCGCCTGGACTCCTCGAACGATTCGTGGGTCATCCCCACCACGTGCAAGCCCGCGGTATCGGCCATAGCCACCCACTCCATCGCCCACACTTGGGTGACGATGACCACCCCGCCGGGTGCCGCGGTCTGCAGCAGGTCGGACAGTACGGCCGCGTGAGCGCGTCGGGTCGCTTCCCAGCGGGCCCGCCGCAGGCGCGCCCCCACGTTGAGCCGGTCGCGGAGCCGCCGGGGCGGCCGCAGGGACGGGGGTCGGGTCGCGTGCAAGGTGGTCGTGGGATAGGGCGTCTCCCCGACCTCTTGGACGACATTGGGGGGGGCGACTCCCACCACGTGCACGCGGTGGCCCCGGTCGGTGAAGAGGCGGGCCATGCGGTGCGTCCAGCTCGTGACACCGCCCAGCTCGTTGACGCTGTTGGCGACCAGGAACAGGTCACGTCGCCGTTCGGGAGCGCTGTTCATCGGCGGCCTTCCTGGAGAAAGAACCGGTCGACGATGGCGCGCGCAGCCGTCCCAGTGTCGTAGGCAGCGAAACGCTCGGCGAAGGCTCGGCGGGCTTTGACGTACTCGGTATCGGCTGTGTCCAGTTCCCGGAGCGCGGCGAACAGCTCTTCCTCGGTGAACGCCAGCGGTCCGGGTGCCACTTCCGCCAGAGAGAAGTAGGTGCCCCGCGCATGGTGCACGTAGTCGTCATAGTCGGGCACGTAGTAGATCATCGGACGGTCGAGCAGCACGTAGTCGAACATCACCGAGGAGTAGTCGGTGATGAGCGCATCCGCCGCGGCGAGCAGCGGGGTGGTGTCGTGCTCCGCGGAGACGTCGATCACCGCTTCGGCTGCCGAGGGCGGCACCACCAGACGCTCGAGGTAGTGGGAGCGGACGAGCAGCACGTACTGGTCGCCGAACTCGCGGGCGAACGCCGCGAGGTCGAACAGCGGCCGCACCGCGGTCCGCCGCCGCGGCCGCCCGCGGAACGTGGGCGCATACAGCAGGATGCGCCGGTGGTCGGGAAGGTGCGGTGCGGCACCGATCCGCGGATAGGTGCGCCGCCCGGTCCGCTCCTCCTGCTGCCGCTGCCGCACCAGGGCGTCGTTGCGGGGGTAGCCGACGGGGAGCGCCACCGCGGGGTTGAGACGGAACGCCGGGATCAGTGTCTCCATGTCGTGGTGGGACCGCACGCAGAAGGCGTCGAACCGGCCGAGGTCCGCGCGGAGCCGGTCCCGCGCTGCCCGGCTCCGCAACTGCACTTCGGGTTCGTCGAACCCCATGCGTTTGAGGGCGCTGCCGTGCCACGTCTGCAGGTAGGTGGTGTGGGCGGGTTTACGCAGCCCTGAAGGGAAGCCCTGGTTGTCGATCCAGTACTCGGCACGGGCGAGGGCCACCAGGTAGCGCAGGCTCCACCGGCGGACCAGGACCGCATCGCGTGGGAAGCCGTCCGGGGTGTGCGCATAGGACCACACCGCGGTCATGGGCAGGTCGCGGCGGCGTAGCTCTTCGTAGATCGCCCGGGGACTGTCGGAGTAGCGCTGCCCCAGGTGGCTTTCGAAGACAGCGAGTCCGCGGTGCCGCGGCAGCCGGCACAGCACCGTGTGGTAGAGCCACCGCTTGTTCTGTTCCGAGGCGAGCAGGCGCGGAACGCGGCGGGCTGTGGCGAGCAGCGCCCGGCTGCGCCGGCCCGCGGGGGTGCCGGCTGCTGCGACGAGAGCGGTGCGTGCCCGGTGTTGGACCGCAGTGGACGGGACGACCCGCAGCGCGAGGTGTCCTTTGGCGGACACTTCCGCGACCACCTGGTCGGCGCCCAGTCCGGGCAGCAGCGGCTGAACGGGCAGCGGAGCAGTGTCCAGGTCGGGGTGGACGACGGTGAGGCGGCTGCGCACGCGCGTCCCGTCGATATCCATGACCAGCCGCAGATCCCACACGTGGTCGACGATGCCGATCGGGTGGAAGACGCGCCCCAGGTCGAGGTCGGCCGCCCAGGTGAGGTGGTCTCCGCGGTGGACGAGCTGGCGGAGGGGGAAACGGAAGACGCGCCACCCGGCGCGGCGGGCGGTGAGTTCCAGGCGGCCGCGCACCCGAGAGCTCGTCGGCGTGGGGATACGGCCCAGCGGGTTGGTCACGCGCCCCGACAGCCGCAGCCAGCGGCCGTCGACCCGCTGGCCGGTGACCACGGTGCGGGGAGCGAGCTTGTGCAACGGTTTGAGGTGATAGCCGAGGTCGGTGACGTCGAGGAGCTCCCGGCCCAGCGGGTCGTTGAGGTGCCGGGTGCTCCAGTAGATGCGCCCTTCCCGCTCCGCCAGGGGCACCGCGGTCTTGTGGGGGTTGATGAGTGCGTCGGCCGCGGGCAGGAGAGCGTCGCCGTCGCCTTGGGCGACCAGGTAGGCGCATATCGCCTGCAGCGGCCGGAGCTGGTGGTAGGCCTCCGTCGGCAGGTGCGCGACATAGGGGCCCACCAGGTCGAGGAACGACCGCCGGTACTCCTCGGTGCGGAGCGGAAGGTCGCGCAAGTGGAGGACCAGGTCGTGCTTGAGGAATTTGACGCTTTTGGCGAGGTGGACCGTGTCCAGGCCGCGTTCGGCGAGCAGGGCGTCGATTTCGCGGTGCATGGCGAGCCGGTCGGCGAGGTTGCCGATCTCGTCCCGGCGCTGCGTGATCGACCGGCGCTCCGGGCTGTCGGAGACATGCCAGTAGTAGACCGTGTTGGGGATCAGGGCGACGCGCCGCGCTGCCAGCCAGGCCCGGGCGGTGAACAGGAAGTCCTCGTAGGCGATCCCGGTGGGGAAACGGAGCCGGTGGTTGAGGAGGAAAGACCGGCGATAGCACTTGTTGGTGGCAAGCGTGTCCCAGACCAGCGGATCGGGGTCGTCGGTGAGCGAGTCCAGCACTCGGGTCTGCCGGTAGATCCACCGGTACCAGGGTTTTTCCTTGCGTCCGCGCGGGGTGGTGTGGACGCGGACGCACAGGCCGGAGACAAAGTCCGCTCCGGTGGTCTCGATCGCCCGTACCATGGCGCGGCAGGCGTTGCGGTCCAGTTCGTCGTCGCTGTCCAGGAACATCACATAGCGGCCCGCAGCCCGTTCAATGCCGTAGTTGCGGGGTTGTCCGCAGCCTCCGCTGTTGGAGGGCAGGCGGAATGCGCGGACCCGGTCGGGGTAGCGTTCCGCGAATCTCTGGGCTACCGCGAAACTCCCGTCGGAGCTGTGGTCGTCGACGATGACGGCTTCCACGCTCCGCAGTGCCTGGTTCAGTACGGACTGCACCGCGGTAGGTAGCCGCTTTTCGTCGTTGTAGACGATGACCACCACACTGACGTCGACCATAGGAACCCCGTCCGTCCGGCGTGGACCGCTAGCGCGGCCGCTATGTCACGGGACATGCGTACCGGCAGCCTAAGAAGCCGGACGGAAAGCACCGGCCAGAGCCGCGAAAATCTTCCACAAAAGGTGCTTTTCGGGGCAGTTGGGGTGGTTGCACGTGTCGCGCAGCGCAGGAGCGCCGACGCGCGGCGCTCCTGCAGCTCACCGATTATGGGGCGGTCAGCAGGCTTCCCGGTCGCTGGTGCTGCCGTTGCGGAGCACGACCAGGTCGTCGCGGTGCACGATCTCGCGGCTGTATTCGGCGCCGAGCTCCCGGGCCAGCCACCGGGTGGAGCGGCCCATCAAGTCGGGGATCTCCGCAGAGTCGTAGTTGACCAGGCCGCGGGCGACGAGGACACCGTTCTCGTCCCGCAAGTCCACGGGGTCGCCCGCGTTGAAATCGCCTTCCACTTTGATGACCCCCGCGGGCAGCAGGGACGCTTTCTCGGTGACCACGGCATGCACCGCCCCCGGGTCCAAGAAGACACTGCCGCGGCCCGCCGTCGCATGGGCCAGCCAGAGTTGGCGGCTGGACGGGCGGCGGTGTTCCGCGGGGACGAAGAACGTGCCGACGGGATCACCTCGGAGCGCAGCCCGGGCGTTGGCCGCCGAGGTCAGCACAGTAGCCACCCCCGCTTCGGTCGCGATCCGCGCGGATTCGACCTTGGTGATCATGCCGCCGGTCCCCACCCCGCGCTTGTTCGCGCTGCCGAGGTCCACCCCGACAAGATCCTCCGGGCCGTTGACCTGGGTGATGCGTGTGCTCGTCGGCAGGGACGGGTTCCCGTCGTACAGCGCGTCCACGTCGGTCAACAGCACCAGCACGTCCGCGCGCAGCAAGTGGGCGACGAGGGCGGCGAGCCGGTCGTTGTCGCCGAACCGGATCTCGTGGGTGGCGACCGTGTCGTTCTCGTTGACGATCGGCACCGCGCCGATCTCCAGCAGGCGGCTCATCGCGCGCTGCGCGTTGCGGTACTGGGCGCGGCGCATCAGGTCGTCGGCGGTCAACAGGATCTGCGCGGCAGTCAGCGAATGCCGGGCGAACTCGGCGGTGTAGCGGGCCAGGAGCAGCCCTTGGCCTACGCTGGCCGCGGCCTGCTGGGTAGCGAGGTCGCGGGGCCGCTGGGTGAGGCCCAGGGGAGCCATTCCCGCGGCGACCGCTCCGGAGGAGACCAGCACCACTTCGGTGCCCGCTTTGCGGCGTTCCGCCAGCACGTCGGTGAGGTCGCGGATCCGCTCGTGGTCGAGGCCGCCTTGCGGGGTGGTGAGAGAGGAGGAGCCCACCTTGACCACGACTCGTCGCGCCTGAGCGATTTCCGCACGCGTCTGACCGACGCCTGTGCCCACGTTTACCTGTCCTTTCGCGTCACGGGGATCAGCTCAACCGGGGATCGGTGCCGCGCGGGCCCAGCACAGTCTGCTCGCTGTCGACCGTGGGATCCCAGTCGAAGACCACGGGGTTGTCCTCGTCCCCGATGTGCACCTCGGCGCCTGCGGTAGCGCCCGCTTCTGCGAGGGCCTCCTCGATCCCGAGACGGTTGAGCCGGTCCGCGAGATAGCCGACAGCTTCGTCGTTGCTGAAGTCCGTTTGGCGCACCCAGCGGGTGGGCTTGTCGCCGATCACCCGGAAGACGTTGTTGCCGAGCGGGATGACTTGGAAGGGGATTTCGCCGATCTCGCGCGGCCGCAGGATCAGGCGGGTCGGCTCCTCCGGCGGGCGGGCGGCGCGGGCTGCGGCCACCTGCTCGCCGAGCGCATAGGCCAGTTCCTTCAGCCCTTCCCGGGTGGCTGCAGAGACCTGGAGCACCCGGTATCCGCGTTCCACCAGCATGGGTTCGACGAGTTCGGCGAGCTCACGTGCCTCCGGCACGTCGATCTTGTTCAACGCCACGAGCCGCGGCCGGTCGGACAGGTCCACGCCGGTGCGTTCCCCGTAGACGGCCAATTCCCGTTCCACGGCTTCGAGGTCGCTGATGGGGTCCCGTCCCGGTTCGTAGGTGGCGCAGTCCAGGACGTGGAGCAGGGTGGAGCAGCGTTCCACGTGGCGCAGGAACTCCAGTCCCAGTCCTTTGCCTTCGCTCGCGCCAGGAATGAGCCCGGGAACGTCGGCGACCACGTACTGGGTCTGTCCCGCTTCCACGACGCCGAGGTTGGGCACAAGCGTGGTGAACGGGTAGTCGGCGATCTTCGGGCGGGCCGCCGACATCGCCGCGATCAGCGACGACTTGCCCGCGCTGGGAAAACCGACGAGGCCGACATCGGCGATGGTCTTCAGCTCCAGGCGGATGTCGACTTTCTCTCCGGGCTCCCCTTTGAGTGCGAACCCGGGGGCTTTGCGTTTCGGGGAGGCGAGGGCGGCGTTGCCGAGCCCGCCTCGGCCGCCCCGGGCGACGACCAGCCGGGTCCCGTGGCCGACCAGGTCCGCGATCACTTCCCCGTCCAAGGTGGTCACCACGGTGCCGTCGGGGACCGGCAGGACCAGGTCGGCGCCGCTCGCCCCGGAACGGTTGCTTCCCTGCCCGGGAGCACCGTTCTCCGCCTTGCGGTGCGGGCGGCGCTGGTACTCCAACAGGGTTGCGGTGTTGCGGTCGACCTCCAGGATCACGTCCCCACCGTGGCCGCCGTTACCGCCGTCGGGGCCGCCCAGCGGCTTGAACTTCTCCCGGTGGATAGAGACGCAGCCGTGCCCGCCGTCCCCGGCCTTGAGATGCAAGACCGCTTCGTCGACGAAATCGGACATGTCGCTGGCTCCTCGATCCGTCTGGTGGTCGAACGCACGTGAGGCGGGCCAGTGTCACTGGCCCGCCTCACGTTTACTACACCGTCTCCCCGGGCCTATTCACTGGCGACGGGGGTCGGGATGACGCTTACGGCTTTGCGGCCCCGCAGGTTTCCGAACTCGACCCTGCCTGCGACCAGAGCAAACAGAGTGTCGTCACCGCCTCGACCGACGTTGTCACCGGGGTGGAAACGGGTACCGCGCTGGCGGACCAGGATCTCGCCAGCCTTGACGTACTGTCCACCGAAGCGCTTGACGCCGAGCCGCTTGGCGTTGGAGTCGCGTCCGTTACGGCTGGACGACGCGCCCTTCTTGTGTGCCATCTCGCGCTCCTCCCGCTACTTCGCGGCGATACCGGTGACCCGGATCTGGGTGTACTTCTGACGGTGTCCCAGACGCCTCTTGTAACCGGTCTTGCTCTTGTACTTCAGGATCTTGATCTTGGGTCCGGTCACTTCACCGAGGACCTCAGCGGTGACCTGGTACTTGTTCAGCTCGGCTGCATCGCTGACAACCTTGCCGTTGTCCACGACAAGCAGCGGCTCGAGGTTGAGCGTGTCACCGGCCTCTTTGGCCACCCTGTCGATGGTCACCACGTCATCGACGGAGACCTTTTCCTGTCGGCCGCCCGCTCGCACGATCGCGTACACCGGGAAACTCACTTCCTGTTCGCTACAGAAAAGAATGCGCTCACAATCGACCGCGGTCATCAACCCGCTCGCCGCCCGCAAGCGGCAGCAGGGATTGAAAGGAGGTCTCAGGCGCGCGAACATGTGGGGCGCGCCGACGCACCGTATTTCAGCCTACCACTCGCTCGCAGGAGGTCTGCACGCTGCAGCGGTCGGAGCCGGGCGGGATGCCCCGCCCGGCTGACGATCATCCGGCTTCAGCCACCGCCGTCTCGGAGACGACCACCCCGGCCCTGCGCCGGATCCGGCGGCGCCGGGGGCGTTCCGCCACTGTCTCGGCTGGCTGTTCAGCAGCCTCCTTCGTCTCCGGGACAGCGTTCGCCTGCGCGGAGGACTCGCTGCCGGACTCCGAGATGGATGGAACCGAATCCTCCTGTTTCTCGGGCGATCCCGCAACATCTTTGGCGGTACGCGTGGCACCGCCGTTAGCCTCGGCCTGCGCTGCAGTCTCGGCGTCTCCGCCGGCCCGCGCCTTGTCCGTGGCCTTGCCCTGGTCTGCCGAGGTTTTCTCCGCGCCGACGCCGTTCTTATTCGCGCCGTTGTTCTTGTTCTTCTTCTTGCGCCCGCCGGACTTGGACTCGAGCAGATCGGTCTGCAGGATGAGGCCGCGGCCGTTGCAGTGCTCGCAGGTGTGCGAGAAAGCCTCTAGCAACCCTTGGCCGACCCGCTTGCGCGTCATCTGAACCAGGCCCAGCGACGTGACCTCGGCCACCTGGTGCTTGGTGCGGTCCCGGGACAGGCATTCCAGCATGCGGCGTAGCACCAAGTCGCGGTTGCTTTCCAGCACCATGTCGATGAAGTCGATGACGATGATGCCGCCGATGTCCCGCAGTCGGAGCTGGCGCACGATCTCCTCGGCCGCCTCGAGGTTGTTCTTGGTGACCGTCTCCTCAAGGTTCCCGCCCTGGCCGGTGAACTTGCCGGTGTTGACGTCGATGACCGTCATCGCCTCGGTACGGTCGATGATCAGCGAACCGCCGCTGGGCAGCCACACTTTGCGCTCCAGCGCCTTGGCGATCTGCTCATCGATGCGGTAGGCCTCGAAGATGTCGCGGTCTTCGGTCCAGTGCGACAGACGGTCCGCCAAGTGTGGGGCGACCTGGTTGACGTAGTCGCGGATGGTCTCCCACGCATCGTCGCCGGAGACGACGAGGCTGGAGAAATCTTCGTTGAAAATGTCCCGGACCACGCGGATGGTGAGGTCTGGTTCGCTGCTGAGGAGCGCCGGGGCGGTCGCTGACTTCGCCTTGCGCTTGATGGACTCCCACTGCTGCGACAGGCGGGCGATGTCGCGCTCCAGCTCCTCTTCGCTGGCCCCCTCTGCCGCGGTACGCACGATCACGCCGGCCCCGTTGGGCATGACCTTCTTCAAGATCTGCTTGAGCCGGGCCCGTTCCTTGTCGGGCAGCTTGCGGCTGATGCCCGTCATCGAGCCGTCAGGCACATACACCAAGTAGCGGCCGGGCAGGCTGATCTGGCTGGTCAACCGGGCACCTTTGTGCCCGACCGGGTCTTTGGTGACCTGCACCAGCACAGACTGGCCGGACTTGAGCACCGACTCGATCCGGCGGGGCTGGCCTTCCAGGCCGGTGGCGTCCCAGTTGACTTCGCCCGCGTACAGTACTGCGTTGCGCCCTTTGCCGATGTCGACGAAGGCCGCCTCCATCGACGGCAGCACGTTCTGCACCCGACCCAGGTAGACGTTGCCGACGTACGACTTGTGGTCGGCACGGTCCACGTAGTGCTCGACGAGCACGTTGTCTTCGAGCACGGCGATCTGGGTGCGTTCCCCGATCCGGCGGACGATCAGGTCACGTTTGACGGACTCGCGGCGGGCCAGGAACTCCGACTCGGTGATGATGGTGGGGCGGCGGCGTCCCTGCTCCCGTCCTTCCCGACGGCGCTGCCGCTTGGCTTCCAAACGCGTCGACCCGCGGACCGCCTGCACTTCTTCCTCGATCGGCCGTTCAGCGCGGGCGGGACGAGTGCGGGCCGCCGTACTGGACTGATCATCGGCTTCCGGCTCGGTGGTGACCTCTACCCCGGAACGGCGGCGGCGCCGACGGCGACGCCGGGTACCGGTCGTCGTCGCCTCGGTCTCCTCGGTCGTGTCCGCGGCGGCAGCGGCAGGTGCCTCCCCCGCGCTGCCTTTCTCGGTCTCGTCGGCCGTCGTCTCCGCGTCGTCCGTGGTGTCGCTGGTATCAGCGGCCTCGCCGTCGTCCCCGCTGCGGGACCGGTTGCGCCTCCTCCGCCGCCTGCGGCGGGTGGGGCGCTCCTCCACCGCCAGTTCGATCTCCGCGCTGAGATCCTCGGCCTCGTCCAGCTCCTCCCCCGCGTCCTGCGGGCTGTCCGGCTCTACCGACTCCACGACCGGCGGTTGGAAGACCACCATGGGCGGTTGGAAGGTGACGGCGGCTACCGCGCTAGGGTCAGCAGGACGCGTGTCCTGGGCCGCGGGCGCGAGAGTGTTGCCCGCGGGCGCGGCCTGCGCGGCGCTCTCCCCGCTGCTCCGTTCCGCTCCTGGGGTCGTGTCCTGGCCGGTCGGCTCGGTATCGTCGGTGGTCGCTGTCCTGCTCCGGGTACGGGTGCGCGAGGTACGGGCCGTGGTCTTACGACTCCGCCGTTTCGGCTCCTCCTCTGCCGTGTCCTCGGCGGCTGACTTCGACGGAGCCGGGTCAGTGACCAGCTCGATAGAGGTGGCAGCCACGGTCGTCCGCGCCGTCACCGGGATCGGGTCGGGTTCGGGCGGTGGTCCCGCGGGCCTGCTTGCGGCTCGGCCTCGGCGTACCGGCTGGGCCAGGCGCACCGTACCGGACATGCCGACGACGGTCGAACCGTTCGATCGTGTGCTTGTCTCTATTTCAGTTGTCCCCTCGGTGCTATCCACACCGTTGTTGGGCTCGTTCTCGAGCATCCGGGCGGTCTCCCGTCAAAAGTTCTCGGGCACGGCCCCGCACGAGGTGCCCGGCCGCGGCGCCTGAGAACTATCGCTGTCAATATCCACACCGGCGTCGCCATCACGGCGACGCCGGTCAAAGTCCTTGAACTGCGCTCACGTTCCCCGATCCGGACCGCGCCGCTGCGGATCCGGCGTGTGCGCTGACGACGGTGGCGCCTGGCCTCGCGGCCGCAGCGTCGACGGCGAGCGGGTCCGCGATGGTTCCGGAATCCTCATCAAGCGGCCCCTGCGCCAACCTGGTCATCCTGGCCGGTGCTGGCAAGGCGAGATCGGCGATCTGACGGAGGCCGGTCACCACGTCGTCGGGTCGTACGACAGGAGTGGTATGCCGCACGATCAAGCGAAGTATGGCATATGTCTCTTGTCGTTCCGTTGCGGCGCGCCTAGCGACGTCCAGCAGGAACACGGCCGGGCGTACGTCGAACCGGCGACGCCCTTTCTTGGTGAGTCGCTCCACTTCAACCTGCTCGGCCGCGAGGAACGCGGCAACGGCTGCCTCGGCGTCGTCGGGGCCGACACCGGGAAGTTCGATTCGCCACTCCGATGCTTCCAGACGGTCTGCCCAACCGCTGGTCGCTGCCGGGACCACGTCGAGGATGGCGATACCGTCCGGCATCGCGGCGTTGAGCCGCTCCCGGACACGTTCGGGGTCCATCGGCTCGGCCAGAGTGAGCTCGCAATACTCCGCCTCACTTGCCACTCCCGTGGGAGCCGCACCCGCGTAGGAGATCTTGGGATGAGGCGAGAACCCCGCCGAAAAAGCTACGGGTACCTCGGCCCGGCGCAGTGCACGCTCAAGTACGCGAGCGATATCGCGATGGCTCGCGAATCTCATGCGGTGGCGCTTCGCGTACCGCACACGCAACCGTTGGGCCTGGCTTCCGTTGGAGAGCGAATCGGCGCCCTCAAGTGCGGGGGGCAGCTCTGCTCCTTTCCTCAAATCCTCACACTCCCGCGCGGATCGACCCGATGTGGGTCCGTGGTCCCCCGGGAGAGGTCCGTCTTATTTTCAGCCTACGGGGCGTACCGGCAACTCTGTGCCATTGCCCTCGTTGAAGTACAACTCTTCCCCGTAGGCGTGTTGTTCCGGCACAGTCATTGCTCTTCCCACTGTGACCGGAGTTGAAAAGCGTGGTTTCGACGATGCCGGCTGCGGCGGTGCCGCGGGCCACGCGGAGTTTTTCGGAAAACCCCTGTTCTTTTGCCAACCAACCCCACCGCTGGTACGTCCAATTAGGTGTACGGCCCGGCGCGAGCGGGGTGCCGGGCCGTACTTTCGTCGACCCGGCACTCCCCTCGCCGACTTCTCCCACCTCATACCACGCTCAGCGGAAGCAGTTTGCGTCCCGGAACGCCGTGGGTCTGGATCTGGGTTCCCATGCTCGGGCAGACCCCGCAGTCGTAGCAGGGGCTCCAGCGGCAGTCGTCGACCTCCACCGCTTCCTCGCCGTGCAAGGCGTCCTGCCAGTCCTGCCAGAGCCACTCCCGATCCAGTCCGGCGTCCAGGTGGTCCCAGGGCAGCACCTCATCGGCATCGCGCTCGCGCACCGTGTACCAGTCCAAGTCCACGGGCTCGTCGGCCAGCTCTTCTTCGACGGCCTTCACCCAGCGCTCGTAGGAGAAGTACTCGCTCCACCCGTCGAAACGGCCGCCTTCGCGCCACACCCGCTCCACGACCCGGCACAGCCGGCGATCGCCTCGGGAGAGGAGGCCTTCGATGATGGACGGCCGTCCCTCGTGGTAGCGCAGCCCGATGGACTTGCCGTACTCCCGGTCGGAGCGCAGGGCGTCCCGCAGCTTCCGCAGTCGGCTGTCGACGACCTCGTGGGGGGCCTGACCCGCCCACTGGAAGGGGGTATGCGGTTTCGGGACGAAACCGCCGATGGACACCGTGCAGCGGATGTCACGACGCCCGGTGACCTCACGCCCCGTCTTGATGACCTTGCGGGCGAGGTCGGCGATGGCGAGGACGTCGGCGTCCTCCTCGGTGGGCAGCCCGCACATGAAGTACAGCTTGACCTGGCGCCACCCCGCCGCGTAGGCCGCGGTGACCGTGCGGATCAGGTCCTCTTCGGTGACCATCTTGTTGATGACCCGACGCATCCGCTCGCTGCCGCCCTCGGGTGCGAACGTGAGCCCGGAGCGGCGTCCGTTACGGGTCAGCTCGTTGGCCAAGTCGATATTGAAGGCGTCGACCCGGGTGGAGGGCAGCGAGAGCCCGGTGTGGGTGCCTTCGTAACGGTCCGCGAGGTTCTTGGTGATCTCGCTGATCTGGCTGTGGTCGGCGCTCGACAGGGAGAGCAGGCCGACCTCCTGGAATCCCGAGGAGCGCAGCCCGTGGTCGACCATGGCGGCGATCGCCTTCTCGCTGCGCTCCCGCACCGGGCGGGTGATCATTCCGGCCTGGCAGAACCGGCAGCCGCGCGTGCAGCCACGGAAAATCTCCACGCTGTAGCGCTCGTGGACGGACTCGGCGATCGGAACGATCGGGTTCTTCGGGTAGGGCCAGTCGTCGAGGTTCATGACGGTGTGCTTCTGCACCCGCCACGGGACGCCGGGACGGTTGGGCACGTACTTTTCGATCCGCCCGTCCGGAAGGTAGGTGACGTCGTAGAACTTGGGCACGTACACCCCGCCGGTGGCGGCCAGGCGGGACAGCAGCTCGTCGCGTCCCCCCGGGGACCCTTCCCGGCGGAACTCCCGGATGAGTTCGGTGATCGCGATCGCGATCTCCTCGCCGTCCCCCAGGACCACGGCGTCCAGGAAGTCGGCGATAGGCTCCGGGTTGAACATGGCGTGTCCGCCCGCCAGCACGATCGGGTGCTCGTCGGTGCGGTCCACCGCGTGCAGCGGGATGCCCGCCAAGTCCAGCGCAGTGAGCAGGTTGGTGTAGCCCATCTCGCTGGCGAAGCTGACCCCGAGGACGTCGAAGGCGGCGAGCGGCCGGTGGGAGTCCACGGTGAAGTGCGGGACCCCGTGCTCGCGCATGAGTTTCTCCAGGTCGGGCCAGACCGCGTAGGCGCGTTCGGCGAGTACACCCTCGCGTTCGTTGAGGATCTCGTAGAGGATCTGGACCCCCTGGTTGGGCACGCCAACCTCATAGGCGTCGGGGTACATCAGTGCCCACCGGACTTCTGCGTCGTCCCACTCCTTGACGACGGAGTTCAGCTCACCACCCACGTACTGGATCGGTTTTTGCACGTGGGGCAGCAACGCTTCCAACTGTGGGAAGACGGATTCGACAGTCATCGGGAAAACGGGCCTCACGTTCGCGGTCGTTCGACGACGGCCAGAAGACAGCGCCTGTGCTTGTCAGCATAAGCGCCTTTCCTCGACTCTGGTGAATCGTCGAGTCCTCCTGGTACCCGTTGCGGGCTCAGATGATCAACGCTACCGGACTGTGAACAGCGTTCGGACAGATTTTTCGCCGCCCTGGGCGGCGGGTGGCCGCCGCGTGCCAGAGCTCCAGGATCAGCCCCTCGTGCCCGCCGGTTCCAGGGAACGGCGCTCTTCGTTGTGCGCGTGGACCGCCATGACCAGGCCGAGCGCGGCGAAGTTCGCGACGGCTGCGCTCCCCCCATAGGAGACGAACGGCAGTGGGAGCCCGGTGACCGGGGTGAGGCCCAGCGTCATCCCGATGTTGACGAATACTTGGACACAGAACCAGGCCGCCACCCCGATGCAGACCAAGCGGCCGTGGACCTCGTCACAGCGGGAAGCGACCCGCAGGATACGCAAGAGGACGACTCCGAGCAGGACGATGACCGCGCATCCCCCCGCGAAACCGAGTTCCTCGGCTGCGACACTGAAGACGAAGTCGGTGTGCTGTTCTGGGACGAACTTGCCGCTGGTCTGCCCGCCGTGGAAGAGCCCGGAGCCGCTCAGGCCGCCCGAGCCGACCGCGATGAGCGCCTGGTTGACGTTGTATCCGGCGCCCAGCGGGTCCGCGTGCGGGTCGAGGAAGGCCGTGAACCGCGCTACCTGGTAGTCCTTGAGCAGGCCGAGCTGCCATACCGCGAGACCGGTGAACGCGCCGCAGCCGAGCAGGGCGAGCGGCCAGCGCAGCGGCGCCCCCGAGCAGGCGAGCAGAGCGAGATAGATCGCGGTCAGCACCAGGGCGCTTCCCAGGTCCGGTTGCAACAGGATCAGCCCGATCGGTACCGCTGCGACCCCCAAGCTGATCAACACGTCTGAGGCAGGGGGCCGTGGGGTCCTCGGCCGGGGCCGGCCCAGCACCGCGGCGACGGCCAGGATGAGCGCGATCTTGGCGGTCTCCGCGGGCTGGACGCGCAAGTCGCCGAGTGCGATCCACGAGCGGGACCCGTTGACGGTCTCCCCCAGGGGCCCGAGGACGAGCAGCAGCGCCACGGTGACGGCCACGAAGAGCACCGGAGTGTAGGCGCGGAGTGCCCGCCGGGTGAGCGACGCGAGCGCGAGGCAGAGCGGCAGGGCCAGCAGCAGGTGCCCCAGGTGTCGCCAGGCGTAGACCGTCGGACCGGCATGTCCGGTGGGCGGGAGGGTGGCGGACCACACCAGCAAGGCGCCCACCATGCTGAGCGTGACCGCCGCTCCGAGAAGCACCCCGTCGAGGTGGCGGGGCAGCATCCGGGCGGCGACCTGGCTGACGTGCGGCAGCGGTGCGGGCAGGCGCATGGCCTGCGCGAAGCGGAGCGACATACGGGCCTTCCGGATCATTCGTCGGCCGGACGGGCGGCCGTTCCGTCCCCGAAGACCGAGGAGGTGCGGGCAAGGATCGTCTCGTCATGCGGGTACGACGCGGTCGCTGGCTGGCCCGCGGCTGCAGCGGTGAGGACCGCTCCGTCGGAGTCCTGCTGGCCTACGGCGTCAAGACGCTGTTCGAGGTCGCTGGAGACGGCTTCGCCGCGGTTCGCTCCGGCCAGTGCCCGGTAGTACTCCCCCATGGGCACTTGGAGGTACCACAACCTGCCGATCAGCAGCGCCAGCAAGCACACCACCAGTGCCTGAGCGGCGAGGACCGGTCCGTGCTCGCAGACACCGCGAGACCACCGTTTGACGCTTCTGTTCGACTCCCCCATGGCCTCCTCCCCCCTAGTGGCCACACCGCGCGGTTGCGGTTGGACTGTCTGTGGAGGCGTTATCGCCAGCGGCACCCGGCCGGGCTGGCGTTCCTCTCCCCGCCACGGTTGCGCTCGTGCCGAGGATCGCTGTCCTGGGCATCGCGGATCGGCCCGGTAGTCCCGGGTCCGCGCCGCACCGGACAGGAGCGCTGCCCGTCTGCGGGCATGGCACGACCGCGCAGGTCGTCGTGCGCTACCTGCCCCGATCACTCCCAGAGTAACTCTATGAATCTGGTTAGTTACACAAACGCGCCGGTTTGTCGCACCGTGGTGGAAAAAGCACCGCGGCCAGGCGGAATGCTCCGCCTGGCCGCGGTAGGTCTGCGTCGTGCCGTAGCCGGTGGTAAGAGAGTTCTGCCCGGTTCAGGCCAGGTCAGGGAAGAAGAGCTTGATCTCGCGCTCGGCCGAGTAGGTGGAGTCCGAACCGTGGACGATGTTGGCCTGGACGTCGAGACCGTAGTCGCCGCGGATGGTGCCGGGAGCGGCGAGGACCGGGTCGGTGGCGCCCGCCAGGGAGCGGAACGCCTCGATCGCCCGGTTGCCCTCCACCACCATGGCGACCAGCGGGCCGCCGGTGATGAACTCCACCAGCGACGAGAAGAACGGCTTTTCGACGTGCTCCTCGTAATGCGCTTTCGCGGTCTCTTCGTCCAGGGTGCGCAGCTCCATGGCGACGATCTTGAGGCCCTTGCGCTCGATACGGGAGATGACCTCGCCGATGATGTTGCGCCGCACGCCATCGGGCTTGATCAGGACAAGGGTGCGCTCCACGGTGCTTTTCTCCTTGAGACGTCGTTGGCTGTGTACGGTGCTGCCGGTCCAGGAGCACCGCACCGGTGCGGTGCTCTGCCTCCGGTGGTGGGTACCCTATCGGTTCGGCGGCCCCTCCCCGTGCGCGCGGGAGACGACTCCGAGGGCGGTGCTGCTCACGCGCTTTCCGTGTCGTGGACGGCCTGCTGTGCTGCCTCTACCCGCCGTCCCAGGACTACTCCGGCAATCCACAGCCCGACGAAGACAATGCCCAAGGAGATGAGTCCCGGTACGACAAAGCCGCTGAGCAGAAACGCCACCTGGAGTGCGCATGCGGCGTAGAACCCCCAGGTAAAGCGCTGGAGCGCGGCAAGGACCAGGGCGGCGAGCGCCAGACCGCCCCAGACCGCTCCGGCGAAACCGGGGGCGTGGCCGCCGAGTTGGATGGCCACGGGAACGGCCAGTCCCAGCACGATGGCTTCGAAGGCCAGGACAACGGCGCAGACAGTCCGCACGACGGTTACTCCTTCTTCAACAGGTGGATGGCGTCCCCGGCCGTCACCACCGAACCGGTGATCAGCACCCCGCCCCCGCCGAACTCTGCGTCCCGCTCTGCGAGGGCGACAGCCTGGTCGATAGCGTCGTCGAGCCGCAGCGCCGCGTGGACGCGGTCCGGGCCGAAGACTGCCTCCGCGGTCTCCCGAAGCCGGTCTACCGGCAGGGCCCGCGGTGACGAGTTCACGGTCACCACGATCTCATCGAGCAGCGGCTCGAGCGGTTCCAGGATGCCTTCAGCGTCCTTGTCCGCCAGCACCGCTACCACCCCGACCAGCCGGTCGAAGGTGAACGACTCGCGGACCGCTTCGCCGGTGGCGGCCATCCCTGCGGGGTTGTGTGCCGCGTCGACGAGCACGGTAGGGCTGGTCCGCACGATCTCCAATCGTCCCGGGGAGGAGACCGCGGACAGGGCAGTCCGCACCAGCTCCGGATCGAGCCCGTCTTCGCCTTCCTTGGGGGCGGCGAAAGCCTCCACCGCGGCCACCGCCACGGCGGCATTAGTGGCCTGGTGGGCGCCGAACAGCGGCAGGAAGATCCCGTCGTAGGCGGCGCGCAGCCCTTTGACCGCGATCTGCTGGCCGCCGACAGCCAGGTTGCGGTGGACGACACCGAACTCCAGGCCTTCTCGGGCGACTTCGGCTCCCACTGCCGAGGCGTGGCTCAGCAGGGTCTTCGCCACAGGCAGCGTCTGCTGGGCGAGGATGGCGACACTGTTGGGTTTGATGATGCCGGCCTTCTCTTCGGCGATGCCTTCGGGCGTGTCGGCCAGGTAGTCCGTGTGGTCGACGGCGATCGGGGTGACGACGGCGACGTCGGCGTCCACCACATTGGTGGCGTCCCACGTGCCGCCCATGCCCACTTCGACAACGGCGACGTCCACGGGAGCGTCAGCGAAGGCGGCGTACGCCATCACCGTGAGGACTTCGAAGAACGACATGGGCACGTCGTGCTGCTCGTCCACCATCCGCACGTACGGCAGCACGTCGGCATAAAGGTCGGCGAACGCCTGCTCGGAGAGCGGTTCACCGTCGATGACGATCCGTTCGCGCATGCTCGTCAGATGCGGGCTGGTGTAGCGCCCGACCCGCAGCTGCCGCTCCCGAAGCAGGCTGTCGATCATCCGCGCGGTGGAGGTCTTGCCGTTGGTCCCGGTCACATGGATGACCCGATAGTTGTGCTGGGGGTTGCCGAGCAGGTCCATGGCCGCGCGCATGCGATCCAGCGTGGGATGGATGATCGACTCTCCCGCACGCGCAAGGATCTCTTTTTGCGCCTCCTGATACTGCGGATGCACGTGTCCCCTGTTCCCAGCGTTGGTCATTGCGATGTGCGGTTTCAGCCTACCCCGGTGGCGGCCGCGTCCTTTCCCCCGTGGCCAGGCTGCGCTGTTCCTGGCGTGGGGCAAGGCTTTGCGGTTCTTTGTCCTTGACTAGCGCTCGGCCTCCCCCGAGCCGGTCAGTGGTCTCCCCGAGTGTTCATCGAGGAGGGGAGTCCGGATGCGCCGAGTGGAGAGCACTGGTCTGAGGTGGGTGGGTGCTGTGGGGGCGCTGCTCATCGCGGTTGGTGCGGCGGCTGGCTGCGACGGCGACACTACCCCTGATGAAGGCGGCGGGGACCCGGGTCCCACCGGCAGGCTGGAGCAGCGGGGCAGCCCTGAGGCGTCCCCTTCCCCGGCAAACCCGGAGCGTCGCATCGACCTGCTGCGGGCCCGCGACGCGGCCCTGGAGGAGTTTCCGAACGGGGTGGTCTACGACGTGGAACTGGAAGAGGACAGCCACCGCTGGACCGTGGAAGTGAGCGCGGAGGGCGCCGAGCACGCGCTCGCCGTCGACGCGCGCAGCGGTGACGTCTCCGAACTGGAGGCGGACATGCCCGACGGTCCGGACGCGGACCTTGCCGGGCTGTCCGCGCGCAGCCTGGACACGGCGGTGCGGGTCGCATTGGACGACAGCGGCGGCAGCGAGGCCACCGAGGCTTCACTGGACAAGGAGAACGGCCGCCGGGTGTGGAAGATCGAGGTCGACGACGGCCGGACGGTCGCTGTGGACACGGAGACCGGCGAGGTGGTGGCGACCGATTCCTGACCGGCCGCCCTCCAGGGTCTTCCGCGACTCCAGCGTCAGGCGGTTTTCTCCTCGCGCTCCTTGGGCGGCAGGGCCCGCGGCACGATCGTCGGGTACACGTGCTCCAGCACTGCCTCCCGGGTGATGATCACCCGCGCCACATCTTTTCGGCTCGGCACTTCGTACATCACCGAGAGCAGCACTTCCTCGATGATGGCGCGCAGGCCGCGGGCACCGGTACCGCGCATGATCGCCTGGTCGGCGATGGCTTCCAGCGCGTCCTGCGTGAACTGGAGTTCGACGTTGTCCAGCTCGAACAGCCGCTGGTACTGCTTGACCAAGGCGTTGCGCGGCTCGGTGAGGATCCGGATGAGCGCGTTGCGGTCGAGGTTGTGCACGCTGGTGATCACCGGGAGCCGTCCCACGAACTCCGGGATCATGCCGAACTTGAGCAGGTCTTCCGGCATGACGTCGCGGAACGGGTCGGAGTTCTCCAGCTCCTTCTTGGAGCGCACGACCGCGTTGAATCCCATGCCCTGTCTGCCGGTGCGCGCCTCGATGATCTTCTCCAGTCCGGAGAACGCGCCACCGCAGATGAAGAGCACGTTGGTGGTGTCGATCTGGATGAACTCCTGATGCGGATGCTTGCGCCCGCCTTGCGGGGGAACGCTCGCGGTGGTGCCCTCCAGGATCTTCAGCAGCGCCTGCTGCACTCCCTCCCCGGAGACGTCGCGGGTGATGGAGGGGTTTTCGCTCTTGCGGGCGACCTTGTCGACTTCGTCGATGTAGATGATGCCGGTCTCGGCCTTCTTGACGTCGTAGTCCGCGGCTTGGATGAGTTTGAGCAGGATGTTCTCGACGTCTTCGCCTACGTAGCCGGCTTCGGTCAGGGCAGTGGCGTCGGCGATGGCAAAGGGGACTTTGAGGATCTTGGCCAGGGTCTGGGCGAGAAGGGTCTTTCCGGAACCGGTGGGCCCGAGGAGCAGGATGTTGGATTTGGCGATCTCCACATCGTCGTCTCGGGACCGATCTCCCCCGGACCGTATTCGCTTGTAGTGGTTGTAGACCGCTACCGATAGCGCCTTCTTTGCTTGCTCCTGACCTACGACGTAGGAGTCCAGGAATTCGTAAATCTCCCGAGGCTTGGGAAGATTATCCCATTTCAGCTCGGTCGCATCCGCGAATTCTTCCTCGATGATCTCGTTGCAGAGGTCGATGCATTCATCGCAGATATACACACCGGGACCCGCGATGAGCCTCTTCACCTGCTTTTGGCTCTTGCCGCAGAACGAGCACTTCAGCAGGTCTCCACCGTCGCCGATGCGTGCCACCCAGCCACTCCTTAAAACGTCGGCCGTCCCGTCACACGCCTCCTTCCCGCTCTCCTGGGATCCAGACACTCCGGATTCCCGAGGCGATCCGCGGGAAGGCGGGGCGATCCCGGCTCACCGAACGACCACCAATTCCCAGGATATGCCTTCCAGACGCCGCCATTAACGGGACGGTCTGTAGGTCGTTCCTGTTGAGCCTAAGCGAAGAGACGGACCGACTTCACCGCTCGCCGCGTCCAGTCTGACCGGCTGCGCCGGTCTGCCCGTCGAGAATCCTGTGGCGTCAGGCGATCGACGCGCCACGGATTCCTGTGTTTTCTTACCGGAAGTCGTCTGCTGCCGTCGCAGGCCCCACCACGGTCCGCACGGCCTGGTACGGCTGGCGCTGGGACGTGCCACGAGCGTCCCCTCCATGGCTCGCGTGCACCACGGGCCGCCGCGGCGGTCCGCAGTCGTCCCCCTGCGCCCAAGCGGTGAAGGGCCGGCACCGCCGAGAGCCCTCAGCCGGTTGCGTCCGGCCCTTCAGGCCGCCCTCGTGCGGTCGATCCTACTTCAACGACGCCTTACGGTAAGGCAGCACGTCATCGACGATGCCGTACTCCTTGGCCTCCTCGGCCGTGAGAATCTTGTCCCGCTCGATGTCGCGGGAGATCTCCTCGACGCTGCGGCCAGTGTGCTTCGCGAGGATCGTCTCCAACTGGTGGCGGATCCGCATGATCTCGTTGGCCATGATCTCGACGTCGCTGGCCTGGCCGTGCGTCCCCTCAGTTGCGGGCTGGTGGATCAGAATCCGCGAGTTCGGCAGCGCGGTGCGCTTGCCCTTGGTGCCGCCGGCAAGCAGGACGGCGGCCGCGGAAGCTGCCTGGCCGACGCAGACGGTCTGGATGTCTGGGCGCACGAACTGCATCGTGTCGTAGATCGCCATCAGCGAGGTGAAGGAACCGCCGGGCGAGTTGATGTACAGGGTGATGTCACGGTCGCTGTCGATGTGCTCCAACGTCATCATCTGGGCGATGATGTCGTTGGCCGACGTGTCGTCGATCTGCACCCCCACGAAGATGATGCGCTCTTCGAAGAGCTTGTTGTAGGGGTTCATCTCCTTGACGCCGTACGCCGTGCGCTCGATATAGGAGGGCAGGACGTAGCGGCTCTGCGGAGCCATCGGGGCCATCCCACCCCCGTAGCGGCGGTACGGGTCAAAGTTGAACTCGCTCATTTCTTGGCCTTCCACACTGCGCCGGTCCAAAGGGCTGTTGGAGCGGGGGTCGTTCAGGACCGACCACCCGTGACGTCGGGGGTGTTCGTCAGCACCTCGTCGATGAAGCCGTATTCCAGAGCTTCCTGGGCGGTGAACCACCGATCTCGGTCGGCGTCCTTCTCGATCTGCTCCACCGGCTGCCCGGTGTGCAGCGAGATACGCTCCAGGAACATCTTCTTCACGTAGAGCAACTGGTCGGCCAAGATGCGGATGTCGGAGGCGGTGCCTCCGATGCCGCCCGACGGCTGGTGCATCATGATCCGGGTGTGCGGGAGCGCGTAGCGCTTACCCCGGGTCCCCGCGCACAGCAGCATCTGCCCCATGGACGCGGCCAGGCCGATGCCGACCGTGCGGACGTCGTTGGGGATGTACTGCATGACGTCGTAGATCGCCATACCCGCCGTGACCGAGCCCCCGGGCGAGTTGATGTACAACGTGATGTCCCGCTCCCGGTCTTCGGCCGACAGCAGCAGCAGCTCCCCGACAATGCGGTTCGCGATCTCGTCGTCGACCTGCTGGCCGAGGAAGACGATCCGCTGCCGCAGCAGTCGCTGCGCTGTCTGCTCGTACATCGGCTGCATGGGAACGTCGGTTCGCATGAACTCATTATGTGTCGGCGGCACTCTCGTCACCTGCTCCGCGAATTCGAAACGGTTGCGACGCTTGCGACACTAACGCCGTTCCTCGACCTGGTCGTGCCAGTTCCCCATTCTGTTCGCTGTCAGCGCAGGTCTCTTCCGTGGCGACCAGGGAGTTTCGCGCCTGGCGAAACGACGCGGGCCCCGCGCCGTCGTGACGCGGGGCCCGGTGACATCGGCAAGCAGCGACCTATTTTTCGGTTTCGCCCTGCTCTGCCGCGGACTCCTCGGTCTCCTCATCCCCGGAGGCGACCGTGATGGTCTCCGTGTGGACCGGGGTCGGAGGCTCGATGGTGTTGCCGGACTCGTCGGTGATCTTGGCCTTGGACACCACCAGGTCGAGTGCCTTGGCCCGCAGCACCTCGACGTAGACCAGCTGGAGCTGGTTGGCCTGCATGAGGCTCTGGAAGAGCTGGTCGGGCGAGATGCCCATGCTCTGGGCCTGCTCGACGACGTACTGGGTCAGCTCTTCGTTGCTCGCGGTCAGGTTCTCCTGGGAGGCGAGCTGGTCGAGAACGAAGCCGGTCTTGACGGCGCGGGTGGCGTTCTCGGTGAGCTCGGCTTCGAACTCCTCCTCGGTCTTCTCCTGGGCCTCGAGGTAGGCCTCCTTGCTCAGACCGCTCTGGGAGAGCTGCCGGTCCAGGAGTTCACGGCGGCGGTCGGCCTCCTGCTTGATCACGCTTTCCGGCAGCGGGATGTCGATGGAGTCGACGAGCTTTTCAAGGACGCGGTCGCGGGCCTGGCGGAGCTGTTGAGCGCGGAGCAGTTCGCCGAGCCGCTCGGCTTCGCTGGCACGCAGCTCTTCGATGGTGTCGAACTCGCTGGCCAGGCGGGCGAACTCGTCGTCGAGCTCGGGGAGCTCCTTGACCTTGACACTGTGCACGGTGACCGTGACGTCGGCTTCGCGGCCCTTGTGCTCCCCGCCCACCAGGGTGGTGGTGAAGGTGGCGGACTCTCCCGCGCTCAGGCCGATGATCGCCTCGTCGAGGCCCTGCAGCAGGGTGCCGGCGCCGATCTCGTAGGAGACCCCGCTGGCCTGCGCGTCCTCCAGCTTCTTGCCGTCGACCGAGGCGGACAGGTCGATCGAGACGTGGTCGCCCTGCTCGGCAGGCCGGTCGACGCCGATGAGGGTGGCGAAGCGCTGCCGCAGCGCCTCGAGGCGCTCGTTGACCTGCTCCTCGGTGACCTCGGCGTCGTCGACGGTGACCTCGATGCCCTCGTAGTCGGTGACCTCGAACTTGGGGCGGACGTCGACTTCGGCGGTGAAGGCCAGCTCCTTGCCGTCCTCCAAGCGGGTGATCTCCACCTCAGGCGGTCCGAGGACGGGGACTTCCTCCTTGCTCACGGCCTCGCTGTAGAGCTCGGGGACCGCGTGGTTGACCGCCTGGGTGAGCACCGCTCCGCGGCCGACGTAGCGGTCGATGAGCTTCGCCGGAGCCTTTCCTGGCCGGAACCCCTTGATCCGGACCTGCTTGGCGAGCGACTTGTAGGTCACGTCGAAGGCATGGTCGAGTTCCTCAAACGGAACCTCGATAGTCAGCTTGACCCGGGTGGGGCTCAGCTCCTCGACAGCGGTCTTCACGGGGCGGTACTCCTAGTTTCCGGCGATGACACCCGCTGGCGGCCTGTTTCTCCGCCGCACCGCGCCACGGCAGTGATCGATGGGCTTCGACCGATACGACCGACGGGTGTCAAGAGATTGCTGTGATGTCCAGCATGCTTCTACGGTCTGCGATCTCGCCCAGTCTAGGACAGGCGAGAGGGAGCGACGGCCCTGTCGGGCAGGAAGCCGCGCGGGCCGTCGGCCGTTCGTCGGGGAGGCGGGATTCGAACCCGCGGCCTCATGCTCCCAAAGCATGCGCGCTAACCAAGCTGCGCCACTCCCCGTGGACTGCACAAGTTCGCGGCCAATGTACAACCCACGCCGCGAAGGCGGTAATCTTGTGTCTGCCGGCTCCACGAGTCTAGAGGAAACTCAGTGGCTGCCGTGCCATGCGGGTGTAGTTCAATGGTAGAACTCCAGCCTTCCAAGCTGGCCGTGCGGGTTCGATTCCCGTCACCCGCTCTGCTGTGAAGGCCAGGCGAGCGTGATGCACGCAGCCTGGCCTTCAGATTTTTCTCGTCCTGACACCGCCGTGCAGGCCTGGACGCCCCTCCGTTCCCGGGCACCCTCCAGGCGGACGGTCCGCACGACTCCAGCGGCCGAACCCGCACAGCACTGCTGTGATTGATCTCACTTTTCTCCGTGATTGTCGGCTGTCTTCCGCCGCCCGCCCCTCCCCTGGGAAGCGGCCCGCACTTCCCCTTTCCCCTGCCGCACTGGGCGACTTGCTGCGGCGCGCAGCGAGCAGGCTGCGCCTGTACTCCGGTGCCGGAGTATCGTCAAAGGTCAGAACCGCACGCCACTACCCGATACGACAGTCCTCGGGTAACCCCGGCCGCACGCGGGTGCGCCCGGGCACTTCGATAGGTGAGAGATGACGGGAACCGATCCGACGCGGGAGGCCGCGCCCTCGCTGACGCTGGACTGGGTCTCCCGGCCGACCAGCGCGGAACGCCCCGCGGTCGTCACCGGGGCTTTCGACATCCTGCACGTGGGGCACGTCCGCTACCTCAAAAGCGTACGTGCCCGGGGCTTCCCCCTCCTCGTAGGGGTGGAATCCGACGAACGGGTCCGGGCCTGGAAAGGACCGGGGCGCCCGATCAACCCCGCAGAGGAGCGGGCCGAAATCCTCGCCGAACTGTCCTGTGTCGACGGGGTGTTCATCATCTCCGGTCCCCCCAGCGTGGTGAGCTGGCGGCACTACGCCGAACTCCTCGCCCCGCTGCGCCCGGCTGCCCTGGCCTACACCGAAGGAGACCCCTACGCCGAGAACAAGAAACGCGGTGCGGCCGCGTTAGGCGCACTCGCTTGGGAGCTGCCGCTGACACTGGGCCGGTCCACCACCGCAACCCTCGGACAGCTCGCCCGGTCCCTGTAGTGCGCGGGCGGCGTCGCCGTTTTCCGGAGGCTGCCGCCCGGTGCCCGCCGCGACGGACGCTTCCGTGACCCCACACGAAGGGTGGCGCAACGATGGTGATAAGCGGTCACCGCACAGTCTGGACGCTGGTCAACGACGGTTCGGCTGCCAAGGCAGCGCTCCAGCCGGGCACCGTGCGGCGCGTCCTCAGCTACGCCCGTCCGCACTGGCGGCGCATCCTGCTGTTCGTGCTGGCTACCTCGGTCGGCTCCGGCATCATCATCGCCAACCCCCTGCTGCTCAAAACGATCATCGACCGCGGGATCGGCGCCAACAATCCGTCTCTCGTGGTCGGGCTTTCCCTGGTCGTGGCCGTGCTGGCGCTGCTGGAGACCGGGCTCAGCCTGGTGAGCCGGTGGCTGTCCGCGAGCATCGGCGAAGGGGTCATCTACCGGCTGCGCACCCAAGCGTTCACCCACGTGCAGCGCATGCCGCTGGCGTTCTTCACCCGCACGCAGACCGGGTCGCTGATCAGCCGGCTCAACACCGACGTGGTGGGGGCGCAGCGGGCCGTCACTTCGGTCCTGCAGTCGCTGGTCGCCAACTCGGTGAGCGTAGTGGCGGTGCTCAGCGCCATGCTCGCCCTCTCCTGGCCGATCACCACGGCCGCGCTCCTCGTGATCCCGCTGTTCCTGCTCCCCGCACGCTACCTGGGCCGCCGCCTCGCCCAAGTCCACCGCACGAGCATGGACGTGAACGCGGAGATGAGCTCGATGATGAGCGAGCGCTTCAACGTGGGGGGCGCCATGCTCGTCAAACTGTACGGCCGCCCCGACGAGGAGAGCGCGGAGTTCGCAGCCCGCGCGGGACGCGTGCGGGACATCGGCGTCACCAGAAGCGTCTACAGCGGGATGCTCTTCTCCGTACTGGGGCTGATCACCGCGCTCGCCACCGCCATGGTCTATGGGGCGGGCGGCCTGCTGGTGGTGCACGACACTTTCGAAGTGGGCACGCTCGTGGCGCTGGCGACCCTGCTGACCCGGCTGTACGGCCCGGTGACCGCGCTCTCCAACGTCCAAGTGGATGTGATGACCGCCCTGGTCAGCTTCGAGCGTGTCTTCGAAGTGCTGGACATGAAACCGTCCGTGGCCGAACCCGAGAACCCGGTCGACCTCCCCGCGGGCGGCCTGTCCGTAGAGTTCTCCAACGTCTCCTTCCGCTACCCGGGCGCCGAAGCCACCCTGGAGTCACTGGAACTCGTGCCACAGCCGGAGCACTCTGTCAGCACCCAAGTGCTCAGCGACATCACGTTCACTGTCCAGCCCGGGCAGATGGTGGCCCTGGTAGGTCCGTCCGGGGCAGGCAAGACGACGCTCACCCACCTGGTGTCCCGGCTGTACGACCCCACCGAGGGCACGGTCCGGATCGGCGGAGTGGACCTGCGCCAGGTGCGCACCCAGTCGCTGCGGGATGCGGTCGGCGTGGTCACCCAGGACACGCAGTTGTTCCACGACACCATCCGGGCGAACTTGCGCTACGCCCGTCCGGACGCCACCGACGAGGAGCTCATCGCGGCGATGCGCGCCGCACACCTCGACGCGCTGCTGGAAACCCTGCCCGAAGGGTTGGACACCGTGGTCGGAGACCGCGGCTACCGTCTTTCCGGCGGAGAGAAGCAGCGGCTGGCCATCGCCCGGCTCCTGTTGAAATCCCCGTCCGTGGTGGTGCTGGACGAGGCGACAGCCCACCTGGACTCCGAGTCCGAAGCCGCGGTCCAGCAGGCCCTGGCGACCGCGCTGCACGGGCGGACCTCGCTGGTCATCGCCCACCGTCTGGCCACGGTCCGTGAAGCCGACCTGATCCTCGTGCTCGAAGACGGCCGCATCCTGGAACGCGGGACCCACGAGGAGCTGCTGGCCCGTGGCGGCTTGTACACAGCCCTGTACCGGACCCAGTTCGCCCCGCAGGAGCGGGAGCGGCGCAGCACCGCGAACTGACGCCCGCCCTCCCGCTGCCGGCGGCCGGAGCCGTGCGCTGCCGCGTGCTCAGCGCTCCCGCTTCCGGTCGTCCTGGTCGGCTTCCTGCCGTTGGCGGAGCGAGTCGCTGGCGCGCTCCCGTGCGGTGTCGATGTGCTCGTCGTACTTGCCCCCGGTGCGCTTCTTCGCGGCTTCCGCGGCCTTGTCGACCCCCTGGTCTGTCTTGTCGCCGTGCTCTTCGGCAAGCTGTTTGGCCTTCTCGAAAGTGTCTTTGATCCCCATGGCATGGCCTCCCCTCAGCCAGGGCGCCTGACACTGTCGTCATGCACTCCCCCTCCCCTGCCCTGCGGAGACGGCCTTATGCACCCAGACGAGAGAGGCGTCCCGCCCCGGCTGCGGGCTACAGCCCCAGAACAGTGCGGGCGACCGAGAAGTAGATGAGGAGACCGGTGGCGTCCACCAGGGTGGAGACCAGCGGTGCGGACACTACCGCGGGGTCCACCCCGATCCTGCGGGCCAGGAGCGGCATGGTGCTGCCGATGATCGACGCCCAAGCGCAGATCGCCACCACGGACAGGGCTACAGCGGCGGCGACCGCGGTGCCGACCAGCAGGGAGCCGATGATGAGCGCGATCGTGGCGAGCATGCACCCCAGCAGCAGGCCGACGCGGGACTCTTTCCAAATGACCCGCGGCAGGTCGCGCAGTCGGACCTCGCCCACAGCCAAGGCCCGCACCACCGCGGTGGCCGACTGCGAGCCGACGTTGCCCCCGGTCCCGGTGAGCATGGGAACGAAGAGTGCCAGTGCGGTCACCTGTTCCAGGGTCGCTTCGAAGCCCTGCATCACGTTGATCGTCAAGGTGGAGGCGATGATGAGCAGCAGCAGCCACACGGCGCGGGCGCGGGCTAACCGCAGGACACCGACAGTGGCGTAGTGCCCGGTGATGGGCTGCGACCCTGCCTGGCGGGCGATGTCCTCGGAGTCAGCCGCTTCGATCAGTTCCAGGGCGTCGTCGAAGGTGAGGAGACCGAGGAAACGCTCCTCGGAGTCGACCACGGGCAGGGCGACCAGGTTGGCTTCCTGGACGAGGCGCGCCGCATCCTCGGCCGGGTCGGTGGCGTAGACGCGGGGGGTGAACACGTCGACCAGGTCTTTGAGGAGGGTGTCGGGGTTGCTCGTCACCAGCTCGCTGAGCCGCACCATGCCGGAGAGCCGACGCCCGTCGTCGACCACGGGCATCACGTAGACGATTTCGGCTTCGGACCCTTTGGCGCGCACCACTTCCAGGGCCCGGGCCACGGTGAGGTTGCGGTGGAGGATCACCGTGTCGGGGTTCATGAAACGGCCGACCGAGTCCTCCGGATAGCCCAGGATTGCCGCGGTCACTCGACGTTCAGCCGGGCTCAGCCCGGCCAGTGCCCTGGCAGCGATCTTGGCCGGGGCCTCCCCGATGAGCCGGGCCCGGTCGTCGGGCCCCATCTTCTCCAGGAGCTCTCGGAATGCCGAGTCGCGCAGTCCCATGAGGATCGCCTGCTGCTGACTAGGGTCGAGCTCTTCGAAGACTTCGAGTTCCCGTTCCTTGTCCAGCAGCCGGAAGGGGATGATGGCCCGCTGCGGGGGCAGGCGCGTCAACGCGTCAGCGATCTCATAGGGCGGATGTTCGGCCAGCCACAGCCGTATCCCGACCAGGTCGTTGGCGGCGACTAGCTGGTCCAGCTCGATCGGCTTCTTGGCGTCGGTCATCTGAATCGCGGTGTGGACCTTCCGGACGTCGGGTAAGACCGGGGCACACCGCACCTCCTCACAGCGGTCAGCGTGGGCAGGGACCGCAGCGCAGCGACCGCACTCTCATGCCGCGTCCAGAGTGCGCGGACGGGCGCGGCAGGGTCGCTGCGGGCTGCGGAGCGGCGCCCCGCGTGGCAGGTGTGCACCCCAGCAGGAGAGTCTTCCCTTTGGAGGCTCGGCGACTCGGAGGCGCGCAGCCCCTTCACAGGAAAAACGTACGTGCCGCACTCGCGTGGTCGCTCAGTGGGTCCGCCAAAGCACGACGAGGGCGCGGTCGTCGTTCTTGTCCTTGCTGAGGGTGTCGACGAACTGCTCGGTTCCTGGTCCGAACCCCATCGCCACTAGGCTCTCCGCCGCGCCGAGCAGGCGGTCCACTCCTGCGTCGAGGTCTTCTCCCGGGGTTTCCACGAGCCCGTCGGTGTAGAGCATGACGGCGTCGCCGGGACGGAGACGGCCCCGCACCGGCGTGTAGCTCATCTCCGGGATGATGCCTAGCACGACCCCTTTGGCCTCGGTAGGGCTCCACGCTCCGGTCGTGTGGTCGAACTGTACGGCGGGCGGGTGTCCGGCCGAGGCCAGCAGGTACTCTCCGGTGGTCAGGTCGACGCTTAGGTGGACGGCGGTGACGAACCCCTCGCCTCCGGCGATGCGGACCAGGTAGTCGTTGCAGTGCTCGAGGAACTCGCCGCGTGGCACCGCGCCGATCAGGCCGCCGAACGCGCCGGAGAGCAGCAGGGCCCGGGTCCCTGCTTCGACGCCTTTGCCGGAGACGTCGACCACCGCGATGTCGAGCTGGTCGTCGCGGAGCGTTGAGACTACGAAGTCGCCGCCGAAGGAGGAGCCGCCGGCCTGCCGCAGCACTTGGGTGGCGTGCCATCCGGCGGGCAGGGCGGGAAGCTGGCCTTGGGTGCGGATGCGGTCCCTCAGTTCGAGCAGCATCTTCTCGCCGTCGAGGCCTTGGACGCCGAGACGCTCCCGCACCCCGGACAGCAGGTACGCCACGACAGCGGTCACCCCGATGGTGACGGCCAGCCCGGGCCCCACCTGGCTGAAGTCCAGTGCATAGGCGGTGAAGGCGAGGACTACAGCCACCACTCCG
>NZ_BCWB01000033.1 GCF_001592045.1 Thermobifida fusca NBRC 14071 = JCM 3263 | reverse complement strand
CCCTGAGGTAGGACACGGACCGTAAGTCCGATCCCTCCACCTAGGGGAGGTTAAAGGACGTGCGTGATAGGCGGCCCGTGAACGGGCCACTTAACGGATTCTAGCCCTCCGTCGGGCCGGGCGCGTTGCTGCATGGCGCGCCTCCGCGTCTGTCCACAGGCGCGCAGTCCACTGCTCGCCGTCCCGAAACGATCCCCCACGCTGGAGCCATGTCTGTACTGCTCCGCGTGCTCGTGCCCACTGTTCTGCTGCCTCTAGCGGTCGCAGCCGTCCCGGCTCGCCATGCCGCGGCCGACACCGGCCCGTGGACGTGGCCGCTGTCCGGCACCCCCGTAGTGCTGCGAGCCTTCGACCCGCCCGCGCAGCGCTGGCTTGCTGGCCACCGCGGGGTCGACCTCGCCGCGGAGCCGGGGGATCCCGTGCTCGCCGCGGGAGCGGGCCGGGTGGGTTTCGCCGGAACCGTGGGCGGGGTCCCGGTAGTGACCGTCGTCCACGGCACGCTGCGCACCACGTATCTTCCGGTGGCGCCACTCGTCCGCAAAGGTGAGGAAGTCCACGCCGGGCAGCCGATCGGACACCTGGCCGAGCATCCCCGCCACTGCGCTCCGCGGCCCTGCCTGCACTGGGGGCTGCTGCTCGGCCGCGACTACATGGACCCGCTCTCCCTGCTCGGGGAAGCGGCTGTGCGGCTGCTCCCCCTCACCTGCGACCTATCACGCCCGCGGATGGGCCTGCTGGTAGACGCTGGCCAGCCGCCCGATAGAGACGTGCGTGTAGATCTGGGTGCTCGCCAGCGACGCATGGCCGAGGATCTCCTGCACGCTGCGCAGGTCAGCACCCCCGTTGAGCAGATGGGTGGCGGCGCTGTGCCGCAGCCCGTGCGGACCGGTGCGCGCCACCGCCGCGGTGGCGGCGTAGACGTCGCGGCGGGCGGTGCGCTCCCCCAGCCTGCCGCCGCGGGCCCCCAGAAAAAGGGCGCGACCGCTGTGCGCGGTCGCCCACTGGGGGCGGCCGTCCCGCAGCCACCGGTCGACAGCGTCGAGCGCGGGAACCCCGATGGGCACCACTCGTTCCCGGCCGCCTTTGCCGAGCACCCGCAGGGTGTGCCGTTCCCAGTCCACGTCGTCAAGGTCCAGCCCGCACAGTTCCGCAACCCGGATCGCAGTGCTGTAGAGGACTTCCACCACGGCGCTGCGGCGCAGCACGAGCGGTGATTCCTCCCCGTCACGGGCGGCTGCGCACACGCGGGCGGCTTGGTCCTCGTCGAGGACGGCGGGCAGGCGGCGGTGCCGCCGCGGCGTGGCCAGCCGCAGCCCTGGGTCGGTGGCGAGCCGTCCACTGCGGTGCAGGTAGGCGGTGAAGACCCGTGCCGCGGCGGTGCGCCGCGCCATCGTGGCCCGGCTCGCCCCCGCGTCGTGGAGTGTCCCTAGCCAGCCGCGGAGCGTTGCCAGATCGAGGTCCTCCAGGCCTCCTGCGCCCGTGTCCGCGAGATAGTCCAGCAGGCTGCGCACGTCGGTGAGATAGGCGCGCACCGTGTGTGGCGAACAGCCGCGTTCCACGCGCAGATGCCGGTCGAATTCGGCGAGGATGCGCGCGGTGTCCGCTGTCGTGGGAGAGTCGGTCATCACCACCAGCTTTCCGGCTGCACTGCGGGAGGAAACCGGGTCTTCGCCGGTCTGTTGCGCGGCCAGGGGCGTTAGGACGCGGTGTCCGTGGACGGGGCCGGTTGGACCGCCACCGCGTCGATTTCCACCAGGTAGCGGGGATCCACCAGTCCGCTGCTCTCCACCAGGGTTCCCGCGGGGCGGGGTTCGTAGACCAGTTCTTCGTCTAAAACGAGGTGCAGCGCGGGCAAGTCGGCGATGTGGCGCAGATAGTAGGTGAGTTTGACGACGTGGCGCAGGTCCGCGCCGTACGGGGCCAAGGCGGCTTTGAGGTTCGCGAAGACTTGCCGGGTCTGCGCGATCGCATCGCCTTCGGCCACACTGCCGTCCGCAGCCTCGGGCACCTGCCCGGAGACGAAAATCAGCGGTCCTTCGGCGAGCCGGACGGGACTGGAATACCTGCTCACGCTCAGCACCCTACCCACGAGGACGGCGCCAACCGGGGATTCCGTCAGCAGGGCGCCTGTTCTTCGGTGGTGGAGTAAGCCTCGACCGTGGAGAGGGTGCGGCAGCAAAGCCGGAGAACCGCCCGTGGCTGCGCAGGCTGGGCCAGTGGAAAGCCAACGTGCGCGGCACAGCAGCCGCGGTCAGGCGAGGGAATTCTGCCGTGGGAAAGAACACCCGTCGCGTGCCCTATCCCCATCCCGGAATCTGATTGGCGAGGTAGCCGATCACCCCGCCGACCAGCGTCCAGAAAGCAGACACGCCGCGGTCAGCGAAAAGCCGCTCTATGAAGGGAGGGCGTTCCGATCTGGGCACATTGAGGATGACGTCCTCAAGCTTGTTCTTCTCCATGATGGCTATATCAGCCAGAGAGAAAAACGCAAAAATAGCGAGAACAACAGAAAACAGCACGGTCCACTGAGAAGAGCTTAGCTGCTCTTTAAGCAGAGGACTCAACAAGGCGAATACCACGAAGAGCAAGAAATAGAGGAAAATCCTCCACCCGCGCCGGACAACACGAGGAGCACAGATCTCCTTGATCCTTGCCTGCGCCCCTCGAGCTGCCAGCCCAGGCTCGATGACCTCTATCTTTGCCCCTTGGCCCAGCTCGACTCTGACCATGGCCTCACCTGCAGCGGCCTCCATCACCACGCTCTCGAGCCGTTCGGGGAGCTGGTTGCCGAGTTCAGCGAATCCCCCGGGATCGCTGCACCGCACTTCTCCGTTGACGGTGATCTCCAAGTCACCGAATTCATCCAATGTCTTAGCGATAGCTTCCAGGTCATCCCGGTAGAGTCTGAGCGGCCCGAGACGTTCGGTCTCTTGGCGTTTTCTGATCTGCTTCCACGACATGACTGAAATTTTGCCATAGGGCAGAACAAAAGCTCCAGAGAATACCTGCATGCCGAGCGCATATCCTCACCTTTCCCGGCTTTTACTCACCCGGCTCCCCTCCCGCTGAGGAAATAACCCGAAGACAGGCCGCTGCGGAATGGCGGAACAACAGGAGAGCAGCACCAGGGGGAGAAAGGTACGCGGAGATTCCTGGCTGCCCCGGTGCGCTATCCGCGGGGCCGACGTGCACCGGGGATTCGTCGCCGCCACCCTGTGGGGGTACGTTCCACATGCCCCGCGGCGGCGAGCAGGCCGAGCTGCCGCAGCGCCGCGTCCGGGCCCAGCCCGCTGGCTGCCGCGATCCGCGCCACGCCCGCGCTGCCCCGCTCCGGCAACGCGCCCAGCACGCGTTGTGCAGTGTCGTCAAGCAGGTCGGCACTCACCTGGACTCCCCCGCTGCTGTCGCCCTCCGCTGCGCCCAGCGGACTGAGCTGTTCCATGACGTCGCGGGCACCGGTCACGCACACCGCCTGGTAGTCGCGGAGCAGGCGGTGGCATCCCGCTGACAGCGCCGAAGTGACCGGTCCGGGCACCGCCATCAGCGTGCGGCCCAGCTCCTGGGCGTGCGCGGCCGTGTTCATCGCCCCGCTGCGCTGCCCGGCCTCGACCACCACCGTTCCCGGGGTGAGCGCGGCAATCAGCCGGTTACGCACCAGGAAAGCGTGACGGGTCGGCGCAGTACCCGGGGGATACTCGCTCACCACCACCCCGTGGTTGACGACCTCCGCGAAAAGCTGCTCGTGCCCTTTCGGATAGGCCAGGTCCACCCCGCACGCTAAGACAGCCACCGTGGCCGCGTCCCCGCTCAGCGCGCCCCGGTGGGCTGCCCCGTCAATGCCGTACGCTCCGCCCGACACCACACACCAGCCGTGGTGGGCCAGTGTCGCAGCCATCTCCACCGCCACGTGGAGCCCGTAGGCGGACGCGGCCCGCGACCCTACGATGGACACCGAGCGCAGGCACGCGTTCCGCAAGTCGTGCGTACCGCGAACCCACAGCGCGTACGGGCGGCGTTCCGCGAGCAAGTCGAGCTGGCTCGGCCACTCGGGATCCCCCGGCACGACCAGGCGGATACCGAGCTCCCCGGCGCGGGTGAGCATCCCATCGACGTCGGTGTCACGGGCGCAGGCCTGCCACCGTTCCCATCGGCGGTAGGCCGTCGTGCTCACCGCCGTGCCGGGCAGCGGGAGCGGTGTTCCTGCACGCACTGCCTCCCATGCCTGTGCGGCAGAATACGTGCGCAGCAGCGCGTCAAGCACCGGATCCCCCGGTTCAGCGACTGCGCTCCACCCGGCCCGGGCTGCCGCCTCCCCCGCCGAGCATGCTGCTTGCGGCTGTTCCGCCGGGGTCACTGGGCGCTCCCCGTCCACAAGGCGAGCGCATACCCGACCTCTTCGGCAGTGGGCCGGTCTTTGTCTGCCAGGTCGGCGATCGTCCACGCCAGTTTGAGGACCCGGTCGGCGCCGCGGGCGCTCAACGTGCCCCGGTCCATGGCTTCGCCGAGCACGCGCAGCGCTTCCGGCTGCGGCGGGAAGCGGCGGCGCAGTTCCGTCCCTGGCACTACCGCGTTGCACGACCACGGGGTTCCCTGCAGGCGGGACGCTGCCCGCTCCCGGGCTTGGGCGACCCGCTCGGCAACCATGGCGGAAGACTCCACGAACGCCTGGTCGGCGAGCAGCTCGGCGCGGGACACCGGGTGCAGCTCCACTTTGAGATCGACCCGGTCCAGCAGCGGCCCCGACAGGCGGCCGAGATAGCGGCGACGGGCCGCCGACGGGCACACGCACCGGGGGCCCGACGTGCCGCACGGGCACGGATTCGCCGCCATGACCAGCAGAAAACGGGCGGGAAACCGGGCGGTGGCGGCGGCGCGCGCCACCGTCACCTCCCCGTTCTCCAACGGCTGGCGCAGGCAGTCCAACACTCCCCGGGCGAATTCGGGGGCCTCGTCCAAGAACAGCAGTCCACGATGGGCGAGGCTCACCGCGCCCGGCCGCAGCATGCTGCTGCCGCCGCCGATGATGGCGGCGCGGGTCGCCGTGTGGTGCGGGGCGCAGAACGGCGGCCGGGTGATCAGCGGCTTGTCCGGGGGCAGGCTGCCCGCTACCGAGTGGATCGCGGTGACTTCGAGCGCCTCCTCGCGTTCCAAACGGGGCATGATCGTGGGAATGCGTTCCGCGAGCAGGCTTTTGCCGCTGCCCGGCGGCCCCAGCAGGAAAAGGTTGTGTCCCCCGGCCGCGGCGATCTCCGCTGCTTTGCGGGCCACGGGCTGGCCTAGCACGTCGGCGAGGTCGGGGCGCGGCCCGGCCGTGCCCTCCCGGGACTCTGGTAGGGCACTGGCCTGCTCCTCGGTGTCGGCTGGCTCGGTGGCCTCGACGGGTTCGCCTCGGAGCCACTGGACGACTTCGGCGAGCGACCCCAGGGCGTGGACGTCGGCTTCACCTACTAGCCGGGCCTCCGCTGCGTTGGCCCGCGCCACCACGAACGTGCGGCAGCCGTGCACGGTCTCGGCCAGCACCATGGGGAGGATCCCGTGGATAGGGCGGGTCCGCCCGTCCAGGCTCAACTCCGCCAGGAACACGGTCTTTTGGACCTTTGCTGCGGGGACGACGCCGCTGGCCGCGAGGATCGCCACCGCGATGCTCAAATCGAAGCCGCTGCCGCGTTTCGGCAGGCTGGCGGGGGACAGGCTGACCGTGATGTGGGTTTCCGGCCAGTGCTCGCCGCTGTTGACGATCGCGGCCCTGATCCGGTCGCGGGCCTCCCGTAGCGCGGCATCCGGCAGGCCCACGAGTGTCAGCCCGGGTTTGCCGGTCCCAATGTGGGCTTCAACGTCGATGCCGTAGCCTTCCACCCCGAGCAGGGCTACAGAACGGGTGCGGGCGAGCGCCATCGCTACGCCACCCCCCGCTGGTGGCGGAGGAACCACTGGTTGCCGGGGAGTACGAGGATCCCCACCACGTCCACCCGGATCCGGGCGGAGCAGCCGTGGTCCCGCGCCCAGCGGTATCCCAGAGCGCGCAGCCGGGCGCGTTTCGTCTCGTCCACTGCTTCGAGCGGGGTACCGAAGCGTCTCCCCGCCCGGGTCTTCACTTCCACCACCACGAGAGTGCGGTCCTGGCGGGCGAGAATGTCGATCTCGCCGTCACGGCACCGCCAGTTGCGCTGGAGGACGCGCATCCCGTGCCGGGTCAGATAGCGCGCGGCAAGCTCCTCGCCGCGCTGGCCCAATGTACGGCGTTGGTCCGCCAACCGTGCTCGTGTGCGCACCCGCACCACCTCCCCCAGCTACGGTGGTGGACGAGCACGGGGCGTAGCGTGAGCTTTCTTCAGCTGTGGACAACCGTCACGTACCAGTGACCAGGCGGGGTAGGCGTGCCGTGCGCCGCACAGCCCCGCTGCAGGTCCTCACGGGGTGTCGCCGTTCCCGACCTGGTGAGGGGGTCTTCCCATCATCGGAGCAATTCCGAGGTGATGCGTCCTTGCTGCCTGCCCAGGAGGCCGCACGACGGCGGTCATGTCCACGGTTTCGCGGGAGAGGGGGGCAACCGCGAACGCCAGCTCAGTCCCCGGGATGGTGCGGCGGGATCTCCAAGTCGGTCTTGGTGATCTCTTCGATGTTGACGTCCTTGAAGGTCACCACCCGGACGTTCTTGACGAACCTGGCCGGCCGATACATGTCCCAAACCCAGGCGTCCCGCATGGTGACCTCAAAGTACATTTCGCCGTTCTCGGCGGAACGCGGCTGCAGGTCCACGTGGTTGGTCAGGTAGAAGCGGCGCTCAGTCTCCACCACGTAGCTGAACAGTCCGACGACGTCCCGGTACTCGCGGTAGAGCTGGAGCTCCATCTCGGCTTCGTATTTTTCCAGGTCCTCAGAACTCATCACACAGCTCGCTTTCGTTGTGCCGTTCCGGTACGGTGACCCGACCCCCTTATCGGTCACGCCGCGGGACGCATATGCCTCATCACTGCGGTGAACGGAAATACACCCACAGCACCATAGTGAGGCACATGTCAACTACCCGCAGCTAGTTCTGGCAATGCCCGTCTGCTCCGCCGCTCCGCCACCTGCGGATCACACCCCGTCCCAGCAGGTGCACGGGGACTGCACCGGCGAGCCCCAGTGCCAAGGGGAGCGCTGCTGCAGCCTGGTCTGCGACTTTGCTGTTCTCGTTGAGCTCAGCGAACGTGTCCGGCGACGAAAGCAGCCCGATGTTCTCCGGCGGCCAGACGATGACGAACGCGTGGCCGACCACCGACTCCTCGGGGATGCTGCCGCCCCCGTTGTCGCTCTGGTGCATACGGGAGTCGTAGGAGATGGCGCGGTGGTCGCCCATCACCCACAGGTGGCCTTCCGGAACCGTGACCGGGCCGAACTCCTGGTGCGTAGCGAGACTGTCCGGGTAGAGGTAGTCCTCGTCCAGCGGCACCCCGTTGACCATGAGCCGGTTCTGCTCATCGCAGCATTCCACGGTGTCGCCGGGCAGACCGATCACCCGTTTGATGTAGTCCTTGCCGGTGGGAGCGGCCCCCATCTGCTGGCCGACCCAGGTGAAGAACCGCGAAATCGGGTTGCCGCCTGAAGGAACGACAACGTCGCTGCCCTCGTCCCAGCTTCCACCGCCGTTGAAGACAATGACGTCGCCGCGCTCGATGTCGCGGAACTGGTAGACCAGCTTGTTCACCAGCACCCGGTCGCCCACCATGAGCGTCTCTTCCATCGACCGGGACGGGATGTGGAAGGGCTGGACTACCCACCTTTGGATGACGAACGCCAACACTAGGGCGATCACGATCAAGATGGGGAGTTCCTTCCAGAAGGATCCCTGGTTCTCTTCGCCCTTCTTTTTCGCGTTCATGGTGTCATCCGAATTCTTTGCGGTGTCGTCGCGCCCTGCGGCTGCCCTTTCGGAAAGCACGTCGGCTCCCCCGTGCGCAGGCACGGGGGAGCCCGGGGTGTCGACCGGATCACCTGCAGCGGGACGGCCGACAGCGTCGTTTGTGTCGTCGTTCCTGGCTGGGCCAGACCGTTCGTCGTTGCTCATCGAATCTGAAGCCTAGCCGAGCGCAACGACTTCCGCCGCTAGCGATGCCGTGACTCGCGGGCACCACCCCGCCGCTGTCGCGGCACCGCACGGACCGACTAGCGGCGCTCGCGGATCCGGGCGGCCTTACCGCGCAGGTTGCGCAGGTAGTAGAGCTTGGCACGGCGGACCCGGCCGCGGGAGACAACCTCGATCTTCTCAATCACCGGGCTGTGCACCGGGAACGTCCGCTCCACGCCCACGGCGTAGCTGATCTTGCGGACGGTAAAGGTCTCGCGGATCCCCGACCCCTGCCGCCGGATCACCACACCCTTGAAGACCTGGATCCGAGTCCGGTTGCCCTCAGTGACCCGAACGTGGACGTTCAGCGTGTCGCCCGGACGGAAGTCGGGCACGTCGGAGCGCAACTGGGCTTTCTCAAGCTCCTGAATGGCGGTGTGCATCTCAGCGGTTCCTCATCGACAGCGCGCCGCGCCGACGGGTTGCGCTCGCGCGGGCGGATTGCTGGGTGGAAATGTCGCCCCTGCTACCCGAGCCCGATCCCTGTGAGGAAACCCTAGGGCTCACGGAACGCCGACACAGATCGGCTGTCAGGGACAACCCTTCCTAGTCTGCCACAGGTTCCGAGGTCTCCTGTAACCCCACCTCTGCAAGGACCTCGCGGTCCCGCTTGTCAAGGCTCTCCGGGTCCAGGCGCCTGATCAGGTCGGGACGGTTGCGGGCGGTCTTGCGCAGGGCCTCGTCGCGCCGCCAGCGGTCGATCGCCGCGTGGTGCCCGGACAGCAGTATCGGCGGCACCTCGTGGCCGCGCCAGACCGGAGGCTTAGTGTAGACCGGTCCCTCTACCAGATTGTCCATCGTCCCCGGCGCGAACGAGTCCTGCGTGATGGACTCCACATTGCCGAGGACGCCGGGCAGCAGCCGGGAGATCGCCTCCACGATCACCAGCGTCGCGACCTCGCCCCCGTTGAGCACATAGTCGCCGATGCTGAGCTCCTCGACCGGCATGCGCTGGGCCGCATCCACCGCCACCCGCGCGTCAATACCCTCGTAGCGCCCGCACGCGAAAATCAGCCAAGGCTCCTTCGCCAACCGGACCGCGTCCTGCTGGGTGAAAGGCAGTCCGCTCGGCGTCGGCAGGATCAGCCGGGGAGTCCCCGCGTCCGCGTCAGCGGTGATCTCATCCAGCGCCTCCCCCCACGGCTCCGGTTTCATCACCATGCCGGGCCCGCCCCCGTACGGGGTGTCGTCCACGGTGTGGTGCCGGTCGTAGGTCCACCGCCGCAGGTCGTGGAGGCGCACGTCGATCAGCCCGGAACGGCGTGCCTTGCCGATCAGGGACAGGTCGAGCGGGGTGAAGTAGTCGGGGAAGATCGTGATGATATCGATGCGCATAGGCTCAGGGCGGCCTTTCCGGCTCCCGGGCCGATCCGGTAGCGCGCTGCGGCAGCACACGCGGACCAGGCCCGCATCCTAATCTCTCTCGCCCCCGGCCGGGCTCTGCGTCCCGACACTGCTCCCCGGGCAGCAGACAGCAACGCTCCCCGGCGGAAGGCCCGCAGGGCACGGTCAGCGACCGAGTTCCAGCAGGCCGGGGGGCGGGTCGATGACGACACGGCCTGCCGCGGTGTCGACGTCGGGGACCAGCTCGCGGACGAACGGCACGAGGACCTCCGAGCCTTTCTCCCCGCTGACCACCAGCATGTCCTGGGCGTGGTGCAGGACGTCCACGACTTCTCCGACCGCTTCGCCGTCGACCGTCTCCACCCGCAAGCCGATGAGCTCGTGGTCGTGGAACTCGTCGGGGTCGTCCAACGGGGGCAGCTCGGCAGAGTCCACGACCAGGAAGACGCCGCGCAACTGTTCAGCCGCGGTGCGGTCGGGAACTTCCTCGAAACGCACCAGCAGCCGGTCCTTGTGCCACCGCTGCGCGGTGATCGTCAACGGTCCGACGTCAGCGGGGTCGGTCTCCAGTGCCTTGCCCACCACGAAGCGTTCCTCGGGTGAGTCGGTCCGCACCTCAACGGTCACTTCGCCTTTGACCCCGTGCGGGCGGCCGATTCGTCCAACGACGAGACGCACTCTCTTGTCTCCCGGGCAACGTGTGGTTGCGCGTCACAGCCGATGCCGCAGAACACGCCAGTGGAGGAACAGACGGCAAAGCGAGCGCGCGGACAGAGCAGTCCCCTGTCCTCGCGCTCGCATCACAAGTATGGGGACGCCGCTCGTTCCGGCGTCGTGGGCGCGAGTCAGTGCACCTCGTTCAGGTCGAGCAGGTCGACCCGGACGTACCGGTTGCCTGCCAGAGAACCAATAACGGTCCGCAGCGACTTGGCGGTACGGCCGTTGCGACCAATGACCTTCCCGAGATCGTCAGGGTGGACCCGGACTTCGAGTACCTTGCCCTTACGAATCCTGCGGGACCGCACGTGAACGTCGTCGGGATTCTCTACGATCCCCTTGACGAGGTGCTCAAGCGCCTCTTCCAGCACGTCAGGCCTCGCCCTCGGACTTCTCCGCGGTCTTCTCGGCCGACTTCTCCTCGGCCTTCTTGGACTTTCCGCCCTTGTTCTCGCTGCCCGGCAGGACGAGCTCCTTCAGCACAGCCTGGAAGGCGGCCTCCTGAGCCTCCTTGTCCTTGGGCTCGGCGACCTTGAGCGGCTTGGTCGGTGCGGGCAGCCCTTTGAACTTCTGCCAGTCACCGGTGAGCTTGAGGATGTGCCGCACCGGGTCGGTGGGCTGAGCCCCCACGGACAACCAGTACTGCACCCGCTCGGAGTTCACCTCGATGAGGCTCGGCTCCTCTTTCGGGTGGTACTTGCCGATCTCCTCGATCGCCTTCCCGTCACGCTTGGCACGCGCGTCGGCCACGACGATCCGGTACTGGGGCGTACGGACCTTCCCCATACGCTTGAGCTTGATCTTGACAGCCACTGGTGTGGTCTCTCCCGGTTAAGCGGAAACACCCTGGCCGACACACCGCGTGGGGCTGCGGTGCCGCGTCGGGTGGGACGTGGGCGTGAGGAGTGAGATAGAGGGCTGACTCCGCACGCCGTTAGTCACCACCCAATTGTGCCAGATAATCGGACGCGGGTTGTGCAGGCTCCCAAACCGTGGCGCGGCCGTTTCCGCGGCCCGGAGCGGCACAACGCTGCCACTCCGGCAGCCAGGGTGTTCGGTCCTACTTTTTCTTCTTCGGCGGTTTGAGAGCGGACAGGTCCGGAAGCCCGCCCCCGAACGCGGGAGGCAACTGGGGCATTCCGGCGCCCAGCCCCGGCGGCAGGGTGGGGGGAGCGGGCTCCTCGGCCCGCTTCCGTTCGCGCTGTGCGGCGCGCTCGGCCTCCTGCTGCCGGGCTTTCAGCGGGTTGCCGCTGCGCTGCTTGTTCTTCTTGCCCTTCTTCCCCGCTGCCTTGGCCGCCTTCTTCCGGCCGGGCCCCATGCCGGGCATGCCGGGGAAGCCGGGCATCCCGGGCATGCCGGGGAGCCCGCCCTGCTTGAGCTGGCGGAGCATCTTCTGCGCTTCGAAGAAGCGCGTGACCAGGCCGCTGACGTCGCTGACCTGGGTTCCCGAACCCTTGGCGATCCGCAGGCGGCGGGAGCCGTTGATGATCTTGGGGTTGGCTCGCTCTTCCGGGGTCATCGACCGGATGATGGCCGCCACCCGGTCCAGCTCGCGCTCGTCGATGTTCTCGATCTGCTCCCGCATCTGCCCCATCCCCGGCATCATCTGCAGCAGTTTGCCGATGGGGCCGAGCTTGCGGATCATCATCATCTGCTCGAGGAAGTCTTCCAGAGTGAAGTCCTCGTCCGAGGCCAGCGTGCTGGCCATCTTCGCGACTTCTTCTTCCTCGAACGTCCGCTGCGCCTGCTCGATCAGGGTGAGCACGTCACCCATGTCGAGGATGCGCGACGCCATGCGGTCGGGGTGGAAAAGGTCGAAGTCCTCGAGCTTCTCCCCCGTGGACGCGAACATGATCGGCCGACCGGTGAGGTGCCGGATCGACAGCGCGGCACCGCCCCGCGCGTCGCCGTCCAACTTGGTCAGCGCGACCGCGTCGTAGCCGACACCTTCCAGGAACGCCTGCGCCGTCGTCACCGCGTCCTGACCGATCATCGCGTCGACGACGAAGAGGATCTCGTCCGGGGAGACCGCGTCGCGGATGTCGGCGGCCTGCTGCATCATCTCCTCGTCGATGCCCAGGCGGCCCGCGGTGTCGATGATGACGACGTTGTAGTTGTTGCGCCGCGCATAGTCGATCGACGAACGGGCCACCTCGACCGGGTCGCCCACGCCGTTGCCCGGTTCAGGCGCGTACACCGCGACATTCGCCCGCTCCCCCAGCACCTGGAGCTGGGTGACCGCGTTGGGGCGCTGCAAGTCGGCTGCGACCAGCAGCGGAGTGTTGCGCTGGTCGGCCAGCCACTTGGCGAGCTTGCCGGCCAAGGTCGTCTTACCGGCACCTTGCAGACCCGCCAGCATGATGACCGTCGGCGGGGTCTTCGCGAACCGGATCGTCCGCGTCTCCCCGCCGAGGACCTCGATGAGCTCCTCGTGGACGATCTTGATGACCTGCTGGGCCGGGTTCAGCGCCTTGGAGACCTCCGCACCGCGGGCCCGCTCCTTGACCCGTGCGATGAACTCGCGCACGACGGGCAGCGCGACGTCGGCCTCCAGCAAGGCGACACGGATCTCGCGTGCGGTGGTGTTGATGTCCTCCTCAGAGAGACGGCCTTTGCCGCGCAGCGAGGAGAAGACCGTGGTCAGGCGGTCGGAAAGCGTCTCGAACACGGGTGAGCTCTGTCCTTCGTCTCTCGGGTTAGACCCTCAGGGTACCCGCCGGGGGGCGAGGGCCGCGCCGGCTGTGGTGACGGTGTGAGAAGCCCTTGCAGTGGCGCCAGCCGTGCCGGGTCAGGCTTCCTCCCCCTCGTCCGCGTCCTCCCCGGCGTCACCGGACAGGGTGGCCTCCCGCTGCTCCTTGAGCGCGGCGACCAGCTCCTCGCGGGCATCCCCAGAGAGTGCACGGGTGGACAGTTTGGCTTTGAACTCGATCTGGTAGGTGACCGGGTCCGGGCTCGGCGCCAACGCGTAGTCGATCGAGCACGAGAGTTCGAGCGTGCCGCCGGCCTTCAGGCTGCCGGTCGTGTTGCACGTCTTCTCTCCCAGCTCGTCGTTGGTGAAGGAGCCGTCCATGCGCACCAGGATGGAGCCCTCGGTTGCCCCGCTGATCTCCTTGACCTTGCCGATCATGGTGCACGCGCCGCCGGTCTGGCAGTCACCACCGAGCTCCTCTTCTGCCCAGGCTACCTCCAAACGGGCATCCCGCGCAGATCCCAGCTCCTCTTCGGCGTAGGCGACGAGATCGTCGTAGAGCTGTTCCACGGTGGCGGTGTCCACCTCGGCGAAGCTCGCGTCGATCCGGCTGGCCACCCCTTCCCCGTCTGCCGGGGCGAGCTCCTCGATCTGCATGCGGACCAGCGTGTGCGGGGCTTCCGAGGTGATCCACGCCGTGCCGCCCGCCAAGTCGACGCGGTAGACGACAACCCCGTCCAGCTTCTCCTCGACGGCTTCGGCGTTGTCGCTGGGGGCCTGGGCGCGCAGGCTCTCGGCGAGCTTCGGCGGTGCCAGCACGCCTCCCGGGTCGAGCCCGAACTGTTCTTGGGTGACCCGCACCCAGTGGTCGGGGTAGGCGTCCCCGTCCGGGTTGAACACGTCGTGGGTCAGCCAGTAGTCGGAGTCGGCTTTGAGGAAGAGCTTGCCGTCGGCTTCGAAGTAGTCGGCTTCACTGCCCGAACGGGCCTGGAAAGTGCCGAGTGCCGCCCCGGTGTTGGTGACCGTCACCGAAGTGCTCACCACGTCACTGGTGTCGTCGGGGTCGGAGAACTGTCCCTGGATCTGGATCGCGGCGGCTTCTTCTAACGCGGCCACCGCCTCTTCGAAGAGCGGCCCCGCGCTCACCGGAGTCGGGGAGGGCGACGGCTCCGGCCCTTCTCCTGGTCCCATGCCGAGCAACCCACATCCGGTGGTGCTGAGTGCGAACACCGCGACCCCCGCGACGGGGATTGTCGTTCTCACTGATCGCCAAGGCATGCGAATCGCCCGCGCCATAGTGCCTCCTGGCCTTCACTGAAGGGGGATGGGGGTGTACTCGAAGTTTTTGGACGTACCGGGGTCTGCTCTGGTTCTGCGGGAACCGAGAAACCCGGAGGATCGCGATCGTGCCGTGTGCCTCCCGTCCACCACGCGCGGGGACTAAGTTCCGACCGGCACGGCGTCGAGTCGGGTTCTGAGCCTATCCAACCTCACCAGGGTTCTCGCAGCGGTTGGACGACCCCCGGTCGCGTCCCGGCCGAAGAATTATGGTCGCAGACGACAGCGAGGCCGGTGAGGGTTTTCCTCACCGGCCTGCCGTCCCCATCGCCTACGGCTTAGGCTGCGTCCTCTCCGTTGGGGACGCTAGACCCGCACCTGCGCTGAGGGCTTCTCCTCGCCCGGAGGCAGCGACGAGGAGAGTTCCACGGTGTCGAGTTCGTCGAAGGCGTAGGCGGACTGAGCGTGAAGCTCGGTGTCCAGCCCGTTGGTCTCCACGTGCTCCGGCAGGCGGAAGCCCATCGCCATGTCGATGGCCTTGGCGATGAGCCACGTGACCGCGAAAGAGTAGAGGGTCGTGGCCGCCACGGCGATGAACTGCACGAGGAGGAACATCGGGCTGCCGCCGAAGAGGATGCCGTCGGGTGCGCCCTCCCCCACGGTGGCGGAGGCGAACACGCCCAGCGCCAGCGAACCGATGATGCCGCCGACCATGTGGATGCCCACCACGTCGAGGGCGTCGTCGTACTTGAACTTGAACTTCCAGCTGATCGCGTAGGCGCAGACCGCTCCGGCGACCAGGCCCAGCACCACTGCCCAGACAGGAGTGAGGTTGGCGGCGGCCGGGGTGATCGCGACCAGCCCGGCGACGGCCCCCGAGGCGAATCCGAGCGCGGTCACCTTGCCGTAGCGGACGCGTTCCACCAGCATCCACGCGGCGGTCGCTGCGGCGGTGCACACCTGGGTGTTGACCAGGGCCAGGCTGGCGGTCTCGTTGGCGCCGTAGGCGGATCCGGCGTTGAATCCGAACCAGCCAAACCACAGCAGTGCCGCGCCGAGCAGAACGAACGGCAGGTTGTGCGGGCGCATGGACTCGGAGCCGAACCCTTTGCGGCGGCCGAGGACGAAGGTGAGGGCGAGCGCGGCAGCACCCGCGTTGATGTGCACCGCGGTCCCGCCAGCGAAGTCGACGACGCTGGCACCGAACCAGTCAGCCAACTGGTCGAACCAGCCGCCGCCCCACACCCAGCGGGCCACAGGGAAGTACACGAACAGGGACCAGAGCGGGACGAAGAGGAGCCAGGCGCCGAACTTGGCGCGGTCGGCGATGGCACCGCTGATCAGGGCGACGGTGATGATGGCGAACATCATCTGGAAGCCGACGTCGACCAGGAGCGGGTAGCCGCCCTCCTCGTCGACAGCGTTGACGAAACCGCTGGAGCCGAAGTCACCGAGACCGCCGATGAGGTGGGTGAGCGGGCCGTAGCCCGGGCTGTAGGTCAGCGAGTAGCCGACCAGCACCCACAGGACGCTCACGATGGCGATGCTGGTGAAGCTCATCAGCATCATGTTGAGGACGCTCTTGGCCCGCGCCATGCCCCCGTAGAAGAAGGCGAGGCCGGGGGTCATGAGCATGACGAGTGCGGCGCTCATTAACAGCCAGGCAGTGGTACCGGTATCGAGCACGTTGCCTCCATGATGGTGCGCGCGGGGATGGTTGGGGTCCAGGGCTTGGGTTTTCGCTCGGGTGTGCCCTCAAGCGCGTTCCGCCCTTGCCCTGAAAGCTTCCGCCGGGCGTGTTACACGGTGTGCTGCGGACTGTTGCGCGCACGTGAAGACCTGAAGCGGTGCGTTACAGGCGTGTGAAACGTGCTGGACCCTGCCGGGCTTCCGCCGGCTGCGGCCAGTGTGGGGTGGGGACGGGCGGGAGCGGGACGGGATAAAGAAAAAGACCGTGCGGGATGCGGCTCCCACCGGTCTGCTGTCTGCTGGCTGCCCGCGGTGTGCCCGTGGGGCTGTTCGGCGCGGCGCGGGTCGCCCCGCGCCGCGGTGGTTCAGGAGGTCTCCAAGATGGCGTCGACGAAGGTTTCCGGGTCGAACGGCGCCAGGTCGTCGGGGCCTTCACCGAGCCCGACGAGTTTGACCGGCACCCCGAGCTCCCGCTGCACTTGGATGATGATGCCGCCCTTGGCCGTGCCGTCCATTTTGGTCAGCACGATGCCGGTGACGTTGACGACCTCGGCGAACACGCGCGCCTGCCGCAGGCCGTTCTGCCCAGTGGTGGCGTCCAGCACCAGCAGGACCTCGTCGACCTGGGCTTTCTTCTCCACGACGCGTTTGACTTTGCCCAGCTCGTCCATGAGGCCGGTCTTGGTGTGCAACCGTCCCGCGGTGTCGATGATGACGGTGTCGGCCCCCTGCTCGATGCCTTGAGAGACCGCGTCGAAGGCCACGCTGGCCGGGTCCGCGCCTTCGTGTTTGCGCACCACGGTTGCGCCGACGCGCTCTCCCCAGGTCTGCAACTGGTCTGCGGCGGCTGCCCGGAACGTGTCCGCAGCGCCCAGGACGACGCTGCCGCCGTCGCCGATCACGACCCGAGCCAGTTTGCCCGCGGTGGTGGTCTTACCGACCCCGTTCACGCCCACCACCATGATCACGGCGGGACGCTCCCCCGGCCCTTTGGTGCGGACGGTACGGTCCAGCTTCGGGTTGATGTGGGCGAGCAGTTCTTCTCGCAGCAGGGCACGGACTTCGTCGACACTGCGGGTGCCGAGCACACGCACCCGGGTGCGCAGCCCTTCGGTGATCTGCGTGGCCGAGGTGACACCGACGTCGGCGGTGATGAGGGTGTCCTCGATCTCCTCCCAGGTGTCCTCGTCCAGTTTGTCGCTGGCCAGCAGGTTCAGCAGGCCGCGGCCGAAGACGTTCTGCGACTTGGCGAGACGGGCGCGCAGCCGCACCATCCGCCCGGCCGAGGGCGGCGGGAGTTCGATCTCCGGTGCCGGGGGAGGTGCCGGCACCGGAGGGGCTTCGGGTTCGGCGACCGCGGTGGCCCCCTCGGTCTCTTCCGGTTCGAGCACCGCGGTGGCCCCCGCACCCGAACGGCCTTCCGGCTGGTCGAGTTCGGGTTTCTGCTCCGCTTTCCCCACCCGGCGGCGCGGAACGATCAGCAGCGCGCCCCCGACCGCCACCAGTGCCACGATGGCGATCGCGATGACAACAATCGTGTAGTCCATAGCGCCTTCAGTCTTCCAGACCGCGGGTCATGTGCCGGTATCCCCTCGTCGTGGCGTCTTCGCGGTGCTGCGGGGCAGCTACCTGGCCCGCGACCGGGTGGCGCGCAGGACGAGCACGAAGAAGGGGGCGCCGACGAACGCGGTCACCACGCCGAGGGGAAGCTCGGCCGGGGCGAGCAGGGTGCGGGCCGCGATGTCCGCGACGACGAGGAAGGCTCCGCCGAACAGCAGCGACACTGGGAGGATGCGCCGGTAGCCGGGGCCGGCCAGGCGGCGCACGATGTGCGGGACGACGAGGCCCACGAAGCCGATCAGGCCGCTGACCGCGACGGCTGAGGCGGTGGCCAGGGACGCCGCGAAGATCACGACAATCCGGACGAGGCCGGGCCGCACTCCCAGGCTGACGGCTTTCTCGTCGCCGAGGGCGAGCAGGTCGAGGAGGAATCCGCTGCCGAGCAGGACCGCTATGGCCACGGCCGCATACGGCACGACCAGCCCCAGGCCTTCCCAGCCGCTGTATCCCAGACCGCCGAGCATCCAGGCGTAGACGCGCCGCAGCTCGTCGATCCGCGCCTGCTGGATGAACGTCTGGGTGGCGGTGAGGAAGGACGACACTGCGACCCCGGCGAGCAGCAGGGATGCCGTGCCTCCGCCCCCTGCCGTGCGTCCCAGCAGGTAGGCGGACATCACCCCGACCAGGGCCCCGAGGAACGCGGCGACCGGGATGAGCTGCGGCCCGCTCGGCAGGAATCCGCCGCCCACGATGACCAGGGTCGCGCCTAGCCCGGCCCCGCTGGCCGCGCCCAGCAGGTAGGGGTCGGCCAGCGGGTTACGGAACACTCCCTGATAGGCGGCGCCGGCGCTGGCCAGCAGCCCGCCCACCAGGGCACCGAGGACGACCCGGGGCACCCGCAGTTGGTCGAGCACGGCCCGCTGCCGGTCGTTGAGCGTGGACTCCACGTCGAGGAACGGGATGCGGCTCAGGAACTCCCGGACGATCTCGGCCGGGGTGAGGGAGGCCGCGCCCGCGCTGATCCCCAGGACCATCGCGCTGCACAGGGCGACCAGCCCCACCCCGAGCCAGAGCGGGCCGAGTAGGTCCCGGCGTCCGACGCCCATCCGAAGCCCTGCCTGGGGGCCAGCTCGGAAGGGCTCACTGATCATTCGCTGCGCGCCGTTTCGATGGCCTCAGCCACTTCCTCGACGAAGTCGGCGACCCGCGGCCCCCACCGGGAGGAGATGTCGGCGTCCACTTCGACCACGTTCTTCTGCTGCACCGCGGTCACCGTGGCGAACGCGGGACGGCCCAGGACGTCGTCCACGCCGCCCGGGTAGGAGACGAAGATGAGGTCGGGGTCTTGTTCGACGATGAACTCCGCGGACAGTTGCGGGTAGCCGCCCGCGGGGTCTTCTGCTTCGTCGGCGATGTTGACCAGGCCGAACAGGTCGTAGATCTGCCCGATGAAGGTGTCGGAGGTCACCGAGTACAGTTGGGCGTCGATCTCGTGGTAGTAGCTCAGCCCGGCTGCGCCGTCGTCGACGACCTCCGCGACGATGGCGTCCATGCGTTCCCGCAGTTCTTCGGCTGCGTCGATGCCTTCGTCGGCGTTGCCGGTGGCTTCGCCCAGCAGTTCCATCTGGGCGAAGGTGTCTTCCAGTTTCTCGGCGGCGGGCAGCAGCAGGACCGGGATGTGGAGCTTCTCCAACTGTTCGGTGATGTCGCTGCTGTCGTCGGAGAGCACCACCAAATCGGGTTCGTAGTCGGCGATCGCCTCCACGTTGGGGGTGAACCCGGACAGGTCGGTGGTGGGGGCTTCCGGCGGGTAGTTGGAGTATTCGTCGACGGCGACGACCTGGTCGCCGGCTCCCACCTCGAACAGGATCTCGGTCAGGGACGGGGACAGCGAGATGATGCGGGTGGGCTTTTCTTCGATGGTGACGTCACCGCGCGCGTCGGCGACGGTCACGGGGAACTCTCCTGTGCTGGACGACTGGTCCGCGGCGGGTTCTTCAGCGGGGGAGCCGCAGGCGGCGAGGGCAAGCAGGAGAGGAAGCGACAGCGCGGTGAAGCGACGTGCAACACGCACTTGGGGCTCCTTAGGCACACGTCAGGGGAATAGAGCCCGCAGCAATGACGGACCGCTCTTCCCACGAGAACAGTGAACGTCGGCGACCACGCAAGGCGACCTGGCTCCACTCCGTTCCCGCCGGGGCGGGAGCGGAGTGTCACAGTTGCGGGGACAGCGCCGGTTTCAGACCGGACTTCGCTTACGTGGTGCCATCGCCTCGTACCTGTGCGTTTCCGCCGTAGTACGACGCGACCAGGCCATCTTAGGCCGCCGCTGATCTTGTCCGCCAGGAAGGGTGGACCAAAAGGGCAAAAAGGGCTTTCCCCTGGAGTCTGCCGTGGTCTCCTCGCTGTCGCCCCGAAGCAATGCAGGCCAGGTCAGCTCGCTTTCCGCTCCAGCTTCTGGCTGATCACCTGGGAGATCCCGTCGCCCTGCATCGTCACGCCGTACAGGGCGTCAGCGATCTCCATGGTGCGCTTCTGGTGGGTGATGACGATGAGCTGGGACGTGGCCCGCAGCTCTTCGAAGACCACGAGCAGCCGCTGCAGGTTGATGTCGTCCAGCGCGGCCTCCACCTCGTCCATCACGTAGAACGGGGACGGCCGGGCTTTGAAGATCGCGACGAGGAAAGCGACCGCGGTCAGTGACCGCTCCCCACCGGAGAGCAGGGAGAGGCGCTTCACCTTCTTCCCGGGCGGGCGGGCCTCCACTTCGACCCCGGTGGTGAGCATGTCGTCGGGGTCGGTGAGGACGAGCCGCCCCTCCCCTCCGGGGAAGAGGCGCGCGAAGACGCGGGAGAACTCCCGTGCCACGTCGGCGTAGGCGGCGGAGAAGATCTCCTGAACCCGGTCGTCGACCTCTTTGACCACGGTCATCAGGTCGCGGCGGGTCTTCTTCAAGTCCTCCAACTGGGCGTTGAGGAAGTTGTGCCGCTCCTCCAGGGCAGCGAACTCTTCCAACGCCAGCGGGTTGATCTTGCCGAGCTGGTTGAGCTGGCGTTCCGCGGTCTTCGCGCGCTTCTCCTGCACTGCGCGCACATACGGCACCGGGACAGCCTCGTCCTCCGGGGTGCCGGGGGGCGGGGGCACGGGCACGTGCGGGCCGTACTCGGCCACGAGCGTCTCCACTTCCATGCCCCACTCTTCACGGGCGCGCGTCTCCAACTGTTCCAGCCGCAGGCGGCGCTCGGCGCGGGCCATCTCCCCGCTGTGCACGGCGGAGCGCAGCTTCTCCAGTTCCGTGGAAAGTTCCCGGATCCGCACCCGAACCGTTTTGAGTTCGGCTTCCCGGGCGTCGCGCTGCTCCTCGGCGAGCCGACGCTCCCCGTCGGCTTCGGCGAGGGAGACGGTGATCCGTGCCAGCGCCTGGGAGGCGCCTTCCGCGACCGCCTGGGCGACCTTGGCTTGGGCGGCGCGGCGCTGTCGGCGACGGGCCGCCTCCTCCCGGGCCCGGCGTTCCGCGGCTGCGGCCCGCAGGAGCCCTTCTGCCCGCCCAGTGATCGCGCGGACCCGCTCTTCAGCGGTGCGCACGGCCAGGCGCGCCTCCATTTCCACGGACCGCAGCCGAGCGGCTTCCGCGGCCCACTGGTCACGGCGGGCCGTGTCCGGCTCGCTTTCGTCCACGGGTTCGCTCTCCGCCTGGGCGACCCGTTCCTCGAGTTCCGCAAGGGCTGCCCGGGTGGCTTCGCGTTCACGGACGGCCTTCTCCACGGCAGCGGTGTACCGTTCGGCTTCCTGGGTGGCTGAGCGGACTTGAGCGCCGAGACGGCCCACGCGCTGCGCAATCTCGCTGCGGCGCCGGTCCGCCTCCCGGCGGCGGGCGGTGATCGCGTCCACGGCTGCCGCCGCCCGCTCCCGTTCGAGCTGGGCGTCACCGAGGTCCTCGGTGATCCGCTTGCAGACCTCCTCGGCCGCGGCCAACTGGCTGGCTGTTTCGTCGATGGCAGCGCGCACTTCCAGTTGACTGGGCCCGGTGGCGGCGCCGCCGTGCACAAACGCGGAAGTGAACACGTCCCCTTCCGGGGTGACAGCGCGCAGGGCGGGACGTTCCGCGATGACACGGGCAGCCGTCGCCATGTCGGGGACCAGCACGGTATCGGCGAGCAGCGCAGTGACGGCGGAGCGGAGCCGCGGGGGGACGGTGACGGAGTCCACCGCGTAGCGGGCGCCCGCGGGCGGGTCGGGCCACTGCTCCCGCGGCTGGACCTCAGCGCTGTCGGCGACCACGATCCCGGCTCGGCCGGCGTCACGCTGTTTGAGGAGGTCCAGGGCGCTGCGGGCGGCGTCGTGCGTGCCGACGACCACTGCGTCCGCGGCCGCGCCCAACGCCGCGGCGATCGCGCTCTCGTCGCCCGCGGCCACGTCGATGAGGGAGGTGAGGGCGCCGATCAGGCCGAGCGCGTCCCCGTCCGCGGTGAGGAGGGCGGCAGCACCGTCCCGGCGCTCCAGCCCCATCTGCAGGGCGTCCCGCCGGGCCTCCAAGGCGGCACGTTCCCGCTCCGCGTTCCGTTCTGCGTCGCGCAGCTCAGCCAGGCGGGCCTCCGCGGCGGCGAGCTCTTCGCGGGCCTGCTCGTAGGCTTCGTCGAGTTCGCTGTCCCCGAGGTCCAGGCTTTCCGCGTCGGCGCGGGCGTCCGCGAACTCCTCTTGGGCTTGGGCGGCGCGTTCCCGGGCTTCCGCGGCAGCCTGGGTGAGGCGTTCAATCTCAGCGTCCTGCGCTTCCAGGGTGCGGCGCAGCGCTGCGGCGCGTTCGTGGAGCCGGGCCAGGCCTTCCCGGCGGTCGGCGGCGGCACGCACGGCCGCGGCCACCCGCTGCTCTTCGTCGCGCAGCGCCGCCTCGGCTTCGGCCCGCTCCACGACGACCTCTTCCAGCCGGAGGCGCGCCTCTTCCAGTTGGGCGCGGAGCTCTTCCTCCTCGGCGCGGATCTCCGCGGCTTCCGCTTCCAGCTCTTCCGGGTCGCGGCCGCGGTGCTCTTCCCTGCTGGCGGCGCTGAGGTTGCGGTGGCGTTCCGTGGCGAGGCTGGCGACCGCGCTGAGCCGCTCTTTGAGCCGCTGCAGGGCGTGGTAGGCCTCTTGGGCGCGGGCGAGCAGCGGAGCGGCTTCGGCTGCGGCCTGCTCCAACTGGTTTTCGCGCTCCTGGGCTTGGGTGAGCTCTGCTTCGACAGCGGCGCGGCGGGCGCGGACCTCGGCCTCGTCGGCTTCCTCCTTGGCGAGGGCTTCCCGCAGGGTGACGATGTCGTCGGCGAGCAGCCGGAGCCGGGCGTCCCGCAGTTCCGCTTGGATGACCGTGGCGCGGCGGGCCAGTTCCGCTTGGCGGCCGAGCGGTTTGAGCTGGCGGCGCAGCTCCGCGACCAGGTCACTCACCCGGTCGAGGTTGCTCTGCATCGCGGAGAGTTTCCGCAGCGCTTTCTCTTTGCGTTTGCGGTGTTTGAGGATGCCCGCGGCTTCTTCAATGAGCGCACGGCGCTCCTCCGGTCCGGCGTGCAGCACCGTGTCGAGCTGCCCTTGGCCGACGATGACGTGCATCTCCCGGCCGATACCGGAGTCGCTGAGCAGTTCTTGGATGTCGAGGAGGCGGCAGGGGTCGCCGTTGATGGCGTACTCTGAGCCGCCGTTGCGGAACATGGTCCGCTTGATGGTGACTTCGGAGTAGTCGATGGGCAGCGCACCGTCGGTGTTGTCGATAGTGAGGCTGACTTCGGCTCGGCCGAGCGGAGGGCGAGACGACGTTCCCGCGAAGATCACGTCCTCCATCTTGCCGCCGCGCAGCGTCTTCGCGCCCTGTTCCCCCATGACCCACGCCAGGGCGTCAACCACATTGGACTTTCCCGACCCGTTAGGTCCGACCACACAGGTGATCCCGGGTTCGAAGCGGAGTGTGGTGGCCGACGCGAAGGATTTGAATCCGCGCAAGGTGAGGGTCTTCAAGTACACGGTTGCGCGTTCACCTCCGCGGTCTCCCGACTTTGTCGCTGTCAAGCGTGCCATGCCTTGGCGAGTGCATGGCACGCTTTCGGGACGCTGTGGCCTTGCCTTTCATGGGGCAGGGCGCGGTATGCGACAGGATGTCGGTCGACCCACGACAGCGGAGAACCCTGCGTGGCGGAAGGTCTGTTCTGGCCCCTATAACGCGGCGCGGTGCGGGGCGTCAGAACCGGGTCGGAAGACGAAGAGGCGACCGGAAACGGCCTCTTCTCCCGCTGCGACACACCGGGATGGCCGCCACTGGGATCATACGGAGCGCTGCCCGGACCTGGTGTGTTGGCAACGTCGGGAGGAATATGATCTTTCAGGATTACGGAAAAGGATTTCCGGGTAAAACCTGGTTAATTCCAAGGGAAAGAAAGATCTTCACAGTGCTCTGCGGTTTCCCGCGTTTTCGAGGGCGCCAGGAGATTTGAGGTGCAGGCGCCCTTCGTCGACTGGGATCCGCGCAGCGCTGGTGGGGTTGGATCAGGCCAGAGCCGGCTCGCGATCGGAGGTGGAGACGGTGAGATCCGTGATCGTCTCGGAAAGCCGGTCGTTTTGGGCCTGGAGCCTCATGACCTCGTTTTCGAGGTCGCGTACGCGCTTCTGCAAACGCCGCAGTTCCTGGACCATACGAGGGTCCGGACCTCCGACGTGACCAAACAGAGCTTTTGCCATGATTACGGGTCCTCCACACTGAGTGACCAACGGGAATCGCACACGGAAATGACGCCACGGCCAGGTAGGAGAAATGCCTGAGTCAGCCTGGCGTGAAGGTGGATAAGCGCATTATGTACCTTCCAGCGTCTCACCGTGCGCGCCGTCGGTCAAGAATTGGACGAAAAAGCCGGCGACAACTGTGTCTGTACACCGTTATTGGGCATGCGAGGTCACGCGATTCGTCGGTGATCCCCCGGGTGGGTGGTGCTCTATCCCCGGGGCGGGGTGAGAGCCCTCTCAGCAGTCCCGTGTCGCGTTCCGGGTTCTCACACGAATCGCGTCCCCATATCCAGGATACTCACCGCTCCTCGAATCCGGTGAAAGAACCCCTATGGTTTGTCCAACGCTCAACGACGGAATCCACACGCCCCGGTGTCTGGCCGCTGCGCAGCAACTCGAGGAGCCGTTCACAGGCCGTGCGATCCCCTTCCGCGACCACTTCCACTCTGCCGTCATCCAGATTGGTCGCGGCTCCGGTAAGTCCGAGCTCCAATGCGCGTGCTCGCGTCCACCACCGGAAACCTACGCCCTGGACGTGCCCGCGCACCCATGCGGTCAGACGAACCTTCTCCATGACTCCCCTGGTGACTCTCGGTGCGCTTACCCGGGAAAACAAGCGCTCACGCTCGCGCGTGCCGCGGTCTCGGCTGGCACCGCGGACAACTGTACGACGAGCGGTTCATGAACGTCTCCCGTTGGATCGGCGTGCCGCAGCGTGCACACGGCTGGTCGTTCCGGCCGTAGGCGTTGAGACTGCGCGCAAAATAGCCGCTCTCCCCGTTGACGTTCACATAAAGGCTGTCGAACGAGGTCCCGCCCTGGGCCAGGGCCGCGCCCATCACCTCGCGGACCGCGGCCAGCAGCGTGGCGACCTGGGAGCGCGACAGGGCCTCGGTAGGGGTCGCCCAGTGCAGTTGGGACATCCACAGCGCTTCATCGGCGTAGATGTTGCCGATCCCGCTGATGAGGGACTGGTCGAGGAGGGCGCGTTTCAGCTCAGTGCGTTTGCGGCACAGCGCCGCGGCGAACGCGTCCTCGTCGAAAGCAGGGTCCAGGGGGTCGCGCGCAATGTGGGAGATCACCGAAGGCAGCCCGGTACCGGTGCCGTCATCCACCAGCCGGTCCACGAGCAGGTGGCCGAACGTGCGCTGGTCGACGAAACGCAGCTCTTGCGGGGCCTCCGGGTCGTGGCCTTGACGCGCCGTCAGGGGCAGGCGGACCCGCAGATGCCGTTCGGCTGCGGCATGGCGCGGCTGGACCAGCAATTGGCCGCTCATCCCCAGGTGGGCGAGGAGCGCCTCCCCGGAGTCCAAGGTCAACCAGAGGTACTTGCCGCGGCGGCGCGCCTCCGTGACCCCGCACCCGCTGACGCGCGCGGCGAAATCCGCCGCACCCGACGCGTGGCGCCGGACCGCACGCGGATGCAGGACCTCGACCTCGCCGAACGACGCGCCGACCACCCACTTTTCCAGGCCGCGCCGCACCACCTCGACTTCAGGCAGCTCCGGCATGCCCTCAGCTCTCCTGCTTGGCTTTCTCGGTGGCGGCGCGGATCGCCTTCCACGCGGATTCCGCGGCCTGCTGCTCTGCTTCCTTCTTGCTGCGGCCCTCTCCCGAGCCGTAGGTCTGCCCGGCGACCCGCACCGTGGCGCGGAACGTCTTCTGGTGGTCCGGGCCGCTCTCTTCCACCACATATTCGGGAACACCGAGCAGTTCAGCCGCGGTGAGCTCCTGCAGGGACGTCTTCCAGTCCAGTCCCGCGCCCAAGCCGGAAGCCCGGGCGATCAGCGGGTCGAACAGCCGGTGGACCAGCTCAGACGCCTCGTCCAGTCCGCGGTCCAGGTAGACGGCCCCGATCAAGGCTTCCAACGTGTCGGCGAGGATCGACGACTTGTCGCGGCCGCCCGTGGCCTCCTCGCCGCGTCCCAGTCGCACATAGCGGCCGATCCCCAGTTCGCGGGCCACATCGGCCAGCGCCCGCATGTTGACCACCGCGGCGCGCAGCTTGGCCAGTTGCCCTTCGGACAGGTCCGGGTGGGTGCGGTAGAGGGTGTCGGTGACCACGAGGCCGAGCACTGAGTCGCCCAGGAACTCCAACCGCTCGTTGGTGGGAAGACCGCCGTTCTCGTAGGCGTAGGAGCGGTGGGTGAGGGCGCGGGTGAGAATGTCGGGAGCGATCTCGACCCCGACAGTCTCCTGGAACTCACGGACTTCGGCAGGGGAAAGCTGCGTTCCCATCGACCTTCACATCCTTACGGATCATGCGGAGCTCCCGCCTGAGGCAGGAACCGCCGCAGGATGAACTGACCGTTGGCACCGGCTGCAGGACCGGGAGACTCCGATCCGGTCGAGAACGCTCGAAGACGAGGTGGACGTCGTGGGGCGCGCACGGCAACCACCACGGCTTCGGGGATTCCCGAACCATGTCGGAAAAAGACAGCACGCACCGGCAGCGCGCTGGCGGAGGTACGGAACGGCGGGCCCGACCATCTGCGGACCCGCCTTCGTGCTGTCACGCCGGGTTGATGACCTGGCGGTTGCTGTAGGTACCGCACGTAGGGCAGGCGACGTGCGGGAGCTTCGGGTCACGGCAGCGCGGGCAACTGGTCAACAGCGGGCGCGCTGCCTTCCACTGAGAACGGCGGACACGCGTGTTGCTCCGCGACATCTTCCGCTTCGGGACGGCCACTTCAATCCTCCTGGGTCATGGCCCGCTTTCGCGGGGGTGCGTGTGCTCCTCGATGACCTGCCCGCCCGCGGCGCAGGAGAGGTCCCGGTACGAAGAGCACGGAGTTACCGGGCTTCGCCGGCCAACCCGCCCGGCGCCCGTCGGTGGCACGCTCAGCTCCCTCCGGACTCCTCGCGCAGTTGACGCAACGCCTCCCACCGGGGGTCGAAACTCTCGCCGTGGCTGTGCTCCGGGCCAACGTCAGCTAGTTTGACGCCGCACTCCACGCACAGGCCAGGGCAGTCGTCCCGACACAGCGGCGACTGCGGCAGTGCAAGCACTACCGCATCGCGGATCACCGGTTCGAGGTCGAGCAGATCGTCCTCAAGATAGTAGTCCTCATCCTCATCGCCGACGTCCACCTCGTCTACGAGAGGGTGGTCGTCGTCGAGCGGATAGCGGAACAGCTCCTGGAAGTCGACCTCCAGCTCCCTGGACAGCGGATCCAGGCAGCGCGCGCACTCGGCGGCGTACCGGGTCCGCGCCTCACCCGTCACGAGCACGCCCTCCATGACAGCTTCGAGCCGCAGATCCAGCTCGATGTCGCTGCCCGCGGGCACCTCGGCCATGCCGACAGCCATCGGCGGAGGCGCGGGGACGACACGGGTTTCCTTCCGCATCGAACCGGGCTGCCTGCCGAGCGGTCGGGTGTCGACCACAAGCGGAGATTCGGAGTCTAGACGAGACAGAGTGATCGCGCTTTCGGTTGAGACGGCCCACACGCGGTGGGAACAGGGACTAACCGGACCGGCAGCCGGAGACCGGCGCCGGATGGCTGTCCCGAGGGCACACTTTGCCCCGGAACCAGCCAGTCACCGATTCTACCTGCGGGGTCCTTCCGTCCCAAACCGCGGAACCTGAGGACTCTAGCCCTAGCCGTTCTTCTTGGCCAGCTCGGCGTACTTGGCGCGCAGGCGCTCCTCCACATAGGGCGGGACCAGCGCGCTCACGTCCCCGTTGTACTGGGCGATCTCCCGCACCAGGCTGGAGCTGAGGAACGAATACTTGGGATTCGCGGTCAAAAACAGCGTGTCGATCCCCGAGAGCTGGTAGTTCATTTGGGCGATCTGCAGCTCGTAGTCGAAGTCGCTGACCGAGCGGAGGCTCCGCACGATCGCGGAGACGTCGTGGGCCCGGCAGAAGTCGACGAGCAGCCCGTCGAACTTGGCGACGGTGACGTTGTCGAACTCCTTGGTCGCTTCCCGGAGCATCTCGAGCTTCTCGTCCGCCGTGAAAAGCCCACGTTTATTGACGTTCACCAGCACCGCGACAATGACTTCTTCGTTCTGTTTCGCCGCTCGGCGGATGATGTCGATATGGCCATTGGTGACGGGATCGAAAGATCCAGGGCAGACGACACGGCGCACGGGACCGCTCCTCTCTGACTGGTTTGCGGATCAGCGAGCCGGTATCACAGGATTCTGCCCACCAGGTCAGTCCCGATCAGGGAGGCTCGCGGCGTGACCGTACCAAAGGGACGTTTCGCCGTATTGACGGACCTTGCCTTTTTGGTAACCGTCAGGCCATCCCATGGGTTCCTTTCGAGATGAGCGTTCCACAACGATGAGAGTGCCCGCGGTCAGCCAGCCGTGGTCGCGGAGTGCCTCCAATACCGCGGTGACCTCGCGGTCTTCAATCGCGTAGGGCGGGTCAGCGAACACGAAGTCGTAGGGGCCGCCGTCCGGGCCGCGGGACAGGACGCGTTCCACCCGGTCGACGACCAGCCGCGCCCCGGGCAGTCCGAGCTGGGCGATATTGCGGTCAATGACCGCGGCCGCGCGCCGGTCGGCCTCCACGAGCAGGGCGTGCGCGGCTCCCCGGGAGAGCGCTTCCAGCCCGATTGCGCCGGAGCCCGCATAGAGGTCGAGCACCCGCAGTCCCGCGAGCGTGCCCAGTTCCGACAGCACCGAGGCGAACAGGGCTTCGCGTACCCGGTCGCTGGTGGGCCGGGTGGTCCGGCCTCGGGGGACAGCCAGGCGACGGCCTCCCGCAGTACCGGCGATGATGCGGGTCATCGGTGGTGTGCTCCCTCGTCTGTGCGCTGTTTTCCGCCCACCCTAGACCGGGTCCCGCAGGCGCCGGGACGGGCCGCAGCGCGGTGCCGCACTGCGGCGGCTCCCCTCAGGCTTTCTCTAGGTACTCTGCGCGGTCGTCGCCGAGCAGTTCGGTGAGGGCCTGGGCCAGCACGGGGTGGTCGGACAGCTCCGGGTCGGCGTCCACCAGGGCGGTGGCCTCCGCACGGGCCTGGCCGATCAGCTCCTCGTCCTGCTCGTGGGTGATGGTGAGCAGCCGCAGGGTGCCGCTGCGGCCGGACTGGGCCACGCCGAGGATGTCGCCTTCGCGGCGCTGCTCCAAGTCCAGCCGGGACAGGGCGAACCCGTCGGTGGTGGACGCCACCGCGTCCAGGCGCCGCCGGGCCGGGCTGCCCTCTTCAGCCTCGGTGACCAGCAGACACAGTCCGGGCAGGCTGCCCCGGCCGACCCGGCCGCGCAACTGGTGCAGTTGGGAGACCCCGAACCGGTCCGCGTCCATGATCATCATCACAGTGGCGTTGGGCACATTCACGCCGACTTCGACCACGGTGGTCGCCACGAGCACGTCGATTTCGCCCGCGGCGAAGGCCCGCATGACCTTGTCCTTCTCGTCAGGGGCCAGCCGGCCGTGCAGCGCGGCCAGCCGCAGGCCTGCAAGCGGCCCCTGCTCGACTTCGGCGAGCAGGTCGACAACGGCGAGCGGGGCGCGCCGCCCCGCGGTCTCCCCGCCGTCCGGTTCGGCGAAGAGCCGTCCGTTCTCCTCGGGGTCTTCGGCTTCCCCGCCGATCCGGGGGCAGACGATATAGGCCTGGCGGCCCTGCGCGACTTCTTCGCGGATGCGCTCCCAGGCCCGGGCCAGGTAGTGCGGTTTGTCGCGGGACGGGACCACGTGGGTAGCGATCGGGGACCGCCCGGCGGGGAGCTGCCGGAGCGCCACCACGTCGAGGTCGCCGTAGACCGTCATCGCCACGGTGCGCGGAATCGGGGTCGCGGTCATGACGAGCACGTGCGGCCGGCCACGGGTGGACTTGTCGCGCAGCGCGTCGCGCTGTTCTACGCCGAAACGGTGCTGCTCGTCGATCACGACCAGGCCGAGGTCGGCAAACGTGACCTGTTCTTGGAGCAGGGCGTGGGTGCCGATGACGATGCCGGCCCGGCCGGAGGCTGCGTCCAGCAGCGCTTCCCGGCGGGCGGCCGCGCCGAGCGAGCCGGTGAGCAGGGCGACGCGGGTCGCCTGTTCCGCGCCGTCGAGCTGGCCAGCCCGGGCCAGGGGGCCGAGCATCTCAGTGATCGAGCGGTGGTGCTGCTGGGCCAGCACCTCGGTGGGGGCGAGGAGAGCCGCCTGCCCGCCCGCATCCACCACTTGGAGCATGGCGCGCAGGGCGACCAGGGTCTTGCCTGCGCCGACATCGCCTTGGAGCAGGCGGTGCATGGGGTGGTCGGAAGCGAGGTCGGCGGAGATCACCTCGCCCACCTCGCGCTGTCCGTCGGTGAGCGTGAACGGCAGGTTCGCGTCGAAGGCGTCGAGGATCCCGCCGGAGATGCGGGGGCGGGGCTGGGCGGGCTGCCGCTGGGCGGTACGCCGCCGCTGGGCGAGCGCCACCTGGATGACGAACGCCTCGTCCCATTTCAGCCGCTTCCGTGCCGCGCGCACATCATCCCAGTCTTTCGGGGTGTGGATGAGCCGGTAGGCCTCGGACAGGCTCACCAGGCCGTGCCGGGCGCGGAGGTCGGCGGGCAGCGGGTCGGGGAGGTCCCCCAGGATGTCGAGGACCGTGGCCACGGCTTTGGCGATCTTCCACGAAGTGATCTTTTCGGTCGCCGGATAGATGGGGATGAGCGTGTCCGCGTAGGTGCGGGCCCGTTCCTGGATCGCGTCGTCGGACTCGAACAGCTCGTATTCGGGGTGGGCGAGTTGGCGGCGCCCCCGGTAGACGGAGACTTTTCCGGCGAACAGCCCGCGCCGGCCCGGCAGGAGCCGGTCGCGGTGCCAGCCGACCCGGTGGAAGAAGAGCAGGGAGAGCCGGCCGCGGCCGTCGGTGACGACGACTTCGAGGATGGAGCCGCGCCGCTGGCGCATCGGGCGGACCGTGCAGGTGAGGACTTCGGCAAGGACAGTGACCTGTTCCCCTTCGACCAGCCCGTCCAGGTCGGTGAGCTCGCCGCGGCGGTCGTAGCGCCGGGGGTAGTGGCGCAGCAGGTCTCCCACGGTGTGCAAGCCCAGTGCGGAAGCCAGGACCTTCGCGGTGCGGTCCCCGACGACGCGCAGCGACTCGGTCAAGTCGGTCATGGTCCCCCGCCTTCCCAGCCTCGTTCCCTGGCCGTGCGGCCCGCCACTGTGGCATCTTACGGATCGTCGCAGGGCTATACTTGGGGAAGCGTTGTGTCTTGGGACGGCTCCTCAGCGGGGGACTTCCTGAGCCGGATTCTCCCTTCCGGTTGGTGATCCGGCGCTCGTCCGGAGACATGGATTCCTGGTGTGGGGTCTTGTCCTGTCTTCGGGTACGCTTCCACGGTTGGCGTTCCGCGTCGACCTGCTTGCCCATCAGACCTTTCTCGGGTCATCGACGTGCGTGCGAGCACAGCCGGCCCGAGCGCGTGAATGGAGTTACCGTGGCTTCCGTCTGTGACATCTGCAGCAAGGGACCGGGGTTCGGGAACCGTATCTCGCACTCGCACCGCCGTACCCGCCGCCGCTGGAACCCGAACATCCAGACTGTCCGTACCCGGGTGGGGGGTACGCCGAAGCGGCTGAACGTGTGCACCTCCTGCATCAAGGCGGGCAAAGTCGATCGTTTCTGAATGCCCTTTCAGCGCGCACTCCGCGTGCGCACCATCGTCGAGCGTCACAGACGAACTGTCGTGGCGCTCGATCGTTTTTCTGGGCAGTGTGCGACAAGGGAGTTCCCCGGGCCGGGAGACAGACGGCTTGCCGCTCACAGGGAGCAGGGCACGCCGTTGAACGAGCAGCTTTCCGGGGTGTGACTGGTGCCCCGCGCCGTGAAGCTGATGGTGATGGACTGCCCCGGGGGAATACCGTTGGACCAGTGCGGCTGGCGGGCGATGAACCCGCCGGGGACCGGTTCCCATTCGGTGCCCCAGGCGGAGACGATGCGGGCGTCGCTGAACTTCACTCGCAGTTCCCAGTTCTCCACCACGGCATCGCTGGCGTTGGTGATCGTCACATGCCCCATGAAATGGGTCTCGTCGTAGGCGATTTTCTGGTAGGAAACCCGCGGGGTTCCGGGCGCGCTCTGCGGGACGGGGAAAGACTGGTGTCCGCCGGGCGGGGCCGTTTCTCCGGGATCTGGAACCGGTGCCGTGCGCTCCGTTCCGTCGGGTGCGTCCTGTGACGGGGAGGGGGCGCTGCTCTCCTCGGCCCCCACGGTGATCTCCACTTGCGTGGAGATCGCTGCCTGCGGGCTGCCGTGTCCGTCCGTCGGCGGGGCTGCCGACGTGGTGACGCTCGGTGCCGGCGGCGTCTGGTCAGGTTCGGTAAAACGCAGGTAGATCTGGGTGGTGCTGTAGCTGAACAGCAACGCGCCGACGATCGCTCCGGAGACCACCGCGACGCGCAGCGGCCGCGGTGGGGATACGCGTTTGGGAACGGTGCTGCCCAGCACATGGCCCACTGTGGCCAGTGGGCCGCTGCCGGTGGGCTCTGCGCGGTGGGCGCCGCGTCGCCCCCGTCCCCGTCCGTGCCTCCGCATAGCTTCCGCGCCTTTCCGCACTCCTGTCGACCGGATCCGTGCCCTTGGCGTTTCCGGTAACGGACAAGCCGTCGGTCGCCAGAGCTTAGCGCGGCCAGTCACCCAAAACCGGAATCTTGCCTCTGGGTGACTTACTCATGACCGATCACTGTTGTCTGGCGTTCTTCGGAAATGGTCCCATCCGGAAAGTTTCGGGATTGCCCCATCGACCGTGACCCCGTCGCCGTCGACCACGGTGCCGATCACGGTCCACTGGCGGGGCAGTGACGTGCGGGGAGGGAAGGTGGCGGCGAGCGCGTGGTCCTCTCCGCCAGCGAGCATGTAGTCGAGCGGCGAGCGTACGGCGTTTCCGCCGCGGATCAGTGTCTCAACCGCCTCGACCAGCCCGGCAGGCGGGTGCAGGTCAGCGCTGCGTACCGCGATTCCCACCCCGGAGGCCGCAGCGATATGGCCGAGGTCTTGGAGCAGTCCATCGCTGATGTCGATCATGGCGGTGGCGCCCAGCCGCGCCGCTTCCGGCCCCGCTGGATAGGGGGGTGCAGGGCGGCGGTGTGCGGTCAGGCAGTCAGGGTGCCCTTCAGCCTGACCGGCGTGGAGAAGGGCGAGGCCTGCTGCGGCGAGTCCGAGATTACCGGTGACGGCGACGAGGTCGCCAGGCCGGGCCCCGTCCCGGCGGACGGGGGCAGCGCCGCGCAGGTCGCCGAGCGCGGTGATGGCGATGGTGAGGGTGTCGGAGCTGACGACGTCCCCTCCCACGACCGCGGCTCCGGCAGCGGCGCACTCGTCGCGCAGCCCGACGCTGAACTCGTCGGCCCAGGCGGTGGGGAGGTCGGCGGGGGCTGCGAAGCCGACGAGGAGCGCGGTGGGGTAGGCCCCCATGGCGGCGATGTCGGCGAGGTTCTGCGCGGCGGCTTTGTGGCCGACGTCGCGCGCACTGGACCAGTCCCGGCGGAAGTGCCTTCCCTCCACGAGCAGGTCGGTGGTGGCAACGACGCGGCCGTCAGCGGCCCGGACGACGGCTGCGTCGTCGCCGGGGCCGAGCAAAACGTTCTCGGTGGCGGGGAAACGGGCGGTGACCCGAGCAATCAACCCGAATTCACCGAGATTTCCGATAGTGCTTGACACGGTCTCCAGGGTACGGTGACCCTTCCGGTCACAGTGGTCTAGACCCGTGCCCCGTTCCGGACGCGGGATTGCCGGCGGTGCGGTCCGTGCGGGTCCCCACACGACAGACGCTCCAACGCAGAGTCGCGGAGGCTCACCCATGGTGCAGGCGTACATTTTGATCCAGACCGAGGTCGGCAGGGCAGCCCAGGTAGCGTCGGCGATCTCCACGGTAGAAGGGGTCACCCAGGTGGACGACGTCACCGGACCCTACGATGTGATCGTGCGCGCACAGGCCGAAGACATCGATGCCCTGGGGCGCCTGGTGATCGCGCGCATCCAGCGGCTCGACGGCATCACCCGCACTTTGACGTGCCCGGTTGTGAATGTGGAGTCCTAGTCCCGTGTGTGGAGTCGATCTCTGATGCACCCTGCGTCTCGTGCGGTCCGCGGCGTTTCGCTGCTGGTCGTGCTGTTGGCTGCGGCCACCGGGTGCGGTGTGGTCCGGATGGAGCCCCCCACTCCGGATGCGCACACCGCGAAACTGTGCCGATCGATGATGGCACGGCTGCCCGACACGCTTTATGAGCAGGAACGCATCCGAGTCGAGCCTGACTCCGAGTTGGTGGCGGCCTGGGGGTCGCCGACCATCGCGGTGCGGTGCGGGGTGGAGCGTCCCGCGGGGCTGCGTCCCGACTCGCAACTGCTGTCGGTCAACGACATCGCGTGGCTTCCCGAGCCCGCGGATGCGCCGACCCTGTTCACTGCGGTGGGCCGCGAAGCGTACGTGGAGCTGACCCTGCCGGCGACATACTCCCCTGCCGCCGAAGCGCTGACGACGCTCAGCGCACTGATCGACCAGGAGATTCCGGCCCTACCCCCGGGAGAACTGTGAGCGGGGCGCCTTGGCGCCCCGCTTGACCGCCGCCGTACCGTGGGACACGGCTGGGGAGCTACTGGTCTTCGCTCTGCTCCATGGTCTGGACTTCTCCGAGCAGGGCTTCCCACTCTTCGTCCGAGTCGGCGGTGGTCAGACCGACCGCGCCGTGGCAGGCAGCCCCGGGTTCCGGGGTCTGGGGGCCGCGCTCGTAGGCACGCAGGAAGCGGGGCAGTCGGGGGTCGTCGGCGCTCTCCACGCCCAGTTGCAGGCCCCAGGCGGAGGCCACGATGGGCGCGGGCATGTCGCCCTCGTACGGGCTGACCAGGACGTAGCTGCCTGGGGTGTAGAACTCCGCGAGTTTCTTGACTTCGTCTTCGGGCAGGTCGGGCCGGTAGGTGATCCAGACCGCGCCGTGTTCCAGAGAGTGGACGGCGTGGAGGTCGCGCAGCGGGGCGTCGTAGACGCCGCAGTTCTGCCAGGCCGCGTGGTGGTCGCCGCCCACGGGCGGGCTCTGCTCGTAGTCGACGTCTTCGGTGACGTGCTTCCGGGTCAGTCCGGTGTACTCCTTGAGCCCTTCGATGTTGCGGTCGCGGTAGTCGAGGTAGAAGAGGTAGCCGATTCCTCCCGCCACCAGGCTGACCGTCGCGATGATCGCGGCGATCTTGGTGATCTTGCGGTTCCGGGCTTCGCGCTCCCGCCGTGCACGCATTTCTAGGGCTACCTGGCGGCGCCGTTCCGCTGAACTCTTGCCCACCCGTTACTCCTCGTGGTTGTCCTCGATGAGGACTGTAAATTTTGTCACTTATGCTCCACTAGGGAACATACGCACCCTTAACGCAATTTCCCCCCAGGATGGTTCCGTTGGGTAACGAAGGCGATGCCAGAGCCGTAACAGGCCCACTACCGTGGGTATCGCGACGTGTTCCGCTGCCGGTCGTCCTCTTTCTGGTCGTGCTGACCGCAGCGGCGACTTTCCTGTTCACCAACCGGTCCGACAGGCCGTTGGACACCTCCGCTGACGTGGGCTTCCTGCGCGACATGAGCGCACACCACGCCCAGGCGGTGGAGATGGCGCTGATCATCTACGACAAGACTGAGGACCCCAAGCTGAAGACGGTCGCCTACGACATGGCCGTCACCCAGCAGGGGCAGATCGGGCGGATGGACGGGTGGCTGGCCGCGTGGGATCTGCCGATGCGCAGCAACCAGCCGCCCATGGCCTGGATGGCCGGGCACGACCACGGCGGCGGGGGCAGCGGCGAAGTCCCGGACCGGATGCCCGGGCTGGCCACGGACGAGCAGATGGCGCAGCTGCGGGAGGCGACCGGCCTGGAGGCGGAGGTCCTGTTCTTGGAGCTGATGATCGAACACCACCGCGGCGGGGTGGACATGGCCGAGGCGGCGGTGAGATTCGCCACTGACGAGAAGGTGATCTCGCTGGCTCAGGGCATGATCGACGCCCAGGAGAGCGAGATCGACCTGATGAACGAGATGCTGGTGGAAAGGGGCGCTGAGCCGCTCGAATAGCGGCCGCGCGCCTCGCGTCATCCGGCCCTGTCTGGCGGACGGCACGGTCTGCCGGGCAGGGCCGGATTGCTGTTTTCCCCGGTCGTTGCAGGGTTTTGCGATCTACTACACATCGTAGAACTACAACTTGTAGTAGTAGACTGCGAGGTAGTACGGGCCACGGGGCCGTTCCGGCTTTCGGAGAGGCGGTATGGACGCACTAGACCTTGCTCGGTGGCAATTCGGCATCACCACCGTCTACCACTTCCTATTCGTCCCGCTGACGATCGGACTCTCCGTCATCGTCGCCAGCCTGCAGACGGCCTGGTACCGCACCGGCAAGCACGAATACCTGCAGGCGACCAAATTCTTCGGGAAGCTCTTCCTCATCAACTTCGCCATGGGCGTGGTCACCGGCATCGTCCAAGAGTTCCAGTTCGGCATGAACTGGAGCGAATACTCCCGATTCGTCGGTGACGTGTTCGGCGCCCCGCTGGCGATGGAAGCCCTCCTCGCCTTCTTCCTGGAGTCCACCTTCATCGGCCTGTGGATCTTCGGCTGGGACAAGCTGCCCCGCAAGATCCACCTCGCCACCATCTGGGCAGCGGCCATCGGCACCAACCTGTCCGCCTACTTCATCCTCGCCGCCAACGCCTGGATGCGGCACCCGGTGGGCTACCAGGTCAACCCCGAAACCGGACGCGCGGAACTCACCGACATCTGGGCGGTGCTCGCCAACGACCAGGCCTGGTCCACCTACCTCCACACCGTCGCCGGGTCGTTCATCGCCGCAGGCCTGTTCGTGGTCGCGGTCAGCGCCTTCAAACTCATGCGCGCCCGCTTCCACGGTGACACCGGCACCCCCGGACAGGCCCCGCACCCCAGCGAACACGGACTGTTCCGCAAGACCCTGCGCGCCGGCCTGGCCGTCACCGCTCTCGCGGGCATCCTCGTCGCCTTCTCCGGCCACCACCAGGCTCAGCTCATGGCACAAGACGAACCCATGAAGCTGGCCAGCGCGGAAGCGCTGTGGGAAGACGAAGACGGCGCGGGCTTCTCGATCTTCGCGGTCGGCGACGTCGTCGACGGACGCAACCACATCAACATCCAGATCCCGCACCTGCTGAGCATCCTCGCCACCAACAGCCTCGACGGCAACGTCCAGGGCATCAACGACGTGCAGGAACGCTACGAAGCCCAGTTCGGTCCCGGATCGTACGTGCCGAACGTCCCGGTCATCTACTGGTCGTTCCGGCTCATGATGGGCTTCGGCCTGGCCGGAGTCGCCGTAGGCTTCATCGGCCTGTGGCTCACCCGCCGCGGCCGGCTGCCCAAGCACCGCTGGATGTACTGGGCCGCCATCCTCGGCCTGCCCGCGGCTCTCGCCGCCAACATCTGCGGCTGGATCCTCACCGAGATGGGCCGCCAGCCGTGGACCGTCGTCGGGGAGCTCCTCACCGCGGCCAGCGTCTCACCCGGTGTCTCCTTGACCGAGGTGGCGCTCTCCCTGGCCCTGTTCACGCTCGTCTACGGCGTGCTCGCCGTCATCGAGGCCGGGCTGCTGTGGCGCTACGTCAAGGCAGGGCCCACCCACGTGGTGCCCCCGCAGGACGACGACTCGGATGAAGACCGCGACGCCCCTGTCCCCGCGTTCGTCTACTAGGAGCCCGGCATGGATCTTCCAACTCTCTGGTTCGCCGCCATCGCGGTGCTGTGGATCGGCTACTTCGTCCTCGAAGGATTCGACTTCGGCGTCGGCATCCTGCTGCCCTTCCTCGGCAAGACCAACACCGACCGCCGCGTCATGATCAACGCGATCGGCCCGGTGTGGGACGGCAACGAGGTGTGGGTCCTCACCGCGGGAGGCGCGATGTTCGCCGCCTTCCCCGCCTGGTACGCCTCCCTGTTCAGCGGCTTCTACCTGCCCCTGTTCCTCGTGCTCCTCGCCCTGATCGTCCGCGGCGTGGCCTTCGAATACCGCGGCAAGGTCGACAGCGTGCAGTGGCGGGCCCGCTGGGACCAGGCGATCTTCTGGGGCAGCGCCATCCCCGCCCTGCTGTGGGGGGTGGCCTTCGCCAACATCGTGCGCGGTGTGCCGATGGACGCCGACCACATCGTCACCGCCAACCTGCTCGACCTGCTCAACCCGTACGCGCTGCTCGGCGGACTGACCACGCTGTCCCTGTTCACCCTGCACGGCGCCATGTTCCTCAGCCTCAAGACCGGCGGTGAAGTGCGGCTCCAGGCGCGCCGCGCCGTGCCGATGATCGCGCTGGTCGCGGTGCCCGCTGCGGCCGGATTCCTGCTGTGGACCCAGGTCTCCTACGGGACGACGTGGACGCTCCCGCTCGTCGCTATCGCCGCTCTCACCCTGGTTGCGGCCGTGGCGCTCGCCCTGCGGGGCCGGGAAGGCTGGTCGTTCACCGCAACCGCCACCACCATCGCCGTCGCTACGGTAGTGCTGTTCGGCTCGCTGTTCCCGAACGTGCTGCCCTCCACCACCAACCCGGCGTACAGCCTGACCGTGGAGAACGCGGCGTCGGCCGACTACACGCTGTCCGTCATGACCTGGGTGGCGGTGATCTTCCTCCCCGTGGTGCTCGGCTACCAGAGCTGGAGCTACTGGGTGTTCCGCAAGCGCATCACCCGGGAACACATTGAGCCGACCCTTGTCCCCGCCGGACGCCCCGGCGACGCCTGATCACTCCGTGAGGAAGCCGCTGTATGAAACCCCTCGACCCTCGGCTGGTGCGCACCGCTAGCGCGGTCCGGGTCCACCTCGCCGTCACCGTGCTGTGCGGGGTCGCCACGACCGGGCTCGTCCTCGCCCAAGCCTGGCTGATCGCCCGTGTCATCTCCGGCGCGGCCGCGGGCGAGGGGCTCACCGAACTGTCCTGGGCGATCGCTGCCGTCGCCGCGATCGCCCTGGGCAGGGCAGCGGTGTCCTACGGCACCGAAGCCGCCGCCCTGCACTCGGCGGCCCGCGCCAAATCCCAGCTCCGCCGACGCCTCATCGCCCACGTCACCGGCGTCGCGGTCCCCGGCTCTCCCGAACCGCCCCGGGGAGGGCCGGCACCGGGACCGGTCTGGTTGTCAGGGGCCAGCGGTCCCGCCGACGGCGAGGGGACGGGCACCCCGCGGGCCGGGGAACTGGCCACACTCGCCACCCGTGGCCTCGATGCACTGGACGACTACTTCGCCCGGTACCTTCCCCAACTGGTGCTCGCGGTCCTCGTCCCCCTCGCTGTCCTCGCCGTCGTCGCCCAAGCCGACTGGATCTCCGCGCTCGTCATCGCCCTCACCCTGCCCCTCATCCCGATCTTCATGGCGCTGGTCGGCTGGCACACCCAGGCCCGCACCCAGCGCCAGTGGCGGCTCCTCAACCGCTTGGGCGGCCACTTCCTCGACGTGGTCGAAGGGCTGCCCACTCTCGCCGTGTTCCGGCGCGCCAAAGCCCAGGCCGCGATCATCCGCCGGATCACCGACGAGCACCGGCACGCCACGATGGGCACCCTGCGGATCGCGTTCCTGTCCGCGCTGGTCTTGGAACTGCTGTCCACGATCGCGGTCGCCCTGGTGGCCGTGGAGATCGGCCTGCGTCTCATGTACGGGCTGCTCGACTACCAGACCGCGCTGCTCGTCCTCATCCTCGCCCCCGAGGCGTACCTGCCGCTGCGGGAAGTGGGGGCCCGCTTCCACGCCAGCATGGAAGGGGTGGCCGCGGCGGAACAGGTCTTCGCCGTGCTGGACGAACGCGCCGACCAGGCCAGGACGCAACCCGAAGCGGACTCCGCCCCGGCCCGGGAAACCGCCTCCCGCGCCCTGGTGCGCCCCTGCCTCGACAACGGCTGCACCGCCCCGCAGATCCGGTTCGCCAACGTCTCCCTCACCTACCCGGGGCGCAACCTGCCCGCGCTCTCCCAGGTCTCCCTGGTCATCCGCCCCGGGCAGCGGCTCCTGCTCACCGGTCCCAGCGGGTCCGGGAAGAGCTCCCTGCTGGCGCTGCTGCTCGGCTTCGTCGAACCCACGGAAGGCGCCATCCTCGTGGAACGCCCCGGCGGGACGGGGAGTGCGCCGCTCAGCCACATCCCCGCCGACCTGTGGCGGCAGCTCATCGCCTGGGTGCCCCAGCACCCCTACCTGTTCGACACCACGGTCCTCGAGAACATCCGGCTCGGCAAACCCGAGGCGAGCGTCGCCGAAGTGCGGCGCGCCGCGGAACTCGCGGAAGCACACGACTTCATCTCCACCTTGCCGTTGGGCTACGGCACCCGGCTCGGAGAGCGTGGCACGCGCCTGTCCGCGGGACAACGCCAGCGGATCGCCTTGGCCCGCGCTTTCCTGCGCGACGCGCCGATCGTGCTGCTGGACGAGCCCACCGCCCACCTCGACCCGGACCATGCCGCTGCGGTCCGCCGCGCGGTCGCCCGCCTCCTGGAGGGCCGCACCGGAGTCATCGTCGCGCACGACACCGGATGGTCGGAACTGGTGGACGAGACCGTGCACCTTGCTGGCGGTCGGATCGGAGCCCCACTATGAACCTTCCCGCACCGAAACCTGCCTGTCGGCCACTGCTGCGGATGATCGCGCTGGCCCGCCCGCGCACCACCCGGTTCGTGCTGGGAGTGCTGCTGGGGGCGCTGGCCACCGGTGCGGGCGTCGGCCTGTTGAGCGTGTCCGCGTGGCTGCTGGCCACCGCGGCCACGCACCCGCCGATCACCGCGCTCGGGGTCGCCGTGGTCGCCACCCGGGCCCTGGGCGTGACCCGGGGGGTGGCCCGCTACTTGGAACGCCTCGTCACCCACGATGCGGCGTTCCGCACGCTCGCCGAGGTGCGTGTGCGGGTCTACGAGCGGCTGGCCCGCAGCGAACCCGTGCGCCGCTTCCGCTCCGGTGACCTGGTGTCGCGGCTCGTCAACGACACCGACGCCACCCAGGACCTGCTGGTGCGCGGCCTCACCCCACCGCTGTCCGCCCTCGCCGTCGGCAGCGCAGTCGTCCTGTTGAGCACTGTGCTGTTCGTGCCCGGCGGACTGCTGCTCGCTGCCGGGCTGCTCCTCGGCGGGCTGGCGGTGCCGCTGTTCGCGGCCGCGCTGGGCCGCACGTCGGGGCGCCACCAGGCCGCAGCGCGGGGAGAACTCTCCAGCGCCCTCGTCGACACGCTCTACGGGGCCCCGGACCTGGTGGCCTATGGGGCTATGGAGCAGGCGGTGCGCCGCGTGGAGCGGGCCGACGCCGAACTCACCCGCCTGGCGCGGCGGGACGCCGCGGTGCTGGGCCTCGGCACGGGTGCCAGCGCGCTCGTGGCAGGGCTGACAGTGTGGGCCACTCTGCTGCTGGGCGTCGCAGCGGTCGCGGGAGGCACCCTGGACGCGATCGCGTTCGCGGTCGTGGTGCTGACCGCGCTGGCTGCTTTCGAAATCGTCGCGCCCCTGCCCGCAGTCGCCGCGAAACTCGAGGCGATCCGCACGGCAGGCGCCCGCCTGTTCGACGTGCTCGACACCGAACCCGAAGTGAAAGCCGCGGCCGCTCCCGAACAGTCTGGGCTGCCCGACCAGGCGGCCACCCTCCGGGTGCGGGACCTGCGCGTCCGCTACGGTCCCGACGAGCCGTGGGCACTGGACGGCGTGGACCTCGACCTTGCTCCGGGCAAGCGGATCGCGGTGCTGGGGCCGAGCGGATCAGGAAAGAGCACTCTGGCTTCGGTGCTGTTCCGGTTCCGCGACCCGGATGCGGGCACGGTGACCCTCGACGGTGCCGACATCACCGACTACCCCGTGGACGAGGTGCGCCGCCTCATCAGCGGGGTGCCCCAGGACCCGCACATTTTCGCGAGCACGCTGCGCGAGAACCTGCGGTTGGCTCGGCCCGGCGCGGACGATGCGGAACTGTGGGCGGCCCTTGAGCGGGCCCGGCTGGCCGACGACATCCGCGCGACCATGCCTGACGGGTTGGACACCGAGGTCGGCGCGCACGGGGCCCGGCTCAGCGGGGGCATGCGGCAGCGGCTGGCCCTGGCCCGGGCACTGCTGGCGCAGCCCCGCATCCTGGTGCTGGACGAGCCCACCGCGCATCTGGACCCGGACACCCGGGATGCGGTCCTCGACGACCTGCTGGCGGCGTCCGCGGGCTATGCCACGCTCCTCATCACCCACGACCTGGCGCGGCTGGAGGAGATGGACGAGATCTATGTGATCGTCGACGGCCGGGTGGTGCAGCGCGGCTCCCACGACGAACTGCTGGCGGAGAAAGGCTGGTACCGCAACGCCCACGGCTTGGGCGACCCGCCGCGCGGCGGACTGCGGGCTGTGCGCTGACCCGGGGCGGCCGCGGTGGGCTGCCCGGTACGGCCGGGCGGGTCCGCGGGGACAGGGTTCGCACCCCAAGGCCGGTCCCGCTACGGTTGAGACCGTCATGCCCACCGTGCCGGGGTTGATGGGTGTCTGCGAGCCCCGCTGGTGGCTGAACTGTCGTCCCCCGTTATTGTCGCCCCGTGACTCTGCTGCGCGAAATCTTCACCGGCATCGGCACGCTCCTCCGCGGGTTCAGCATGATCCTGCGGCGGCCCAAACTGTTCTTCCTGGGAGCGCTGCCGCCTTTCCTCACGTCCATCCTGTTCGTCATCGCGCTGATCGCGCTGCTGGTGCGCCTCGACGACCTCACCACCTGGATGACACCGTTCGCCGCGGACTGGGCGCCCGGCTGGGCCACGACGGTGCGCGTCATCCTCGGCATCGTCGTCGTGGCCGCGTCCGTGCTGCTCATGGTCATCGGGTTCACCACGGTCACGCTCGCCCTCGGCTCCCCGCTCTACGACATGATCGCCGAAGAGGTCGAGGAGGAGCTGGGCAACGCCCCCAAGGCACCAGACGAACCGCTGCTGCGGTCACTCCTGCGCGCGCTGCGGATCTCGCTGGCCCTGATCTCCCTCTCCGTGGCCGCGGCGATCCCGCTGTTCTTCGCCGGGTTCATTCCCGTCGTGGGCCAGACGGTCGTGCCGGTGCTCTCCACCCTGGTCGGCGGCTGGCTGCTGGGCGCGGAACTCATCGGCTCGGCGTTCGACCGGCGCGGCCTGGTCCGGCTCCGGGACCGGTTCGCGGGACTGCGGCGGCGCCGGCTGCTGTCCCTCGGTTTTGCTGTGCCCGCCTTCCTGCTGCTGTCCATCCCGTTCGTGGCAGTCCTGGTGTTCCCGGCGGCCACGGCGGGCGGCACCATCCTGGCCCGCAGTCTGCTTCCGCCCTCACTCACACCGCAGGCGGAAACGGAACCTTCCCGCCACCCGAACGGTGTTTCCCGCCCGTGAGGGCGGAGTGAGGCGCGGGCCCCGGCGGCACGACAGCGGTGTCCCGGGGCTCTTTGCGCTGCGGCAGGACTAACGCAGGCCGGTGCGACGCACGAGCGCGGTGCGGATCAGCCGGTCCACCAGCGCCGGGTAGTCCAGACCGCTCGCCGCCCACATCTGCGGGAACGCCGAAGCCGGCGTGAAGCCCGGCATGGTGTTGATCTCGTTGATGTAGATCTCCCCGTCGTCGCCGTAGAAGAAGTCCACGCGGGCCAGTCCTTCGCAGCCCAGCGCGTCGAACGCTTCCGCGGCGAGTTTCCGCACCCGCTGGGTCACCTCGTCAGGCAGGTCCGCGGGGATGCTCAGACCGCTGTTGGAGAGGTACTTGGCCTCGAAGTCGTAGAAGTCGTACCCCTCGGCCACGTGGATTTCCGCGGGCAGCGACACGTCAGGCTCCCCGCCGTCCAGGCTCTCCAACACGCCGCATTCGATCTCCCGGCCCTGGATCCCGGCTTCCACGATGACCTTCGGGTCGTGGGCGCGTGCGGCCTCGATGGCTTCGGTGACCGCGGCGGTGTCGGTGGCGTCGGGCACCCGGCTGATGCCGATGCTGGACCCGGCGCGGGCAGGCTTGACGAACACCACCCCGCCGAGCGCGGCGATGTTGTCCAGCACGCGTTTGCGGTGGCGGGTCCACGCCCGGTCACTGACCGCAAGATACGGGCCGGTCTTCAGGCCTTGCGCGGTGAGCAGCGCCTTCATGAAGACCTTGTCCATGGAAGCGGCGCTGGCGAACACTCCGGCACCCACGTAGCGGACTCCGGCGAGTTCCAGCAGCCCTTGGATGGTGCCGTCCTCCCCGAAGGGGCCGTGCAGCAGCGGCAGCACCACGTCGACCTGGCCGACGAGCCGCGGCAGGCTGTCCGGGGCGACCTCCAGGAAAGCGCCGGGCGTGTCGAGGGCCAGGGCCAGTCGCGCGCCGCTGTCGGGCACGGCCGGAAGCTTGCCGTCAACGATTGCCAACTCGCTGGGATCCGCGGTGACCAGCCTCCAGTCACCGTCCCGCGTGATTCCGATGGGCAGGATGTCGTAGCGGTCGGTATCGATGGCGGACATCACGCTTCCCGCGGTCACGCAGGAGATCTCGTGTTCGGAACTGCGTCCGCCGAAGATGACGGCAACCCGGATCTTTCGCTGCTCACCCATGATGCTTGACCTTATCCCGCTCCACCCCACCCGTGACAATGGTCGCGGCCCACAGAAACACGGGATTTGTCACTTTTTGACCGGCAGTCCGTCGAGGGCCTGCCGGGCATCGGCGATCAGGTCGGCAGGGTCTTCCACGCCGATGGAGAACCGCACTGCTCCCGGGTCGATCCCGGCTGCGTGCAGGGCCTCGTCGCTCATCTGCCGGTGGGTAGTGGAGGCGACGTGGCTGACGACGGTGTGGGTCCCGCCCAGGGAGGGGGCGATCGTCGCCAGGCGGAGCCGGTCCGCGAACGCGATGCCCGCTTCCCGGCCCCCGCGCGGGGTGACCGTGACGACCGCGCCGTAGCGGGGGCCTTCAGGCCCGGTGTCGAAGAGTTTCCGGGCCAGTACGTGCCCCTGGTGGGTGGGCAGGCTCGGATGGTCGACGCGGGCCACGGCCGGGTGCTCGGCGAGAGCAGCGGCGAACTCGGCTGCGGTCGCGCACTGGCGGGCCATGCGCAGCGGCAGGGTCTCCAAACCGCGGTGGAGCAGGAACGCCTCATCGGCGGCCAGGTGCGGCCCCAAGTCGATGCGGGCTTCACGGATACGGGCCAGCAGGTCGGGGCGGCCCACCGCCACTCCCCCGGTCGCGTCCGAGTGCCCGCCAAGGTATTTGGTGGCCGAATGCAGCACGACGTCGGCGCCGTGCTCCAGGGGACGGCACACCACGGGGGAGGCGAAAGTGGAGTCCACCACGAGCAGCGCCCCCGCCTCGTGGGCGAGCGCGGCGAGCACGGGCAGGTCCGACACGGTCATGGTCGGATTGGCCAGCGTCTCGGTGTAGACGAGCACCGTCTCGGGGCGGAACGCAGCGCGCACCGCGGCCGGATCGGTGATGTCCACGAAGTCCACGGCCACCCCGAACCGGCGCAACACGACGTCCAGCAGTTTGTAGGTGTTGCCGTAGAGGGCGCGGGAGGCTACAACGTGGGCTCCGGCATGGGTGAGGGCCAGCAGGGTGGTGCTGATCGCGGCCATGCCGGAGGCGAACCCCTGCCCGTGGACTTCACCCTCCAGGTGTGCTCCTTCGAGGGCGGCGACTGCCGCGGCGAACGCGTCGCTGTTGGGGGAGTCGATGCGCGCATAGGCGTACTGCCCATCGCCGGTCAGGCTCGCGGCATAGTCGCGGGAGGTCGCAAAAGCGTAGGTGGAGGCGCGGTATACCGGGATGCGCATCGGAGTGCCCGGTGCCGGGGCTGCGGCAGCCGCGCGGACCGCCCTGGTGTGTTCGCCGTAGTGCTGTGCCATGTCGCCTCCTTGGAACGCTGCTCCCGAATACGCCCCCATGACATAAAACCGGATAACGACAGCGAAGGTTGCAGGGAGGAGGGGGACAGGCCGCGGGCACGGCCCTGCGTGAAGCCCGGCAGCCCCGCACCGCAGGCACCGCCTGCCTCCGCGAAGGTGCAGCCTATGCCCGGCTCAGACCCCGTAGCGTTCCGGTTTGGCGCTGCGGGACATGAACGCCAGCAGCGCCTCAGCGGGCGGCAGGCCGTGGTACATCATCGCTACCACCGCCTCGGTGATCGGCATCTCTACGCCGTGGGCGCGCGCCAGCTCCAGGATCGACGTGGAGGACTTGACGCCTTCCGCGGTCTGCTTCGTCTCCGCGATCACCTCGTCCACGGTCATCCCGGAGCCCAGCTTCTCCCCGAATGTGCGGTTGCGGGACAGCGGAGAGCTGCACGTGGCCACCAGGTCCCCCAGGCCGGCCAGCCCGGCAAGCGTGTGCTCGTCGGCGCCGAGCGCCACCGCGAGCCGCACCGTCTCCGCCAGGCCCCGGGTGATCAGCGCAGCCTTGGCGTTGTCCCCGAAACCCATGCCCACGGCCACGCCCACCGCCAGCGCAATGACGTTCTTGACCGCTCCCCCCAGCTCCACGCCGATGACGTCGGTGTTGGTGTAGGGGCGGAAGTAGGGGGACTTGCACAGGTGCTGCAAACGGACAGCAGTCTGCTCGTCCGTGCAGGCGACCACGGCGGTGGCGGGCTGCCGTTCCGCGATCTCCCGCGCCAGGTTGGGGCCGGACAGCACCGCGATGCGGTGGTCGGGGAGTTCCAGCACCTCCGCGATGACTTCGCTCATCCGGAGGCAGGTGCCGACCTCGATCCCCTTCATCAGGCTGACGACAACCGTGCCGGGGTCCAGTGCCTCAGACCAGGCGGCCAGGTTCGTGCGGAGCGTCTGCGCCGGGACGGCGATCACCGTGAAGTCGGCGCCCGCCATCGCCTCGGCCACGTCGGTCGTAGCGGTCAGCCGGGGGTTGAGGGTGATCCCTGGCAGGTAGTCGGGGTTCTCGTGTTTCGTGTTGATCGCCTCGACGATTTCGGGCCGTCGGCCCCACAGGACTGTCTCCGCGATTCCCGCATCGGCCACCACGTTCGCGAAGGCTGTTCCCCACGAACCGCTGCCGAGCACCGCCACTTTGGTCACTTCGCGCCCTCGCTGTTGTTGGGTCCCAGGTTCTGTCCGCGCGCCTTCTTGGGATCGTACGGTTCGAGCGGCGGCTCTTCGCCGCGGATCTCGGCCTGGAGCCGCGTGATGGCGGTCATGATCTCCGCGGTCGCCTCACGCAGCGTGGTCGCGGTCAACGGCTGCTCCCGGTAGCGGGACAAGTCCACCGGCGGCCCAGCCACTACTTCGACGGGGGTGCGGGGAAAGAGCCGCAGCTTTGCGGTGCCGTAGGGCAGGAGGTGCTGCTCCCCCCAGTGGGCGACGGGGATCACCGGGGCACCGGTACGCAACGCGAGCCGCGCCACCCCGGTCTTGGCGACCATGGGCCACAGGTTGGGGTCCCGGGTGCAGGTGCCTTCCGGGTAGAAGATCACCGCAGCACCGTGCTGGGTGAGCGCCTCCTCCGCTTCGTGCAGTGCTTTAGCCGCGTCAGTGGTGCCGCGGTGCACGGGGATCTGGCCGAGCTTGCGCACCGCCGGTCCCACGATGGGGATGCGGAAGACCCCTTCCTTCGCGGTGAACGTCGGCCAGCGGCGCCCGGCCACGTAGAGGAAGTGCGCCACGGTCAGCGGGTCCGCCACGGACAGGTGGTTGGCCGCGATGATCACCCCGCCTTCCCGGGGGATGTGCTCTTGGCCGCGCCAGGTGGGTTTGGTGACCGCGGCGATGAGGGGGCGCACGACGGTGACGGCGACCGCTTTCAGCCAGCGCGACTCGCGGCGTTTCATGTGGACTCCTCCGATCGGTTGATGTTGGGCGCCCGCCCCGTCGCGGGTGTCCGCGTCATCTTCCAGCACTCCATTGTCCGGGCTATGGGAAGGGCCCGTTCCCCCGTTTTCTGGCTGGGACATACTCTCTTCTACCGGTTCCGATCGACCGGGCGGGGGGATGGTGACGCTGTGGACACACGTCAGCGCTGGTCGGTGGTGATACCGGTGAAGCGGTTGTCCATGGCCAAGTCCCGACTCGCCGAGTTCGCCGGCGAACGCCGACCGGAGATGGCCTTGGCCGTGGCCTGCGACACGGTACGCGCGGTCACGGCCACCCCCGAAGTGGCGGCGATCTTCGTGGTCACCGAGGATGCCACGGCAGCCGCGGCACTGGAACGGTTCGGGGCGCACGTGGTGACCGGGGAGCCGGGCACGGGGCTCAACGCCGCGCTGCGGCACGGTGCGGCCCGGGCCCGCCTGGCCTATCCGGACGCGGGGGTGTGCGCGCTCTCCGCTGACCTTCCGGCACTGCGCCCAGCGGAACTCTCCCAGGTGCTGGCCGCAGCGGCAACCTACCCCAACGCTTTTCTCGCGGACGCCCACGGGGTGGGGACCACGGTGTACAGCGCTCTGCCGCGGGCGGTGTTCGCTCCCGCGTTCGAGGGGTGGTCGCGGCTCCGGCACCGGCAGAGCGGTGCGGTGGAGCTCGAACTGGCGGGGGTGCCCACGGTCCGGCACGACGTGGACACTCCGGAGGACCTGTGGGCTGCGGCACGGCTCGGTGTGGGCCCGCACACGGCTGCCCTGCTGGACTCGCTGGGTCTGGCGCGGACCGGCGGCTGATCCGGGCAGAAAGACGCCGCTGCCCGGGGCCTTGACGGGCTCCCGGGCAACGGCTGTGGCCGAGTGTCGTGGTGGTTACTTCTTGCCGTTGTTCACCAAGGCTTTGAAGTCAGCTCCGGGACGGAACTTCGGAACGTAGCTCGCCGGAACGTGGATGGTGGCGCCGGTGGAAGGGTTTCGCGCGGTCCGGGCCGCCCGCTGGGCTTTCTCAAAGACCCCGAACCCGGTGATGGCCACCTTGTCACCCTTGGCGACAGTCTGCTGGATGGTCTCCAGCACGGCGTTGACGGCTTCGGTGGCGGTCTTCTTGTCCCCCAACCGCCCCGAGATTGCGTCGATCAGATCACGTTTGTTCATAGTTCCTCCGGTTCCCCCTTGCTCGCTTGAAACTAGGGGAAACCGTGGCCGGGTACAAACACTCAACGCCGATCTGATCAGCGTGTCGGGGTTTCTTTCGCCGTCTGACCCAGCTCAGCCAGCATGCGATCTAGGCGTTCTGAAGCTTGAACTGGGTCTCTTTTGACCCGCTCTGTCACCATTAAAAGCTTACGAATCACCGGAATTCGGACGGATTCCGGAAGAGCATTGGCTTTGCGATGGGCATCTTTAAGCCGCTTTGCCAAATCTCGGTAAAATTCCCACTCCGCCGCGAATTCCGGGTCATCGTCGGTCGCATCAGGTCCTATTGGGTGACCGGAAGCCATGGCTTGCGGCGCTTCTCGTACTCGGCGATCGCGTCGACGTGACGCAAGGTCAGGTCGATGTCGTCGAGCCCTTCCATGAGGCGCCACCGGGTGTAGTCGTCCAGTTCGAACGGCTCGACGATGTCCTTGGCGCGCACCTCGCGATTCACCAGGTCCACGGTGATCTCGGTAGCGGGGTCGGCCTCGACCATCTCCCACAACTGCTCGATGACCGGCTGCGGGAGCACCACGGTCAGCAGACCACCTTTGAGGGAGTTGCCGCGGAAGATGTCGGCGAACCGTGAGGAGAGCACGGCCTTGAACCCGTAGTTCTGCAGCGCCCACACGGCGTGCTCACGCGACGAGCCGGTGCCGAAGTCGGGTCCGGCGATGAGGATGGTGCCGTCCTTGTACTCCGGCTTGTTCAGGACGAAGTCGGGGTCAGTACGCCAAGCGGCGAACAGGCCGTCTTCGAACCCGGTGCGGGTCACCCGCTTGAGGTAGACGGCGGGGATGATCTGGTCGGTGTCCACGTTGCTGTAGCGCAGCGGAACCGCACGGCCGGTGTGGACAGTGAACTTCTCCATGGTGACGTTTCCTCGACAGTCGCGGGCGGGCTACAGGTCGGCGGGAGAGGACAGCGTGCCGCGCACCGCGGTGGCGGCGGCGACCAGCGGCGACACCAGGTGGGTGCGGCCGCCCTTGCCCTGCCGGCCCTCGAAGTTGCGGTTGGAGGTGGAGGCGCTGCGCTCCCCGGGCTTGAGCGTGTCGGGGTTCATGCCCAGGCACATCGAGCATCCCGCTTCACGCCACTCGGCGCCAGCAGCCTTGAAGATCTCGTCGAGGCCCTCGGCCGCGGCCTGCTGCTTGACCCGCTGGGAGCCGGGGACGACCAGCATCCGCACCCCGTCGGCCACCTTGCGGCCCTTGAGGACCTCGGCGGCGGCGCGCAGGTCCTCGATCCGACCGTTGGTGCAGGAGCCCAGGAAGACCGTGTCGATCTTGATGTCCCGCATCCGGGTGCCGGGCTTCAGGTCCATGTAGGCCAGGGCCTTCTCGGCGGCGGCACGCTCGACCGGGTCGGTGAAGGACTCGGGGTCGGGGACGACCGAGTCCAGGGGGACGCCCTGTCCGGGGTTGGTGCCCCAGGTGACGAACGGGCTGAGCTCGTCGGCGTTGAGGAAGACCTCCTTGTCGAACACTGCGCCTTCGTCGGTGGGCAGGGTCTTCCAGTATTCGACGGCCTGGTCCCACAGTTCGCCCTTGGGGGCGTGCGGACGGCCCTTGAGGTAGTCGAAAGTGGTCTGGTCGGGGGCGATCATGCCGGCCCGGGCGCCCGCCTCGATCGACATGTTGCAGATGGTCATGCGGGCTTCCATGGACAGCGACCGGATGGCCTCGCCCCGGTACTCGATCACGTGGCCCTGGCCGCCGCCGGTGCCGATCTGAGCGATCACGGCGAGGATGATGTCCTTGGCGGTCACCCCCGGCTTGAGCTTGCCCTCGACGTTGACCGCCATGGTCTTGAACGGCGTCATCGGCAGCGTCTGGGTGGCCATGACGTGCTCGACCTGGCTGGTACCGATGCCGAAGGCCAGCGCGCCGAACGCGCCGTGCGTGCTGGTGTGGCTGTCGCCGCAGACGATGGTCATCCCCGGCTGGGTGAGGCCCAGCTGCGGGCCGATGACGTGCACGATGCCCTGGTCGATGTCGCCCATCGGGTGGAGGCGCACCCCGAACTCCGCGGCGTTCTTGCGCAGGGTTTCGACCTGGGTGCGCGACACCGGGTCAGCGATCGGCAGGAAGATGTTCTCGGTGGGGACGTTGTGGTCCTCGGTGGCGATGGTGAGGTCCGGGCGGCGCAGCTTCCGGTTGGCCAGGCGGAGCCCTTCGAACGCCTGAGGGCTGGTCACCTCGTGGATGAGGTGCAGGTCGATGTAGAGCAGGTCGGGTTCACCCTCGGCTCGCCTGACGACGTGCTCCTCCCAGACTTTTTCGGCCATCGTGCGGGCCATGGACGCCTCCTCGCGTCTCGATGATTGTCGTGGGGTTCTCGCCGCCGTACGCCGATCCCCTCGGCGACCGGCGCGGACATCCTCCCCGCGCGGTCCGCACGTACGGGCTGGCGGATTTGCATTCCAAATAGCGAGACGGCAATATCAAGCCATGGACAACTCTAGCCCATCCAGCGGGGTAGGTGTGCTGGACAAGACCATGTCCGTCCTCACCGCCCTGGAATCCGGTCCCGCGTCCCTCGCCCAGCTCGTACGGCTCACGGGACTGTCACGGCCTACAGCGCACCGGCTGGCGGTTGCCTTGGAGCGGCACCGCATGGTCGCTCGGGACAGCCAAGGGCGCTTCATCCTGGGGCCCCGGATCACCGAGTTGTCCATCGCCACCGGGGAGGACCGGCTGCTGGCCGTCGCCACCCCGATCCTCGCCCAGTTGCGCGACCACACGGGGGAAAGCGCGCAACTGTACCGCCGTCAAGGGGACGTCCGGGTGTGCGTGGCCGCCGCGGAACGCATGAGCGGACTGCGCGACACGGTCCCGGTGGGCAGTGAGCTTCCCATGACCGCGGGCTCAGCCGCCCAGGTCCTGCTGGCCTGGGAGGACTCTGAGCGGATCCGCCGCACGCTGCGCGGCGCGCACTTCACCGCGGCGACCCTGGCCCAGGTGCGCCGCCGCCGGTGGGCAGAGAGTGTAGGCGAACGGGAGCCGGGGGTCGCCTCCGTGTCCGCGCCGGTCTTCGCGCCGAGCGGGCGCATCATCGCCGCGGTCTCCGTCTCCGGTCCGCTGGAACGGCTGACCCGCTCCCCAGGCCGGCTGCACGCCCCCGCTGTACTCGCGGCCGCAAACAAGATCAGCGAAGCGCTGCGCCACACCTGACCCGGGTTGCCTGGACCGGCCGCGGCCAAGGACTACGACCCGGTGTCCAGCGGAAGGCGCAGGATCCGGTCGTCGTCGGCGTCCGGGTCTCCCCGGCCGTCCCGGTTGCTGGTCGTCACCCAGATCGCCTGCCCGCCCGGTTCAGCTTCGACCGCGCGCAGCCGGCCGTAGTCGCCGACGAGGAGCGCTTCCGGGGCCCGGACCGGCTCTGCGGCGTCCCCGGTGAGCGGTACCCGCCACAGGCGTTCGCCGCGCAGTGCGGCCACCCAGAGCGCCCCGCCCGCGATCGCTGCCCCGCTGGGGGACGCCTCCTCGGTGCTCCAGGTGACCACCGGGTCGGTGTACTCGGGAGCACCGCCGATCCCCTCCACCTCCGGCCACCCGTAGTTGCCGCCCTTGACGATCACGTTCACCTCGTCGACCGTGTTCTGCCCGAACTCGGTGGCGTACAGGGTGCCGTCCTCATCCCAGGCCAGTCCTTGCACATTGCGGTGCCCGTAGCTGTGCACGAGGTTGCCGAAAGGGGCGTCGGCAACGGGCGCGCCGTCCGGGGTCATCCGCAGGATCTTCCCGGCCAGGGAGTCCGTGTCCTGGGCCAGCTCGGGGCGGCCCGCGTCACCGGTTCCCGCGTACAGCGTCCCGTCGGGGCCGAACGCGATCCGCCCGCCGTTGTGCAGGTCGGCTTTGGGGATACCGTCCACGACGACCTCTGCCGTGCCGAATCCGCGTTCCGGGTCGTAGGGCATGCGGATGATCCGGTTGTCTGATTCGGTGGTGAGGTAGGCGTAGACCAGCGAGTCTGTGACGAAGTCCGGGGAGACCGCGAGCCCGAGCAGACCGCCCTCCCCCTGCGGGACGACTCCCGGTACGGTCCCCGCCTCGGCGACGGCGCCGTCCGGAGCAACTCGGAGGACGCGCCCCGAATCGCGCTCTGAAACCAGTGCCGCGCCGTCGGGGAGGAACGCCACCGCCCAGGGCACGTGCAGCCCGGAGGCGACCGTGGTCGCCTCCCCCACGCTGGCGTGGCCTTCCGTGGACTGTGCGGCGGACGGGGTCGCAGGGCCTGGGGCCTGCCCCGTATCCGTGGTGCATCCCGCGGCCAGTAGGAGCACGGCCGCTGCTGCCCACACTCGTCTCCCCATGGCTGTGCCCTCTCCAGTGTCGCGCTGCGCTCTTCGGGCCTGTGCCCGGTGGACGCGCCCTCACACGTCCCGAGACCCGGCTGCGCGGCACAGGTGCGGCTTCCTGCGCCACCTGAGAGGCAGGGAGGGAGAAAACGGGGAAGCCCCGCCTCACGTGAGGCGGGGCTTCCCCGTGTGGTACCCCCGACCGGATTTGAACCGGCGTTACCGCCTTGAGAGGGCGGCGTCCTAGGCCGCTAGACGACGGGGGCTGCGGGCTGAGAGCGTCCTGGAACGGCACCGTCGGTCTTGCCGGGGCAGTGTTCCGCGGGACTCGAGGTCCCCATCGCAGAAAAAAACTCCCACTCCGCGTGAGAGTCTCTTCTGTCGAGTACCCCCGACCGGATTTGAACCGGCGTTACCGCCTTGAGAGGGCGGCGTCCTAGGCCGCTAGACGACGGGGGCCGTGGACAACTCAAAGCCGTGGTGGAGGTTCAACGCGGAAAATCTTCCGAGGAGGACCACCGCTGGGGTACCAGGACTCGAACCTAGACTAACTGAACCAGAATCAGTCGTGCTGCCAATTACACCATACCCCAGTGCTCACGAGGGACCGGTTCCTTTGGATCCGCTCCCCGCGGCCATGCATAACTCTAGCGAACATTTTGCGCAGGTGCGAACGGATACCCGGCAAAGCCGGTGGGGCGGCGCTCCACCGCCCCACCCCGGGCTCACTCACCAGCAGCTTTGAGCTTCTCCAACGCCGCGCGGAGACGCTCCTGGACCCGGCTCCGGCCCAGCAGTTCCAGCGACTCGAACAGGGGGAGCCCCACCGTGCGTCCAGTGACGGCGACACGGACCGGCGCCTGGGCCTTGCCCAGCTTGAGCCCCTGTGCCGCGGCAACCTCCTCCAAGGCAGCCTTGAGCGGCTCGGCCCGCCACTCCAGGTTCGGGTCGGAGAACCGCTCCAAGGCCGCGGTGAGCATCTCCTCACCCACCCCCGGCTTCATGGCCTTGGCCCAGCTCTTCTCGTCCTCCACGGGGCGGTCCAGGAAGAGGAAGTCCACGTAGGAGACGATCTCGCTGAGGACCGAGATCCGGGTCTGAGCCAGCGGCGCCACGGCCTCGAACACCTGGGCGTCGAAGTTCTCCGCCGGCCAGGGCGCCTTCTCCGATCCCAGCCAGGGCGCACACCGCTCCACGAACTCGGTCGTGTCGAGCGCGCGGATGTACTCGCCGTTGAACGCGCGCAGCTTCTTCTCGTCGAAGAACGCGCTCGAACTGTTGACGTCCTCCAGCCGGAACAGCGGCACCATTTCGGAGAACGGCATGATCTCCCGGTCGTCGCCCGGGCCCCAGCCCAGCAGCATCAAGTAGTTGACCATCGCCTCGGGCAAGTAGCCTTCGGCGAGGTAGTCCTCGAGCGCTACCTTGTCGCGGCGCTTCGACAGCTTCTGCCGTTTCTCGTTGACGATCACCGGCAGGTGGGCCCAGACCGGCGGAGTCTGGCCCAGCGCCTCCCAAAGCAGTTGCTGCTTGGGCGTGTTGGACAGGTGCTCTTCGCCGCGGACCACGTGGGTGATGGCCATTTCCACGTCATCCACCACGTTCGCCAGGACGAACAGCGGGGAGCCGTCCGAGCGCGCGATCACGAAGTCTTCGATCGCGCTGTGGTCGAACTCCACCCGGCCGCGGATCTTGTCGTCCACGACGGTGGGCCCGCCCTCGGGTACCCGGAAGCGCAGGGCCCGGCCCGGCCCCGGCTCCAGCCCTCGGTCCCGGCAGTACCCGTCGTAGCCGAGGTGGGGGTTGCCCCGCCGCTCTTGGATCTGTTCCCGGGTGCAGTCGCAGTAGTAGGCGCGGCCCTTGCGGTAGAGCTCCTCTGCGACCTCCCGGTGCTTGTCGGCGTAGGCCGACTGGAAGTAGGGCCCTTCGAAGTGCGGGTCGCGTTCGTCGATTCCCAGCGCGGACAGGGCGCGCAGGATGCCCTCGGTCCATTCGGGGCGGTTGCGCGCGGCGTCGGTGTCCTCGATCCGGAGCACGAACTTGCCTTCCGGCTGCTGCAGGGCGAGCGCCCAGTTGAACAGCGCCGAACGCGCGCCGCCCACGTGGAACATCCCTGTCGGAGAGGGCGCGAAGCGGGTACGAATAGCCTTGTCAGTCACGGAGTTCAGCCTATCGAGGGGCGTCGCCCGCGCCGGTATGCAACGAACTGCCCGCGGTGTCCCGCCTCCGGGCGGTGCGGCGGCCCGCAAGCCAGGGCTGGGCCTGTCCTCAGCGTCGGGATGCCGCGGCCGCGGTCGTTGGCCACCGCTCCTGTCTCGGAGTAGGTGACACGTGGTGCCAGCGGGGCACCGGAACGGAAATTGTCAGAAAACATCAAGAAAACGCTGCGGCCTCTCGGTTATCCGCAGGCGCAACAGAATCGTTTTCTCCTCGGTTTCCCTGTTTTCTCTCCTCCGCAATCAGAACTGCGCCAGCGTCCCACTGCACCGCTGTGACCAGCATCGATAGCGCTCCAAGCGGCCGCTGTCTTCCGCGAAGGCTTCCCTAGACCGGGACACGCCGCCGCAATCTATATAAAAATGGATTTCTGAACGTGCGCCCGCTATGTCCGTTTAGCTCGGAGACAATAGCTGCCGTCTGACCGACGGGGGAAGGGGAATCATGACCGGACACGACCCCACCGGACCACCGACATCCGACGACGCGGGTACCCACGAGCCCCGGGAGTCGACCGCTCCCGCCCAGCCTGCTCCCCCGTCGCTGAGAGGCCCGGTCCGCCCCGGGGAGCGCGCCTTGGCGCCCGACCTGGCACGCGGCTTCATGCTGCTGCTCATCGTGCTCGCCAACTCGACCTGGTACCTGTGGGCCGCGAGCCCCGGCGAGCTGAGCATCCACCCCTCCGACGGCTCGCTCCTCGACCGGATCGTGCAAGGCGTGCTCATCACCGCGGTGGACGCTCGTACCTACCCCATATTCGCCTTCCTATTCGGCTACGGCATGGTGCAACTGTGGCTCCGGCAGCGGGCCGCTGGAGCTACGGAGCGGGACGTACGCGCCCTGCTACGCCGTCGCAACCTGTGGCTCCTGGTGTTCGGCTTCGTCCACGCCGCACTGCTGTGGCTGGGGGACGTCCTCGGCGCCTACGGCTTCGCCGGTCTCATCTTCGGCTGGCTCTTCCTCCGCCGCACCGACCGGACCCTGCTCGTCTGGTCCGGCATCTTCACCGGGCTCCTCGCGGCCTTGACCGCGCTGTCCGTGCTGGCCTTCATCGTCGCGCCGGAAGGCGCCGCGCCCGCAGAGCCCGCAGAGTCCGGCTCCCCCTCGTGGTTCCCGTCCAGTGAGCTCAACGCCGAAGAGAACTACCTCGCCTCCATGGTGCTCCGGATCCAGGTCTGGGCCTTCCTGGTGGTCGGCCAAGGACTGCTGACCATCAGTGTCCCGATCGCGATCCTGCTGGGCTTCTGGGCTGCCCGCCGCCGCATCCTGGAGGAGCCCGGCAACCACCTGCGCCTACTGCGCATCACCGCTGCCGTGGGCATCCCGCTGGGCTGGCTCACCGGACTGCTGCACGCTCTGGACCACGTCGGCATCCTGTCCCTGTCTGCGGAGGAGAGCGTCGCAGTGGCCTCGATCGCTTCGACGACGGGGATCGCTACCGGGCTAGGCTACGTCGCCCTGTTCGGCCTCATCGCGCACCGTCTCAGCCGCCGCACCAGCCGCGGCCCCGTGCTCACGGCTCTCACCGCGGTGGGCAAACGCTCTCTGTCGTGCTACCTCGCCCAGTCGGTGCTCTGCGCCCCCGTCCTGACGGCCTGGGGCCTGGGGTTGGGCGCCCACTTGCACAGCGCCACCATGGCCTTGTTCGCCACCGGGGTGTGGCTGGTCACGGCGCTCCTCTCCTACCTGCAGGAACGGGCTGGCCAGCGCGGTCCCGCGGAGGTCCTGCTCCGGCGGCTTTCCTACCGCGCCTCCTACAGCTAGTCGGCGTCGTCGCCCTGGACCCGTGGCCCAGACGGGTGCCTCCGCAAGGCACGATGGGGCCACGGGTCCGACGCGTGTGAGGCCTGCGGCGGCGAGGGGCATCCACGGACAGCGCGGCCCCGGCTGCTCCTGCGGATGCGGTGTGTCGGTGCGGGCTTCCTGCACACCGCACGACGGTGCGCCTCCCCGCAGTGCTGCGGGCCGGCAGCGGCTCAGTCGCGGGCCACCACCGGGTTGCTCAGTTCCCCGATCCGGTCGATCGCCACGGTCATCCGCTGGCCTACCCGGACCGGTCCGACCCCTGCGGGGGTGCCGGTGAGGATCACATCCCCCGGCAGGAGCGTCATGAAAGAGCTCACGTAGGAGATGATCTCGGGAATGCTGTGGATCATCTGCCCGGTGTTGCCGTCCTGGCGGACCTCCCCGTCCACGGTGGTGGTGATGCGCAGCTGCGAGGCTTCCTCAACGCTGAGCCCGGTCTCAATCCACGGTCCGAGCGGGCAGAACGAGTCGAACCCCTTGGCGCGGGTCCACTGGTGGTCGGCCTGCTGCAGGTCGCGGGCGGTGACGTCGTTGCCGATGGTGTAGCCGAAGATGACGTCCTTGGCGCGTTCGGCCGGCACCTCCCGGCAGAGCCGGCCGATGATCACAGCCAGTTCTCCCTCGTAGTCCACCCGCGAGGAGAGTTTCGGGTGGAAGACGGGGTCGTTGGGCCCGACCACGGCGGTGGAGGGCTTGAGGAAGACGACCGGCTCCTTGGGGTCCCGTTCGTCCTCAGCGCTGCCTCCCATCTCCGCGATGTGGTCGGCGTAGTTTTTGCCGATGCACACGATCTTGGTGGGCAGGATCGGGGAGAGCAGCCGCACGTCTTCGAGTTTGGTGCGTTCTCCGGTGAGCTGGATCGGCCCCACCAACGGGTGGCTCTTCATCCGGGTGACGAACTGGTTGCCCTCATCGTCGGTATCGACCAAGCCGAAACCTACGTCATCACCGGCCGAGAATCTCGCGATACGCACGGGATTCCCCCTCATCATTTCAGGTGCGGTTAGTTCCCCCAGGCTACCGAGAACCGAATTTCGGTCCGTTTTTCTTGCGCGAGCCCTGAGACCGTTTCCTGTTCCGTTCCGTCACCATCCTTGCGCGTCCTGTCGGAGGGGGGAAAGCACCCCGCGAGATGGCTCCGCCACGGCCTGTTTCCGACCCCCGTCACAAAAGCCCATTTAACGCGGTATTTACAACCGGTCATGAAGTGGCTACTCTCTCTTGGGAGCGCTCCCGTGCCGCTAGTCACACTGGGACGTGAATGGCGTCACGGTAGGGCTCGTCGTGTGACACGCATTTTCGACCCTGCTTTAAGTCCCTAAGTGGGAGCGCTCCCAGCCTTCGGGAGAACTCCCACACAACCAACCGTCCGACGCCACTCTCCCAGCGCTCAAACGGAGGCAGCAGTGTTCACCATCCCCCGCTCCCCTCCGGGGCGCCCGGCCGTCGTCCGCGCAACCACGCCGACCGGTCGGCTGAACACTGCAGCGTCCGGTTCTCGACCATCCCCTTGCGAGAGAACATCCTCCAACCAAGGAAGACACCGATATGAGTAAAGTTCGTGCCACGAACAGACGTTCGTGGATGCGGCGCGGCCTGGCAGCCGCCTCTGGACTGGCGCTTGGCGCCTCCATGGTGGCGTTCGCTGCTCCGGCCAACGCCGCCGGCTGCTCGGTGGACTACACGGTCAACTCCTGGGGTACCGGGTTCACCGCCAACGTCACCATCACCAACCTCGGCAGTGCGATCAACGGCTGGACCCTGGAGTGGGACTTCCCCGGCAACCAGCAGGTGACCAACCTGTGGAACGGGACCTACACCCAGTCCGGGCAGCACGTGTCGGTCAGCAACGCCCCGTACAACGCCTCCATCCCGGCCAACGGAACGGTTGAGTTCGGGTTCAACGGCTCCTACTCGGGCAGCAACGACATCCCCTCCTCCTTCAAGCTGAACGGGGTTACCTGCGACGGCTCGGACGACCCCGACCCCGAGCCCAGCCCCTCCCCCAGCCCTTCCCCCAGCCCCACAGACCCGGATGAGCCGGGCGGCCCGACCAACCCGCCCACCAACCCCGGCGAGAAGGTCGACAACCCGTTCGAGGGCGCCAAGCTGTACGTGAACCCGGTCTGGTCGGCCAAGGCCGCCGCTGAGCCGGGCGGTTCCGCGGTCGCCAACGAGTCCACCGCTGTCTGGCTGGACCGTATCGGCGCCATCGAGGGCAACGACAGCCCGACCACCGGCTCCATGGGTCTGCGCGACCACCTGGAGGAGGCCGTCCGCCAGTCCGGTGGCGACCCGCTGACCATCCAGGTCGTCATCTACAACCTGCCCGGCCGCGACTGCGCCGCGCTGGCCTCCAACGGTGAGCTGGGTCCCGATGAACTCGACCGCTACAAGAGCGAGTACATCGACCCGATCGCCGACATCATGTGGGACTTCGCAGACTACGAGAACCTGCGGATCGTCGCCATCATCGAGATCGACTCCCTGCCCAACCTCGTCACCAACGTGGGCGGGAGCGGCGGCACCGAGCTCTGCGCCTACATGAAGCAGAACGGCGGCTACGTCAACGGTGTCGGCTACGCCCTCCGCAAGCTGGGCGAGATCCCGAACGTCTACAACTACATCGACGCCGCCCACCACGGCTGGATCGGCTGGGACTCCAACTTCGGCCCCTCGGTGGACATCTTCTACGAGGCCGCCAACGCCTCCGGCTCCACCGTGGACTACGTGCACGGCTTCATCTCCAACACGGCCAACTACTCGGCCACTGTGGAGCCGTACCTGGACGTCAACGGCACCGTTAACGGCCAGCTCATCCGCCAGTCCAAGTGGGTTGACTGGAACCAGTACGTCGACGAGCTCTCCTTCGTCCAGGACCTGCGTCAGGCCCTGATCGCCAAGGGCTTCCGGTCCGACATCGGTATGCTCATCGACACCTCCCGCAACGGCTGGGGTGGCCCGGACCGTCCGACCGGACCGAGCTCCTCCACCGACCTCAACACCTACGTTGACGAGAGCCGTATCGACCGCCGTATCCACCCCGGTAACTGGTGCAACCAGGCCGGTGCGGGCCTCGGCGAGCGGCCCACGGTCAACCCGGCTCCCGGTGTTGACGCCTACGTCTGGGTGAAGCCCCCGGGTGAGTCCGACGGCGCCAGCGAGGAGATCCCGAACAACGAGGGCAAGGGCTTCGACCGCATGTGCGACCCGACCTACCAGGGCAACGCCCGCAACGGCAACAACCCCTCGGGTGCGCTGCCCAACGCCCCCATCTCCGGCCACTGGTTCTCTGCCCAGTTCCGCGAGCTGCTGGCCAACGCCTACCCGCCTCTGTAAAGCGGAGTGAGGCAACGGCTGACAACCTCGACGAGGAACTGATCAGCACCTCCTAGCCGGAGACGGCGCCCGTCCACTCCCCGTGGGCGGGCGCCGCTTTTATGCCGACCCGTGCCCCAGCCGCAAGGGGCACGGGTCGGCCTATTCCGGCGATGTCGGTCACGTCGCCCTAGCACCCGGAAACGCCGAGAAAGACTGCCCCGAAACGGTCCTCTCCCATCCCTGCATTAGGTTGGGCCGCAGTCCGGCCTATGGCTTCGTGGGCCGGAACCCAACCCACCATCAACGAGAGGTATCACCATGGCCAGTGTGGTGAAATTCAATGTGCTGACGGTTCCTCCCGGTGCCGGCGCCACCCTGGAGGAGCGTTTCGCCAAGCGCGCAGGCCTCGTGGAGAACCAGCCCGGCTTTGAGGAGTTCCAACTGCTGCGTCCCGTCGACGGGACCGACAAGTACATCGTCTACACGCGCTGGCGCTCCGAAGAGGACTACCAGAACTGGCTGAACAGCGAGGCCTTCCAGCGCGGACACGCCCAGGCCTCTGAAGACTCCCGCCGCAGCAGCCAGGGCGGCCCGGCCGCGTCCGCGAGTGAACTCTGGTCCTTCGAAGTCGTCCAGCACGTCCAGGCCCAGGACTGATCCCGGTGCGGCCCTCGGTTCTTCACCGGGGGCCGCCCACCCCCTTCATCCCTTTTCTTCTCCCCCGCACCCCTTTTGATCTGCAATGATGGAATTTGCGATTCTTGAGAAAGGCCGATCGTGTCCATGACTGCGCAGAAGGCAGGACGACCACGCCGTACCGGTCGACATCGACGGCGTCAACTGCCAGTGGGGACTATCGCGGGGCTGATTGTCGCGCTGTCAGGCGTGGGGATGGTCTCGGCCAACGTGCTCCCGTGGGAACCGTCGGACCCGGCATCCGTGGTCCCCGCCACCTCGCAGGGCAGCAGTTCTCCCATGACGCCGGAGCCCTCGCCGTCCCCGGCACCCCCGCTGCTGCGCTCCGTGGTCGAAGAGGTGCCCAGCGCAAGCGGAGAACTGCGGGTCGTCGAAGGTGACGGGGAGGTCGTCGGCGAAGGCACGCTCCTGCGCTACCTGGTGGAGGTCGAAGAAGGGCTTCCCGGAGACCCCGCCGACTTCGCTGCAGCGGTCGAGCACGTGCTCAGCGACCCCCGAAGCTGGACCCACGACGGCACGCTGGCCTTCCAGCGGGTCGACGAAGAACCAGTGGACTTCCGGGTCACCCTCGCCTCCCCCGAGACCGTAGACCAGCAGTGCGCGCCACTGCAGACCAACGGCTACGTCTCCTGCTTCTCCGGGGAACGCGCGATGATCAACCAGAACCGCTGGGTGTCCGGCGTGCCGCACTTCGACGGCGACCTGGAGACCTACCGCGCCTACGTCATCAACCACGAAGTCGGCCACGCGCTCGGCTACGGCCACGTGGACTGCCCTGCCCCCGGGGAACCCGCGCCAGTCATGCAGCAGCAGACGTTCGGGCTGCAGGGGTGTGAGAAGAACGGGTGGGTGAGCCCCTGACCAGGGTCAGGGGCCGCCCGCGCGGCAAGGGCAGCCGGGCAGCGCCCTGTCCCGGCTGCCCGCCACGTCACTGCTGGGTGTAGCCGCGGCGCAGCAGCCCGTAGGTGAGGGCCTGCTCCAGCGCCGTCCACGACGCCTCGATGACGTTCTCACCCACTCCGACCGTCGTCCACTCGCCCTGCCCGTCACTGCAGTCGATGAGCACCCGGGTGACCGCGTCCGTTCCGGACGTGCCCTCCAGGATGCGGACCTTGTAGTCGACTAGTTCCATCGTGGCCAGGTCGGGGTAGACGCTCTCCAGCGCCGAGCGCAGTGCCCGGTCCAGGGCGTTGACCGGACCGTTGCCTTCCCCGGTTGCCACCACCCGCTCACCCTTGACGTAGAGCTTCACCGTGGCCTCGCTGGCGCTGGACCCGTCGGGGCGCCGCTCGGAGATAGTGCGCCACGACTCCACTTCGAAGTACCGCACCGGCTGGCCGATCTCTTCGCGCAGCAGCAGCTCCAAGGAGGCGTCGGCCGCTTCGAAGCTGTACCCGGCCATCTCCATGTCCTTGACCCGCTCCACGATCCGGCCCAGGGTCTCGCGGTCGCCGGACAAGTCCACGCCGAGCTCTTTCGCCTTCAGCTCCACCGAGGCCCGCCCGGCCATGTCGGAGACCAGCATGCGCATGTCGTTGCCGACCAGCGCCGGGTCGATGTGCTGGTAGAGGTCCGGGTCCACCTTGATCGCAGAAGCGTGCAGCCCGGCCTTGTGGGCGAAGGCGGAGATGCCGACGTAGGGCTGGTGGGTGGCTGGAGCGATGTTCGCGATCTCGGCGATAGCCTGGGACACCCGGGTCATCTCGCGCAGGCAGCCTTCGGGCAGCACATTGCGGCCGCGTTTGAGCACCAAGGCGGGGACGACCGAGAACAGGTTGGCGTTGCCGACCCGCTCCCCGTACCCGTTGGCGGTGCACTGGACGTGGGTGGCGCCCGCGTCGACCGCGGCCAGCGTGTTGGCCACGGCGCACCCCGAGTCGTCCTGGGCGTGGATGCCCAGCCGGGCCCCGGTGGCTTCGCGGACTTCGCTGACGATCTGGAAGACGTCGGACGGCAGCATGCCGCCGTTGGTGTCGCACAGCACCACCACGGAGGCCCCCGCCTCGGCCGCGGTGCGCACCACACGGAGTGCGTATTCGGGGTTGTGCCGGTACCCGTCAAAGAAGTGCTCGCAGTCAACGAAGACGCGCTGTCCCTGGCCCAGCAGGAAGGAGACCGTGTCCGCGATCATCTCGAGGTTCTCCTCGAGCGTGGTGCGCAGCGCCAGTTCGACGTGCCGGTCGTCGCTCTTCGCCACGAGGGTGACGACGGGCGCCCCGGAGTCGCGCAACGCGAGCACCTGGGGGTCCTTCGCAGCCGTGGTTCCCGCCCGCCGGGTCGAGCCGAACGCGGTGAGCTGCGCATGTTTGAGGGACAGTTCTGTTTGGGCCCGTCGGAAGAATTCTGTGTCCTTCGGATTCGCGCCGGGCCAGCCGCCCTCGATGAAACCCACACCGAACTCGTCGAGCAGCTTCGCGACCGCAAGTTTGTCGGCGACGGTGAAGTTGATGCCTTCGCGCTGAGCGCCGTCACGCAGGGTCGTGTCGAATACGTGGAAACTGTCGTCCAGCATGTGGGAACTCCCGGGTCTGGTCTGTGTCACCTGGTGGCCGACCCGCTCCCGCCAACAAAAAAGACCTCTCGTGGACACGAGAGGTCTGCGCGCTGGCGGGGTCCGTTTCAGCCAGCGCGCCTCACGATAATGATCGCCTGAGGCGGCATAGCACCAAGTGTGCCACATCTTGTTCTCTGGGTGCACCCAGGCCCCACATGCACCTGGGGTTTCCCGAGCGGGGGTAGCTCGGGAAACCCCAGGATCGTCACACCGGTGTGCTGGGCTTATGGCCGGTTCGCTCACCCGCGCCCATTAGCGGCCGAACTTGCGGATCCAGCCGTGGGAGTCGGGGCGGGTGCCGTACTGCAGGCCGACGAGCTCCTCCCGCAGGCGCATGGTGATGGGGCCGGGGGTGCCGTCACCGATCTGGAACTCGCCCTGCCGACTCTTCACGTGCGAGACGGGGGTAATGACGGCGGCAGTACCGCAGGCGAACACCTCGGTGAGCTCTCCACTGGCCGCGGCCTCCCGCCACTCGTCGGTAGAAATCCGCCCCTCTTCCACCGGGTAGCCGAGGTCGGGGGCGAGCTTCAGCAGCGAGTCACGGGTGATGCCGGGCAGGAGGGTGCCGGTCAGTTCAGGGGTGAGGAGGCGGGCGTTCTCTCCGGAACCGAAGACGAAGAAGAGGTTCATGCCGCCCATCTCCTCCACCCAGCGGTGTTCCACTGCGTCCAGCCAGACGACCTGGTCGCAGCCCTGTTCGACGGCTTGGGCCTGGGCCAGGAAGCTGGCCGCGTAGTTGCCGCCGAACTTGGCCGCACCGGTTCCGCCGGGCGCAGCCCGCGTGTAGTCCTCGCACAGCCACACGGTGACCGGTTTGACCCCGTTGGCGAAGTAGCCGCCGGACGGGGAAGCGATCAGCACGAACAGGTAGCTGCTGGACGGGCTGTTGACGCCCAGGCCGACGTCGGTGGAGATCATGAAGGGGCGCAGGTACAGGCTGGTGTCAGCCTGGGTGGGGACCCAGTCGCCGTCGTAGGTGAGCAGGGTGTCGATCGCCCCCAGGAACAGTTCTTCGGGAAGTTCCGGCATCGCCATGCGCTTCGCACTGGAGTTGAACCGTGCGGCGTTGGCTTCCGGCCGGAAGCAGGCGATGCTGCCGTCGGGGTGGCGGTACGCTTTGAGCCCTTCGAAGATCTCCTGGGCGTAGTGCAGGACTGAGGTGGCCGGGTCCAGCGACAGCGGCCCGTAGGGCTCGAGTCGGGCATCGTGCCAGCCGCGGTCTGCGGTGTAGCGGATGGTCACCATGTGGTCGGTGAACACTTTGCCGAACCCGGGGTTTTCCAGGATCGCCTCTCGCTCCTGCGGGGTCTTCCGCTCGGTGGAGAGTCGAATATCGAACGTCAACCCGCTTGTGGTGGTGCCGTTGCTCATGTGCTGCCGATCCTCTCGGATACGTCGGAACGGCGACGCTGCCGTCCCGAGGACTCTAGTGTGACGGAAACGACGCACCCGGAGCCAGAGCCAGACCCAAAACCGTGGACACGGCGACGGGCGCGCCCTGGGCGCGCCCGTCGCATCAAGGGGTACTGGTGCTCAGCCGCGCCGCGCGTGAACAGCAGGGCATGAGCGGTGGTGTCCGCCTAGCCCTGCTCCGCTACTCGCTGAGCGATGTCGTCGCCAATCTGGGTGGTGGAGCGGACTCCACCGTTCTTAGCACGTTCCTGCAGGTCCTCGGCTACCGCCTGGTCGATTTGTGCTGCTGCGTCGGCGTAGCCCAGGTGTTCCAGCATGAGGGAGACAGACAGGATGGTCGCCGTGGGGTCAGCCTTGCCCTGTCCTGCGATGTCGGGTGCGGATCCGTGCACCGGCTCGAACATGCTGGGGAAGTCGCCCTCGGGGTTGATGTTGCCACTAGCGGCCAGGCCGATACCGCCGGCCACGGCCGCGCCGAGGTCGGTGATGATGTCGCCGAAGAGGTTGTCGGTGACCACCACGTCAAAGCGCCGCGGCTGGGTCACGAAGAACATGGTGGCTGCGTCGACGTGCAGGTAGTCGACTTCGACCTGGGGGTATTCGGCGCCGACCTCGCGGACCACGCGCTGCCACAGTTCGCCGGCGTAGGTCAGCACGTTGTCCTTGTGGACCAGGGTGAGCTTGTGACAGGGACGCTCAGCGGCTTTGGCGAAGGCGTAGCGGACGACGCGTTCCACACCGAGACGAGTGTTGACGCTGTCCTGGGTGGCGATCTCGTGGGGGGTGCCCTTGCGCAGCACGCCTCCCATGCCGGCGTAGGGGCCCTCAGTTCCCTCGCGCACGACCAGCATGTCGATGTCTTCGGGTGCGACACCGGCCAGCGGGGTGGTCACCCCCGGGTAGAGCCGGACCGGCCGCAGGTTGACGTAGTGCGAGAAGTTGAAGCGCAACCGCAGCAACAGGCCACGCTCCAGGACTCCACTGGGCACCGTGGGGTCGCCGACCGCTCCAAGGAGGATGGCGTCGTGCTGGCGCAGCTCCTCCTCGACCGCGTCCGGCAGGACCTCACCGGTGGCATGCCACCGTTGGGCACCCAACTCGTACTCGGTGGTGTCGAGGGTGAGTCCGTGCCGGGGGGCGACGGCGGAGAGGACCTTGAGCCCTTCGGCAACGACTTCGGGCCCGATGCCGTCACCGGGGATCACGGCCAGCTTCACAGTACGAGCGGACATAGGGAGCCTTGCCTGCCTTCAGTCTGATGGTGTCTTCACGGTGCGGCCGACACGCCGGGTTCCCAGCGGCGGACACGCGACCCGGTGTCTCATGAGTTGAGACGAGCGACAACAGGGATGAGACAAGAGTACCGAAGCAGGCGGGTTGTCGGTGAGGTCAGCACCCTTCCCCCGGGTGGAGGGCGCGCCGCCCAGTGGGAGTCGGCCGCGCACGGACCGGGCCCTCAGTGGCCGGTGGGGCCGCCGTTGTCCCGACGGTCCAGGGCGCGCTGCACGGCTTCGCGTGCCTCGTTGGCTTCAGCAGTCGTGGTTTCGTCCATGGTCAGTCCTCGATTCCTGATCCGGGAACCCATCGGGTTCAGGCATACGCCCCGATGGGTGAGCGTGGAGAAGCCGGACTCCCGGGCTTGAGGAGTGGGGCCGGGTCCGGCGTGACAACGCCTCCGGTGGGATCACCTGACCGGTCCGCAGTGCCAACGTCCTGGGTGAGGTAGTGGCACACCGTTCGCGCCGCGGGCGGTTCTCGTGGTCCGTCGCCCAGCAGGCACGCAACGCTATCTGCTAGGAAGACAGAATATCGGACGCCCAACTAAAAGGGCGGTCCAGGGCCCGGAAAATAGCGCCATACCGGACAAAGCACCCTGATGCCCGGCATAAGAAAAGGGCCCCTCCGAAGGAGCGGGCCCTGGCACGCTGCTGCCGGTCAGTCAACCAAGTCCACGCGGCTGATCTCGGCGCCGATCTCCTTGGAGATCGTCTCGAGGGTCTCGTCGGGGATCGCCGAGTCCACGGTCAGCGCGATCAGCGCCGCACCGCCCTCCTTGTCCCGGCTGACCTGCATGCCGGCGATGTTCACCTGCGCCTGTCCGAGCAGTTGGCCGACTACGCCGACCACACCGGGACGGTCGTGGTAGGAGAAGAACGCCATGTGCTCGCTGGGCGCGATCTCCATGGTGTAGCCGTTGACCTCGACAAGCTTCTCCAACTGGCGCGGCCCGGTCAGCGTGCCCGAGACCGACACGCGCTGGCCGTCGGAGAGGATGGCCCGCACCGTGATGACGTTGCGCCAGTCGGGGCTCTCCTCCTCGGTGGTCAGGCTCACCTCGATACCGCGCTCCTTGGCTACCAGAGGCGCGTTCACGTAGGTCACAGCCTCTTCCACGATGTCCGTGAAGAGGCCCTTGAGCGCGGCCAGCTCGATCACCTTGACGTCGTGGGCGACGATCTCGCCCCGGACCTCCACCTCGACCCGGGTGATCGCACCGTCGGCGAGCGCGGCGAGGATACGGCCGAGCTTCTCCGTCAGCGGCAGCCCCGGCTTGATGTCCTCGGCCACGCCCTTGCCCTGGATGTTGACCGCGTCCGGCACGAACTCGCCGGCGAGCGCAAGCTTGACGGACCGGGCCACCTGGGTCCCGGCCTTCTCCTGCGCCTCGTGCGTGCTGGCCCCCAGGTGCGGAGCCACCACCACGTTCTCCAGCTCGAACAGCGGGCTGTCCGTGCAAGGCTCCTTGGCGAACACGTCCAGCCCAGCGCCGGCCACACGACCTTCCTTGAGCGCGTGGTAGAGGGCCGTCTCGTCCACGATCCCGCCGCGCGCAGCGTTGATGATCCGGACCGTCGGCTTGACCTTGCGCAGCTCTTCCTCGCCGATCAGGCCGATCGTGTCCTTCGTCTTGGGCAGGTGGATCGTGATGAAGTCGCTGCGCTCCAGCAGCTCGTCGAGCTCGACGAGCTCCACCCCCAGCTGCGCGGCCCGGGCAGGCTGCACGAAGGGGTCGTAGGCGATCAGCTTGGTGCCGAACGCCTGGAGCCGCTGGGCGACGAGCACGCCGATCCGTCCCAGGCCCACGATGCCGACGGTTTTGTCGTACAGTTCGACGCCGGTGTACTTGGAACGCTTCCACTCGCCGCGCACGAGGGCCGCGTGGGCAGCAGCAGTGTTGCGGGCCGTGGCCAAGAGCAGGTTGATGGCCTGTTCCGCTGCACTGATGATGTTGGAGGTGGGCGCGTTGACGACGAGCACGCCCGCCTTGGTGGCGGCCTCGACATCCACGTTGTCCAGTCCGACGCCCGCACGCGCCACAACCTTGAGGGAGGGCGCCGCGGCCAGCACCTCAGCGTCCACTTTGGTGGCGCTGCGCACGATCAGCGCGTCGACTCCGGCGAGCGCGGGAAGGAGCTGGGAACGGTCGGCGCCGTTGACGTGGCGGACTTCAAAGTCCTCTTCCAACAGCGCGATTCCTGCGGGCGAAAGTTCTTCCGCGACCAGGACGACTGGCTTGGGCACAACGAATTCCTTAGAGGGAGTGCGTGTGGGTTCGACTGCGGTCGCAGCCACGACATTGCCGGCGTCGGCTCCGGCCAGGCGCCAGAACGAGGAGAAGTCTAGCGCTGGGTGGCTCTACCGTGACAGGAATCCAGCTTAACCGACCCCCTGTCCCGGGATTGGTGTGGACCACCCCTCCACGCGAGGAGGGTCCCGGAGTGTCACACACCCGGGACCCGTGAGCGACTGCCGTAGCCGGATCAGTTCTTCAGCCAGCTCATCAGCGAGCGCAGCTCAGTGCCGACCTTCTCGATCTGCTCGCCCTGCTCGGCCTCACGCCGCTTGAGGAAGTTCGGACGGCCCTTGTCGAACTCCTCCACCAGCTCCTTGGCGTAGGTGCCGTCCTGGACCTCCTGGAGGATCTTGCGCATCTCCTCGCGGGTGGACTCGGTGATGACGCGCGGACCCCGGGTGTAGCCGCCGTACTCGGCGTTGTCCGACACCGACCAGTACATCTTGGAGATGCCGCCCTCGTACATGAGGTCGACGATGAGCTTCATCTCGTGCAGGCACTCGAAGTAGGCCACCTCAGGCTGGTAGCCCGCCTCGACCAGGGTGGCGAAGCCGGCCTTGATCAGCTCGGAAACGCCGCCGCAGAGCACGGCCTGCTCGCCGAACAGGTCGGTCTCGGTCTCTTCCTTGAAGGTGGTCTTCAGCGCACCGGCGCGGGTGCCGCCGATGGCCTTGGCGTAGGAGAGGGCCAGGTCCCAGGCCGAACCGGAGGCGTCCTTCTCCACGGCGACCAGCACGGGAACGCCGCGGCCGGCCTCGAACTGGCGGCGCACCAGGTGGCCCGGGCCCTTGGGGGCGACCATCGCCACGTCCACACCCTCCGGCGGGGTGATGAGGCCGTAGCGGATGCTGAAACCGTGCCCGAAGAACAGCGCGTCGCCCTCGTTGAGGTGCGGGGCGATCTCGTTGGCGTACAGGTCGCGGTGGATGTGGTCGGGCACCAGGATCATGATGAGGTCGGCTTCCTGGGCCGCCTCCGCCGGTGTGACGACCCGCAGGCCGTCCTCTTCGGCCTTGGCCCGGCTCTTCGAGCTCTCGGGGAGCCCGACCCGCACGTCGACGCCGGAATCCCGCAACGACAGCGCGTGCGCGTGCCCCTGGCTGCCATAGCCGATGACGGCGACGGTACGCCCCTGGATGATATTCAGGTCTGCGTCGTCGTCGTAGTACATCTGTGCTGCCACTTCGGCTTAACTCCTTGCTGAGAGATCTGTCGTCCGTACGACGCGACGGGCGGAACCGGGCCGGACGCCGCCGCGCCGGGACTTGTGGAATCCCCGGCGGGAATCCCCGGGATACAGGGTCAGGCGCTGCGCTCGACCACGCGCAGCGACCGGTCAGTGATGGACCTGGGACCGCGGCCGAGAGCCACCACTCCCGACTTCACTAGTTCCTTGATCCCGAACGGCTCCAGGTTACGGATCAGCGCTTGGAGCTTCTCCGGTTGCCCGGTGGCCTCGATGACCACCACGTCCGGGTTCACGTCGACGACGTTGGCGCGGAACAACTGGGCCGTCTCCAGCACGTGGGAACGGTTGCTCGAATCGGCTTTGACCTTGATGAGCAGCAGTTCCCGACGCACCGACGCCTCGGGGTCCATCTCGACGATTTTGATGACGTTGACCAGCTTGTTGAGCTGCTTGGTCACCTGCTCCAGGGGATGGCGGTCGCAGTTGACCACGATTGTCATGCGGGACAGCCCCTCATATTCGGTGGGTCCCACCGTGAGGGAGTGGATGTTGAAGCCGCGACGGGAGAACAGGGAGGCTACGCGAGCGAGCACTCCAGGCGTGTCCTCCACCAGGACGGACAGCGTGTGCAGACTCATTCGTCAACCTCTCCTATTCTTCCTCGTCGTCCCATTCAGGCGCCATGTCGCGCGCGTACTGGATGTCGTCGTTGCTGACTCCAGCCGGGACCATCGGCCAGACCATTGCGTCGTGGTGGACCGTGAAATCGATCACCACGGGCACGTCGTTGATGGCCATGGCTTTCTCGATGGTGGCGTCCACGTCTTCTGCGCGGTCGCAACGCAGCCCGACACAACCGTACGCCTCTGCGAGGCGGACGAAGTCCGGAATGCGCACCTTCCCGTCTTCGGGGGTGGGCGCGGTGTGCAGGTTGGTGTTGGAGTAGCGGCCGTCGTAGAACAGGGTCTGCCACTGGCGGACCATACCGAGGTTGCCGTTGTTGATCACCGCAACCTTGATCGGGATGCCTTCGATCGCGCAGGTGGCCAGCTCCTGGTTGGTCATCTGGAAGCAGCCGTCGCCGTCGATCGCCCAGATGACCCGATCGGGGTCGCCGACCTTGGCGCCGAGGGCCGCGGGGATGGCGAAGCCCATCGTTCCGGCGCCGCCCGAGTTGACGAAGGAGCCGGGACGCTGGTGGTCGATGAACTGGGCAGCCCACATCTGGTGCTGGCCCACTCCGGCGACGTAGGTGGCGTCGGGGCCGACGATCTGGCCGATGCGCTTGATCACGTACTGGGGGGCGAGCGAACCGTCCTCCGGCTCGGTGTAGCCCAGCGGGTAGGTCTCGCGCATTCGGTTGAGCTGCTCCCACCACGCGGTGTAGTCGCCCTGGCGTCCGGCGGCTTGGTCGGCACGGACCGCCACGATCAGATCCGCGATGACCTCCCGGCAGTCGCCCACGATCGGCACGTCGGCGTACCGGTTCTTGGAGATCTCGGCCGGGTCGATGTCGGCGTGCACGATGGTGGCGTGGGGGGCGAACGAGCTGAGCTTGCCGGTGACCCGGTCATCGAACCGGGCGCCCAGCGCCACGATCAGGTCGGCGCGCTGCAGGGCGCCGACCGCGGCGACGGTGCCGTGCATTCCCGGCATGCCGAGGTTCTGGGGATGGCTGCTGGGGAAGGTGCCCAGTGCCATGAGGGTGGTGACGACCGGAATCCCTGTCAGTTCAGCCAGTACACGCAGTTCTTTGGACGCACCCGATTTGAACACTCCGCCGCCGACGTAGAGCACGGGGCGTTTGGCTTCGGCGATCAGCCGTGCCGCCTCCCGCACCTGCTTACCGTGCGGTTTGGTGACGGGGCGGTAGCCGGGCAGTTCGGGCCGTTGCGGCCATTCGAAGCGGGTCTGTGCTTGCAGCGCGTCCTTGGCGATGTCCACGAGGACCGGGCCAGGACGGCCGGTGGAGGCGATGTGGAAGGCCTCGGCGATGGTGCTGGCGATCTTGGAGGGGTCCCGGACCAGGAAGTTGTGCTTGGTGATCGGCATGGTGATGCCGCAGATGTCGGCTTCCTGGAACGCGTCGGTGCCGATCGCCGGGCTGGCCACCTGCCCGGTGATCGCGACCACGGGGACCGAGTCCATGTAGGCGTCTGCAAGCGGGGTCACCAGGTTGGTCGCGCCGGGGCCACTGGTGGCGATACACACCCCTGGTCGTCCCGTGGCGTAGGCATATCCTTCGGCTGCGTGCCCGGCCCCCTGCTCGTGGCGCATGAGGATGTGGCGCACCTTGGTGGAGTCGTACAGCGGGTCGTAGGCGGGGAGGATCGCCCCCCCAGGGATTCCGAACACGACATCGACGCCGACATGCTCCAGCGCCCTGATGAGCGATTGGGCTCCGGTCATCTGCTCGGTCATCACTAGATCCTTCGGAGAGGGCGGGTAACGCGTGACTGGCAACAAAAAAACCCCCACCGCGTAGCGGTTGAGGGGAGCGCGCAGCGTCGACTCGGTCAGCGGGCTGCGCGCTGACCAAGTACGAGAATCAGAAAGTTGCTCTGCACGTCAACAACAATGACCGAGCTGAGGGTGTCACGTCAAACAGAACGCCCATTCGTCTCACAATGTGAGATACACACTCCGCTATTCGAACCGGGGGCGCCTGATGGGCACCCTCTCCCCCACACCCGTCTGACCTGGACTTTCTTGGGGTAAGCGCCGGCATTCTCCGGCCGCCGTGGACGGACTGTGCCGGGAATCTCACAGCGCGGCGGCGTTCGTTTCGCCGCCCACCAAGGCTTCCACCCCGGCAGCGTCCATCGGCCGTCCCACCAGGAACCCCTGGCCGTAGGCGCACCCCATCTCCCGCAGCCGCCGCAACTGCCACGGGTGTTCGATCCCCTCAGCGACCACCTGCACCCCCAGGTCCTGGCCCAGGCGGATGAGAGTCCGCGTCAACAGGGTCACCGTCTCATCGGCGTCCAAGTCTCGGACGAACGACGGGTCGATCTTGATCTCGTCCACGCGCAGCCGCCGCAAATGGGACAGGGACGCGTGGCCCATCCCGAAGTCGTCCACGGCCAGCCGGACCCCCAGCTCGCGCAGCTTGGTGAGGTGCTCCGCCGCGACCACCGGGTTCTCCAGCAGGACCTCCTCGTCGACCTCCACGGTCAGCGCTTCCGCGTTGAGCCCGCTCTCCGCGAGCACTTCCTCCACGCTCTGCACGAACCCCGCGGAGAGCACCTGCCGGGCCGACACGTTCACTGACAAGCCGATGTCCAACCCTGTCGTGGCGCGCCACACCGCGACCTTCTGGCAGGCCTCCCGCAGGATCCACTCGCCCAGCGGGACGATGAGCCCCGACTCCTCAGCAGGGCCGAGGAACTCCTCCGGGGGCACGAGCGACCCGTCCGCCCGCCGCCACCGCACGAGCGCCTCCACCGCGGTCACCTGGGAAGTCTCCAAGCTGACGACCGGCTGGTACTCCAGGACAAACGCGTGCTCCGCGAGCGCCTGCCGCAGCTCGGTCTGCAGTTCGAGCCGCTCCACCACCTGGGCGTGCATGTGCGCCGCGTACACCTCGACGCGGCCGCCGCCGTGCTCCTTGGCCCGCGCCATCGCCATGTCCGCGTTGCGCAGCAGCTCCGCCCCGTCGATCCCCGGCTCCGCGAACGCGACCCCCACGCTGGCGGTCACGATCACGTCGCGGTCCGCCACCGGGAAAGGCTCGCCCTCGATCACCTGGATCATCCGCTCGGCCAAGTCGACCACGCTGTCGGCCCGCGGACGGTCCTCCACCAGCGCCACGAACTCGTCGCTGCCCCACCGGGCCAGCGTGTCACCCGTGTCCAAAACTGCGCGCAGCCGGTGTCCGACCTGGGCGAGCAGGTAGTCGCCGAACGCGTGCCCCGCAGAGTCGTTGACCGCGGTGAACCCGTCCAGGTCCAGGAAAATGACGGCGACCTCCGGCTGTTCCCGGCCGCCCTCCGCCTCAGCGTGCCCGCTCAGCACCTCCCGGACCCGCTCTTCGAGGTAGGCGCGGTTCGGCAGCCCGGTCACCCCGTCGTGGAAAGTCAGGTGGTCGACCTGCTTCTGCAGCTCCACCTGGGCGCTGATGTCGCGCGTGGTCAACAGGAACCGGACCGGCTCACCGGGGCGTTCGTATACCGAGACGGTGGACGTGGTGTGCCGCCAGGTGCCGTCGGCGGCACGCACCCGGGCGCGCACCCGCGCGCTCTCCGCCCCGTTCCGCAGCTCGGCGGCGGCAGCGGCCAAGTCGGGCAGGTCCTCGGGGTGGACGAGCGACGTGACCGGCTCCGCGAGCAGCGGATCGCCGTCGCGGTACCCGAACATGGCGCCCGCCCCCGGGCTCATGTAGCAGATCCGGCAGTCCTCTTCCAGGATCACGATGATGTCGCCGCTGTGCTCCGCCAGATCGTGCAGGTGTCGCTCCCGGGTCTGCACGATTCGCGCCAAGACGGTGGTCTCGTCCATCAAGCCGACCATGCGCACCAGGAGGACGAGGACCGCGGATCCCGCGGTGAGCGGGAGCACCGGGGCGATGCCTTCCGCGCGCAGCCCGGCAATGGTGATGACCACGGCCGCCGTGCTCAACGCGGTGACCGCGGCGATCTCCGGGGCGACCCGGTAGAGGCCGCGTCCGGTGATCCGCCGGGGCGCCGTTCCCGGCTTCCGCTTCACCACTGCCGGGATCGCGCCCAGCAGCAGGAAGCCCAGCAGCCGCACCGGGTACTCGATTCCTCCCGCGACCGCCTCCCCGGACAGTCGGCCCACCGCCCCGATGAGGTCGGCAGCGCAGATGGTGACGAACGCGCCCATCGCGAGCAGCACCGCGCGCCGGGTGCTGTGCGGTGAGGTGAGGACCAGGGGCGCCAGCAGGCACACCACGGCGATGTCCGTGACCGGATAGACCAGCGCGAACGCCATGGCCCCCGCATTGCCGCCCAGCTCCTGGTAGAGCGGTTGGAAGAGCACCAGCCACACGGTGCTGAACACCGCGGCGGCGCACACGTAGCTGTCTGTGACATGCCGGACCAGGGCCCGGGGGCGTCGCGGCAGCGGCGCGAACCGCAGGAAGCCCACCGTGAACAGGGGCAGCGCCACCAGGGAGAACAGGTCGCCGAAGGTCAGTGAGAACGCGCCCGCGTTGAGGAGGCCGGTGACCCCGTAAGTGATTGACCCCGCACACCAGGCCAGGGCAGCGAACCCGAACAGCCGCAGCGCCCCGGCACTGTCCGGGACGTCGCCGTCCGCACCCTCGACGCGCATCCGGGCGCGGGCAGCGTAGAGCAGTGCAGCTGCCGCTCCTGCGGCCGCCACCGCTGTGGGCCACGTCCCCGCCCATACAGTCAAGGGCACCTCACCGACACGGACGAGGGTGCCCAACACGTAGCTCATGAACAAGCCCAGGATCGCGCTCAGCCATACCCGTGTCCCGCCCTTCATGGCGCCCTCCTCGCCTGGAGGGCTCCCTGAAGGGCGCTTCCGCTTCTGCGGAGGCTTTTCCTGGTGGTGTTGACCGCAGCCATGGGCACCCCTCCGTTGACGGCAGTGGAGTCCTTCGGGCTCACGTCCCGGGATGCGCCCCGGTGCACTGACAGGACCTACGTCCAGGTGGTCTGCCGGGCTTGCGTCGCTCTCTCCCGACCTTGCGCACCCGAAGGCCGCGGGGCCAGGCAGACCACGCTCCCGATAGGGGTGCGAGGTCTTCTCACGGCTTCTTCAGGTTGTCTCACGCTAGTCAACCAAGGTCACGGGGAGGTTGAGAGCATAGCGAGAATATGTGACATGTTGATCACTCTTGGTGATCAACATGTCTGTCATCCCCGGTGGAGGCCCGTGCCGTAGCACTCCTCCGTCAGCCCGAGACCCCCAGCCGCTCCAGGATGAGCTGCCGTGCCCGTCCCGCGTCCGCCTGGCCCTTGGTCTCCCGCATGACCGCACCGACCAGGGCGCCCACCGCGGCGATCTTGCCGTTGCGGACCTTCTCGGCGGCGTCCGCGTTGTTCGCGATCGCCTGGTCGACGATCGCGCCCAGGGCAGCGTCGTCGCTGACCACCCGCAGCCCGCGGGCTTCCACCACCTCGTCCGGCTCGCCTTCTCCTGCGAGCACCCCGTCGACCACCTGCCGGGCCAGCTTGTTGGTGAGCGACCCCTCGGCAACCAGCTCCACGACCCGGGCGACCTGGGCCGGGGTGATCGGCAGCTCGCTCAGCTCCACACCGGTCTCCGTGGCCCGCCGCGACAGGTCGTTCAACCACCACTTGCGCGCCTCAGCCGGGGGAGCGCCCGCGGCAACAGTCTGCTCGACCAGGTCGACCGCGTTCGCATTGACGAGGTCCTGCAGCTCCTTGTCGGTCAGGTTCCATTCGGCCTTGAGCCGGCGCCGCTTCGCGGAAGGCAGTTCCGGCAGGGTGGCGCGGAGCTGCTCCACCCATTCGCGGTCGGGCGCGACCGGCACCAGGTCAGGGTCGGGGAAGTAGCGGTAGTCCTGCGCCTCCTCCTTGCTGCGCCCCGCCACAGTGGTTCCCGTGCTCTCCTGGAAGTGCCGGGTCTCCTGCACGACGCGGCCGCCCGCGGACAGGACCCCGCCCTGCCGTTCGATCTCGTGGCGGACCGCCCGCTCGATCGAACGCAGCGAGTTGACGTTCTTCGTCTCAGTCCGGGTGCCCCATTCCGTGCTCCCGCGCGGCTTCAGCGAAACGTTGACGTCGCAGCGGAGCGAACCCTCCTCCATGCGCACGTCGGAGATCCCCAGGGCGCGGATCAGGTCACGCAGCTCCCGTACATAGGCGCGGGCCACCTGGGGAGCCCACTCCCCGGCGTCCTCGATCGGCTTGGTGACGATCTCCAGCAGCGGAATCCCCGCGCGGTTGTAGTCGACGGTGGAGTACTCGGCGCCGTGGATCCGGCCGTCAGCCCCGCCCACGTGCGACGTCTTACCGGTGTCCTCCTCCATGTGGACGCGCTCGATACCGATCCGGAACTCGCGCGGCCCTTCCGGGGTGTCCACCGTGACGTCGAGGTACCCGTCGTAGCAGAGCGGCTCGTCGTACTGCGAGATCTGGTAGTTCTTCGGCATGTCCGGATAGAAGTAGTTCTTCCGGGCAAACCGGCACCACTCGGCGATAGAGCAGTTCAGCGCAAGACCGAGCCGGATCGCGCTCTCCACTGCCGCGCTGTTGACCACCGGCAGCGCACCCGGCAGCGCCAGGCACACCGGGCACACCTGGGTGTTCGGTTCGGCGCCGAAAGTAGTGGCGCAGGAGCAGAACATCTTCGAGCGGGTACCCAGCTCGACGTGGGTCTCCAATCCCAGTACCGGCTCGTACCCGCGCAGTACCTCGTCGTAGGGCATCAGCGCCGTAGCACCGCCCTTGGCGGAGTGGTCACTCGTCACCGCGCTACCCATCGCCGCACAACCCGCTTCCGTTGTTTTTCGTTTCGAACCGTTCCCGTCCGGTGCTGCCCCACCGAACAGGTCACTTGTCGTTGAGCACCTCGTGGCCCGCCGTCCGGGCAGCGCACCGACGGGCACCTTCCGAGCCTACCGAGGGCCGAACACAGGGATGACTTTTTAGGGCCGCATCGGCGAAGGCTTCTGGGATATTACGGGAAGCGTACGATTGTTCAGCGGTTTCGCCGGGACCGCCAGCGGGTCCCGCCCCAGAGGTTAGGCTTTCCTTCGACCGTTCCGACCCCGCGCCAGCCAGCCCTGAGCTCGCGCCGGGAGCCACTTCCCCGCCACCCGCTGTTTTCGCCTGGAAGACATCGTGCCGAGTCTGCTGTCCCGCGTGCGATCCGGACTGTGCGCCGCCACCGCAGCCATCCTCCTCGCCTGCTGGGGGCCTTCGCTTCCCGCGGCCGCGGAGTCCACGTCTATTGCACGTGTCGACCGCAACGGGACCCCTGGCGAGAACGTCCACTTCACCAACGGGGAATCCGCCACCACCACGCTGTTCGAACTCCGAGTGGACGACGACACGACGGTGGCCGCCTACTGCGTGGACGTCAGCCGCAACGTCGACTACACGGCTGCCTACACCATGGCGGAGTGGCCGCAGCTTCCGGGGGCCGCCCACGCCGGCAAGATCGTCTGGATCGTGCGCAACTCCTACCCTGTGCTGCCGTTGGAGGAAGTGGCGGAGCACAGCGGCATCGACGGGCTGAGCGCCGAACAGGCGATCGCGGGCACCCAAGCGGCGATCTGGCACTTCAGCAACGGCATCCAGTTGCGTCCGCCTGGTTTCGGGGACTCCGGTGCCGCACACGTGCACGCGCTCTACCGGTACCTGCTGGACCATGCGACTCCCGTAGCCGAACCCGACGCCCCGCTAGGGCTCGTCCCGACCGAGGTCGTCGGGGAGACGTCGTCCTCGCTGGGCCCGCTGACCGTGCACACCACGGGTGACGCACCGGTACGGCTGACCGTGAACGGGATTGGAGAAGCCGCGCTGGTCGACGCCGACGGCTCCCCGGTCTTTGAAGCCCGTGACGGCGATGAAATCCTCCTCGCGCTCCCCGCAGACGTCGAGGAGGGCACGGCCACCGTGTATGCGCGCACCGACCAGGCAGAAATCCTGCCCGGCCTGGTCTACACGGGTAAGGACGGGGTGCAGACCCAGCCTTTGGTCGTCGCTGATACGGCGACCATTGCCCTGACTGTCGCGGCGCGCGTGAGCTGGAACGCGCCTGATTCCGCCGCCTCCGCGTCTCCTTCCGGATCGCCCTCGGATGCCCCCGCCCCCGAGCAGTCCGCCTCAGCGCCTGCCCCTACGCCGCCTGCTGAGCCTGCCGCGCCGATCGTCGCCGAGGACAAGCGCATCGAAGCGGACCTGCCCCTCACCGGCACCTGGCTGGGTGCTGTCCTGGCCGGCGCGCTGGCACTGCTGGGCCTCGGCGCAGTACTGATCCTGGTGACCTGGCGTAGGCGGCGCTGACGTTTCCCGCACGTGAGACGGCACACACAGTGAGGTGACCGAGACCGACCAGAGCTTTCCGCTTTCCCCAGAAAAATCATCAACTTTAGGTAATCCGGACACCTGTTCTGCGCGTCCTCTTCCCCTGGAGACTATCCGGCATCATAAAAATTGATGACCCACGCCGGAGATGTCCGGTTCATTACTCCTATTACCGCAGGTCGCCGCGGGAAAAGAAAAACCCGCGGAAGTTTGTGTGCATATATCACCTCATGGTTGATACCTCAAGAACCAAAAGCACTTCCGGGGTTTTCTCCTACCGTAGAAAGATCGGATAAAGACGGCTATTATCTGCCGTGCGGTGATACCCACCGCCCGCGGCTTTGGTGCCGGTGGTCTGGTGAGCGGCCTGACGCCACACGTCCACTCTCTGCTGCGACCGGGCACCCGCATCGAAGCACCAACGATCGAGTTGCTTTCCTCAAACGCGGTCCCCGTGCGACCCCTGGCCGCACGCGGCGTCCCGCACGGTCGGATCGCCTGTCCACCCCCTCAACAACTCTGGGATACGACTTGTTGACCACAGACTCTTCCTCCCGTACACCCCGCGGTGTGCGGCGCGCGCTGGTCACTGTCGCCGGTACGGCGACCGCCGCGTTCCTCGCCTTCGGCATGTCGGCCGCACCCGCGTTCGCTGACCACTACTCCGGTGGTGCCGACGCCCAGTACACGGGCAACGTCGCGAGCGGTCACACCCTGTCGTTCGACCGCGGTTCGGTCGGCACCGTCCTCTTCCAGCTGACCCTCAGCGACGGCACCAAGATCCCCGCCTACTGCATCGACTTCGAGACCCCCATCCGGTCCAAGGCGAAGTACGAGGAGGGGGACTGGAGCGAATACCCCGGTGAGGGCGAGTTCGCCAACTCCCAGCCGGGCAAGGTCCTCTGGATCCTCCAGAACTCCTACCCCGAGCTCTCCGCGGACCAGCTCAGCGAGCGGACCGGGATCAAGGACCTCACCGCCAAGGACGCCCTCTCCGCCACCCAGGCCGCGATCTGGCACTTCAGCAACGGTGTCAACCTGAAGGAGAAGGGCACCCCGAAGAAGGTCTGGAAGCTCTACAACTACCTCATCGAGAACGCCACCGAGATCCAGCAGGCTCCGGCCTCGCTGACCATCAGCCCCAACGAGGCTTCGGGTGAGTCCGGCGGCCTTATCGGTGAGTTCACGGTCTCCACCACCGCCAGCTCGGTGCCGCTGACCCTGAACGGCCCGGAGGGCGTCCAGACCGTTGACCTCGAGGGCAACCCGGTCACCGAGGTCGGCAACGAGGACAAGTTCAGCGTGCTGGTGCCGGAAGGCACTGCGGACGGCGAGGCCACCGTCAGCGCTTCCGTCTCCGCGACCGTGGAGATCGGCCGCCTGTTCAAGGGCCTGCAGGGCGACCCGCCCACCCAGACCCTGATCACCGCAGACAAGGCCGAGACCACCGCCAGCGCTGAGGTCAAGGTCACCTGGACCGCTCCCGCCCCCTCGGACGACGAGACCCCGGGCGATGACGAGACCCCGGGTGACGACGAGACCCCGGGCGATGACGAGACCCCGGGCGATGACGAGACCCCGACCCCGGGCGACGACGAGACCCCGCCTGCCACGGAGTCGCCGAAGCCCACTCCTCCGGCTGACGACAAGCCCGGCCTGCCCGTGACCGGTGCTGCGCTCGGCGGTCTGATCGCCGCTGCGGTCGTCGCCGTCGGCGGTGGCGGTGCCGCAATGTACCTGGCCCGCAAGCGCAAGAGCAACGCTGACGACGCCTGATCCGTCTCCGCTCTGCTGAGAGACGCTACCTGACGCGAAGGCCCCTGCCGCAGCCGCGGCGGGGGCCTTCCTCCTGTGTGCGGGGTGCCGTGCCCCGCACACAACACACAGCGCCTCCGGGAGGCTCCCGGAGGCGCTGCAGCGGCTTCAGGACGTGTTTAGACCGCGTAGGCGCACTGCGACAGCAGGTCGCCGCCCCACTTGTCCCGCAGGGCCGCCTCCACGGCCGCACCCGCCTGGTAGGCGCGGTCGTCGGCCAGCGTCGGCGCCATGATGTGCAGGCCCACCGGCATGTTGTCTTCCGGAGCGAGCCCGCACGGCACCGACAGCGCAGCGTTCCCCGCCAGGTTCGTCGGGATCGTGCACAGGTCGGCCAGGTACATCGCCATCGGATCGTCGATGCGCTCGCCCAGCCGGAACGCCGTAGTCGGCGTCGTCGGCGAAACCAGCACGTCAGCCTGCTGGAACGCGGCTTCAAAGTCCCGTTTGATGAGTGTGCGCACCTTCTGCGCCGACCCGTAGTAGGCGTCGTAGTAGCCGCTCGACAGCGCGTAGGTGCCCAGGATGATGCGGCGCTTCACCTCGGGACCGAACCCTTGGGCGCGGGTCAGCGCCATCACCTCGTCGGCGCTCCGCGTCCCGTCGTCGCCGACCCGCAGGCCGTAGCGCATGGCGTCGAAGCGGGCCAGGTTGGACGAGCACTCGCTGGGCGCGATGAGGTAGTACGCCGCGAGCGCGGCGGTGAAGCTCGGGCAGGACACTTCGACGATCTTGGCGCCCAGCGACTCGAAGAGCTCCACAGCCTCGGTGAAACGCTGCATCACACCCGGCTGGTAGCCCTCGCCGGACAGCTCCTTGACCACGCCGATGCGCATTCCGGAAACGTCGGCGCGTCGGGCCGCTTCCACCACCGGGGGCACCGGCTCGTTCACCGACGTAGAGTCGCGCGGGTCGTGCCCGGAGAACGCCTCGTGCAGCAGAGCCGCGTCCAGGACATTGCGGGCGATCGGCCCGGGCGTGTCGAGCGAGGACGCGAAAGCGATCAGACCGTAGCGCGACGACGTGCCATAGGTGGGTTTGGCGCCGACGAGGCCGCACACAGCCGCGGGCTGCCGGATGGAGCCGCCGGTGTCGGTTCCGGTCGCCAGCGGGGCTTCGAAAGCGGCTACTGCGGCAGAGGAGCCTCCGGACGACCCGCCGGGCACCCGGTCGGTGTCCCACGGGTTGCGGGTGGGACCGTAGGCGGAGTTCTCCGTCGAGGACCCCATGGCGAACTCGTCCAGGTTGGTCTTGCCGAGAATGACGAGCCCGGCGTCCCGGAGACGTTCCGTGACCGTGGCGTCGTAGGGCGACTGCCAGCCCTCGAGGATCTTCGACGCCGCGGTGGTAGGCATGTCCTTGGTGGTGAACACGTCCTTGTGCGCCACGGGCACCCCGGCCAGCGGGCCGAGTTTCTCCCCTGCGGCGCGCCGGGCGTCCACCGCGCGGGCCTGTTCCAGCGCTTTGTCGGCGGCGACGTGGAGGAACGCGTGGATCTGGCCGTCGACTTCCGCGATCCGGTCCAAGTAGGCCTGGGTGGCTTCGACCGCGGAGGTCTCCCCTGAAGCGATGGCCGCGCCGAGTTCAGCAGCGCTCAGCTTGAGCAGCTCGGTCATCCTTCCTCCCCCAGGATCTGCGGGACCCGGAACCGGCCGTCCTCCACCGCTGGAGCCTCCGCCAGCGCCTGGTCGGGGGTGAGGCCGGGCTTGACCTCGTCAGGACGGTAGACGTTGGTCAACGGCAGAGCGTGCGAGGTCGGTGGGATGTCGCCCTTGGCGACCTCCTGCACCTTGGCCACAGCGGAAATGATCACATCAAGCTGGGCAGCGAGCTGGTCGAGCTCGTCCTCGGGCAGCGCCAGCCGCGCCAACCGGGCGAGGTGCGCGACCTCATCACGGGTGATGGCGGACATGGATTGCAAACCGTTCCTTCGGCAGATTCGGACAGGTCAATCCTATGGCTGCTGCGGGGTGGTCGGTGGTCTCATTCCGCTGTGCGGCCAGGATGTCCCGGTGCTGCTCGCCGACGGCGAGATCGCCAAGTCACCATGCTCCAGCAGCCATCCGGTGACCGCACCCGCATCCAGCGGCGGGGTGAAGTACCGGCCCTGGGCCGCATAGCAGCCGAGGGCGCGGACCGCTTCGACCTGCTCCGCATTCTCCACCCCTTCGGCGATAGCCCGCAGTCCCAGCGTGTTCATCAGGTCCACAGCGGCTTCTACGACCACCTTGCTGTCGGAATCATCGATCACGTGGCGGACGAACGACCCGTCCACCTTGACTTCCCCGACGGGCAGGCCGTTGAGGCGGGCCAAGGTGAAATAGCCGGTGCCGAAGTCGTCCAACGCGACCGTGACTCCCAGCTCCGCAAGGGACATGATGGCGGGAATGATCGCTTCCGCGTCCGAGACCAGGGCGCGTTCGCTGATCTCCAGCCGCAGGGCCTTCGGCTGGAGCCGGTACCGCCGCAGCCCGGATTCGATGCTCTCCGGCAGGGTCGGGTCCAGCAGCTCCCGGGCAGACAGGTTGATCGCCACGGGCAGGGTGATGCCCTCGCTCCACCAGCGGGCAGCCTGCGCGCACGTCTGCTCGATGACCTCGTGGGTGAAGCTCCGCATCAGATAGGACTGTTCCACCATGGGGACGAACTCCTCCGGCGGGAGGATCCCCCTCCGGCGGTGCCGCCAGCGCACCAAGGCTTCCAGCGCGACCACGCGCTCATCGGCCAGCGCGACGATCGGCTGGTAGAACATCTCCAGCTCGTTTTCGATGAGGGCGCGGCGCAGTTCCCCGAACAGGCTCAACCGGGCCGCGGAGTTCCGGTCCTTGTGCGGAGCGTACAGCTCCACCCCGGTGCGCTGTTCCTTGGCCACGTACATGGCCACGTCGGCGCGCTGCATCAGCAGTTCGAAGTCGGGGGCGTGGTCGGGGTAGAGCGCGATGCCGATGCTGGCTTCCAGGTCGAAGTCCATCCCGTCCAGGCGCAGGGGTTCCGCCAAAGCGACCCGCAGCCGCGCCGCGACTTCGCGGGCCGAAGCCGCGTCCCGCACCTGGGGCAGCAGCACCGCGAACTCGTCCCCGCCGAGCCGGGCCACCAGGTCTCCGGGGCGCACGCTGTGGGTGAGGCGGTAGGCGACGGTCTGCAGCAGCCGGTCGCCGGTGGGGTGGCCCAGGGTGTCGTTGACTTCTTTGAAACGGTCGAGGTCCAGCAGGAGGAGTCCGACGCACTGCCGGCGCTCCTGGGCTTCGCTGAGCGCCTCCTGGGTGCGCAGAATCAGCAGCTTGCGGTTGGCCAGGCCGGTGAGTTCGTCGTGGTTGGCCTGGTATTCGCGCTTCACCGACAGGGAGGCGCTGCTGTACAGCGCGGCAAGCGGGAAGAAGAACAGCGGCACCAGCCAGATCGAGTGCGCCATGGCGATGACGACGAGCGGCGCCAAGCTGAGGAGGACCCCGGCGACGAAGAGGCGGTAGCCGAGGTCCTTCATCAGCACCCGGTGCAGCGGGATGCGCTCGTGCATGGCGACCGCGCACTCGACCAGCAGCAGGTTGGTGACGAAATAGGCGCCCGCGGCCAGGACGACCATCACCAGCCCCGCCCCCTGCGGCACCCACGGCACGAGGGGGGTGCGGGGGTAGGCCAGTTGGATGACAGCGTCCGCGACCCCGAAGCTCAGCGTGTACTGGGCGATGTTGAACGCGATGCGGTGCGGCTCCTGTCCGCGCGTGACCCCTGCCAGGAGGGAGCCCACGGCCTGGACCAGCCCGGCGATCGGCAGGCCGTGGTAGATGACGAGGGCGAAGGAGAACGGCAGGGACGTAGGGGCGTTCCCGCCCGTGGGCCGCTGCGCGGCGATAGGACGCAACTCTCCGATGATCACCATGCACAGCAGGACCCACACGAGCGGCTCGGTAGCGAACACCTGGAGTCGGTCAGCCCCCAGCCAGATCAGGGACACGACGAGGAGAACGCAACCGGCCACCGTGGTACTGGCGAAGTACAGCCACAGCGGCGTCCCGACCCGGGGGCCGACATCCCGGGTGCTGGTGGGATCTTTCATGACGTCCTCGGGATGGTTCGTGGAACGCGCGGACGGCCGAATTCCCCTCCGCCCTTCGCGCCCCGCACGGGTTCTGACACGACGGTTTTCCGGACATGTCCGGACCCGGAAAACGGTCGCGAACGGCTTGGACCGCTGCTGGTCAGCTTACGCCGTTTCGTCACCAAGTGTCGCTGATTGCAGACTTTCAGTAAACCGATGGTTGTGGCGGGTGTCCCTTTCCGCTTCAAACGACACCGCAGCGGTGACCTTTCGATCGCGTATCGTATTACTCCCCTAGCAGACTGACATCAGGTCCTGGTGGTGATCAGACCGACTTTTTGGCCGGGAATGCTCAGCTCAGGACGGATTCATCCTCGGAGAGACGGGCTGCCCTGGCCGCTTCCGGACCTTGAGTGAGCAACACCTCGAACCCTGCCTCGTCAAGGATCGGCACCCCCAGCTTCACAGCTTTGTCGTACTTCGAACCGGGGTTTGCTCCGACCACGACGAAGTCAGTCTTCCTGGACACCGACCCGGTGACCCTGCCACCGAGCTTCTGCACCGCCTCCTTCGCTCCGTCCCGGCTGTACTTCTCCAGTGTGCCGGTGATCACCGTGGTAATGCCGTCCAGCAGGCGGGGACCATCGTCGGCGCCCTCCTCCTCCATGCGGACCCCTGCGGCCCGCCACTTCTCCACGATCTCACGGTGCCAGTCCACGGAGAACCAGTCGACGATGGACCGGGCAATGGTCGGACCGATCCCCTCGACTGCCTCCAGCTCCTCCTCACTGGCCTGAGCAATAGCATCCAAGGAGCGGAAGTGGCGGGCAAGGTCCTCGGCAGCGCGCGGGCCCACATGCCGGATGGACAGGGCGACCAGCACGCGCCACAGCGGACGCTTCTTCGCTTCCTCCAGCTGCTGGAACAGCTTCTCGACGATCTTCTTCGGCTCGCCCTTCTGGTTAGCGAAGAAGCTCACCACCTTGGGTTTGCCGGTCTTCGGGTCGATCTTCGGCTCGGCGGTGTCCGGGTCGAGGACAAGCGTGCGGATCGGCAGCAACTGCTCAACCGTCAGGTTGAACAGGTCGCCTTCGTCCCGCAGCGGCGGTTCGGCCGGCTCCAACGGCTGGGTGAGGGCGGTGGCCGCCACGTAGCCCAGGGCTTCAATGTCGAGGGCTTTGCGTCCGGCGATGAACGCGAGCCGCTCCCGCAACTGCCCTTTGCAGTAGCGGGTGTTGGGGCAGCGCAGGTCGACGTCGCCTTCCTTCTGCTGGCCGAGCGGGCTGCCGCACTCGGGGCACTCGGTGGGCATCACGAACGGCCGCTCGGTGCCGGTGCGCTTCTCCACCACCGGGCCCACGACCTCCGGGATGATGTCCCCGGCTTTGCGGACCACCACGGTGTCGCCGATCAGCACGCCTTTGCGGGCCACTTCCTGGGCGTTGTGCAGGGTGGCGAACTCGACTTCGGATCCGGCGACCTTCACCGGCTCCAGCACCGCATAGGGGGTCACCCGCCCGGTGCGGCCCACACTGGTTTTGATGTCGAGCAGCTTGGTGGTCACTTCCTCGGGCGGGTACTTGTAGGCGATCGCCCACCGCGGGGCCCGGCTGGTGGAGCCGAGGCGGCGCTGCAGGGAGACATCGTCGACTTTGACGACGACCCCGTCGATCTCGTATTCGGGGTCGTGGCGGTGCTCCGCGTAGTAGGCGATATATTCGCGCACCTCGTCCAGGGTGGAGACCACCCGGACCCGGTCGCTGACCGGCAGTCCCCATGCGGCCAGCAGCTCGTAGGACTGCGACTGGTGGGTGATGGTCACCCCGCGGTGCGCGCCGATCCCGTGCACCAGCATGCTCAACGGCCGGGACGCGGTGACCCGCGGGTCCTTCTGCCGCAGGGACCCGGCCGCGGCGTTGCGGGGGTTGGCGAACGGGGGCTTGCCTTCGTCAGCGAGCCGGGAGTTGAGCTGTTCGAATGCCTTGACCGGCAGGAACACTTCACCGCGCACCTCAAGCAGTTCGGGCGCGGGATAGCGGGACTCGTCCAGGCGGAGCGGCACCGTGTCGATGGTGCGGATGTTGAGGGTGATGTCCTCCCCGATCCGGCCGTCTCCCCGGGTGGCGGCACGCACCAGGCGCCCCTTCTCATACACCAAGGCCACGGCGAGACCGTCGATTTTGAGCTCGCACAGGAACGCGTCAACCGGGACTTCCGCGCTGACCCGGTGCGCCCACGCCTCCAACTGCGCGTCGCTGAACGCGTTGTCGAGGCTCTGCATCCGCTCCAGGTGCTCTACGGGAGCGAACTCGTTGCTGATGGGCGCGCCCACCTTCTGGGTGGGCGAATCAGGGGTCACCAGGGACGGGTACTGGGCTTCCAGGTCCCGCAGCTCCGCCATCAACTGGTCGTACTCGGCATCGGAGATGATCGGCGAGCCGAGGTAGTAGCGGTAGCTGTAGTCGTCGAGATCCTGGCTCAGCCGGGCGTGCCTTTCCCGCACGTCAGCGGGGACGTCGTCAGAGAAGGTCGGGTCTGGTGCGCTCACGCACGCGTCCTTTCGTTCACTGCCGGGGCCGTGGTTCCTCACGCAGCACCCGAGCGGCCTCGCGGCACAGGTCGAGTGCGGCTCGGGCATGCCGGGGGGATGCTCCGGCAAGCCCGCACACGGGGGTGATGACCACGTCACGGGTCGCGTGTTCGGGGTCGAAACCGATGCGGTGCCACAGTTCACGTACTGGTTCGACCGTATCGACCGGGGGTGACATCCGGCTGTCGACCGCGGGTACTACGCCGAGGAGGAGTCCCACCCCGGACTCCACTGCCGTGCCGATGGCCTCATCGGATTCGCGGGTGAGCCGGGTGGCGTCGAGGCTGAGGGCGCGGGCCCCGCACCGGCGCAGCAGGTCGACGGGGACTCGGGGGGCGCAGCAGTGCACGAGGGGATACCCTCCGGCGGTGTCGATCGCGGAGAACAGGGCGCGCAGCCGCTCTTCCACGAGGACTCGGTCCACGGCGCGCAGCCGCCCGTATCCGCTCGCGGTGGGTACTGAGCCGGTGAGCACGGCGGGCAGCGACGGTTCGTCGACCTGGACCAGGATTGTCGCTTCAGGGACCCGTTTGCGCACTTCGGCAAGGTGGGCGAGCAGTCCTTCGCGGAAGGATTCGCACAGGTCCGCGACTGCTCCGAGGTCGGCGATCATCTTCTCGCCGTTGCGGAGCTCTACCGAGGCCGCCATGGTCCACGGCCCGGTCGCCTGGATTTTCAGCGGACCCGTATAGCCGGAGGTGTGCTCTTCGAGGGCGTCGAGGTCCCAGGAGAGGAAGCTGCGGGCCCGTGTCAGGTCGCGGCCTGCCCGCTGGGTGACCCGCCACCCTGAGGGCTGCACCTCGATCGGCAGTTCCACCAGCAGGGCCCCGGTGCGGCCGATCATGTCGGCTCCCGGGCCGCGTCCCGGGAGTTCCGGGAGGTGCGGCAGGTGGGGAAGCTCCCCGAGGATGGTGCGGATGGCTTCGCCCGGATCGGTGCCGGGCCAGGATCCGATACCGGTGTAGGCCCCCGGTTGCCAGGGATGGCGCTGCTCCTCATTCACGAGGCATCAGAGTAGACGACTCGCTTCCCCGCACTGGGAATCTTCCCGACCGTGCGGGGTTCCGCGTGGTCTGCGGCTGTGGCGGTGCGGTAGTGCACCGCTCGCAGGCGTGCGGTCTGCCCAGGCCCTGGGGCCGCGCAGCCGCGGCACGGTCGCCGCGGGGCGGCCCGGGCCGGAGCACGGTGTCGAGGGCCGCCGAGGGCATCGTCCCGCTGGCTGCGGGTCCGGCTGGACGCGTCCCCGGCACAGGGGCTACGGCGCTGGTGGCAGGGTGGGGGCTTCGGCGTGCTGCGGCGCCGACTCTGCCGGCTGCTGCGCTTGCACCGGTGCGGGGGCCGGTGCCGTCGGCGATAGGCCTGCGGGTGCCGCCGCGCTGCGCCGCTTCCGCCAGGTTTTCACGCCCACTACCGCGGCGATGACGGCTGCTGCCGCCGCTGTGGCCGCCCACGGCGAGTGGAGGAACAGTCCCCACCAGGCAGCGAGGACTGCCATTCCGCCGAGGCTGTAGATCGCGGCCCAGGCCAGGCAGCCCACGAACATCGCGATCAGGTAGCGGACGAAGCGCATGCGCATCGCCCCGGAGGTGAGGTTGACCGCGGTCTGGATTCCTATGGTGAGGAAGGAGAGGGTGACCGCGGGAGGGCCGTACCGGTTGATGAGGTTTTCGGCATGCTCCAGACGGGGTCCGATGCGCTGGCCGAGGCGGGAGCGGTGCACTCCGGCGCCGAGCCCGCGACCGAGCCAATAGGTGGCCTGTGCCCTCGCGAAGACGATGCCGAGCAGGGAGAGGTAGACCACCCAGAAGGGACGGCCCTCCAGGAACTCGTACGGCATGCAAAGCCCTCCCAACACTCCCAGGGAGAACTATGCTATGCCTTACCTAACTTAAAGCGACAGAGTCGGACGAAAAGAACTTTTAGGACTTTCGCCCCGCTCATTCGGCGTGGTTCGCTGCCGCCTGCTCCACCCGGGAGGTTTCAGCGATCGTCGACGAGCCCATCACCACGTCGCCGTCGTACAACACCGCTGCCTGCCCCTTCGCCACGCCGAGCGCTGGCTCGTCCAGCAGGATCTCGACCCGCCCCTCGTACTGCCGTGCCCGGCAGGAGTACACCTCGCCATGGGCCCGCAGCTGGACGAGGAACGGCGTCCACTCCTCCGGCGGCTCACACCCCGACCACACGGGACGCTCCCCGACGATACGGTCCACCTTGAGCGCCTCGCGCGGCCCCACCCGCACCGTGTTGCTCACCGGTTCGATCGACAGGACATACCGGCGGTGGGGGGCACCGCTCAGGTTGAGCCCGCGGCGCTGGCCGACAGTGAACGCGTGCGCTCCCCGGTGCTCGCCGACCACCTGGCCGGTCTCGTCCACGATGGGACCCGGGTTGCTGCCGAGCCGGCGTTCCAGGAAACCGCTCGTGTCCCCGTCCGCGATAAAGCAGATGTCGTGGCTGTCCGGCTTGTCCGCCACGGTGAGCCCGCGTCGCGCAGCCTCGGCCCGCACCTCCTCCTTCGTGCAGTCACCCAACGGGAATATGGCGTGGGCGAGCTGCTCGCGGGTGAGCACCGCCAGCACGTACGACTGGTCCTTGGCCGCGTCGACACTCCGCCGCAGCCGGCCGTTCTCCAAACGCACGTGGTGCCCCGTGCACACCGCGTCGAAGCCGAGAGCCAGAGCCCGCTCCAACACCGCCTGGAACTTGATCTTCTCGTTGCAGCGCAGGCAGGGGTTGGGGGTGCGGCCGGCCGCGTACTCGGCGACGAAGTCCTGCACCACGTCGCGGTCGAACTCTTCGGCCATGTCCCAGATGTAGAACGGGATACCGATCACGTCGGCAGCCCGGCGGGCGTCCCGAGAGTCCTCGATCGTGCAGCAGCCACGTGCCCCCGTCCGATACGACTGGGGGTTGGACGACAACGCCAGGTGCACGCCGGTGACGTCGTACCCGGCCTCGACGGCCCGTGCGGCGGCCACGGCGGAATCCACGCCGCCCGACATGGCGGCCAATACTCGCAGAGTCATAACATCTTCCAGCCTAAACGTTCTTTCCCACCCCTCTTACCGGAAAAGGAAACCAGGGGCGGCAGCGCGGTGTTCCCGGCGAGAACACCGCGAGACTCTGCGAAAATCAGGGTATGGCTCTGTTCCGTCGCCGCCGCTCCGACGAGTCCGCTGTCGCCATCGACGACTTCTGGTCCGGGTGGGGTGAGCTCCGCAGCGCTTTGGCCGCGTCCATCGACGAAGGGGCCCCGGTTCCCGCCGAGGTCGCCCAGCAGCTCGATGAGAGGGTGCAGCGTATCCACCCCTCCCTCACCTGGGAGGTGTCGCGCGCACCTGAACCCGCGCCCACCAACCTCGCCTCCTCCCCGTTCGAGTCCCTGGACAGCCCGGAAGCGCTCTTGGCCAGCCTGGACGCCGAACCGGCCTCCGCACGCGCCTCATATGCGCTAACCTTGCGGGCCGGGGACGACGACGAGGCCCGCGTGCTCGCGGAACGCTGGTACCGCGCCGCGCCGGAGGACGCCGAGTGGACGTTCTTCCCGGCCCGTCCCGCCGACCACGCCCAGCTGTCCCGCACGATCACGTGGCACGACCACGAGCTCGACCTGTCGCACGTCTCGGTGTCGATGCGGGTGAACCACGCCACCGGGAAGATCGAGGCGGGCGTCTACCACCCTGACTTCATGTTCCTCCCGGAGGAGACCCAGCGCGAGGTCGCCGAGCATGTGATGCTGCTGGCTGTCGGCGAAGACGACATGGTGCGCTGGGTCGACTCGGTCAAGCCGCTCGTGGAGAAACCCCTCGACCCGCTCCCCCCGACGTCGGTGCCTGCCGTGGTCCGGCAGCTCTCCGGGATGAGCGGGGGAGGCGGATGGGTCACCTTGCAGGGGCGGATTCCGCTGCGGGGCGCCATGCAGTTGTCGGCACGCCATCCCCTGCACCGCCGCGACTATCCCGCGCTCACCTTGTACGTCCAAGTGGTGGCCTCCTACACGGAGGCAGACAAGGACCGCCTGCCCACGGGCTCCTCAGCGGCGGCCTTGGAGTCCTACGCCTTGCGGCTGCGGGAAATGCTCGGCGCCAACGGTGCCCTGTTCGCGGTGCAGACTCTCGGCGGTCAGCGGGTCTTCCACTTCTACCTCGACCCGGAGTCGGGCATCTTCCCCGAGTTCGAGAAGGCTGCCCGGGAGTGGTCGGAAGGCCAGGCCTCCGTCACCAGTGAACTGGACCCTGAGTGGCGCATTATCGAGCAGCTCCTCAAACCCATCCGCAAGCAGTTGGGGCGCTGATGCCCGCCCTGGCGGGGTGCACGCGTGCCGGACGCGTGCGCCCCGCCAGTCGCGGAAGCAGCCGAGGAGAAGGACGCGCTGCGGTTAGGCGCGGCGGCGGGCCCGCGCCTGCCGGGCGCGCGCCACGGCCGGGCCGATCGCGTCCGCGAGGGCTTTGATGTCGGCTGAAGTAGAGCCGCGGCCCAGGGAGAAGCGCAGCGATTCCCGCGCTGTGTCCGGGTCGGCGCCCATCGCCAGGAGCACGTGGCTGGCCTGGGAGACGCCAGCGGAACACGCTGACCCGGTAGAGCAGTAGATGCCTTGGGCGTCCAGCAGCATGAGCAGCGCGTCCCCTTCGCAGCCGGGGAAACCGATATTGGCGTGGCCGGGGAGCCGCTCGGTGGGATGCCCGTTGACCCGGATGTCGGGCACGACTCCGCGTACCGCGGCGACAAGCTCGTCACGCAGGTCCGCCAGGTGAGCTGCGTGCTCTTCCCGCTCGGCTACCGCGAGCCGCACCGCGGTAGCGAACCCGCGGATCAGAGGGGTGGCCAGGGTCCCGGAGCGGACGTCGCGCTCCTGGCCGCCGCCGTGGAGCACCGGGACCGGGTCGACGCCGCGGGCGAGCAGTAGCGCCCCCACCCCCACAGGCCCGCCCAGCTTGTGCCCGGTGAGGGTCAGCGCGGACACGCCGCTCGCCGCGAAGTCGATGTCTTCGAGGCCCACGGCTTGGACCGCGTCAGTGTGGAACCAGATGCCGTGCTCGGCGGCGATCGCGGCGAGCTCCGGGATCGGCTGGAGGGTGCCGACCTCGTTGTTGGCCCACATCACGGAGACCAGTGCCACGCTCGCGGGGTCGCGTTCGATCGCTTCCCGCAGGGTGTCCGGGTGGAGCCGCCCGTAGGAGTCCACGGGCAGTTCTTCCACGACGGCCCCCTGGTGGTCGGCCAGCCACCGCGCCGGGTCGAGGACCGCGTGGTGTTCGACCGCGCTGACGAGGATGCGCTGCCGCGTCGGATCTTGGGCGTTCCGCGCCCAGTAGAGGCCTTTGAGCGCGAGGTTGTTGGCCTCGGTGCCGCCACTGGTGAACACGACCTCGTGCGGGGTGCAGCCCATCGCTTCGGCAAGGGTCTCCCGGGCTTCTTCCACCACTCGCCGGGCATGCCGTCCGGCTTCGTGCAGCGAGGACGCGTTGCCGAGGAGGCCGAACGCGTCCGTGAGGTCGGCGAGCACCTCGGGACGTACCGGGGTCGTGGCGGCGTGATCGAGATAAACCATGGCGTTTTCAGGATACGGCCGGGATGCCCGGACAGGTCCGGGGCGGCCAACCCGGCGCAGGGGTCTGCTTCCCGGCCTTCCCCGGTGCTGCGGACGGAAGCGTGCCTCACCCGCCTCGACTGCCCGCTCCAGCAGCGTGGCCCCCACCGGAACTCCGGTAGGGGCCACCGCAATCAGTGCGGTGCGCTTACTTGCGCTTGTTGATCTCCTCGGTCAACTGCGGGGCGACCTTGTGCAGGTCACCGATGACCGCGAAGTCGGAGATCTCCAAGATCGGAGCCTCGGGGTCCTTGTTGACCGCGACGATCGTCTTGGAGGTCTGCATACCAGCCCGGTGCTGGATCGCGCCGGAGATGCCCAGAGCGATGTACAGGTTGGGCGAGACGGTCTTACCGGTCTGGCCGACCTGGAAGGCGTGCGGGTACCACCCGGCGTCAACCGCGGCCCGGGAGGCACCTACGGCGGCGCCGAGCGCGTCCGCGAGGTTCTCCACCACGGAGAAGTCCTCACCCACACCGCGGCCGCCGGAGACTACGATCGCGGCCTCGGTGAGCTCGGGGCGGGCACCCTTCTCTTGCTTGACCCGGTCGGTGATCCGGGCGGCCTTGGCGGCGTCGGACAGCTCGATCTCGACGGCTTCCACCGCGGCGGCACCAGCCGACGGCTCGGCCGGGATGGCGTTGGGTCGCACGGCGACCACGGGAACGCCCTTGGTGACCTTCGCGTGGGTGATGATGGAGCCACCGAAGATGGAGTGCTCAGCCACCAGCTCGGAGTTGATGTCCACCACGTCGGTGAGGACACCGGAGCCCAGCTTGACCGCGGTGCGGCCGGCGATCTCCTTGTTCTCCGGCGTAGCCGAGACCAGGACGGCGGCAGCGGACTTGTCGTTGGCGAGCTTGGCCAGCAGCTCGGCCTTGGGCGCCACCACGTAGTCGTCGAGCTCAGCGGGAGCCGTGTAGATCTTCTCCGCGCCGTACTCGCCGAGCTTCGCCTTCAGCTCGTCGGTGGGCTCTCCCACGACCACCGCCGCGGGCTCCCCGATCCGGCGAGCCGCGGTCAGCAGCTCCAGAGTGACCTTCTTGACCTGCCCGTCGACGTGGTCGACGAGGACGAGGACCTCAGCCATGTTCTCTTCCCCTCTCTCGTCTCGCCGCTACACGAACTTCTTGCTGGCCAAGAAGTCGGCGATCAGGACGCCGCCGTTGCCTTCGTCCTTGACGACAGTGCCCGCGGTACGCGGCGGAGCCGGTGCGAAGTCGACAACCTGAGTGGTGGCGTTGGCCAGGCCGACCTTGTCCGCGTCGATCCCCGCCTCGGCAATGCTGAGCTTGGTGACCGGCTTCTTCTTGGCGGCCATGATCAGCTTGAACGACGGGTAGCGCGGCTCGTTGATCTTCTCGACCACCGAGATGACGGCCGGAAGGGTGGCCTCGACCACCTGGTAGCCGTCGTCGGTCTGACGCTGGATCTTCACCGACGTGCCGTCGACGTCGACCTTGTTCGCGAGGGTGAGCTGCGGCAGGCCGAGGTACTCGGCCAGGGCGGCACCCACCACACCGGTTCGGGCGTCGGTGGACTCCGAGCCCAGGATGACCAGGTCGTATTCGAGGGTGCCCAGGGTCTGCGCGATCGCGTAGGCGGTCTGCAGCGCGTCAGAGCCGGCCAGGGCGTCGTCGCAGACGTGGACCGCCTTGTCCGCTCCCATGGAGAGCGCCTTGCGGATCGAGTCGGTGGCCTGCTCCGGGCCGACGGTGAGGATGGTGACCTCGCCGCCGTGCTTCTCCTTGAGCCGGAGCGCCTCCTCGATGGCGTACTCGTCGAGCTCGTTGATCACACCGTCGGAGGCAGCACGGTCTACCGTGCTGTCCGCGGGGTCGAGCTTGCGTTCGGTCTCGGTATCCGGGACCTGCTTGACCAAGACGACAATATTCATGTCGGTGGTCGACCTCCCTGCCCTTGTCTGCACCGTTCTGGTGAACGGTCGGGACGCGGGCGCGTCCGTGGTTTCTCCCCAAGAGTGCCAAACAGCCGAACAGAATTCGGAGCCGGGTCGGTGTTAGCACCGACCGCTGCCGCGGCGTGTGGTGTTCTTGTCTCCCCACCAAATGTTACTGGCTAGTAGCATGAGGCGCGACCGCGAACAGGCACCCTTATTGGGAAGGCTATGACCAGGTCAGGAGCCAAACCACTCCGAAGGTCCGGGAATGGGGTCCCATGCTGGCACCAACTGGACACCAAATACCACCAGGAACAGGGCGAGCAGGCTGATCGCGATGATGGTGCCCCAGTAGACGTAAGGGTTGCGGATCGTGATCTTGCTGACCAGCCACCGCGACTGGCGCTGCGCACCCCGGGCATGCGGGCCGAACAAGAAATTCATCAACACCACGACGCCGAGTGCCCACGAGCCCACGACGTTGGCGGAACTATTGCCGCTGACCATTCCGATCGCGATACCCACCACGATTCCGGCCAGCAAGTAGCCAAGGCCGTAGAGCGCGGCGTGGCCCAGCGTGCGGAGCAGCGCCCACGGCATGCTCAACGCGATCACCACGTTGTCGGAGCTGCGCGGCCCGCGTTCGTGCAGTCGGCGGGCATGCTCGCGGCGGGCTAGGTCGAGACCGCCGAGCACGGTGACAGCGAGAGTCCCCAGGATGAGACCGATCGTCGGCATCATGAGCGTGAGCCCGACGATCCCCAACGCCACCGGGACCACCATCACCCACGGCAGGCGCTTTGCCTCGTACTCGTCGTAGTAGTCGTCCTCGTCGTCCGAGAAGTAGTCGGAGAGCCGGTCCTCGCCCCTGCGGTAGGCACGGAACCGCTCCAGCAGACTGGGCGGCTCGTCGTCGTAGTCGGCAGAGTCCCGATTCCGCCCTTCGTAGTCGACGGGGGTCAGGATGTCGCGGAACTCTTCGGGGCGCAGCGTGGCGTCGTAGTAGTGGTCGTAGCGGCGCCCGCTGTCCTGCTGCTCCTCCTCGTCGTCACCGAAGCCTTCGGGGGCGACCATGGTGCGGTCCGGGGCGGCAGCCTCCGCTACCGCAGTGGCCTGGTTCTCTTCGGGCTCCGGCGGGGCAGGCTGGGGGGTGCTCGTCGGCAGGTCAGCGGAGACCGTGTGCAGGCCCGTCATCCCCGACGAGCGGTACTCGTCCTCCATCCACGGCAAGTCGAGGTTGAGCTGCTCGGTCCGGGCCACCAGCTCTTCAGCGGTGGGACGCTTCCGCGGGTCGCGCTGGACCGCGTCCTGAACGATCGGGCGCAGCGGCTCCGGAACCCCGTCGAGGTTGATCTCTCCGTTGAGGATGCGGAAGAAGATCACTTCGAACGCGCCCGCGCCGTACGGCGGGTTGCCGGTGGCGGCGAACGCGACCGTCGCACCCCAGGCGTGGATGTCCGTGGCCGGGCTCAGGTCCGAGCCTTCGATCACCTCGGGGGACAGGTAGCTGGGCGTGCCGACGAACGTGCCGGTCTGGGTGAGTTTGGAGCCGTCCACCGCGTACGCGATACCGAAGTCGATGATGATCGGCTCGCCGTTGCAGATGATCACGTTGCCGGGCTTGAGGTCGCGGTGGATGATCTCGGCCGCGTGGATGTCCCGCAGGGCGCGCGCTAACCCGGTGACGACACGGGTGAGGGCCCGTCCGCGCAGCGGGCCGTGGTTGGTCACCGTGGAGTCCAGCGTGGGGCCCGGAATGTACTCGGTGACGACCCAGGGCAGCGGCGCGGTGGTGTCGGCGTCGATGACCTCGGCCACGTTGCGGCTGCGTACCCGCCGCATGGTCATGACCTCGCGGGCCAGCCGGGCACGGGCGATATCATCCCCCGCCACCTCTGCACGCAGCACCTTGACCGCGACCAGACGGTCCTGAGGGTCTACGGCTTGATACACAACGCCCATACCGCCTTGGCCGATGCGCCGGCGGATCTTGTACGGGCCGATGTACTCCGGCAGCTCCTCACCATCGGGGAAACCTGCCGCCATTGCCATAGTGATCTCATCCCCTCGAACACCGTTTGGTGCAGCCTATTCGGCCGGGATCCACCGGACTGTGCGGTGTTGACCCGACCGCTTCGGAGCCGTGACCGCACAGGCCCGACGACACAGCTTCTCGGTGACACCAGACTGACGGAGAGCGGTACCACCGCAGTTTTCTCACGCTAGTCGGATCACGCACGGCCGCAAACGGGGCGTTCGTGCTGACCCCACGTCTTTGGTGAAGCGACTCAATGAGTATGACGGAAAAAGTCGAAGTGAGGTTCCGGTCAAGGTTACGGTTGAACCACCATGCTGCCGTCCCCCGCTTCTAGCCTGCACACAGTACGCACAGTAGAAGGATTCTTATTCTGAGTGACAGGGAGGCGGGAGGATCCCGCCTCCCTGTCACGCCGGTCGGGCGAGACCGTCGAGGACTTCCGCGCCCGGCAGTTCGGCGAGGGCCGCTCCCGGAAGGATGAGCTTAGAGCGGCGCAGCCCGCTGCCCACCACAACCTCGGGCTGGGCGACCACGGCGGAGTCGATGAGGATCGGCCACTCCGGGGGCAGTCCCACCGGGGTGATCCCGCCGTACTCCATCCCGGTCTGCTGCACCGCCTCCTCTTGGGGGGCGAAACTCGCTTTGCGCGCCCCCAAGTGGCGGCGGACCACCCCGTTGATGTCGGCGCGGGTCGTGGCAAGGACCACACAGGCCGCCAACCGGGTCTCCCCGCCGCGCCGGGCCGCGACGATGACGCAGTTGGCCGACGCGTCCAGCGGCACCCCGTAGGCCGCGCAGAAGTTCGCGGTGTCAGCCAGTTCCGGGTCGATAGCGGCGACCCGGAGCCGGTCCACCGGGGTGTCGTGCTTCCACTCGGTCACCGCGGCGGCAACCGGGGCGGCGAGCAGGTCGGTCCGCTCCGCGGCGGGATACTCGGTCAGTTGCCACATCAGTGGCCTACCTCCCAGAGAACGTGGCCTTGCCGGGACCGTGCTCCATGAAGCTCCGCATCCCGGTCTTCTGGTCTTCCGTAGCGAAAAGCGCGGAGAACTGCAGCCGTTCGATCTCCAGCCCGGTGTCCAGGTCGACTTCGAGCCCGGCGTCAATGGCCTGTTTGGCGGCGCGCAGCGCGAGCGCCGGACCGTTCGCGTAGCGGGCTGCCATGGCCACCGCTGTCGCGTACACCTCTTCGGCGGGCACCACCTTGTCCACGAGACCGATCTCCAAGGCCTCCGCTGCATCCACGTGCCGGCCGGTGAAGATCAGGTCCTTGGCCTTCGCCGGGCCGATGAGGCGCGGCAGCCGCTGGGTGCCGCCCGCGCCAGGAATAATGCCGAGCTGGATCTCAGGCTGGCCGAGTTTGGCGTTGTCCGCGGCGACCCGGAAGTCGGCGCACAGCGCGAGCTCGCATCCGCCGCCCAGGGCGTACCCGGTGATGGCGGCGATCACGGGCTTGGGGATGCGGGCCACCGCGGTGAAGCAGTCCTGAAGGGTGCGGGAGTGCGCGGCCATTGCCGCGTAGTCCATGTCCGCCATCTCCTTGATGTCGGCTCCGGCGGCGAACACGCGCTCTCCCCCGTAGATGACGGCGGCGGCGACCGCCGAGTCTTCGCTGACCTGGGCGGCGGCTTCCGCGAGTTCCCGCTGAACTTGGGTGTTGAGCGCGTTCATCTTCGGCCGGTCCAGCCGGATGACGGCGACGGCTGGATGGTCCGCATCCGTTTCGACCCGAACAAACTCCCCCATGGGTTCTCCCTCTCCACTTCCCGATGTGGACTGTTGTCTGTCCCTCTCCCTATCACTCCGCCGTGCCCGGCTTGGGCAGCGCCCCGCCCTTGCCGCTTCCCATCCGGGCGCTTCTCAGCGGGAACGTCAACGCTCGCCCTGAGGTGCCCCAAAAAAGACCATCTGGGGCACGGCGGCCTCCTCCCGCGGGCAGGCCCCGGGCAGAATGCACGGCACAGGAGGATGCCCTGGTCGGTGACCCCAGGGCATCCTTGCCTGTATCAGGTGAACAGCAGCCGCAGCGTGCCGAGCTGGGCGGAGACCGTGTAGGCGGCGGCAAGCAGCAGCAGACTGGCCGCGACGAGCACCGTGTCAGCGAGACGCCACCGGCTGACCCGGGCGTGCGACCGCGGCCCCGTGCCGAACGCGCGGGCGTCCATTGCTGTCGCCAGCAGCGTGCCGGTGCGCACCGCACGGACCAGCAGCGCGAACAGCTTCCCGAAGAAGATGGAGAGCGCAGCCAGCGGGTTGCGCCCGGCTTCCAGGCCGCGGGCCCTCCGGGCGAGGGTGACGGTACGCCACTGGTCGGCCAGCAGCGGGACCAGCCGGAGCGCGGCAAGCACCCCCATCGCGGGCCGCTCCGGGACTTTGAGGCGCTGCACGAGCGCGTCCGCAAGGTCAGTGGCGTCGCTGCTGACCGCGGCCAGCATCCCCGGCAGGGCGATCGCGAGGATGCGCACTGCCGCGCCGGACGCCCCCCACAGGCCTTCTTCGCCGTAGAGCAGGTTGACCACCCATGTGGAGAGCCCCATGAGGCAGAACGGGACGCTGAGCACCAGCAGGGTGGCCCGGTTGATCCCGCTGAACGGCAGCAGCAGGGCTGTGACGGCGAGGACGATCCCGCCGGTGACCGGGTCCACGGCGGGGATGAGGCCGAAGGAGATGACACAGGCCGCGATCAGTTTGGCGGCCGGGTTGATGCCGAGCAGCCAGGACCGGACGCCCGGCTGTCCGTTGCCGGGTGCGGCGCGGCCCGCAGGGGCAGAGGTGAGGTTCACCGGCTCTCCTCCATCCCGGTGCGCGCTGTCTCCGTGACCGAGCCGTCCGCCACCCGCAGTTCCACGTCGGCGAGGTGGCGCAGCAGCAGCGTGTCGTGGGTGGCGAGCACGATCGCCCGGCCTTGGCCGCGCAGCGCATCCAGCAGTTCCACCAGTTCCACCCAGGTGCGGGTGTCTTGGCCGAACGTGGGCTCGTCGAGCACCAGCACGTCGGGGGCGTGGGCCGGGCCGGAGCTGAGCGCGGTTGCCACGGACAGCCGCCGTTTCTCCCCGCCGGAGAGGGTGTAGGGGTGCTTGTCGGCCAGGTGGGTCAACCGCAGCCGTTCCAGCAGTTCGTCCACCCAGGCCGCGGTCTCTGCCTCGCCCATGCCCAGGCGCAGCGGCGCGAACCGGAGCTCGTCGCGCACGGTGGCGGTCACGAACTGGTCTTCGGCGTGCTGGAACACGGTACCGACGTGCCGGGCGAGTTGCCGCGCCGGCCATTTCACCAGCGGACGCGGGTCGGCTGCGGCGAGCGGCCCGCAAGGGCGGATCTGTCCTGACTGCGGTTTCGCCAGTCCCGCTAGCGCGGTGAGCAGGGTGGATTTTCCGGCGCCGTTGGCTCCGGTGAGCGCGGTCGCGGTCCCCGCAGCCACGGTGACGTCCACCGCATTGAGGACGGTTTTCGGCCGTCTTCGCCCCGGGGTGCGCGGAGTGCCCAGAGTGCAGTCCGCCGCTTCGATGAGGACGGGGCCTCCCGGGGCCGGCGTGGTGCAGGGGACGGGGTCTGCGTGGGGGACCCACACGCCCCGCTCGGCCAGGGCAGTCCCGTGCCGGGCGAACACCGTGCGGGGAGCACCGTCGGCGATGACTCCCCCGCCCGGTTCGACGACTACGACCCGGTCAACCAGGTCGACGACGTCGGCGACCCGGTGTTCGACGAGTACCAGGGTGGCCCCGGTGTCGGCGAGCAGCCGGGCCAGCACGTCGCGGATCAGGCGTGCCCCGGGCGGGTCGAGGTTGGCGGTGGGTTCGTCGAGCAGCAGCAGCCGGGGGCGCATGGCGAGCACCCCGGCGATCACCAGGCGCTGCTTCTCCCCGCCGGAGAGGGCCGCGGTGGGATGGGCGCGCCCATAGGGGAAGCCGACCCGGGCGAGGGCTTCGTCTACCCGTGCCCAGATCTGTTCGCGGGGCACGCCGAGGTTCTCCAAGCCGAACGCGACGTCGTCCCCGGCGCGGGCCATGACGAGCTGGCTCTCCGGGTCCTGCGCCACCAGGCCGATCCGGCCGCGCTGGCTCGTCGCGGGTTTCCCGTCGACGAGGAGCCGGCCTTCCTCTTCGCCGGTGATGGCGCCGTTGGGCCCGGTGAGTCCCGCCAGCGCGTGCAGCAGGGTGCTCTTCCCTGCCCCGGAAGCGCCCAGCAGCAGGACGCGTTCCCCTGGTTCGATCACCAGGTCGACGCCACGCAGGGCGTAGTCGGCGCGGCCGGCGTGCCGCCAGCCCCAGCCGGACAGTTCCACCCGCGCGCCGTGACCGTCGCGGTTTCCGGTACCCATCGGCCTATCCCCGCGCCGAGGCGAAGGGGGACAGCGCTCCGGCGGCGGCCAAGCGCGTGGTGAGCACACGCGAGCCCGCCCCGGCGATGAGGCCGGCGCTGATCAGGACGAGTACCCCGTAGACGACCTGGTAGCTGAGGGGCCAGGTGACATGGTAGGTGAGGTTGTCCCGGATCGCGGGGGAGATCCCGCCGGCCACTCCCGCGAGGACTGCCACCCCCATGCCCCAGCTGCGGTAGCGGAAGGCGAGGAAGACCAGTTCACTGAGCAGTCCTTGCAGGGCGCCGGAGATGAGGACCGAGACGCCCCACCCGGTGCCCAGCAGCATCTCCAGGGAGGCGGCGGCGATCGACGTCAGCACGGCGGCCCCGGGTTTGCGGATGATGAGTCCGCCGAGGACACCGGGGACCATCCACATGCCGTAGAGAATGGCCTGGGCCGGAGGGAAGAACGCGAACAGTCCCGTGGTGGCGTTCCACAGGACACTCCACACCCAGAAGACGATCCCCACGGCGACACCGATGACGGCAGCCACCACGATGTCCACGGTGCGCCAGTGGAGGAGGGATTGACGATCCTGGCCGGGTTGCGGCTCGGCCGGGCTCATGATTGGTCACGTCCCTTCGCGGAGTCACGGAGGGCTCTTGGCCAAGAGCGCACACCGGCCGCTATGACACGCACCAGAAGCACCGGTGCGCGAGACCACGCCACCGGTGGCGGTTCCCACGACTTCCTTCGCTGGCATTACCCAGATCAGGTAGTAAGGGTCTGCGGCTGTGCCGCACTCTCAGCGCTAGAGGCGCTCCCCTGTCGTTTGGTTGTGCTGTCGGGCCTCATTATGGCCGCAGGACGGCGGCGCGCGTCAACCCGCCCCGGATCCGGGGTGCGCCGCTCCCCGCCGTACCACGGGTCGACGCAGCTCTTCTCCGGCCGCGGTGGCCGGTTGCGGCCGCTTCCCTTCCCTTTTTTCGGCTGCGATGGTGCCCGCCGCCAGGCGGTCTCCCCGAGACGGCGGCCGCGGCTGCCGCTGCCCCGGGGACAACCGCCGGGTACCGCACCAGGGTCGCCGTACCCGGCCTGCCGCTGCGGTGCGGGTGTCCTGGTCAGTGCGGCACGAGGGTGCCGATACCCATCGTGGGTTCGGCTACCACGGCCATCCCCGCTTCTGCGGGATGGGTGAGGAGCCGGTGCCGTGGGCGGATGCGGACCGTGTACCCGCACGTGCCCGCGCGGTCCAGTGGGACGGTCCCGCCGAAGCGCACCAGCGGGTAGACCACGTCCGAGGCGGGCAGCGGCGCGAGTTCGGTCGTGGTCGGGTTGATCAGTTCGTCGTCGTCGTTGACGCGTCCCAGGACGACCTCCACGCACACGTCGTCCGGGTCGAGCCCGCCCAGGACCAGGGTGGCGCGCACCTCCAGTTCCCCGCCGACCTGCGGGGTGTCCCCGTTCATCGATGTTTCGACGTGTTCGATGCGCACCCCCGGCCAGGCGTGCTGCACCCGCTGTTTCCAGGCGGCGAGCTCCCGGGCTCCGCGGTAGTTGTCTGCGGCGAGCCGCCGCATGGCGAGCGCGGCTGGCTGGTAGAGCTGGTCGACGTATTCGCGGACCATGCGGGTGGCCTGCACTTTCGGTCCCAGGGAGACCATGGTGTGCTTGACCGTCTCCAGCCACCGCCGGGGCAGTCCGTGGTCGTCCCGCTCGTAGAACAAGGGGGCGACCTGCTCCTCGAACAGCTCGTAGAGGGCTGCCGCTTCGATGTCGTCCCGCCGGTCCGGGTCGTCGACGCCGTCCGCGGTGGGGATCGCCCACCCGTTGGAGCCGTCGAACCACTCGTCCCACCAGCCGTCGCGGATCGACAGGTTGAGTCCGCCGTTGAGCGCGGACTTCATGCCTGAGGTGCCGCACGCTTCCAGGGGACGCAGCGGGTTGTTCAGCCACACGTCGCAGCCCTGCACGAGGAGCGCGGCCAGCGCCATGTCGTAGTCGGGCAGGAAGACGATGCGGTCCCGCACCCGAGGATCGTCGCTGAACCGCACCATCTCCTGGATGAGCCGTTTGCCGCCTTCATCAGCGGGGTGGGCTTTGCCCGCGATGATGATCTGGATGGGGCGTTCCGGGTGGCGCAGGAGCGCGGTGAGGCGTTCCGGGTCGCGCAGCATCAAGGTGAGCCGTTTGTAGGAGGGCACGCGGCGGGCGAAACCGACGGTGAGCACCTCCGGGTCGAGTGCCTCGTCGATCCAGGCGAGTTCCGCGTCGGTGGCCCCCCGCTGCCGCCAGGAGGCGCGGAGCCGTTTGCGGGCCTCGATGATCAGCCGTTCGCGCAGGGCGCGGCGCATCCGCCAGAGCTCTTCTGCGTCCCGTTCCACCAGCCGCTGCCAGCCTGCGGGGGTTTCGAGCTCTTCCAGGCCGAGGCCCATGGCCTGTGCCGCGTCCCACGCTTCTTCTGCCATCCAGGTCGCAGCGTGCACGCCGTTGGTGATGGAGGTGATGGGCACTTCGTCGACGTCGAATCCCGGCCACAGTCCACCGAACATCTCCCGGCTGACCGCGCCGTGCAGGGCGCTGACGCCGTTGACCCGCTGGGCGAGGCGCATACCCATGACAGCCATGTTGAACACGTTGGGGTCGCCGCCCGGATAGGTTTCGGCGCCGAGCGCCATCACCCGTTCCACGGGGAGCCCGGGCAGCGCCACCGGGCCGCTGAAGTGGCGTTCCACGAGTTCCTTGGGGAACCGGTCGATTCCGGCGGGCACCGGGGTGTGGGTGGTGAACACGGTTCCGGACCGGGTGGCTTCCAGCGCCTGGTCGAAGTCGAGTCCTGCGGTCTCGATGTATTCGCGCAGCCGTTCCAGGCCGAGGAATCCCGCGTGCCCTTCGTTCATGTGGAAGACCTCGGGCTCGGGATACCCGGTGCGCAGGCAGTAGGCGCGGACCGCGCGCAGTCCGCCGATGCCGAGCAGCAGTTCTTGGCGGAGCCGCTGCTCGGTGCCGCCGCCGTAGAGGCGGTCGGTGACACCGCGCAGGTCGAGGTCGTTGTCGTCGTGGTAGGTGTCGAGCAGCAGCAGCGGCACGCGGCCCACCCGCACGATCCAGACGTGCGCGGTCAGCGTGCGGTTCTCGGGAAGGTCGACGGTGATGCGCACCGGGGTGCCGCGGTCCTCCAGGCGGGTCATCGGCAGGCAGTGCGGGTCGATCTCGGGGTAGCGCTCCAGTTGCCATCCGTCGGGCGACAGGGTCTGGGAGAAGTAGCCGTGCCGGTAGAGCAGTCCCACGCCGATCACGGGGATGCCCAGGTCGCTGGCGCTTTTCAGGTGGTCTCCCGCGAGGATGCCCAGACCGCCGGAGTACTGGGGCAGGGTGGCGTCGAGCCCGTATTCGGCGGAGAAGTAGGCGATCGCTGCCGGCGGCGGGGTGTCGGAGCTGTCCGTGAGCTGCTGGTACCACAGCGGAGCGGTGAGGTAGCGGTCGAGGTCGGCGGCGGCTGCGTCGAGCCGGGCGCGGAACTCTGCGTCGGCGGCGAGCCCCCGGAGCCGTTCCGGGGTGACTTCTCCGAGCAGCCGGATGGGGTCCCGGCCCACGGCTTCCCAGAGGCGGGGCTCCACCGCAGCGAATACGGCGCGCGTAGGGGCGTGCCACGTCCACCGCAGGTTGGCGGCCAGGGTGCACAATGCAGCGAGCTCGTCAGGCAGAACGGTACGGACGGTAAACCTACGAATAGCCTTCACGAATCGGGAGGCTAACGAACAGAACGGCTGTATGCGAGCCTTCCACGCCGCTGCACCGCAGACGCGTAGTCTTCATTTCCTCCCCCGTGAACCAATCCCCGAAAAAGGATTTTTTGCCAAAGGTTTCCCTGCGGATTGGGGCGCATTGGGAGAAGCGGTTTAATCCTTCGAGAATTCCAAGTCTGATCTTGGTATCCGCGACGAGGAGTTTCTCATCTCCTCGCGACTGTCCCGCCTAGTTTGCACCAAACCTGCAGGTGGCGTGGGGCACTTCGAGCACCGTGCCCCTCTTGCCCCTTCCCTGGTCTTTGTTTCTCTCGCCTCCGAGTGTCCCTCTTGTCCACCCGATCGCCCTGTGACTAGCCTCACAGAAATACCTCGCTGCGGACTGCCGGAGAACGGGGAATTCAGTCCGACAGCAACGATCGGGACAACTCATCCAGATTCCTCACAAAATACTCCTTTTAGAGATTTTTACTCTCTTCCACTATTCACGATTCACCGTTGTCCCTCACCATCTATGCCAATCCACAGAAAACACCCATACCTCAACCTTTCGATGGTGTACCCGTGATCGGACGATTTCCCATCCTTGACGTCTCACCGGTCGTCGACATCGGCACCGCCAAAGCCGTCGTCGGCGAGACCTTTCCCGTGCGCGCAACCGTGTTCCGTGAAGGGCATGAGGCGCTCGGCGCAGGTGTCGTCCTCTACACTCCCGAAGGCCAGCGCCAGCCCCTCGTCCCGCTCCGCGAGATCGCCCCGGGCACGGACCGCTACGAAGCCGAGGTCACCGTCACCTCGGAAGGACTCTGGCACTTCGCTATCGAAGCGTGGAGCGACCCGTACGCGACCTGGTGCCACGACGCCCGCATCAAAATCCCTGCCGGCCAAGACGTCGAGCTGATGCTGGAAGAAGGTGCGCGTCTCCTCGAGCGCGCCGCCCGGCGGGTGCCCCGACGCCCCGCGCTCGCCGAGATCGCCGCAGCCATGCGCGACGGGTCCCGCTCCGCCCACGAGCGCCTCGACCTCGCCCTGTCCGACCTGGTCCGCGACGAGCTCGCTGAACGTCCACTGCGGGAACTCGTCACCCGGTCGCAGCGCTTCCCCGTCATGGTGAGCCGCCGACGCGCACTCTTCGGCTCCTGGTACGAGTTCTTCCCACGGTCCGAAGGCGCGGTGCTCGACACCGAGGACGGCGAACCCCGCTCCGGGACCTTCGCCACCGCCGCCCGCCGGCTGCCCGCCATCGCCGACATGGGGTTCGACGTCGTCTACATTCCGCCCATCCACCCGGTCGGCTACTCGTTCCGCAAAGGACGGAACAACTCGACCGTGGCCCAGCCGGGCGACCCCGGATCCGTGTGGGCCATCGGCTCCCACGAAGGCGGGCACGACGCGATCCACCCGGACCTGGGCACCATCGACGACTTCGACGCCTTCGTGGCCCGCGCCCGCGAACTCGGCTTGGAGATCGCCATGGACCTGGCCCTCCAAGCGTCGCCCGACCACCCGTGGGTCAAAGAACACCCCGAATGGTTCACGGTCCGCGCCGACGGGTCGATCGCGTATGCGGAGAACCCGCCCAAGAAGTACCAGGACATCTACCCGATCAACTTCGACAAGGACCCGGAGGGCATCTTCACCGAAGTGCGCCGCATCGTGCGGTACTGGATGTCCCACGGGGTGCGCATCTTCCGCGTCGACAACCCGCACACCAAACCGGTGGCGTTCTGGGAACGGCTCCTGGCCGACATCGCCGCAACCGACCCCGATGTCATCTTCCTATCCGAAGCGTTCACCCGGCCCGCGATGATGCACACCCTCGCCAAGATCGGATTCCACCAGTCCTACACGTACTTCACCTGGCGCAACACCAAGCAGGAGCTGGAGGAGTACCTCACCGAGCTCACCGGCGAAGCGGCCGCGTACATGCGCCCGAACTTCTTCGTCAACACGCCCGACATCCTCCACGCCTACCTGCAGCACGGGGGACGTCCGGCCTTCGAAGTCCGGGCGATCCTCGCCGCCACGCTCTCCCCCACGTGGGGCATGTACTCCGGGTACGAGCTGTGCGAGAACCGCGCGCTCAAACCCGGCAGCGAAGAGTACCTCGACTCGGAGAAGTACCAGTACAAGCCCCGCGACTGGGAGGCAGCGGAGGCCGCCGGGATCACCATCACCCCGCTGATCCGCAAACTCAACTCCCTGCGGCGCAGCCATCCCGCGCTCCAAGAGCTGCGCAACCTGCGGTTCCACTACGCCGACCAGCCGGAAATCATCTGCTACTCCAAACGGCTGGCCGGAGCCAACCACGGAGCTGACGACACCATCCTGGTCGTCGCGAACCTCGACCCCCACCACACACGGGAGGCGACAGTGTGGCTGGACATGCCTGCGCTCGGCTTCGCCCCCGGCGACCACATCACCGTCACAGACCAGTTGTCGGGGCACTCGTATCACTGGGTAGAGGCCAACTACGTCCGGCTCGACCCGCACGTGCAGACCGCTCACATATTCACCGTCGCCCCGGCCTAAGACCCCGGCCCCGCACCCGGGGTCCTGCGAGAACACAGTGGACAGCCAACCCTGGTGGAGAAGTCGATGACCACACAGCCGGCTCCTGGTGCCCGCCCGACGCCGACCGGGTCCGTTCCCGACACGTTCACCCACGCAAAGCCGCGCGACCCCTACTGGTACAAGCACGCGGTGTTCTACGAAGTCCTCGTCCGCGGCTTCTACGACTCCAACGGGGACGGCACCGGCGACTTGCGGGGCCTCATCGAAAAACTGGACTACCTGCAGTGGCTCGGCATCGACTGCCTCTGGCTGCTGCCGATCTACGAGTCCCCGCTCCGCGACGGCGGCTACGACGTCTCCGACTACATGAAGATCCTGCCCGAGTTCGGCCGGATCTCCGACTTCGTGGAACTCGTCGAAAAAGCCCACCAGCGGGGCATCCGGGTCATCACCGACCTGGTCATGAACCACACCAGCGACCAGCACCCGTGGTTCCAAGCCTCCCGGCACGACCCCGACGGACCGTACGGCAACTTCTACGTCTGGTCGGACACCACGGAACGCTACAGCGACGCGCGCATCATCTTCATCGACACCGAGCAGTCCAACTGGACCTACGACGAAGTGCGCGGACAGTACTACTGGCACCGCTTCTTCTCCCACCAGCCCGACCTCAACTTCGAGAACCCGGACGTCCAGGACGCCATCCTCGAAGTGATGCGGTTCTGGCTGGACCTTGGCATCGACGGTTTCCGCTTGGACGCCGTGCCCTACCTGTACGAGCGGGAAGGCACGAACTGCGAGAACCTCAAGGAGACCCACGAGTTCCTCAAACGCATCCGCGCCGAAGTCGACCGGCTCTACCCCGACCGGGTCCTGCTCAGCGAAGCCAACCAGTGGCCCGCCGACGTCGTCGACTACTTCGGCGACTACGAATCCGGCGGCGACGAATGCCACATGAACTTCCACTTCCCGCTGATGCCGCGCATGTTCATGGCGGTCCGGCGCGAACAGCGCTACCCCATCTCGGAAATCCTCGCGCAGACCCCGCCTATTCCGCGCAACTGCCAGTGGGCGATCTTCCTGCGCAACCACGACGAGCTGACCTTGGAGATGGTCAGCGATGAAGAGCGGGACTACATGTACTCCGAATACGCCAAAGACCCGCGGATGCGCGCCAACATGGGGATCCGCCGCCGGCTGGCACCCCTCCTGGAAAACGACCTCAACCAGATCAAACTGTTCACCGCGCTGCTGCTGTCGCTGCCCGGCTCCCCGGTGCTCTACTACGGCGACGAGATCGGGATGGGCGACAACATCTGGCTGGGGGACCGCGACAGCGTGCGCACCCCCATGCAGTGGACCCCGGACCGCAACGCCGGATTCTCCCGCTGCGACCCGGGCCGCCTCTACCTGCCGGTGATCATGGACCCGATCTACGGGTACCAGGCGATCAACGTCGAAGCACAGCAGAACAACCCGAACTCGCTGCTGAACTGGACCCGCAACATGATCCAGATCCGCAAGCAGCACCCGGTGTTCGGGACGGGGGACTTCACCGAACTCCACGCGAGCAACCCCAGCGTGTTCGCGTTCGTGCGCGAATACGGCGACGACCGGATGCTGTGCGTCAACAACCTGTCCCGGTTTCCCCAACCGGTGGAACTGGACCTCCGCCGCTTCGAAGGGATCACCCCGATCGAATGCACGGGGGGAGTGCACTTCCCGCCCATCGGGGAACTGCCCTACCTGCTGACTCTCCCCGGGCACGGCTTCTACTGGTTCCAGCTTCCGCCCGTCGCCGAAGAGCAGCCGCTCGCCCAGCCCGTCACCACCGTCCCCGCAGCCCCGCAGCCTCCTGCTCCGGCAGACCGTCCCGCGTCCGACCCGACCCAGCGGTCCTGAGGAGAAACGGATCGATCTGTCATGACTCAGCTCGAGGAGCTCCTGGCTACGTGGCTGCCCGCCCAGCGCTGGTTCGCGGGCAAGGGGACGGCTATCGACACGCTGCGAATCGACTCCGACCACATCCTGCTGCCCGGCCTTCCCGGGCTGCGCCTGCTCGTAGCCGAGGTCGTCCAAGGCAGCAGAACCGACCGCTACCAGGTACTTCTCGGGATGAGAGCCGTTGGAGCGGTCCCGGACGAACTCGTCCACGCTGTCATCGGCACCTGCCCGGCCCCCGCCGACCTGGACAGTCCGGCACCCGTGGTCGTCTACGACGCCGCGCACGACGCGGCCATGACCGGGCACCTGCTGAGCTGGATCGCGGAGAACCGGGACGTCGGCGCGGTGCGTTTCCGCGCTGCCCCCGGAACCGAGGTGCGCACCGGGCTGCGCAGCCTCGTCATCACCGGGGAGCAGTCCAACACCAGCCTCGTCTACGGCGAAGAGTACGTGCTGAAAATGTTCCGGCGGCTGTGGCCCGGGACCAACCCCGACCTGGAGTTGACGTCTGCGCTGGCCACAGTGGACTCGCCGCACATTGCGCGGCCGCACGGCTGGATCGACGTCGACCTGGTCGACCCGGCCAGCGGGCGCACCGTGCCGACGACGCTGGCGATGCTGCAGACGTATCTGCGCAGCGCCACCGACGGGTGGGTGCTGGCCGCCACCAGCGTGCGCGACCTCTACGCTTCCCCGGAGCTGGCGCCCAGCGAGGCGGGCGGCGACTTCGCCGGGGAAGCCCAACGGCTGGGGGCGGCGACCGCTGCCGTCCACCGAGACCTGGCCCGGGTCCTGCCCACGGGCGTGCTCAGCCCGGAAGGCCAAGCCCACCTGGCCGCCACCATGATGGCGCGGCTGCACACCGCGGTGGACGAAGTCCCGGAGCTTGCCCCGTACGCGGAGACGCTGTACTCGGCGTTCGAAGCCTTGGGCAACACCAGCACCGACCTGCCGGTCCAACGCATCCACGGGGACTACCACCTGGGCCAGGTGGTCCGCACCGACGCGGGATGGGTGCTGTTGGACTTCGAAGGCGAACCCGCGGTGCCGGTCAGCGAACGGCAGAAGCTCAGCAGCCCGCTGCGGGACGTCGCCGGCATGCTGCGGTCCTTCGACTACGCGGCCCGGTACCAGCTCGTCGGCCGCACCGACAACCCCGCCCTGGTCACCGCGGCACGGGCGTGGGCGCAGCGCAACCGGGAAGCGTTCTGCGCGGGATACACCCGCGGCGGCGGGATCGATCCGGACCTGCACCAGGTGGTGCTGCGCGCGTTCGAATACGACAAGGCGGTCTACGAAGTCCTGTACGAGGCCCGCCACCGGCCGCACTGGATCAGTATTCCGCTGGACTCGATCACGGCGCTGACCGGGTGACCGCCCGGCCTGCAGTCCGCCAACCCGCTGGCCTGTCCTGCCCGCAACCCTGCAACCGGTACGGATATCCGATGACCAACGCACTCCTCGCTGAAATCGACGCCCTGGTCGCTGGCACCCACCACAACCCGCACGCCCTGCTCGGCGCGCATCCCGGCCCGGAAGGGGTGTGGGTGCGTGCCTTGCGCCCGCTCGCCCGCTCCGTGCACGTGCTCCTCGCCAACGGCAGCCGGGTCGAACTTCCCCACCTGCACAAAGGCGTGTTCGCCGGGGTGGTTCCGGGTGCCGAAGTCCCCGACTACCGGCTGGTGGTGCGCTACGACGACGGCACCGAGCTCACCGTGGACGACCCCTACCGGCACCTGCCCACTCTCGGAGAGCTCGACATCCACCTCATCCAGGAAGGGCGGCACGAAGAACTGTGGCGCGTGCTCGGCGCGCACACCAAACGCTTCCCTTCTGTCCTGGGCGACACGGAAGGGACCGCGTTCACCGTGTGGGCGCCCAACGCCCGCGGGGTACGGGTGATTGGGGACTTCAACCACTGGGACGGCACTGGGCACCCCATGCGTTCGCTCGGCTCCTGCGGGGTGTGGGAGCTGTTCATCCCCGGGGTCGGCGACGGTACCCGGTACAAGTACCAGGTGCTCGGCGCCGACGGAGTGTGGCGGGAGAAAGCCGACCCGGTGGCGTTCGCCACCCAGGCGCCGCCAGAGACCGCGTCCGTGGTGTTCACCTCCCGCTACACCTGGCAGGACGACGAGTGGCTGACGCAGCGCGCCGCCGCTGACCTGCACCGCAAGCCGATGAGCATCTACGAGGTGCACCTCGGTTCGTGGCGGCCCGGCCTGTCCTACCGGGAGCTTGCCGACCAGCTCGTGGACTACGTCCGCGAGCTGGGGTTCACGCACGTGGAATTCCTGCCGGTCGCGGAGCACCCGTTCGGCGGCTCGTGGGGCTACCAGGTCACCTCCTATTACGCGCCCACCGCCCGGTTCGGCTCCCCCGACGACTTCCGGTACCTGGTCGACCGCCTCCACCAGGCGGGGATCGGGGTGTTCCTGGACTGGGTGCCCGCGCACTTCCCGAAAGACGACTGGGCGCTATCCCGCTTCGACGGCACCGCCCTGTACGAGCACCCGGACCCGCGCCGCGGCATCCACCCCGACTGGGACACGCTGATCTTCAACTACGGCCGCACCGAGGTCCGCAACTTTCTGGTCGCCAACGCACTGTTCTGGCTGGAAGAGTTCCACATCGACGGGCTGCGCGTGGACGCGGTGGCTTCCATGCTCTACCTGGACTACTCCCGGGAGTCCGGCCAGTGGGAGCCCAACGCCTACGGCGGGCGGGAGAACCTGGATGCCATCGACTTCCTGCGGGAGCTCAACGCCACCGCCTACCGCCGCAACCCCGGAATCGCGATGATCGCCGAGGAATCCACCGCCTGGCCCGGGGTGACCCGCAGCACCGATACGGGAGGGCTCGGCTTCGGGTTCAAGTGGAACATGGGGTGGATGCACGACACCCTGTCCTACCTGCAGCACGACCCCGTCCACCGGCAGTACCACCACAACGAAGTCACCTTCTCCATGGTGTACGCCTACAGCGAGAACTATGTGCTGCCGCTCTCCCACGACGAAGTCGTGCACGGCAAGAGGTCGCTGCTGTACAAGATGCCGGGGAACGAGTGGCAGCGCTGCGCGAACCTGCGGGCGCTCCTGGCCTACATGTGGGCGCACCCAGGCAAACAGCTCCTGTTCATGGGCAACGAGATCGCCCAAGGCGACGAGTGGTCGCACGACGCCGGGGTGCAGTGGTGGCTGCTGCGCTACCCCCACCATGCCGGGATGCGCCGGCTCGTCGCCGACCTCAACCGGCTGTACCGGAACACGCGGGCGCTGTGGAGCCAAGACACGGTCCCGGAGGGGTTCACCTGGTTGGACGGCGGTGACGCGAGCGGCAACACGCTGTCGTTTCTGCGGTGGGGAGACGACGGGTCGGTCCTGGCCTGCCTCGTGAACTTCAGCGGCCGCCCGCACCCGGAGCGCCGGGTCGGCCTGCCCTATGCGGGCCGGTGGCGGGAGATCCTCAACACGGACGCCGTGCTTTACGGCGGCAGCGGCGTCTCGCAGCCGGGGATCATCGAGGCCTCCGAGGAGACGCCGTGGCAGGGCCAGCCCGCTTCCGCTCTGGTGACCTACCCGCCGCTGGGGGTGTCCTGGCTGGTGTTCGACGGGACGTGAGCCCCGGGCGCGTCCCTTGTCCGCGTCCGGGCTGCCCGCCGCCTCCCGTCCCGGAGACCTCCAGCGGTGGCATGCCCGTCAGTCGTCGTCCTGGTTGTCACCCTGGTCCTGGTCCCGGTCGTTGTCCCGGTCCCGGTCTCTGTTGCGCCGTTCCTCTTCTTCTCTGATGCGCTGCTTGTACTCGGTGACGTCCATCGACTCGGCGATGGTGAGGTAGAGGCTGTCGTAGCGCTGGTCCACCGACCAGACGTAGACGAGGACGTCGCTTTCCGGGAGGAACCACAGCCGCACCTCGAAGGTGTCGTCGTTCTCGCACGTCACCTTCCAGGTGGAGTAGTGCGACTTCAGCCCGTCGGCGTGGGTGGTCAGCCCGTCGCCGATCAGGTGCAGCGTGGACTCTTTGATGCCGACGTTGCCTGCCTCGGCGGTGGTGAGGCTGCGGCAGGTCGTGGGATCCGCGGCCCACCCGTCGTCCTTGTGGAAGGAACTGTCTCGTTTCGGCCAGTTGTCGGGGTGCCGCTGGGCGGCTTTGGGCCGTACCTCGACCGCGCCGTAGCCGCACGTGTCCTGACCGGGGGGCCGCATGCACAGCATTCCCTCCCCCTGGTCGACCTCCCACCCCTGGGGCGCGTTGATCTTGACGCCCTCAATGTTGAGCTGGGTGAACCCCGCGGGTGCGGGCGCCTCGGCAGCTTCGAGGACACCGCCGTAGGTGGCCTCCGGTTCGGGAACGGGGGGACGCTCCGACGAGGCCGAGTCGGAGTCGTCGCTGCACCCCGTCATTGCCAGGGCTCCGGCGGCCAAAGCCGCCATCAGGCGGACGGGGAGACGTCTCCGAGGGGCTTCGAACCGCGATCGGCTGGGGATGCCGGACATGCGATTCCCTTCTCTACACGCTTGACCTCAACGACGATAGCGGGCGAATCTGACGTTCTGCGCCACACTCTGTGACACCGACCGCCCAGATGCGAGAGGACCCCCGGTGCGTATCATCGGCTACTTTCCCCAATGGGGTATCTACGACCGTCACTACTTTCTCCGTGACGTCCACTCCAGCGGACAGGCAGCCAAACTCACCCACCTCACCTACGCTTTCGGCGAGCTGGACGAGAAAGGCGTCTGTGTCATGACCGACGAGGCGACCGGGGACGCCTGGGCGGACTACCAATGTCGGTTCAGCACTGCGCAAAGCGTAGACGGCCGGGGCGATTCCTATGAACAGCCCCTGGCCGGAAACTTTAACCAGCTCCGGAAACTGAAGAAACGGCACCGGCACCTCAAGGTGGGGATCTCCTTCGGCGGCTGGAACGCCTCCCGCTACTTTTCCAACGCCGCACGCACCCCCGCGTCACGGGCCGCGTTCGCTTCTTCCCTGGTCTCCCTCTACTTCGACGGCAATCTCCCCATCCTGCCGGGCGAGCCCCAGGGCGGCCCCGGGGTGGCGGCGGGAATCTTCGACTATGTCGACTTCGACTGGGAGTGGCCAGGGTCCCCGGGCCACGAGCACAACGTGGTCCGGGCAGAAGACCGGCGCAACTACACGCTGCTCGTCGCCGAGACCCGCCGCCAGTTGGACGCGTTCACGGCCCGGACTGGCCGCCCCGTGGAGATCAGCGCCTACCTGCCCGCCGACCCGGAGCGGGCCGCGGCAGGGATCGAACCGGAGCTCTTCGACTACCTGGATTTCGGGATCGTCCAGGGCTACGACTTCAACGGCGACTGGGACCTGACCACGAACCACGCGTCCCAGTTGTACACGCCCCCGGATGACCCTTCGCCCCGCAAACTCAGCCTGGACGTCGGCGTAGTTACCTACCTGGAAATGGGGGTTCCCCCGGAGAAGCTGGTGATCAGCGTGCCCGGCTTCGGTCGGGGCTGGCGCGGGGTGCCCCGCGGCCGCCGCAACGGCCTCTACCAACGAGCCCGGGAAGTCGCCCCCGGCACCTGGGAGCCGGGGGACGAAGACTACAAGACCTTGGCGCGCCGCCCCGGGCGGCGGTTCCGCGACCGGGAGTACGGGGCGCTGTGGCTGTACGACGGGAACGAGTTCTGGAGCTACGACGACCCGGAAATCATCCGGATGAAAGCCGCCTACGCCAAAGACCTGGGGCTGGGCGGGTTGAGCCTGTGGTCGCTGGACAACGACGACTCCCGAGGCTCCCTGGTCCGCGCCATGCACGGGTGACCGGTAACGGACAGGCGGGATTTCCGTTTTGTGCGCGGGAATCCCTGAGGGGAAATGCTCGTCTAGGCTGAGGGGCATGGTGGATGCCGCAAAGCTGTTCGACCCTCTGACCACAATCCGGCGTCGGCGCACTGCCCCGCTGGTCCTGGAATTGGACCTGACGGAGGGGATGATTGACGAACCGCCGGGTGACCCCCTCAGCCAGATCATGGCGATGCGGCGGCAACGGCTGTTCGACATCGTCGAAGGCATTCGGCGCGGGGCCCACGACCCCCGGGTCAAAGCCTTGATCGTCAAGATCGGCTCCCAGTCGCTGGGCATGGCCCTGGTGCAGGAGCTGCGCCAGGCCGTAGCCATGTTCCGCCGGGCAGGCAAGCACACGGTGGCGTGGAGCGAGTCGTTCGGAGAGTTCGGCCCCGGTTCGCTCCCCTACTATCTGGCCACCGCGTTCGACGAGATCGCGCTGCTGCCTTCCGGTTCGGTGGGGCTGACCGGGCTGCGGGTGGAGAACCTGTTCTTCGCCGAGGCCCTGGAGAAGCTCGGTGTCGACTACCAGGGCGGCGCCCGGCACGAGTACAAGACCGCGCTCAACATGTTCACGGAGCGCGGTTTCACCGACGCGCACCGGGAGGCGAGCGGCCGCATCGTGGAATCCCTCACCGAGCAGTTGGTGGCGGGGATCAGCAGCGGCCGTGACTTGTCCGAGGAGCGGGTGCGCGAGCTCATCGACCAGGGGCCGTTCCTCGCCACCGAGGCGGTGGAAGCGGGCCTCGTCGACAAGGTCGCCTACCGGGACGAGATCTACTCCGACCTGCTGGACCGCTACTCCGCCGACGGCACTCCCGCCCACTTGCAGTACGTCTCCCGCTACCAGCGGACCCGGTCCCTGGCCGACCGCGTGTCGGTCGCGCAGCGCAGCGGATATGTGGCCCTCATCTCCGGGGTGGGGCAGATCGTCACTGGGCGGAGCCGCCGCTCACCGCTGGGCGGGGGCGCAGTCATGGGTTCGGACACGGTGGCCGCAGCGTTCCGCGCGGCCCGCAAGGACCCGAACGTCCGCGCCGTAGTGTTCCGGGTGAACAGCCCGGGCGGCTCCTACACCGCGTCCGATGTGATCTGGCGCGAAGTGGTGCTGACCAGCCAGGCGGGTACCCCGGTCGTGGTGTCGATGGGCGACGTCGCCGGGTCGGGCGGCTACTTCATTGCCGCGGGTGCTGACGTCATCATCGCGCAGCCGGGGACGATCACCGGGTCGATCGGTGTGGTGGTCGGCAAGGCCGTGCTGTCGACCATGCTCGCCAAGCTCGGGGTCACCAGCGACTGGATCGACAGTGGCAACCACGCGGGCATGTTCAGCCCGAACCGCCCGTTCAGCGAGTCCGAGTGGGAGCGCGTCAACACGATGCTCGACCACATCTACGACGACTTCGTGGGCAAGGTCGCTGAGGGCCGGAAGATGACCCGCGACCAGGTCCACGAGGTGGCCAAGGGCCGGATCTGGACTGGTCAGGACGCGTGCGAGCGGGGCCTGGTGGACGAGGTCGGCGGATTGGAGACCGCGATCCGCATCGCACGGGACCGGGGTGGGCTGCCTCCGTCCGCTCCGGTGCGGCACTTCCCCCAGCTGGGTCCGCTCGAGCGTCTGATTCCGGCGGAGTCCAGTGAGGACCGGACCGCTCAGGCACAGTTGCGGTTGAGCGGGTGGGGGCCGCTGGCGGAACTGTCGGCACGTCTGGGCCTGCCGGCGGCGGGGCCGCTGGTGATGCCGGGCACGTGGGAGATCCGGTGATCAGTGCCGGGGAGTTCACCGAGGCGCTGGCCCATTTCGCCACCGGGGTGACGGTGGTGACGGTGGCGGACGGCCGGGACGACATCGGCAGCACGATCACCGCGTTCGCGTCGATCTCCGTGGAGCCGCCGCTCGTCATGGTGAGCATCACGTCGACCAGCTATCTGGCCGAGGTGATCGACCGCCGCGGCCGGTTCGCGGTGAATGTGCTGAGCGCCCGGCAGAAAGCTCTTGCGGGCCGGTTCGCTGCCGCGGGGCGCCCCAGTGCGCGCCTGCTGCTGGCCGCTGAACCGCACCAGCGGGGGGAGCACACCGGCGCGCTCGTGCTGACCACCGCGGTTGCCGCGTTGGAGTGCGAGGTGAGCCAGCGGGTCGTGGCCGGGGACCACACGATCTACCTCGCCTCGGTGCTGGCTCTTCCCCCGGTGACGGGCGGGGCGGACGGCCCGCTGATCCGCTACACCAGCCGCTACCGGACGTTGGGCTGAGGGCGGCGCACTGGCCGCTGGCTATCAGCCGGGGCGGGCGTCCCCGCTTGTCCCGGCTCGGCCGGTGCGCCGGGACCCACGGCAGGCGTCCCTGCTGCTAGGGGCGGGCGAGCCGCACGGTCAGCCACTCGGTGAGTTCGGTCAGGCTGGACACGATCACGTCGGCTTGGGCGGCTTCGGGGCGTTCCGCGTGCAGGTAGCCCCAGGGGCCGCGGCGCACCAGGGCGGTGCGCAGCCCGGACGCCCGGGCCGGGATCACGTCGTTGTCGACGCGGTCGCCCACGTAGAGGATCTCCTCGGCGGGCACCCCGGCTACGTCGATCACGCGGGTGAAGAACTCCCGTTCCGGTTTCGCCACTCCCCATTGGGCGGAGACGTAGATGCCTTCCGCCGGCAGGTCCATGGCACGCAGCGCGTCCGCGGCTTGGGGAGGCTGGTTGCCCGCGATGATCACCCGCAGGCCGAGTCCGCGCAGGCGTTCCAGGGTGGGGCGGGCATCAGGGTAGAGGTCGGCCTCGTCGAAGTTCTCTCGCAGCGAGTGGGGTTCGTCCCGCTGCCACGCCTCGAGTTCGGCTTCCAGGTCGAAATCGGGTTTGACGAGCCGGAAGGCGTCAAGCATCGGGCGGCCTTCGGCAAGCACCCCGCCCAGGGTGCCGAAGAAGGCGAGGCGGGGGACTCCGAGCCGGTCAGCCCAGCGGCCGAAGATCCGGGTCTCGTCGATGAGGGTCTCGCCGACGTCGAAAACCACGCTGCGAATCATCACAAAGGGGACGCTAACACAACGCTTTTCCCACGCTTGGTGGGGGCGAGGCGTGGCGGGGTCACGTCGGCGGGCGGAGCACCGCGAAAGCGTCGGTGATCTCCAGCGTGCGGGTGCGGAAGCGGAAGAGTGCGGCTGGGCGGCCTCCGAGCCGTCCCGAGGGCACGCTTCTCCCGGTCTCTTCGATCTGCCCCCGGCGGAGCAGGATCCGCCGCAGGTTGGTGGCTGTGACGTCGTGCCCCAAGGCAGCCCGGTAGTAGCGGGAGAGCTCGGATATCGTGAATTCCGGTGGGGCGAGCGCGAATCCGATGTTGGTGTAGGAGAGTTTGGCGCGCAGCCGCTGCCGGGCCGCGCCCACCATGGCCGCATGGTCGAAGGCCATAGGCGGCAGGTCGGTCACCGGGAACCACTGGGTGTCGTCTGGAATGAGCGGGTCGATCCCGGCGGGTACGAGCCCTAGATAAGCGGTGGCCACCACGCGGCCGAGGGGGTGGCGGTTCGGGTCGCCCCAGGTTTGCAGCTGTTCCAAGTGGGCGAGTTCCCGCACGTCGACTTTTTGCGCGAGCTGGCGGCGGATCGACTCGCCGAGGCCTTCGGTGGCGCCGAGCCTGCCGCCGGGCAGTGCCCACAGCCCTTCGTAGGGGGGACGGCCGCGCTGCCAGATGAGGACGCAGAGGCGGTCCTGGCGGATCTGGAAGACAACAGCGAGCACCTCGTGGGCGGTCCCGGACGTGTTCTCAGTTGGGTGCCGCACCTGGGCGAGATTCGCGGGATCTGCTCCGACCCCGTCCATACTCCACCCCCGCTTCCTTTTGTCCATTGGGAATCATGTTAGGCTGCCTTGAGTTTTTGCCTATGAGACAAAAACTAGCCGACCCACCGGAACCCCACCTGCCCGAACGGGCAGTTCCCCGGTCCATCTGAAGGAAGAAGCACCGACATGGCAACGGTCACCACCTCCGCGGACACGATGACCCGACAGGAGTGGGCCGCCGAGGTCCGCCGCCTAGCGAAGGAACGCGACGCGGTCATCCTCGCGCACAACTACCAGCGCCCCGAAATCCAGGACGTCGCCGACTACACCGGTGACTCCCTGGCCCTCTCCCGCCTGGCAGCCACCGTTGAGGCGAGCACCATCGTTTTCTGCGGCGTGCACTTCATGGCGGAAACCGCCAAACTGCTCTCCCCGGAGAAAACCGTCCTGCTCCCCGACCCCGCGGCCGGGTGCTCCCTGGCGGACACGATCACCGCCGAAGACGTCCGGGCGTGGCGCGCCGAGCACCCCGACGCCGTCGCGGTCGCCTACGTCAACACCACCGCCGCGGTCAAAGCCGAGGTCGACATCTGCTGCACCTCCTCCAACGCGGCTGACGTCATCCGGTCCATCCCCGAAGACCGGGAGATCCTCTTCCTGCCCGACCAGTTCCTCGGCGCCCACGTCAAACGGGTCACCGGCCGGGACAACATCCACGTGTGGATGGGCGAATGCCACGTGCACGCCGGGATCGACGGCCACACCCTGCGGCAGCGGGTCGAAGCCGAGCCCGACGCCGAACTCTACGTGCACCCCGAATGCGGCTGCGCGACCTCGGCGCTCTACCTGGCTTCCTCCGGCATGGTGCCTGAAGAGCGGGTCAAAGTGCTCTCCACCGGAGGCATGCTGCGCGCCGCTGAGAAGACCACCGCACGCAAGGTCCTCATCGCGACCGAGACCGGCATGCTGCACCAGTTGCGCGCCGCCAACCCGTCGACCGTGTTCGAACCGGTGAACTCGCGCGCCGAGTGCCACTACATGAAGATGATCACCGCGGAAAAGCTGTTGGCGTCCCTGCGGGACGGGACCACGGAAATCACCGTTCCCGAGGATGTGGCAGCCCGGGCCCGCGCCTCGGTGGAGCGCATGATCGCGATCGGTTCACCGTCGCGCGGCGGCGAATAAAACCCTCCAGCCACGTGGGATCCGGTGGAAATCGTCCGGATCCCACTGGCTTTTCCGCGGCACTCCCCCGCATCATCCTTTTTGGGCAAATATTCCACGAAACCAAGACAATGCCGCCCTTGTCCGCTACCGTCTCAAACAACCTTCAGTTTCCGCGGTTAGAGCCGGACCGTAACACCTGAAGGCGTGAGGGGAAACGATCCAAGCGGAGGGGCCTTGACAGCGCCGCAGAGACCGGAGCGTCAGCAGATCAGCGAAGACCACGCGTTCGCCCTGCTGCTGCGGCAGGGCGAAGGGTACGAACGGTGCTACGACGCTTTCGCACCCGCGCTCTACCGCTACTGCTGGACCCTGCTCGGCGCCGAGCAGGAGGATGCTGCGGCGGAAGCCGTCTACGAAACCTTCCTGGCTGCCGTCGAACTCCTCCCCCGCCTGTCCGATCCTGACCTGTTCCGGGCCTGGCTGTTCGCGCTCGCCCGGGCCGCCTGCGAGCGGCATGGATTCGCCGCGCAGCCCGCGTATGCGCACCTCACCGTCCACAGTGAGCAGCAGCCTTTCGTTGCCGCGCTGAGCGCCCTCCTCCCCAGCCAGCGGGAACTGCTGGAGCTCTCCCTGCGGCACGGGCTGACCCACACCCAGATCGCTGCCGTCCTCGGCCTCGACCCTGAAACGGTGAGCGACCTCTGCCGCTCCGCAGCCCAGCAGGCCGCAGACCTGCTCACCGAGCAGCAGCCCGGCGGCAGTCCAGGATCCCGGTGGTTCATCGCGGACATTCCCCTGGTCGTGAGCTCTATCGCGCTGCCCGGCCCGCCGCGTTCCCTGCGCGCCCGAGTCATCGCCGACTGTTCGGACGCCACCGCAATCACGCGGCGGGAGCAGGCTGCTGCCCTGCTCTGCCCGCTCGGAGCCAACGGCTTCCCGCTGCCGGGGGCGCGCGGCGCGGAAGCGGAGGCAGCCGAGCCCGTCCAGGCCGACGCGGCCGTCCCCGCGGCCTCCGCACCTGAGGCGAACGCCTCCCCGGCTGCCGTCGAGCCCGGAACCACGGACAGCGCTACTGCAGGGGAGCCGCACCGGCTCTCCGGCTGGCTGGTTCCCGCCACCGCCGGTCTCGTCACCGCGCTGGTCGCATTCAGCCTGTGGGGCCTGGGCGCGTTCACGAACCGGCCCGGGAACGGAACCGCGGCCGGGACCCCGCCCCCGGTGGACGGGGTGAGTGTCGCCCCCATGTCCGATCACGTCCCCGCGAGCGCCGCCCCGGACACGGGCAAGGTGCCTTCCATCGAACTCACCGAGCCGACACTGGAGCCCACACCGGAAGAACCCGTCGAACCGGTGGCACCGGACAGCGTCGAGGACGACACTGCCGAACCCGCCGCCCCGCCAGCAGAGCCCGACCCAGCGCCTCCTGCCAGCGAAGACGCGGCAACGGTCGACCCTCCCGCGCCTGCTCCGCAGCAGCCTGCCCCGGCACCGCGCGAGGAACCGGCCAGTCAGCCCCAGCCTGCTCCCACGGCGCCTGCCGCCCCCGCGCCGGCACCGGCTCCCGCCCAGCCCGCCCAGGAAGACCCGCCGCCGCGCCGCCCGGGAAGCGGCGTGATCTCGCTCCTCGAAGGAGTCCTGGGGCTCCTCGGCTTGCACGGCAACCGCTGACGCGCCCGCATCTCCACGGGGGCGGCCTGGAGGTCCAGGCCGCCCCCGTGTGGCATGTGCGGGGTTCCTCCCGGAAAATCCCCGACAGTCGTCGCTATGTGTGATCGAATGAATACGCTCGCCCCTGCGGCGGCCGGTGGTCCCGTACCCCCGGAAAAGATCCGCAAGCGAACTGGTGGGTAATATGCGAGGCGGGTGACGGACAGGTGGGTTATCAACAATGTCGGAACGAGAAGCAACCGCACCGCATCCCGAAACCGCCCGACGTCCCCGCTGCCCTGAGCGACTCCACCGCCATCGTGAGTACGCGGACCAGCCCGCTACCCGCGGGTTGACCCGCGCCTCCTCGCCTGTGATGGGTTCCCATGCCTCTTGACCGTCCTCTGCGCATTGCCCTGCTCTCCTACCGCAGCAAGCCCCACTGCGGCGGCCAAGGTGTCTACGTCCGGCACCTCTCCCGCGAACTCGCCGCGCTCGGACACCATGTGCGCGTCCTGTCCGGCCAGCCCTACCCCGTGCTCGACGACGGTGTCACCCTCGACCCGGTCCCCAGCCTGGACCTGTACAACGACGAGCACCCCTTCCAGGCGCCGCCGATGCGCGAATGGCGGGACTGGATCGACGCGCTGGAAGTCGCGACCATGTGGACCGCGGGCTTCCCGGAACCGCTCACCTTCTCCCTGCGCGCCTTCCGGGAACTGCGGGCCCGCCGCCACGAATTCGACGTGGTCCACGACAACCAGACACTGGGATACGGCCTCCTCGGCATTCAGGCGATCCTGCCCACCGTCACCACCATCCACCACCCGATCACCGTGGACCGCCGCATCGAACTGGAGTCCGCCACCGGCTGGCAGCGCTGGTCCAAACGCCGCTGGTACAGCTTCGTCACCATGCAGGGCCGGGTCGCCCGGCGGCTGCGGTCCATCCTGGTGCCCTCCCAGTCCTCTGCGGACGACGTGGCCCGCGAATTCCGGGTCCGCCCCTCGGTGATCAACGTGGTCCCGCTCGGGGTGGACACCAGAGTCTTCCACCCGCGCCCCGACATCACCCGCGTACCCGGCCGGATCGTCTGCGTGGCCAGCGCCGACAGTCCACTCAAAGGCGTCGCCGTCCTGCTGCGGGCCGTCGCCAAACTCGCCACCGAACGGGACATCGAACTGACGGTCGTCAGCAAACCCCAGCCGGGCGGCCCCACCGAACAGCTCGTCGACGAACTGTCGCTGCACGACCGTGTCACCTTCGTCAGCGGGATCGACGAGACCGAGCTCGCCTGCCTTCTCTCCAGCGCCCAGATCGCGGTGATCCCCTCGCTGTACGAAGGCTTCTCCCTGCCCGCAGTGGAAGCCATGGCCACGGCGACGCCGCTCGTCGCCAGCCGAGCGGGCGCCCTGCCCGAAGTGGTGGGAGACGACGGGGCAGGCCGCCTCGTCCCGCCTGGTGACGCGGAAGCGCTCGCCGCGGCCATCGCCGAACTGCTGGACAACGACGCGGCACGCGCCCGCATGAGCGAGGCCGCCTGGCGGCGCGTCCAGGAAAAGTTCACGTGGCGCACCGTGGCGGAGAACACGGCCCGCCACTACGCCGCCGCGCTCGACGCTGCGCAGCGCGGCCGGGCAGACCGCTCCGCCGCGGCCTCGTAGCCGGGGCCGGGGAACGCACCCCAGACGCGTGTGACGCAGAACACCGCAGGTACACCGACCCGAAGGAGCCTTCCCTGATCACCATCGACTTCACCCTGTTTCCTGTCGGCCCCGGTCACCGGGTTCTGGACCTGGGCTGCGGTGGCGGCCGGCACGCGTTCGAGGTCTACCGCCGGGGCGCCGACGTGGTGGCTTTCGACCAGAACGCGGAAGACCTGGCTGCGGTCTCCGCCATGTTCGCCGCCATGCGCGCCGAAGGAGAAGCCCCCGCTGAGGCCACCGCCGAGACGGTGCGCGGGGACGCGCTCGCCATGCCCTTCGACGACAACACGTTCGACCGGGTCATCGCGGCCGAGATCATGGAGCACATCCCGCACGACACCGCTGCCATGGCCGAGATGTACCGGGTCCTCCGCCCCGGGGGGATCGCCGTCGTCACCGTGCCGAGCTGGTTCCCGGAGCGGATCTGCTGGGCGCTGTCCGAGGAGTACCACACCGTCGAAGGCGGCCACATCCGCATCTACACGCGTGCGGAACTGGAAGCCAAACTCAAAGCCACGGGGTTCATCATCGGCCCGCACCACCACGCGCACGCCCTGCACTCCCCCTACTGGTGGCTCAAATGCGCGGTGGGCACCACCAACGACTCCCACCCGCTCGTCCGCGCCTACCACAACCTTCTGGTGTGGGACATGCTCAAAGCCCCCCGCATCACCCGGGTCACCGAACGCCTCCTCAACCCGCTGATCGGCAAAAGCGTCGTGGTCTACCTGCGTAAACCCCGGAATGATGGGGACACCGGATGAACCGGCACGACCTTCCCGAGCTGCCGGGTGTCCTCCGGGCCGACGAGATCGCGCGCAGCGCCGCCTACCTGCTCCACGCCCAGGAGCCTTCGGGGGCGATCCCGTGGTTCCCCGGCGGGCACCTCGACGTGTGGGACCACATCGAATGCGCCATGGCGCTGTCCACCGTCGGCCACTACACGGCAGCGGTGCGCGCCTACGACTGGTTGGCGGCAGTGCAGCACCCGGACGGGTCCTGGCCCGCAAAACTGCGGCAAGGCACTGTCGTCAACCCGCTGCGGGAAGCCAACCACGCCTCCTACCTGGCCGTCGGCGTCTGGCACCACTTCCTGGTCACCGGGGATGACGCGTTCCTCGAACGGCTCTGGCCCACCGTGCGTGCCGGGATCGGTTTCGTGCTCGGCCTGCGCACCGAACGCGGCGAGATCCTCTGGGCGCGGGACGCCGACGGGTCCCCCGGCGACCACGCGCTGCTCACCGCTTGCGCGAGCATCCACCATGCGCTGCGCTGCGCAATCGCGCTCGCCGACCACTTGGACCACCCCCAGCCGGACTGGGAGCTGGCTGCTGCCCGCCTCGCCCACCTGATCTGCGAACACGAAACCGTGTTCGCTGACCGCAGCCGCTATTCCATGGACTGGTACTACCCGATCCTCGGCGGGGCGATGCGCGGCGCCCGAGCGGAGAAACGTATCGCGGAGCGCTGGGACACGTTCGTCGTCCCCGGCCTCGGCATCCGCTGTGTCAGCGACCAGCCGTGGGTGACAGGGGCTGAAACATCCGAACTGGTGCTCGCCCTGGCAGCGATCGGCAGCCGGGACCGCGGTGCTGAACTGCTCGCCTCGATCCAGCACCTCCGCGACCCGGACGACGGCGCCTACTGGACGGGCTACCAGTTCGTCGAAGACGTGCGGTGGCCGGTGGAACGCAGCACGTGGACGACGGCGGCGGTCATCCTGGCGGTGGACGCCTTGTGCGGGGCCACGCCGGGCTCCCAGGTCTTCACCCGTATCCCCAGGGCTGCGGAGCAGAGCGCCGAAGGGTGCTGCGACCAGCCGGTCGTGCTCCCCGCGGAAGCCGGTCTCGCCTAGCCGCTGACCTGACGTGAAAGGGTGGGGGCCGCCCCACTGTCGAGACGGCCCCCACCCCTGATCAGCCTGACGGAGGTAGCCCCCCTCCCGGGAAACCAGGATCCGGGCCTCCCGGCTCGGGCACCACGGGTTCCGGAACAACCGGTTCGGGCACCACAGGCTCAGGCACCACAGGTTCGGGAGCCGGTTGCGGTACTTCAGGCTCGGGCGCCGGGTTCAGGCCGTCCTGGTTCGGGCCCTGGTCCTGCGGGGTGTCCGCAGGCGTGCTCGGCTCCGGCTGGGGCGCCCAGTTCTGCGCGGATCCGCCGAACGAGGGCGACGGGAAGTCCTCCACCGGCTTGTCCGCCAGCGCCTTCTGCATGAACGTGCGCCACACGGTCGCCGGGAGCGTACCGCCGGACAGGGTGCCCCAGCCCGGCACGTAGAACCTCTGGTTGTCGCCGCTGTAGATGCCCACCGCGGCAGACAATTGCGGGGTGTAGCCGACGAACCAGGCGGCCACGCTTCCGTCGGTGGTCCCGGTCTTGCCCGCTGCCGGACGCCCAATGTTGGCGGCCGTTCCGGTACCGGAGGTGATCACCTGGCGCATTGCGTAGGTGGCGTCTGCTGCCTGCTCCTTGGTGAGCACCCGGTTGCGTTTCGGCTCGGGGCGTTCCTCTTCACCTTCCTTGTTGATGATGGAAGCGACCACGTGGGTCTCGATGTGTTCGCCGCCGTTGGCGAAAGTCGCGTAGCCGCCCGCCTGGTCGGTGGGGCTCACACTGTTGGCGCCCAACGGCAGCACCGGCACCAGGTCGATGCTTCCTTCGGGCAGCCCCATGGCGTAGGCGGTTTCCGCGACCTTCTCCAGTCCGACCCGCTGAGCGAGGTCGATGTAGCCGAGGTTGTTGGAGACCGCGGTGGCCTGGATGAGGTTCATCGGACCACCGGGGGCGTTGCCCGCGTTCTGGATCCGCGTGCCGTTGATGTACCGGGGGCCGCGGCCGTCCACCACCGTGTGCAGGCTCAACCCTTCCTTGAGGGCTGCGGCCAGCACGTACGGCTTCATCGCCGACCCTGCCTGCGCGGTGCCGAGGAACGCGCTGTCGTACTGGTTCTCGAAGTAGTCCTCTCCGCCGTAGAAGGCCAGCACCCCGCCGGTCTTCGGATCGACCACGCTGAGCCCGACCCGCACCCCTTCGGGGAGGTCGTCGATGGGCACGGTCTCCTGCACGGCTTCGTAGGCCAGCTCCATCAGCTTGGGGTCGAAGGTGGTGTGGATCTCGTAGCCACCCCGGTTGATGTTGTCCTCGGTGTAGCCGAGCTCCTCCAGCTCCTTCATGGCCTGCTGGAACATGTAGCCCTTGTAGCCGCTGAGGTCGATGTTGTCCTGCGGCCGTTCCGGCAGGGGTTTGGGGAACTTGTACTCTGCCGCCTCGGCTTCAGTGATCGACCCCATGTCCACCAGGCCGTTGACCACGTACTGCCAGCGGCTCTCCATCTCAGGAGTGGTGTCGCTGTCCGCGAAGCCGAACTTGGTGGGCTGCTGGATGGCTGCGGCGAGGAACGCCGCCTCATCCGGCGTGAGGTCGCCGACATCCTTGTCGTAGTAGGCTTCCGCGGCCGCCTGGATGCCGTAGGCGTTCCGTCCGAAGTAGATGGTGTTGAGGTACTGCTCCAGGATCCACTCCTTGCTCTGGGAGCGGTCGACCTTGAGCGCGATGATGATCTCCTTGAGTTTGCGCTCGATGGTCTGCTCCTGGCTGAGCCCTTCGTAGTAGTTGCGGACGAACTGCTGGGTGATGGTGGATCCGCCCTGGAGCTGCTTTCCAGTGACGGTGGACCACACCGCACGCGCCGTACCGGTGATGGACACGCCCGGCTCGTCCCAGAACCCGCGGTTCTCCGCGGAGAGGATGGCGTTCTGGACGTGCTCGGGAACCTCGTCGAGGGAGACCGGTTTACGGTTGACGCCGCGTTCGGTGAGGACTGATCCGTCGGCGTAGTAGAAGATGGAGCCCTGCGCAGTCGCGTCGGCCTGGGCTGCGTCGGGGACCTCGAACATCGAGTAGGCGTAGGCGAATGCGCCGGTCACCAGCCCCACGAGCAGCACGATGACGATCAGTCCGGCGCGGGTGATCCGCCACCACAACGGTTTCTTCCGCTTGGTTTTCTTCGCTGGTGCCTTCTTCTCCGCGGGGCCGCTGGAGTGCGAGGTTCCCGACGGGGCGGTGGGGGGAGGCGGACTGGCGGGTCCCACACCGCCTGCGGCAGCAGCCGACTTCCGGAACCGCGGACGGAGGGGGCGCTTCCGGAGCCGCGATTTCAGGTTCTCGCGGAGGACCGCGGTGGTTTCGAGCTTGGTGCTCTCGGAGGGGTCGGTCGTGGAGGGTGCGGCCTGGCTCTGCGCTGCCTCTACCGGGGAGAGCTGGACCGTGGTCTCTTCGCCGCTGCCGTGACCGGTGGGGGTGACGGGGCTGATCCGTTCGGTGGTCTCCTCCGCATCCACCGCGGCAGAGGAGGCTGGCACATCAAGCCGTTCCGTGGCCTCGTCGTCTCCCGCTCGCGCAGCAGACGGACTGAGCCGTTCGGTGGTCTCCTCCGCATCCACCGCACCTACCGGGGCTATCTGCACCGTGGCCTCATCAAGACCACCAGAATCGCCGCCCGCAGCATCAGCCGGGCGGAGCTGCTCCGTCGTCTCCTCCGCATCCACCGTGGCAGAGGAGGCTGGCACATCAAGCCGTTCCGTGGCCTCGTCGTCTCCCGCTCGCGCAGCAGACGGACTGAGCCGCTCCGTGGTCTCTTCGTCGTCCGCCGCGGCCGACGACGGCAGGTTGATCTGTTCGGTGGCTTCGTCGTCTGCCCCGGGGCCGGAGGAGGACGGCGGGCTGAGCCGTTCAGTGGTCCCTTCCTCGTCCACCGCAGACGCATCCGCCGCATCTGTCGGGGTTATCTGCACCGTGGCCTCATCAAGACCACCAGAATCGCCGCCCACAGCATCAGCCGGGCGGAGCTGCTCCGTCGCCTCCTCGTCCTCCTCTGCACCAGCCGCAGCCGCTGCAGCCTGGTCGGTGTCCTCGGCGGGAGACGCGGTCCCGGCATGCGTGTCTGCGTCCTGGGCCTGCTGGCCGTCTGCTCCGCTACTGGCTGCGGAGTCCGCGGCCTGGTCTCCGGCGTCGTCGAGATCGATCCCGTACTCTTCGGCCAGGCTGCGGGCAACCTTGTCTCTAAAGAAACTGCCGCTGTCTTTGAACGCGCTGGCCTCGAGGTAAGGGGATTCCCCAGCGGAAGCGAACCATTCGGGTTCGCTCCCGTCGTCGACATCGTCAGCACGAGCGTCAACGCCAGACTCGTCGACGCTCACATCGTCGTTCGTTACGGAAGAATCGGCGACAGTCGCTTCCTCGGTCTCAGGGCGCGGAGTGGTGTCGCCTCTACTGCTCTCGCTCAGTTCGTCGCCCCCTGGCATCGTCGCTCCCACACATTGCAAGCGCTAACGGTTTGACGCGCAGACGGGGGCGATGGGTTCACGAAAGGGTCGTTTTGAGACAGGCGTTACTGGGGGCCGCCTGCTCCCTCACGCCTTACGATACCGGCCCTTACTGACGGACCCGCCCCCCGTCCGCTCCTGCGGACTTCCGGGGATGTGCTTATGGTCAGGTCGAAGAAAATCCGGGCTCCTGTAGGACAGGAAGCGACACCTCACCTCTCATACAGTGCATCGTCGGCAAGTGCACGAAGTCACCGTGCTCTGTTCTCATTGGCCCACCAGCCCAAGCGTTCAACGGTTTCCCTCACCCGTCCGTGAGCAGCGTGCTGGTCCGGCGCAGTGAACAGGTGCTGCTGCGGAAGGTCTCACCCGGATGGTACGTAAACCCTAGGACGAAGCACGGTGGAGGTGGTCAGCCGTTCTCGTCCCCGCCACGGTCTTAGCGTCAGCGCCCTCAGCGCGGCCCGTGTCCCGGCCACGCGGCTTCTTCTTCCCAGCGCCGCACGCACGGACGAGACGTGCGCCTGGTGCACTTTTGTGTATACCACCGCAGACTCCCCCAGTTTCGGGAGAAATCTGCAGAAATCCATTCCGGGGCGGAGTGCCGTGCCCGGTTTCTTCCCGCTGGGACGCCTGTCACCGTTTGCGGCGCAGGACGCGCAAGGAACCGTGGGCTCGTTCTTCGACGAACTCTCCCGACTCCAGCGCCCGCCGGTAGATGTGATAGGGCGGCCGTCCCCCGTCTGCAGGGTTAGGGAACACGTCGTGGATGACTAGGGCTCCGCCGACGCATACGTGCGGACTCCAGCCGGTGTAGTCGGCTTGGGCGGCTTCTTCCGTGTGGCTCCCGTCGATGAAGACCATGCCGAGCGGGGTGTTCCACAGGCGCGCGACCGCAGCGGAGTGGCCCACGATCGCGATCACGTGGTCTTCCAGGTCAGCCGCGGCCATGGTTTCCCGGAAGGCGCCCAGCGTGTCCAGTTTGCCGGTCGTGGGGTTCACGAGGGAGGGGTCGTGGTATTCCCAGCCGACCTGGTGTTCCTCGGAGCCGTGGTGGTGATCCACGGTGATCACGACCCCGCCGACCTGTTGGACGGCTGCGCCGAGGAACACGGTGGACTTCCCGCAGTAGGTGCCGATTTCCAGCACGGGTCCTAGGGGCGCGTAGGCGAGCGCGGTCTCGTACAGGACCAGTCCTTCATCGGTGGGCATGAAGCCTTTGGTGTTCTCGGCCACGCGCAGGAGGTGGTCGGGCATGGGTGTGGTCACGGCGATCCTCCCGTTGTTGTCAACCGTTCCCGGGGAGCACTGCTGGTGCTCCTTTGAGCGGGTACGCTACCGGTCGCCCCATGCGCGGAGCCGAGCGGCTGCCTCGTCCAGCACGTCGTCGCGTTTGCAGAAAGCAAACCGGACCAGGTGGCGGCCGTGGCGTTCGTCGGCGTAGAAGACCTGAGCCGGTATGGCCACGACCCCGGCGCGGCGGGCAAGGGTGCGGACGAAGGTGAGGCCGTCGTCGTAGCCGAGCGGGCGGATGTCCGCCATCACGAAATAGGTGCCCTGGGGCGGGTGCACCTGGAATCCTGCGGCAGCCAATCCGGCCACTAACCGGTCGCGTTTGGCGTGGAGTGCGTCGCGCTGCTCGGAGACCCAGTCCATGCCGTGGCGCAGCGCGGTGGCGACCGCGAGCTGTTGGGCGCCGTTGGCGGTGAAGGTGAGGTACTGGTTGACCGTGGCCACGGCACGCACCAGGGGTTCGGGTCCGGTGACCCAGCCGATCTTCCACCCGGTGACGGAGAAGGTCTTCCCTGCTGAGGAGACGCTCAGGGTGCGCTCGGCCATGCCGGGGAGGGCGGCGAGCGGCAGGTGGGGTGTCCCGTCGAAGGTCAGGTGCTCGTAGACCTCGTCGGTGACGGCGACGAGGTCGTTCTCTCGGCACAGCCGGGCGATCCACGCCAGCTCGTCGGCGGTGAACACGGTGCCGGTGGGGTTGTGCGGGGTGTTGACGATGATCGCCCGAGTGCGGGGGGTGATCGCGGCGGCCAGTTCGTCCGGGTCGAAGGTGTACCTGCCGTTGTCGGGGGACGGCCGGAGCGTAACCGGGCGGCGCACTCCGTGGGCGAGCGCGATCACCGCGGAGTAGGAGTCGTACATGGGCTCGAACAGCACCACTTCGTCGCCCGGTTCGACGAGGGCGAGGATGCTCGCCGCAATGCCCGCGGTGGCTCCAACAGTGATGTACACCTCGGTTGCGGGGTCGTAGGCAAGGCCGTAGCGCTCTTGCCGGTCCGCGGCGATGGCGGTGCGGAGTTCTTCCCGCCCGTACCCGGGGGGATACTGGTTGACGCCTTCGGTGAGGTACCGGGCGGCTTCCGCGAGGAGGAAGGGCGGCCCGTCCGTGTCCGGGAAGCCCTGCCCCAGGTTGATCGCGCCGGTGTGCTCTGCAAGCCGCGTCATCTCAGCGAAGATGGTCTCGCCGAATGCGGCCATCCGCGCTACTAGGGGTTCACTCACGGCCTTACCTTAATCCGCTTTCCTCCGTTTCCGGAGAGGACCGTGAGGTTTTCTGCTATCCCGCACGGGAGTTTATGAGGCGATCCCCCGCCGTATTCGCATTTCTGAGAGCGCTTCGTGCAGGCGGGTCATCTCTTCGTCGCTGAACTGTTCGATGAGACGGATCATGGTGGCCCCGCGGTCTCCTCCGGAGTGCAGTACTTCGCTCATGATGCGCGCTGTGTGCTCCTCACGGCTTTCCCGGGGCTGGTACCGCCATGCTCTCCCCACTTTCTCGCGGTCCAGGATCCCCTTGTTGACGAGGATGTTCGCGACGGTCATGACGGTCGTGTAGGCGATATTCCTCCGGTAGGTCATGGTTTCGCGTATTTCGCGCACGGAAAGCGGACGGTCCGCTTTCCACAGGGCGTCCATAATGGCGGATTCCAACTCACCGAATTCTCGTATCTTCATGCCCCCACCTCCGTGGCAGCATGCTAAGAGCGGAGCCCTCTCAAGTAGGGGGAAACGCAGCGAAACACACCGATCCGTGCTTTTCTTTCGGGCACCACTGCCGTTTTCACCGTGCTGCCGGGATCTCTCCGGTGTTTTCGTGACCGAGCAACCCGTTTTCGTTGTCTCCGCAAGGTGGAGGTGGTGGACCGCCGGGCCAGGGCGACGACTGCGCTGCCGGGGTGGTGCGGGCTGCACCGCAGACGTGGGCGGGGCGCAGGGCCGATGGTGTCGCGTCGGGGATGAACCACCGCGCGATGTTCCGCCGTTGTTTGCGGGATGCGGATTGTGGGACGATCGTCGCGGCTCGATAGGGCGGGCAGCGCACTGTCCGCGGTCCGGCATGCGCTGTCGGGCAGCGCATCCGAGAAAGAGGGTCTTTATCCGGGTTTCCCGGATGCTTCTGCTGCCCGGCTCCGTCCCGAATCCAGGGTTTCCCGGCCGGCGAGGACACTCTTCTGGCAGCGGAGGCGGGCTCGCGCAGAGGCTGATCCGACCAGCTCTTCCACCCTGTGCAAAAATGTGAATCAGATCACAGATTAGCCGCCATTAGAGGCGGGGATCCTGGACACAACGCCGCCCGAATCCGCTCCCCGCACGTGGCTGCTGACCTGTCCATCTGGGGCTACCCTTGATTTGTGAATAAATGTTAGGTATATCCCAGCGTGGCACCCTGCTAGAGGTGCCGTAGGCGCCTCTGGCAAAGTAGCCTGTTACCACGAGACGGTCTGCTGGGCATGCCCTAGTGCAGTCATACGGAGTACAGCCACATCCCTCTGACTGGACACCCGTCTCACCACCCATACACAAACGAGCTGCGGAAGAGGGCGATCTCCGCCGTGTCGTCTGAGGCGTCTCAACCCCTGACAGATTTCGGCCCCAACGAGTGGCTGGTCGACGAGCTTCACCGAAAGTACCTCGCCGATCCCAACTCAGTTGATAAGGCATGGTGGAATTTCTTCGCGGACTACAAGTCCGGAACCGCCGCCGACGGGTCAACCTCCCCTGCTAAGAGCACCGTAGCCGGCAACGGTGCTGGCGGCGCGGTCAGAGCCGCGGCATCGAAGGCGGCCGCCCGGCCCGCCACAGCCACCACCCCCGACGGCTCTGACGATGCACTCGCGGTGTCCCAGGAACGGCTGCGTGGTGCATCGGCCCGTACCGCCGCGAACATGGAGTCCAGCCTCACCCTGCCTACCGCCACAAGCGTGCGCGCGGTGCCGGTGAAACTCCTGTTCGACAACCGCATCGTGATCAACAACCACCTGCGGCGCGCGCGGGGAGGCAAAGTCTCCTTCACCCACCTGATCGGCTACGCCATGGTCAAGGCGCTGGAGTCGGTCCCGGTGATGAACTACTCCTACACCGAGATCGACGGCAAGCCCGCCGTGGCCAAGCCCAAGCACGTCAACTTCGGGCTGGCGATCGACCTCGCCAAACCGGACGGCTCCCGGCAGCTTGTGGTGCCGAACATCAAAGCTGCCGACACCATGAACTTCAAGGAGTTCTGGTCCGCCTGCGAGGAGCTTGTCCGCAAGGCGCGCAGCAACAAGCTGACCGTGGCCGACTTCCAGGGCACCACTATCACCCTGACCAACCCGGGCGGTATCGGCACGGTGCACTCGGTGCCGCGGCTGATGCCGGGCCAGGGCACCATCCTGGGCGTGGGTGCTATGGAGTACCCGGCCGAGTTCCAGGGCGCTTCTCCGGCGACCTTGAACGAGCTCGCCGTCAGCAAGGTCATGACTCTGACCTCCACCTACGACCACCGCATCATCCAGGGGGCGGAGTCCGGAGAGTTCCTGCGGCGGATCCACCAGCTGCTGCTCGGCGAGGACGGCTTCTACGACGAGATCTTCGAGTCGCTGCGCATCCCCTACGAGCCGGTCCGCTGGGTGCAGGACATCTCGGTTAACCGGGACAACCAGCTTGACAAGGCCACCCGCGTCCAGGAGCTCATCCACGCCTACCGGGTGCGCGGCCACCTGATGGCCGACACGGACCCGCTGGAGTACAAGCAGCGCCGCCACCCCGACCTGGACGTCCTCGAGCACGGCCTCACCCTGTGGGACCTGGACCGCGAGTTCCCCACCGGAGGCTTCGGCGGCAAGCCGGTGATGAAGCTCCGCGAGATCCTGGGGATCCTGCGGGACAGCTACTGCCGCACCGTGGGCATTGAGTACATGCACATCCAAAGCCCTGAGGAGCGGGAGTGGATCCAGGCCCGGGTGGAGCGGGAGCCGGAGAAGCTCAGCCGGGAAGAGCAACTGCACATCCTGAAGCTGCTCAACAGCGCTGAGGCGTTCGAGACCTTCCTGCAGACCAAGTACGTGGGCCAGAAGCGCTTCTCCCTGGAGGGCGGAGAATCGCTGATCCCGCTGCTGGACGGGGTGATCACCAAGGCGGCTCGAGCCCAGTTGGACGAGGTCGTCATCGGTATGGCCCACCGCGGCCGCCTCAACGTGCTGGCCAACATCTGCGGCAAGTCCTACGCGCAGATCTTCGGCGAGTTCGAAGGCAACCTCGACCCGCGCAGCGCCCACGGTTCGGGTGACGTCAAGTACCACCTCGGTACCGAGGGCACCTTCACCACGATCACCGGCGAGAAGATCGCGATCAGCCTGGCGGCCAACCCGAGCCACCTGGAGACGGTCAACCCGGTCGCCGAAGGTATCGTGCGGGCCAAGCAGGACATCCTCAACAAGGGGGCCACGGGCTTCACGGTCCTGCCGATCCTGATCCACGGCGACGCCGCGTTCGCGGGCCAGGGTGTGGTCGCCGAGACCCTCAACCTGTCGCAGCTCCGCGGCTACCGCACCGGCGGCACCATCCACATCATCGTCAACAACCAGGTCGGGTTCACGACCTCGCCCAAGGACAGCCGCTCCAGCGTGTACGCGACGGACGTGGCCCGCATGGTGCAGGCGCCGATCTTCCACGTCAACGGGGACGACCCGGAGGCTGTGGTGCGGGTGGCACGGCTGGCGTTCGCCTACCGCCAGGAGTTCAACAAGGATGTCGTCATCGACCTGGTCTGCTACCGGCGGCGCGGGCACAACGAGGCGGACAACCCCTCGTTCACCCAGCCGCTGATGTACGACATCATCGACGCCAAGCGGTCCACCCGGAAGCTGTACACCGAGGCGCTGATCGGCCGCGGCGACATCACGCTGGAGGAGGCCGAGGAGGCGCTGCGCGACTACCAGGAGCAGTTGGAGCGCGCTTTCGCCGAGACCCGCGAGGCCGCCAAGAAGCCGATCGAACCGGGTTCGGTCATCAAGCCCGAGGTGTTCACCGAGGCCCCGATCGACCACTCCGCGACCCCGACCGCGGTCAGCGAAGAGGTCATCAAGCGGGTGGCAGAGACCCAGGTCACGTTCCCCGAGGGCTTCACCGTGCATCCGCGGCTGCTGCCGCAACTGCAGCGGCGGGTCCGCATGGTCGAGGAGAACGCGATCGACTGGGCGATGGCCGAGACGCTGGCGTTCGGTTCGCTGCTGATCGACGGCCACCCGGTGCGCCTGGTCGGCCAGGACAGCCGCCGCGGTACGTTCGGCCAGCGGCACGCCGTCCTCGTGGACCGCAAGACGGGCGAGGAGTACACCCCGCTCAAGGTCTTCGACCGGGGCACCGCCAAGTTCCACGTGCACGACTCGCTGCTGAGCGAGTACGCGGCCCTGGGCTTCGAGTACGGCTACTCCTTGGAGCGTCCGGACGCCCTGGTGGCCTGGGAGGCCCAGTTCGGTGACTTCGTCAACGGCGCCCAGACCGTCATCGACGAGTACATCAGCTCGGGCGAGCAGAAGTGGGGCCAGAAGTCGAGCGTGACCCTGCTGCTGCCGCACGGCTACGAGGGCCAGGGGCCGGACCACTCCTCGGCGCGCATCGAGCGTTTCCTGCAACTGTGCGCGCAGGAGAACATGACGGTCACCATCCCGACCACGCCGGCGAACTACTTCCACTTGCTGCGCTGGCAGGTGAAGTCGCCGTACCGGCGCCCGCTGATCGTGTTCACGCCCAAGTCGATGCTGCGGCACAAGGCGGCCGTGTCGGCGGTGTCGGAGTTCACCTCCGGATCGTTCCGTCCGCTCATCCCGGACACCAGCGGCATCGCTCCGGAGGACGTGCGGCGGGTGATCCTGTGCGCGGGCAAGATCTACTACGAGCTGGACGCGGCCCGGAAGCGGACCGGTGACCAGCACACCGCGATCATCCGGGTGGAGCGGCTCTACCCGCTGCCGATCGACGAGATCCGCCAGCAGCTCCGGTCGTTCCCCAACGCGGGCGAGGTGCTGTGGGTGCAGGAGGAGCCGGCGAACATGGGGCCGTGGCCGTTTGTGGCGCTGGTCTTCGCCGAGCAGCTCGACCGTCCGTTCACCCGGATCTCGCGTTCGGCGAGCTCCTCTCCTGCCACGGGTTCCGCCAAGCGGCACGAGGTGGAGCAGCAGGCCCTGGTGAACACGGTCTTCCCGCCGACCGAGTAGAGGCGAGGTACCGATGTACTTCACCGATCGCGGTATCGAGGAGTTGGAGAAGCGCCGCGGTGAGGAGGAAGTCACGTTGGCGTGGCTCGCCGAGCAACTGCGCATCTTCACCGACTTGAACCCGGAGTTCGAGACCGCTGTTGACCGGCTGGCCACGTGGCTGGCCCGCAGCGACGAAGACGACGAGTAGCGCGACATCGTCGACGTAAGGCCCCGGACCGACTCGGCCGGGGCCTTACGTGTTCCCGGGCTCATGCGGGTAGTTCCGAAGCCGGGGTAGGGAGCTCCCTGAGGGCGGGTCAGGGAACCCCCTGGTATTTCACGACATATCTTGAGAGCACCGCCATCGCGACATATCGTGTTTTCAGAGACGCCGATGAGAAGGGGACCGCGATGGCACGGTGGACCATCGACCGACCAACCACACATACCTTGGACGGGATCGTGGCCCTGCGGGTACGCGTCGTCGGCGGCCACGTCAACATCCTGCCCACCGACGACCCGGCGACCTTCGAGATCTCCGAAATCTCCGGGGAGCCGCTCCTCGTCTCGCACGAAGCCGGGATCCTCACCATCACCTACGCCGACCTGACCCGGGACGGGCTCCTGGAACGGCTGCGCCCCATCCAGTTGGGCAGCTACCGCGGCCTGCCGCGGCGCAGCGCCACCATCAACCTCCGCATTCCCCGCGACTGCCCGGTCGAGGTCACCGCGGCCACCGCCTCGATCGTGGTGGCCCAACTGACCGCGAAAACCCAGATCCGCAACGGTTCCGGAGACATCACCCTGGACGGGGTAGGCGGGGACACGGAGATCAACACGGTCTCCGGAGATGTGGAGGCCCGCAACCTCACTGGCCGGCTCGGCTACAAGAGCGTCAGCGGCGACCTGGAGATCGCGGGCGGCCAGCTTTCCGAACTGTCTGCCAAAACCGCTTCGGGGGAACTCCTCGCCGACATCGACCTGGCTCCTGCAGCCCGGGTCACTCTGGGAAGCATCTCCGGTGAGATCGCGCTCCGGGTGCCGGCCGACACCTCGGCCACGGTCGAGCTGCGCTCCGCCACCGGGCGCCTGGACTCCGCGTTCGGCCTGGACCGGCAGAGCACGCGCGGATTCACCCGGCTCAGCGGAACGATCGGCCCGGGGATCGACCCCGCCACGATCACCACGACCACTGTCTCCGGCGCCACCTCGCTGCTGCGCCGGGCTGCCGACACGCCAGCCGCGATCCCGAAGGGGGACGCATGACCACCATCTTCGGCCACGGCCGACTCCGCCTGTACCTGTTGAAACTGCTGGACGAAAGCCCCCGGCACGGCTACGAGATCATCAGCCTGCTGCGGGACCGGTTCCTGGGGATCTACTCGCCGTCGCCCGGAACCATCTACCCGCGCCTGGCCCGCCTCGAAGAGGAAGGGCTCGTGACCCACGAAGAGGTCAACGGGCGCAAGGTCTACCGGCTCACCGACAAGGGCCGCGCAGAACTGCGGGAACGGGAACGGGACCTCGAAGACCTGGAACGGCAGATCACCGAATCGGTGCGGGACATCGCCCAGGCGGTCCAGCGCGACGTCCGCGACACCATCAGCCACCTGCGCGAAGAGCTGAAGGCCGCCGCCCAGCACACGCGGCGGAGCCGCTCGGAGCGGCAGGAGAGCGCGAAGACCGGTGCCGACGACGTCTGGAGCCGGGCCGCTGACGAGCAGGAGGAGCGCCGGGACAGGGAGCGCGAGCACGGGTTTGCGTGGAACCGCGAGTGGGAGAAGTTCGCCCACACCTTCGGCTGGGTCTGGCCCAAAGGGCCTAAGGACCGCGCCGCAGGCAGCGGGTTCGAACGGATCCTGCACGACTTCACCCACCGGGTCCGCGACATCATCCGCGAAACCGGCGGGATCAGCGAGGCCGCGATCGCGGACCTGCGCCGCATCCTGGACGAGACGCTCGACATCATCCGCCGCGACGCTGCCCGCTGGGGACCCCCGCCGACGGACTCTGCGTCGCGCGCCACAGACAACGCGGACAAGGAGCAGACACCGCGCAGCACGGAGTGAGCCGCGCCGGCGCGGGAACGGCCCTGAGGGATTGCCTCAGGGCCGCACGCTCTCTCCTCCGGCCCTCCGGTTAGGCCCGGGCCACGCCGTCCTTGCGGGCCTGGTCGGCCACTGCGGCAGCCACCGCCGGGACGACCCGCTCGTCGAACGGCTTGGGGATGATGTAGTCGGGGGCGAGATCGTCGCCCACTAAGTCGGCCAGCGCGGTGGCCGCCGCGAGCTTCATGTTCTCGGTGATCTGCGTGGCCCGCACGTCCAGGGCCCCGCGGAAGACACCCGGGAAGGCGAGCACGTTGTTGATCTGGTTCGGGAAGTCGCTGCGCCCGGTCGCCACGACCGCCGCGTACTTGCGGGCCACATCGGGGTGGACCTCAGGGTTGGGGTTGGCCATCGCGCAGATGATGGCGTTATCGGCCATGGTGGCGACGACCTCCTCGGGCACTTCGCCCGCGGACAGGCCCACGAACACGTCTGCTCCGGCCAGCGCGGACTCGATGGAACCCTGCAGACCGGCCTTGTTGCTGATGGCCGCCAGTTCCGCCTTGTACTTGTTGAGCCCGGGCCGCCCCTCGTAGATCAGGCCCTTGCTGTCGGCCACCGCGATGTCGCCGATCCCGCCCCGGATCAGCATGCGGGAGACCGCGATCCCGGACGCCCCTGCGCCGGAGACAACCGCGCGCAGGTCGCTGAGTTCGCGGCCGGTGACCCGGGCCGCGTTGCGGATCGCGGCCAGCGCCACGATGGCCGTACCGTGCTGGTCGTCGTGGAAGACCGGGATGTCGAGTCGCTCCCGCAGCCTCTGTTCGATCTCGAAGCAGCGGGGCGCGGAGATGTCCTCCAGGTTGATGCCGCCGAAGGACGGGGCCATGCGGACCACCGTCTCGACAATCTCGTCGACGTCAGTGCACGCGAGCGCGATAGGCACCGAGTCGATCCCGGCGAACTGCTTGAACAGCAGCGACTTGCCCTCCATGACGGGCAGGGAAGCCTCCGGGCCGATGTCCCCCAAGCCGAGCACGGCCGTACCGTCGGTGACGACGGCGACAACGTTGTTCTTCCAGGTGTAGGTATCCGCCAGCTCTGGGGCGTCCGCGATGGCGGTGCAGACACGCGCCACACCCGGGGTGTAGGCCAGGGACAGGCTCTTTTGGTCGTTGACCTCAACGGTGGAGCGGACTTCCAGCTTGCCCCCGCGGTGGAGAGCAAATGCGGGATCGTCGTCAAGCCGGGAACTGCGGTCGCTGGTCACGTAGAAACCCCTCAATGAATCCGTGCGCGTCCCCATCCACGTTGACGGGGACAGTGTGCGATGGGAAGCAGCGAGCGGAGAGGGTCGAAGATGCGGTTTGTGGGACACGTCCACACCGATCGGCTTGATCGGTTGCGGCGGTCAGACTCTCCGCAACGGTTGTGCGGAAGCGCTGCCAGCGGTACGGGGGGTGGCCCGTGGCTTCATCATCTCACAACGGTGTCCCGGAGACCTATGCCAGGAGGGGACCATTGATATCTCTCACCCCACAAGTGGGCTTTGCACCGGGTGCACCTTAGGTCCGCGTCCGCCCCGGAACCGCCTGGTGGCAAGGGCATCGGGGCATTCTGCGGGAGAACGCTCGGGTATCGTGTCCCAGCGTGATTTTCTTGTGCCGCGCCGCCCGCCCCGTCGTGCGGGGTCCGCGCGGCCCGCGGCCGCCCTCCGCATCACCCCTGGTGCGGGGCCGCGTGGTCAGATCGTCCTTCCCGAGTATCCGCTGCGAGGTCTATTGTGATCCGTCCGGCCCGGCCTGACGACGTTCCCGTCATCACCGCGCTGGTCCGCGAACTAGCGGAGTATGAGAAGGAGCCCCAGTCCGCGACAGCCACCGAAGAGGACTTCGCTGCCGCGCTGTTCGGCCCGAACCCGGCGGTCTTCGCGCACGTCGCCGAGCACACCGCCGAGGACGGTTCCCCGATGGTCGTGGGCATGGCCCTGTGGTTCCTCAACTTCTCCACGTGGACCGGACGCCACGGCATCTACTTGGAAGACCTGTACGTACGCCCTGAGTTCCGGGGGCGCGGCTACGGCAAGGCGCTGCTGACCGAACTGGCGCGGATCTGCGTAGCCCGCGGCTACCGTCGGCTGGAGTGGTCGGTGCTCGACTGGAATACGCCCGCGATCGAGTTCTACAAGTCGCTTGGCGCGGTGCCGATGGACGGGTGGACGGTCTACCGGCTCACCGGGGAGGCGCTGACCGCCCTCGGCCAGCAGTGACCCAGCGGGAAGCACCCGGCAGGCTTCCGCTGTCTGCGGGGGGTTGCTGCCGCTGTCCCGGCCGCGCCCGGAGCAGCAATTCCCCCGCTCACGGACGTCCGGACACTGATATCGCAAAAATTTTCGCTTTCCCGTGCGGTTTCGGCAGTACCCTCCCGATTGTCACCGTCCGTGGTCGCCACAGATCAGTGTGCACCTGGCACGGACCAGGGGGGAACAAGATAGATTGCTTACAAGCGGCAATCTCGCTTCCCTTAAGGAGGGACGTGACCAACGACACCGCTGTACCGACGGCGGACGCCATGGGTGTAAGAGACACGGTGACCGTCCGCATGCCCGCGGACAGCGCCTATCTCTCCGTGCTCCGCACAGCCACGGCTGGACTCGCCGCCCGCCTCGATTTCACCCTGGATGAGATCGAGGACTTGCGCATCGGTGTGGATGAGGCGTGCGCGATGCTCCTCACCCAGGCGCTACCCGGTACAGATCTGACCACGGAGTTCGAACTCACCGGGGACGGGATGCGCATCAGTGTCTCGGTGCTCACCTCAGACGGGCGACTACCGGCACGCGACACGTTCGCGTGGACCGTACTCTCGGCGCTGGCCGGTGACGTGGACGCTGTCGTCGGTTCTGATGACCGAGTATCGATCGTCCTGTACAAGCGCCGCAACCCGGTGGAGTCGGTGTGAGTGAAAGGGGGCCCGCTCTGACGGCGCAAACAGAACACTCGACGCCTGACCGGGCCCGTGCGCGGGAGCTATTCGAACGTCTGGGAGAACTCGACCCAGACTCGCCGGAGCGCCAGCGCATCCGGGATGAACTCGTCGAACTGCACCTCCCTCTCGTGGAGTACCTCGCCCGGCGATTCCGTAATCGGGGTGAGTGGCTCGACGATCTCACCCAGGTGGCCACGATCGGGCTCATCAAGTCCATCGACCGTTTCGACCTGAGCCGCGGGGTGGAGTTTTCCACCTACGCCACTCCCACTATTGTCGGCGAGATCAAGCGGCACTTCCGGGACAAGGGGTGGGCGGTACGGGTTCCGCGCCGTCTCCAGGAGCTCAAGCTCTCGCTGACCAAGGCCGTCAGCGAACTGTCCCAGCGGCACGGCCGGGCGCCCACGGTTGCCGAGCTCGCCGAGTACCTCAAGATGTCCGAGGAAGAGGTGCTCGAAGGGTTGGAGTCGGCCAACGCCTACTCCACGGTCTCGCTCGACGCGCCAGACAACGGTGATGAGGACGCTCCCGCGGTCGCTGACTCGTTGGGGATCATGGACGAGTCCCTCGAGGGCGTGGAGTACCGGGAGTCCCTCAAGCCGCTCCTGGAGCGTCTGCCGCCGCGGGAGAAGAAGATCCTGCTCCTCCGCTTCTTCGGCAACATGACCCAGTCGCAGATCGCCGCGGAGCTCGGCATCTCGCAGATGCACGTGTCCCGGTTGCTGGCGCGCACCCTCGCCCAGCTACGTCAGGCGCTCACCGCTGACGACTGACCTTGCCTACGACCTACCCGCGTCACCGCGGTGACGCGGGTTCGTCATCTCTGCTTCTTCGCCGCGCCCTCCGGGGGGAAGAGCGTGGCGGTCGTCGGCGGGGCGAGCACGAAGAGCAGGGTGAGGACCGCAAACGCCCCCAGCCCGAGGCTCAGGTGGACTTGGTCGCTGGTCCACAGGTAGTAGGCGATCACCAGTGCGAAGAGCTGGGTGAGCACGATGGGGGTGCGCGCCCACTCCTTGAGGTGGAACAGGCCCCAGGCGACATAGCAGAGCGCAGCGCTGCCGCCGAAGGCGAACACGGCGAGAGGGAGCGCGAAGTTCACGTCGGTCGCGTTGCCGAGCAGTGTGTTGACCAGGACGTAGCCGCCGAGGATGAACAGCAGCACTCCGAGGAGTCCTTCGCACACTGCCGCGAGGAGAAGGGTGATCGGTCGTCGAGACACGGCTTCACTGTAACCTGCCTCTTTGGTCCCCTGTTCTGCGGGACCTTCGGCGCGCAGCACCGGTCTCCGGTCCACTACCGTGCTGGACGGCAGGGTCAATAGACTGGCGGCGTGCGCGCGTTGTTCATCGGGAATCCTCAGGCCACAACGGCTACCCCCCGCTCGCGCGACGTCATTGTCCGTGCGCTCGCCAGCGACATGGCGGTGGACACGGTGTTGACGGAGTATCGGGGCCATGCGCGGGAACTGGTGCAGCGGGCCGCTGAAGAGGGCTATGACCTGGTGGTCAGCTTCGGCGGTGACGGGACCGTGAACGAGGTGGTCAACGGGATTCTCGCGCTTCCTGCGAAGCAGCGCCCGCTCTACGCTGCCTTGCCTGGGGGCAGCGCGAACGTGTTCGTCCGTGCCCTGGGCCTTCCCGCCAACCCCGTGGAGGCCACCGGCGCGGTCTTGGAGGCGCTGCACAGCGGGTCACGCCGCACGGTGAATCTGGGGCACATCGACGGACCGGATGACGGACGCTACTTCACGTTCTGTGCGGGGTTCGGCTGGGACGCGGAGGTGGTCCATGAGGTGGAGCGGCAGCGGCAGCGCGGGCGACGGGCCACCCCCGCCCTGTACACCGCCATCGCGTTGAGCCTGTTCCTGCGCGGAGGGATGGGCGGGGATCCTTCGCTGAGCGTGGAGGTGCCGGGGCGTCCTCCGGTGCGGAACCTGTTTTTCGTGCTGGTGACGAATACGACGCCGTGGACGTATGCGGGGCCGTCGCCGGTGCAGCCGACTCCTCGGTCGCGTTTCGAATTGGACCTGGACGTGTTCGCGTTGACCAGGGTGGACACGATCACGACCGCCAACGTGCTGCGGATGATGTTCTCCGCGAAAGGGGTGCCGCCGCGGGGCCGCGGCTACCGCACCTGGCACAACTGCGCAGAGTTCACAATCCGGTCACAACACCCCAGACCATTCCAAATCGACGGAGAATACCTCGGACACCGACAACAGGTCAATTTCCGATCGGTTCCGAAGGCGTTACGAATCGTAGCTTAAGGCGACATAAAAGCCCAGTTCAGGGCACTTGTGACGTACGCGACACCCTTGATCGCGCTTTAGTGCTCCATCTCTCTTGAAAGCTTCTCTTAACCCTGCCACGCTCAAAGTACCGCCGCACGTTACGGGCGTGTTAACCGTTGGTGCCCAGGCCCGGCTGTCGTGTTTCAGGGATGTCCGCGCCCAGCGACTGCCGGAACCAACGGCAGCCGCCCGTGTGGGGCGCACGAAGAAGGTAGCGGGACCCGTCCAATACGCCACTTGCGACGGATCCGAGCACCCTACTTCGTGAAGTATTTCACAAGTCCGACGCCCCGACCGCCTCACCGTGAGGAGTGACCCGCATGGACTGGCGCCACCACGCTGCCTGCCGTGACGAAGACCCCGAGCTCTTCTTCCCCATCGGCAATTCTGGCCCGGCACTGATTCAGATTGAAGAAGCCAAGGAAGTATGCCGTCGCTGCTCCGTAAGCACCGCCTGCCTTGAGTGGGCCTTGGAAACCGGCCAGGACGGCGGTGTCTGGGGCGGCATGAGCGAGGACGAGCGCCGCGCGCTCAAGCGCCGCCGCGCCCTGCGTCCCGCTGCCCGGTTGAGCACCGCGGTCTGATCTGCCCCCTTGTCTCAGTTGTAGTACTGCACTTCATGGTCTACCGGCAGATCCAACAGGACCTTGGTGCCGCCGCCCTCTTGGGGAGTCATTTCCATCCGGCCCGCGAGTTCGCCCGTCACCAGGGTCCGAACGATCTGCAGTCCAAGGCTACTACTGGTTTCCAGGTCGAAGTCCGCGGGTAGCCCCGTTCCGTTGTCGACGACTTCGATGATGAGTCGTCCGGTACTTCGACGACCGTCGTCTGGTCCCGGCGCTGGCGCCTGACGGCGTACCCGCACCTCGATAGTGCCGGGACCATACTCCAACCCGTGCTCGACCGCGTTCTGCACCAGTTCTGCCAAGACCATGGAGAGCGGGGTCGCCACCAGCGCGGACAGCATGCCGAAGTTACCGACCCGGCGCAGCCCCACAACCGCCTTGTCGGTGGACGACACCTCCGCCGCCATTTCGATCACCCGGTCGGCGATGTCGTCGAAGTCCACCGTCTCGTCCGGGGTGTGGGAGAGCATCTCGTGCACGATCGCGATGGAGCCGACCCGGCGCACCGCCTCCTCGAGCGCTGCCCGCCCTTCCGGGTTCTGCAGCCGTCGGGCCTGAAGCCGCAGCAGGGCCGCAACCGTCTGCAGGTTGTTCTTCACCCGGTGGTGGATCTCGCGGATCGTCGCGTCCTTGGTCATCAGTTCGCGTTCCCGGCGCCGCAGCTCGGTCACGTCCCGCACCATGACCAGGGCTCCGATCCGCTCCCCGCCGACGATCAGCGGGATGGCGCGCAGCTGCACGGTGGTGCCGCGGGCCTCCACTTCGGCTTCGAGCGGGACCCGGCCGCCCGCAGTCCAGCTCAAGGACTCGTCCCGAGGGTCGGGATCGTCTGCCAGTTCCACGGTGGTCCGGGCCAGCGACGTGCCGACGAGGTCGGTGGCGAGCCCGAGGCGGCGGTAGGCGGACAGGGCGTTGGGGCTGGCGTAGATGACCCGGCCCTCACGGTCCAGGCGGAGCAGGCCGTCCCCGACCCGGGGTGAGCGGACCATGAGCGGGCCCTGGTCGCTGAACGGGAAGCTGCCCTCAGCGATCATCTGCGCGAGGTCGCTCGCGCTCTGCAGATAGGTGAGTTCGAGACGGCTGGGAGTCCGCGCGGCGCTGAGGTTGGTGCTCCGCTGGATCACCGCCACCATGGTCCCCTCCCGGCGCACCGGGATCGTCTCTTCCCGGACCGGGACTCCGCCTGACCAGTCCGGGTCGCCTTCCCGGCAGACCCGGCCCTCCCGCCAGGCCCGGTCGATCAGCGCACGCTTGCTCCGCATCGGAGGGGGCACGGGGTCCTCCTCGCCCGGAGTAGCGGGCGCGTCGTACAGGATCGTCTCCACCAGGTCGTCCTGGTATGCGGTCGGACCGGTGGTCGGCCGCATCTGGGCGACTGCGATCCACCCGTTGTCTTCGCGCAGCCGCGTCCACAGCAGCAGGTCTGCGAACGACAGGTCAGCGAGCAACTGCCAGTCGGAAACCAGGGCGTGGAGCCACTCCAGGTCTGCGGTGCTGAGCGCCGTATACCGTCGGATGAGATCGCTGAGGTGAGGCACTCACAAATCATCCCATGAGTGAGGGCATACTCAAGAGGTGCACTTTTCTACCATTGGACTAGACCAGTCGCCGCTGTTGGGGCGGCCCGGCGCAGTGCCGGACCGCCGGCACTGCGAAGATGCGTCCAATGGCGAACTGGCGGGGAGTGGTGGAGGAAAACAACGTGACGGGTCAACGAACTGTTGAGGACAGTCCCCGGGTTCCGAAGTACTACCAGGTCAAAAAACAGCTGTTGCAGTTGATCGAGACGATGCCCGCGGGCAACCCGGTCCCCCCGGAGCGGACGCTGGCGACCCAATTCGGCACGTCCCGCACGACGGTGCGACAGGCGCTCAGCGAAATGGTGGTGGAGGGACGGCTGCTGCGCATCCAGGGCAAGGGCACCTTTGTCGCCAAGCCGAAGGTGACCCAGGTCCTGCAGTTGACCAGCTACACCCAGGAGATGCGTTCGCACGGCCTCCAGCCAGACACCCGGATTCTCGACGTGGGCTACATCAACGCGGATGAGGAGCTGGCCGGGCTGCTGGCGATCCGGCTCGGCGGCCGGGTACTGCGCATCGAACGACTGCGGCTGGCCAACGGCGAGCCGATGGCTGTGGAAACCGCGCACCTGCCCGCACGCCGGTTTCCCGGGCTACGCCGCCGCCTGGACCGGCATGCTTCGCTCTACGAAGCGCTGGCGACCGTCTACAACGTGCACCTCGCGGAAGCGGAAGCGACTATCGAGACGGTGCTGGCTACCCCGAAAGAAGCGCAGTTGCTCGGCGTGGACGTCGGCCTGCCGCTGGTCCTGCACTGCCAGCACAGTTTTGACGACGAGGGCAATCCAGTGGAGTGGGTACGGTCGCTCTATCGCGGCGACCGGTACAAGTTCGTCACCCGGCTCCGCCCGCCGAAGGAGCGGACGTAGGGGCCTGACCCGCACTTCCCCATGGACCGGCACGTGTGAACCACCTCACCCACTCGTGCTACTCGTTGGTAATTTAGTGGGTGGGGCGGCTCCCCCTGCCCTAACCAGCGATACAACCAAGGAGCGTGACGGCCCATGGGCTCCCCCTCGTTCTCCGGGAAACTCACCGGCCACGGCGGCAACCACGCCGTGGAGGTCGCCCGCCACCACGGCGTAGACACCCTCTTCACGCTCTCCGGCGGGCACATCTTCCCGATCTACGACGGTGCGGTCAAAGCTGACCCTCCGATGCGCCTGCTCGACGTCCGCCACGAGCAGACCGCGGTCTTCGCGGCCGAAGCCGTCGGCAAACTCACGCGGCGGGCTGGCTGGGCGGCCCTCACCGCCGGCCCAGGGGTGACCAACGGGGTGAGCGGCATAGCCACCGCGCACTTCAACGGCTCCCCCCTGGTGGTCGTCGGCGGCCGGGCGCCCGACAACCGCTGGGGGCAGGGCCTCCTGCAAGAACTGGACCAGTCCCCGCTGTTCACCACCATCACCAAACGCGCGTGGACGGTCCACGACACCGCCCAGATCGGCCCCGCGCTCGACGAGGCGTTCACCCTCGCCAACACGGCGCACCGGGGCCCGGTGTTCCTGGACATCCCGATGGACCGCCTCTACGACCAGGCCGAGATCACCGTCACCGGACAGGCCGCTGCGGAAGACCGCTCCCCCGACCCTGACGCGGTGGCCGCGGTAGCCCGACTGCTCAGCGAAGCAGAACGGCCGGTCCTGGTGTACGGCTCTGACGTGTGGCTGGACCACGCCGAGCAGGCCGCCTTGGAGGCAGCCGAGGAGTTGGGCGTCCCGGTCGTCACCAACGGCCAGGGCCGCGGTGTGCTCCCCGCCGGCCACCCGCTGCTGGCCACCCGGGCCCGCGGGCTCGCCTTGGGCCGCGCTGACCTGGTCATCGTCGTAGGCACCCCGCTGGACTTCCGGCTCAACCACGGCCTGTTCGGCGGCCGTGACGGCGCTCCCCTGGCCCGGACCGTGCACATCACCGACTCGCCCGCACAGCTCGCCACGCACCTCACCTTGGCGGGAGCGGTCTCCGGCGACCTGTCGGCCATCCTGCGCGCCCTCGCCGAGCAGGCGAAGCCCAAGCGCGAGGTCGCCCAGTGGCGGACAGAAGTGGCCGAAGCCGCTGCGGCGACCGCGGCCAAAGACCGCGAAGTCCTCGACAGCGACGCCTCCCCGATCCACCCTGCACGGATCTACGGGGAGCTCAACCGGATCCTCGACGACGACGCGGTCGTGATCGGCGACGGCGGCGACTTCGTCTCCTACGCGGGCAAGTACATCCAGCCGCGCCGCCCCGGCAACTGGCTGGACCCGGGACCGTTCGGCTGCCTGGGCACCGGCATGGGGTATGCGATCGCCGCCCGACTGGTCCGCCCCTCCTCCCAGGTGGTGGCGCTGTTCGGCGACGGGGCGCTGGGCTTCTCGCTCGCGGACGTGGACACTCTCGTCCGGCACAACCTGCCCGTGGTCATGGTGTGCGGCAACAACGGCATCTGGGGCCTGGAGAAAGCGCCGATGCAACTGGTCTACGGCTACGACGTGCTCGCCGACCTGGCGCCGCAGACCCGCTACGACCAGGTGGTGACCGCGCTGGGCGGCGGCGGGGAGCTCGTCACCGACCCCGCGGAGATCGGTCCGGCGCTGCGTCGGGCCTTCGACTCCGGCGTGCCCTATCTCGTCAACATCGTCACCGACCCGGAGAACGTCTACCCGCGCAAGACCATGGGGGTCTAGGCCCCGCCGGAGTCACTCCCCGGGGCGCAGCCCGGACAGGAAGCGCTCCCGGGGAACCACGACCCGTTCCACGGTTCCCACGGCCACCTGCCGGCCCTCCTGGGTGACGGAGACCTCGAAGACCAGCCGTCTCCCTTCGGCCCGGACCAGGCGGGCCGTGGCCACCACCTGCGCTCCCACCGGGGTGGGAGCGGTGTGCTTGAGGTGCACCTCGGCCCCCACCGACGTGTGGCCGGCCTCGAGGCGGCCGTCGAGTGCGGCGACCGTGGCGGCTTCGGCCAGCGCCAGCACGCGCGGAGTGCCCAAGACGGGGACGTCTCCACTGCCCAGTGCCTCGGCGGTGTCCGCCGTGGTGACCGTCAGTTCCGCGGTACCGGTGAGTCCGGGGTCGATCGCCATGGCCTGCCTTTCTCGTGGTCTGTTGCCGTCCCTGCCGGTAGGGCTCGGCTTCGGCGCTGAGGATAGTGCTTCCCGCAGCGGCCCGCCCTGGGCACCCCGCTCCCGTCGGATCAGCGGGGCGAGGCTGCTTCCCAGCCCGCCTTGTCTGGGCGGCGGGCTGTCAGCCGGACCGCCAGTCGAAGTCTGGACGTTGCAGCACCGTTGCCAGCGCTTCCACCACCACCGGGTCGTATTCGTGCCCGGTGTCCATGCGCAGCCGCTGCAGCACCGCGTCGACACGCTCCTGGTCGGTAGAACCTCCGACCAGGTCGTCGAACGCGTTGGCTACTTTGATGATCCGGCTGCCCAGCGGGGGCGGTCCAGCCTCGCCGTCGCCGAGGTAGGGCTCGCACTGGCGGCGCACCAGCTCCGCTACACCGTCGAGCACCCCGGTCTCCCGGATGATCGCCGCGCCTAGTTCGGCGATGCTGCGCTGTTCCCGGGGGGAAGCCAGCACGGTGGCGCCGCTGGGGATGGGGTCGCGGAGGGACAGCTGACCGATGTCGTGCATGAGCGCCGCATACTCCAGCTCCAGCAGCGTGGACTCCGACATGCCCAGCTCGCGGCCGATCCCCTGCGCCAGCCGGCTGACCCGGCGGGAGTGCCCGGCCTCCACGTAGCCGCCGACCTCGGTCACCCGGGACAGGGCCCGCACCGTCTGCAGGTAGGTGCGTCGGATCTGCGCGAACCTCCGGAAAGCCACCTGGGTGACGAGCAGCGGGGCCGTGAACACCAGCAAGGTGGTCAACCCCATGACGTGGACGGAGAGCGCCATCAGGATGGCCGAGGCTCCCACGGCCATACCGATGGCGACCTGGGCGCGCATCTCGTCGCGCAGGGTGACCCCGAAGCGGGTCCGCATCCGGTCGGCACGGATCGCCGCGGCGGCCACCGAGTCGGCCAGCCACACCACCACCACGATCGCGGCCATGAGGAGCAGGCTCAGCCACCACAGCGGACCGTCCAGGTCGATGTGCCCGATAAGGGGCCGGAACAGCAGGGTGGTCACCGCGATGTTGAGGAACCTGCGGGCGAGGTCGCCCCACTGAGGGTGGCGGCCCACCAGGATGTGCGGCAGCTCGCCCAAGCCCATGCCGACCGCGACCACCGCGACGACCTGCGGACTCGGCAGCGAGACCGGGTCGCCGATGATGGTGAAGAGGAAGGCGTACGACATGGCGGAGGCGGTGGCGATAGGCGCGGCTTCCCGGCCTCCGGGCAGGGTGATCCGTGCGAACTCACCGAGCGCGACCAGCACCCCGAAAGCCAGGGCGACCCGCGGCTGCTCGAAACCGCTCACCGCAGTCCACAGCAGGGAGACCGCTGTGCTGACCAGTGCCGCTCCGATCAGCAGCGGCCGGGTCCAGCCGACCGCCCGCCACTGTCTGCCATGGCGGGCACGCTGGGGGATGTGCGACGCGACGGTCGGCGCGCTGTTCATCATCCGGTTGTCTCTTCCACGACTCCGACCGTGAGGTTAGTGTCGGTCTGAGTATCACCGTCTGCGGCGGTTTGCGCAGCCCCTGTCGGGACTGTTTCAGGGGCGGCTTCGGAGGCGCCGACCGGCTGGGCGGTGCAGGGTTCGCACGCGTCCTCGACCGGCTCGACCAGGTCGGGAACCTCCCAGCCTTCGCGTTCCACGGCGCGGACCAGTGCCTCCACCATCCGGGGGTCGAACTGGGTGCCGGCGCACCGGCGCAGCTCTGCGATGGCGGCTTCCGTGCTCCACGCCTTCCGGTACGAGCGGGTGGACGTCAAACAGTCGAAGACGTCGGCCACCGAGACCAGTCGGGCCGCCTCGGGGATGTCCTCGCCCGCCAGGCCTTTGGGGTAGCCTCCGCCGTCTATGCGTTCATGGTGGTGCAGGATGCCGGCGAGCGCCTCGTCGAGGAAGTCGATCTCGCGCACGATCTCGTAGCCGCGCATGGGGTGCAATTGGATCGCCGCGTACTCCTCCTCGGTGAGTTTTCCGGCCTTCTGCAGGATTTTGGTGGGGACGCCGAGTTTGCCGATGTCGTGGAGCATGCCTGCGTAGCGCATCGTCTGGACGCGCTCGGCCGACATGCCGAGCTCCTCCGCGATCATGGCGGCGGCCTTCGCCACGCGCATGCAGTGTCCGCGGGTGTAGTAGTCCTTCGTCTCCACGGCCTGGCAGAGCGTGGCCAGGGTGGCTTCATGGGCGCGCTGTTGGAAGACGTACTGGTCGAACGCCCAGCGGGCGATGAACAACGGGAGCAGGACGAGGAGCACGGCGAAGGGGCCGACCGCTCCCCAGATCGCGGCGATGAACAGGCCGAGCATGGCGTAGCCGATCGAGGAGAGCTCCAGGGTGGCCAGCGGCCGCCACCGCATGTGGCGGGGGCGCTTCAGCCGCAGCTCCCCCAGCGACCACATCAGCCCGGCCATCAGCAGGGTGTTGCATAGCGAGAACGTCAGTACCGCACCGGTGAAGGGCAGGAGGATCCACGGGAACATCTCCGGTTCCGGGACGCCCATCCTTCCGCCCAGCAGTTGGAACACTGTTCCCGAGGCGTATCCGGCGATGACGAACTGTGCTCCGTTGAAGAGCCGCTTGACGAGGTTCTGTCTTCGGATGACCAGCCCTGAGGCGATACCGACGATGGCGGCGCCCACCGGCCCCACCAGGACAACAGCGGCAAGCGAGGCCGCCGAGGCCGGCGAAATCCCCGTCTTGCCGCTGTCGACCATCGTGGCAATGGATTCCGCGATCACGAACAGGATCGCGAGAAGCAGGAGGGTTCCTAGGTCAACCTCGGTGATAGGTCCGAGGAACACTCCCAGGAGTATGGCGGTGGCGGCACCGAGCGCGACAAGACCCACGTACAACCGCGCAGCCACGGGTAGGGCACGCAATTCCCGCTCCTTCTCGTCGTTCTGCAGCCGACCATTCCGCCATGGTTGCAGAGATCCGGATCTACCACCAGGTCCATCCGGTAACCGTGGTAACAAACATGGCTAGGGCAGCCAAGTGCATCATGACACCGTTGAACAACCAGAACATACCTATCCCCGCCTTTCTCGTTCCCCCATGCTTTCGCACTGTAAAAGAAGGCATGAAATTTCCTGCCTGAAGGGGATGTGGCGGCCAGTTTAACGCTAATCACGGCGCGATACATTCAATCATCACGAACTCATCCCCTTCGACAGCAGAGAAGCGCGTTTCTTTTCCAAAATGCGGAATTACTAATCTGATTAGTAATTCGCAATGTAACTCTCTGCAATCACAGAGAGGCCGAAAACAAGCGAACCAAACTCCCTCCAGTACGCCATCCCGGCACGCCGACTACTCCCAGCACCACCATGGACAATCACTATGAGTAATCAAATGTAACTTTTAGGTCAAAGATCATTGGATCGTTTGCGCCACGCCTCAGCACCCTCAAGCAAAGAGAGAAAACACGCTCCGCAACATCGGACAATATCCCCCAAAATGGTCATCAACGGAGCCATTGCAGAAATCACCACAAAGCAGCCATAAAATAACAAAAGCTGGGGGGTCACACGGAATTTCCGTGTGACCCCCCAGCTTTTCTTCCCGTCACTCCGGAAAGATCAGCGATCATTCAGCCACGGCTTCCCGCCCTCTCATGGCAGCCCGAGCCTGAGCCAACTGCTCCATCAGCCGGGCCCGCAACTGGGCCGGCGCCGGATCGCACCCGCAGCACTTGGCCACGATCTTCTTCACCGCCTCCTCCAGGCCGTACTCGCGCAGGCAGGGGGCGCACTCGTCCAAATGCCGCCGGATCTCAGCGCAATTGGCCTCCTCGAGCTCACCGTCAAGATAGGCGTAGACCTTGTCTAGCACCTCGCTGCACGGAGTGGCGTACGGTTCCTCACCGCTCATCGCTGGTCCTTCCCACCATTCACCGCGCCCACGGACTCCCTCTCCGCAACAGAGAGGAAACCGCGCTCCAACGCGTACTCCTCCAACAAAGAGCGCAGTTGACGTCTGCCACGATGCAGTCGGGACATCACGGTGCCGATTGGAGTGTCCATGATCTCAGCGGCCTCCTTGTAGGCGAAGCCCTCGACATCCACGAGGTAGACCGCGATACGGAAATCCTCCGGCAACTCCTGCAGCGCCCGTTTGACATCGGTGTCCGGGAGGTGCTCTAGTGCCTCGGCCTCAGCAGACTTCAGGCCACTGGAGGTATGGGAGGCCGCCCGGGCAAGCTGCCAGTCCTCAATGTCCTCCGTACCGGCCTGCCGCGGCTCGCGCTGCTTCTTGCGGTAGGAGTTGATGAAGGTGTTGGTGAGGATCCGGTAGAGCCACGCCTTGAGGTTCGTCCCCTCCTTGAACTGGTGGAACGATCCGAAGGCTTTGGTGAACGTCTCCTGGACGAGGTCCTCCGCGTCCGTCGGATTGCGGGTCATCCGCAACGCCGCCGAGTACAACTGGTCCAGGAGCGGCATGGCGTCTCGCTCGAACCGAGCCGCCCGGTCCTCAATGGTCTCCTGACTCTGACTCAACCCCGTCGGCCTCCTTGCACGGTTCTCCCCGGTGGCAACCGCAACCTCACCATATGGCTGGAGCGGTTCGAACCGCACACGTGCCATCCCCGTCGCAGTCACGGACCGCTCCCGGAGCAGGGTTCCCACGGAGGCCGGCATCAACCACTCCCACTGTGTGCCCTACCTCGCTCATGCAGATAGGGACGTTTCCCGATCACATGAATAGGAACAACATCAACGACGGACTGATTCCTGAACAGTTGCGGTCCACCCGAGAGCCCGCAACCGCAACGCAATCTCCAGGAATCTCCCGTTGTGAGCTGCATTGACGGATACATCGTGCGAAAGTGGGGTTAGTCCCCAGACGACGTCCGCCACGGTCCGCTCAGCGGGCCAGCCCGGAAAGCAGGGCGCGGTCGCCTGGGGTCGGGCACCCATGCCCACCGGACAGGAGAGGAGTGTGCGTGCGTCTCACCGGTTCCGCACCCCAGCCTGCGACATCGCCGCTGCCAGCCGACTCCCCGGCAGACCGGAGTATCTCCCGACTCACCGCGAGCCATCTCGTCACGGCTGGCTCTCCATCGGCTTACTGGAGGTTCTACTGGGCGGTCGCCGCCGCCCAGCTCTCCCGCTGGCTGCCCCGAGAACCAGGACGTCTCCTCGACCTTTCCGGCCCCGGGTATCGGGCCACGTCACGTGCGGTCGCTGCCGGGCACGACGTTCTCGTCCTGCTCCCCACGGCAGACTCCACCCCAAAACGGACCCTGTCCCTCGTCAACGGCCATGCCCCGGTCCGTTCCGAGCGCCGTCCCGGACGGCTGAGCCAGGTCGTGGGAGACACCGCTCTCCTGTCCGGCGTGGCCTCCGCGGTCTTCGACGGCGTCATCGCCGACAACCGGATGCTCTCCCACCAGCTCGCCACCGAGGCGTGCCTGGCGGAGATTGCGCGGGTCCTGCGTCCGGGAGGCCGCGTCCTGCTGTGCGTGGACTCGGTCGTGCTCGGCATGTCGGTCCTCGCGGAACAGGACTGCTGGCCCGAACTCAGCTACGCGCCCAACGCCGACGTCCTCCTCGTCCCCTGGCCGGACGGCACCATCACCCGGTGCTTCACCAGTGAACAGCTCCGGGAACTCCTCACCGAGGCCGGACTGGACGTCGAATGGATCAGGCCCCGCACCGTCCTGTCGGCGTCCACCGTGGAGAAAGTGCTCGCCGAGCGTCCCCGGGCCCTGAACCGGCTGGTGGAAATGGAGCTGAAAGCTGCAGAGTCCGGGGAGGACGTCAGCATGCACCTGGTGGCCAGCGCCCGCAAACCCGAGTGAGTGCCGCGCCGTAGCCGGTTCCGGTCTACCGCTGAAAGACCGGAACCGGCCGCGCGTTCCGCCTGAGGCGGCACCCGGATACCGGTTCCGTACCTGGGTGCACCAGTGCCCGGCGCCACTTCTTCAGGCGTGGGCAACCCTACTGGTCCTCTGCACGGGATTCCACCGTTTCCACGCCGCCGAAAGCATTCCGTGGCCACGGTTTCCACAGCTCACCACGGAAGGAAAAATCCTGGTAAAAAGCTCACCAAGACCAGGTTCAGAACAGCGTCTCCGAAGTTCCTTCGGATTCCGCGGACACCGGAACGAGCAGGTGCGGACCGTTGTTCCGCACCGCGTTCACCTCGGTTCCCACCGGGTAGACCGTGAAATCCTCCACCGGTGTGGCGTCAAGCACAGACAGCAAGTCATCCCGGTCTGCCTCCGGGTCTAGCCACGTGGCCCAGTCCTCCTCCCCCACGACCACCGGCATCCGCTCGTGGATGTGGGCGAGCTCCGGTGCAGCCTCGGTCGTGATGATCGCGAAACTCCACAGCCACGCGGCCGGGTCTTCTTCGGGGACGGCCGGGTCCCGCCACCGCTCGAAGATGCCTGCCAGGGCGAGCGGCCGGTCGTCGGCGTAGCGGACCGCGAACGGGCGTTTGCGGGTCTTCGCTTTACGCGACCGGTGCTCCGGGTCGGTCACCGGGGACGTGCCCGGCTGGGCTTCGCCGGAGGTATGCAGCAACTGCCATTCGTAGTAGGCGTCGGCCGGCAGCAGGCAGCGGCGGCGCGCAAACGCGGCGCGGAACGCCGGCCGGTCCGTCACCGTCTCCGCACGGGCGTTGATCATCCGGTAGCCGACGTTGCTGTCCTTCGCCCACGACGGCACCAGCCCCCACCGCAGTGTGACGAGATGACGGGGCCCGGCCGCCCCGGAGACCGGCTCGCCCGGGGCACGGCCGAGTACCGCATAGGCGTGCTTGCCGGGGGCGATGTTGTAGTCGGGGGCGAGCTCCTCCCGCGGCGGCCAACGCCGGGCTTCGTCCGCGCCGGGCGCGTCGACCTCCGACTCAGGCAGGCCGAAAACCCGCCGGATCTCTTCTTTTTTGCGTCCCAACGCGTACCGACCGCACATACTCCCAGCTTAGGGCTGGCCGGTGACATTGGGTCAAAACCCAGGCAATCTCTGTCATGACCCGGCGATTGGATGCGGATGTTCCCGACAGAGGCGGGTAGAGCGGTATCCACCACCCCGGTGGGCATTCCAGGATCCTGTCCTGCCCCTGTCAAGGAGAGACATCGTGGGAATACTACGCACCCAGGCCCGACGCCTCCTCGGCGTCCCGTTCGTCATGGACGGAGTCAGCGTCCTGCGCGACCCGACCCCGCGGGCCCAGCAGCTCGCGCCGCTCATCCGCAACCTGGCCCTGCGCTACCCGAGCGTGCCGAACGCCCCGGAGGCCCTGGCCCGTCTCCACGGCATCATCGGCGTACTCGGCGGCGCGCTCCTGTGCTTCGGCCGCGCGCCCCGCACCGCCTGCGCGCTGCTGGCAGTGCAGTCGGTGCCGACCGTGCTCACCGAGCTGCGGACCTTCCGCGAAGGGCGCCCCGACGACCTCGGCGGGCACCGGGCTGCCACGGCTAAAGACCTCAGCCTGCTGGGGGCGCTCGTCCTGTCGGCCACCGAACCGAAACGGAAACGGTGTTCCCGCAAGCACCGCCAGCAGACCACCGGAATGGTCCAGCACCTCCGCGCCATGCCTCAGCGCCCGCGCGGCCGCAGACAGGCCAGTCCGCTTCCCGTGCCGATCCCGCGTCCGCGGCGCTGACCCTCGGCTGTGCCGCACGGGGCGCCTCCCGCTGCTGGCCGGACGGGACCTGACTGCCCGGCCAGCAGGGGCCTGGCCAGGACCCGTCCGGTGAGGAGCTGTGGGACGGGCAGCCAACGCCCCTCGCCGGCGGCATGCCGCTCGCGGCCCCGCGGGCACGGCAACGTTCCGTATCCGCAGCGTGACGTCCGCGTTTCCCCGGCACACCGTATTCCTGGATACCCTTCAAGCATGGCTGAAACCGCGTCGCACTGGCCTGCCCCGACCGTGTCCCGTCCTGTGGACGCCACGGTCAGCCTGCCCGGCTCCAAATCGATGACCAACCGCGCGCTGATCCTGGCCGCGCTGTCGGAGACTCCCAGCGTGGTGCGCGCCCCCCTGTACAGCCGCGACACCACGTTGATGGTGGGCGCGCTGCGGGCGCTCGGTATCGGCGTGCACGAAGCAGACGGGGACTGGGAGGTGACTCCGACACCGCCGCAGGGCCCCGCAGCCATCGACGTGGGCAACGCCGGGACAGTGATGCGGTTCGTGCCGCCGCTGGCCGCCATGGCCCGTGGCGAGGTGTCCTTCGACGGCGACCCGCGCGCCCGGGAGCGGCCCGTCGGTCCCCTCCTCGCCGCGCTGCGCACCCTGGGCGCGGAGATCGACGACGGGGGTCGCGGCGCCCTTCCCATGGTGATCCGCGGCCGAGGTGAACTCCCCGGCGGTACGGTCACCCTGGACGCTTCCGGCTCGTCCCAGTTCGTCTCCGCCCTCCTGCTCAGCGGAGCCCGGTTCAGCAAGGGCGTGGAGGTGCGGCACGTGGGGCCCCCGGTTCCTTCCCAGCCCCACCTGAACATGACCGTGCAGATGCTGCGCGACGCCGGGGTGGAAGTGGACACGGACACCCCCGACGTGTGGCGGGTCGCGCCGGGACCGATCCGGGTCACCGAGATCACGGTCGAACCCGACCTGTCCAATGCTGCCCCTTTCCTGGCTGCCGCCCTGGTCACCGGTGGGCGGGTCACGGTCCGCGGCTGGCCGCGGCACACCACCCAGCCGGGGGACGCATTGCGCACCCTGTTCGCCGAGATGGGCGGCCGTGTCGAGTTCACCGACGAAGGGCTGACCCTGCACGGCACCGGGGAAATCCGTGGACTCACCGCTGACCTGCGCGACGTCGGAGAGCTCACCCCGACCATCGCGGCCGTGGCCGCACTCGCGTCCACCCCGTCCCGTCTCACCGGTATCGCGCACCTCCGCAGGCACGAAACCGACCGGATCGCAGCGTTGGTCCGCGAGATCAACCGCCTAGGCGGGGACGCAGAAGAGCTTCCCGACGGGCTAGTCATCCGCCCGCGCCCCCTGCACGGCGGTGTCTTCCACTCCTACGACGACCACCGGATGGCCACTTCCGGGGCGGTCATCGGACTCGTGGTGCCTGGAGTGGAGGTGGAAAACATCGCTACGACAGGCAAGACCCTTCCGGACTTTCCCCGTCTGTGGAGCGAGGTTCTCTCTTGAGAGACGGCCGCTATCTCGACATCGACGAGGACGACGTCCGGGTACGCGCCCGCGGAGGCTCCCGGCCGCGTACCCGGAAACGCCCCAAGCACGAGAACGCGCGACTGGGATTCGTGACCGCGGTGAACCGCGGCCGCTACCAGTGCCTGGTCGGCGACCTCTCCGTGGTGGCGATGAAGGCCCGCGAACTCGGTCGGGGCAGCATTGTCGTCGGCGACATCGTCGCCCTGGTCGGTGACCTTTCCGGACGGCCGGGCACCCTGGCCCGGATCGTCCGGGTAGAGAAGCGCTCCTCTGTCCTGCGCCGGACCGCTGACGATACGGACCCGGTGGAGCGGGTCATTGTCGCCAACGCGGACCAGATGGTCATCGTGACAGCCCTGGCCGACCCGGACCCGCAGCCGCGGTTCATCGACCGCTGCCTGGTGGCGGCCTATGAGGCCGGGCTGGATCCGCTGCTGTGCCTCACCAAGTCCGATCTGGCTTCCCCCGATGCCCTGCTGGACATTTATGCTCCCCTCGGGCTGCGCTGGGTGGTGACCCGCCGGGACGGCGACCTCTCTGCGCTGCGCGAACAGCTCATGGGGCGGATCAGCGTGCTCGTCGGCCCCTCAGGGGTGGGGAAGTCGACTCTGGTGAACCTGCTCGTGCCGGAGGCGCGTCGCGCGGTCGGCGACGTCAACGTGGTCACGGGTCGGGGACGGCACACGTCGACGTCGGCGGTGGCGCTCCCCATCGGCGCTCCGGCGAGCGCCGAAAGCGTGGAGCGACTGCACGCGGCGCGGGAAGGCCGCATCGACCGCAGTGAACTGGACTACGGCTGGATCATCGACACGCCGGGGGTGCGCAGCTTCGGGCTGGCACACGTCACCCCGGACGACCTGCTCGCGGCCTTCCCCGACCTGGACGACGCCGTGGCTGACTGCCCGGACCACTGCTCCCATCTGGGCGACGGCTGCGCCCTCGATGAATGGCTGGCTCGGGGAGAGCTCAACCCGGCCCGGGTCACCTCGTTCCGCCGCCTGCTCGCCAGCCGCGAAGGCGAGCTTGAACGCTGAGTTCCCGCCGCGCCACGCGGAGCGAACATAGCCTCCACTCAGGAAAGAACGGTAGCGTTACCGGCCATGGCGGCCTTTGATGATGACCTGCGTCTCGCGCATGTGCTCGCTGACGCGGCAGACGACATCTCCCTGCGGCTTTTCCGCTCCCTCGACCTCAAGGTCGACACTAAGCCCGACCTGACGCCGGTCACCGAAGCCGACCGTGCGGTGGAGGAGACGGTGCGCTCCATCCTCTCCCGGGCCCGGCCCCGGGACGCCGTTGTCGGGGAGGAGTACGGCACGAGCGGGAACAGCGCCCGTCGCTGGGTGGTGGACCCGATTGACGGCACCAAGAACTATGTGCGGGGCGTGCCCGTGTGGGCCACGCTGATTGCGCTGCTGGAAGGCGACCAGCCCGTGGTGGGTGTGGTGTCGGCGCCCGCGCTGAACCGCCGCTGGTGGGCGTCGAAGGGCGGTGGCGCGTGGAGCGGCCGCAGCCTCGCCAAGGCCACGCGCTGCCGGGTATCTGCCGTGTCCCGTTTGGAGGACGCTTCCCTGTCCTTCTCTTCGCTGACCGGTTGGGAAGAGCAGGGGCGCCTCGACTATTTCCTGGACCTGACCCGCTCCGTGTGGCGGACGCGCGCCTACGGCGACTTCTGGTCCCACGTGATGGTCGCGGAAGGCGCCGTGGACTTGTCGATGGAACCGGAGCTGTCGCTGTGGGACGCGGCCCCGCTGCCGCTCATCCTGGAGGAGGCGGGCGGTCGGGCCACGAGCCTGAACGGCGGCCCGTTCACCGACGGAGGAGCGCTGGTGTGCAGCAACGGGCTGCTGCACGATGCCGTGCTCACCCAGCTCAACGGCGGCCCCATTCCGCTGCGCCGGACGTGAGCCCGCAGCCGCAGCAGGGTTCAGACAGCGGCGGCACTGGTGAGGGGCCCCAGAAACGCGTGAGGCCAACTGTGTTTCCACAGTTGGCCTCATGGCGTAGTAGCGGGGACAGGATTTGAACCTGCGACCTCTGGGTTATGAGCCCAGCGAGCTACCGAACTGCTCCACCCCGCGTCGGTCTGTTCTTAACCCTAGACACGGTTGCTAGGGAAAGCAAATCAGAATCCCGGTGTCATCGGTCTGCGACGACCGCGCGCCGGGGCCTTGGGTTCCGGCTGCGGCATCCCCTGCCGTGCTGACCCCTTCCGGCTGGGGGACGTGCGACCGGTGTGGCCCGGGCCCACTGCCGTGTCCTGCCCACGGACCCGGTAGGTGGACCCGGAAACGCCGTGGTCCCCACACTCGGTGGGGACCACGGCTATGCCTAGCGCATCTAGTAGCGGGGGCAGGATTTGAACCTGCGACCTCTGGGTTATGAGCCCAGCGAGCTACCGAACTGCTCCACCCCGCGTCGCTGTCGCTTTACAGGCTAGCGTGATCTCCCAGCAGCGCCAAATCGGCGCCGTGCCGTCTGTGTCACACCGCTTTCTGCTGTCGTTGATGACAACAGCCGGGGTGCCGCACGTATTCCCGCGGCACCCCGGCTTCAGCAGCGCGGCAGCCGGCTACTCGTCCTTCTCCTCGTTGCTTCCGGATGCGGCCTTCGCGCGGTCGAGGGCCTCCTTCAACCGCTCGTTGGCCTCGCCGTAGGCGGCGAAGTCGCCTTCCCGCAGCGCTGCCTGACCCTCTTCGTACGCTTCCGCGGCGTCCTCCAGCGCCTGGGCGAGGTCGCTGCTCGCCTGCGGCTGCTCCTCTTCCTCCCGGGCCTCTCCGTCTGTGGTGGGCTCCTCCAAGGGGGCCTCGTCCCCGTCGAAGAGGTTGTTCAGCGCCTCCTGGAGGTTGCTGCCGATAGCGACCTGGTCGCCGAAGCCGACCAGGACCTGCTGCAGCAGCGGATAGGAGGCGTCGCTGCCCCCGGCCTGCACGTAGAGCGGTTCCACATAGAGCAGACCGCCAGCGAAAGGCAAGGTGAGCAGGTTGCCGTAGGTGACCTGGGCCGAGCTCTGCTCCAAGGGGAGCAGCACTTCACGCACCTCAGCCGAGGACTGGAAGGTGTTCTGGATCTGCCCCGGCCCTTGGACCGCGGTGCTCCGCGGCAGCTCCAGGATGCGCATCTGGCCGTAGTCCTCCGACGACGCGTCGCTGTTCACGGCCATGAACGCCGCCAGGTTCTCCCGGCCCCGGGGCACGAAGGTCGACGTCAGCGAGTACGTCGGCGTGTCGTCGCCCGGGAAGCGGATGGTCTGGCGGTAGGGCGGCTCCGGGTTGTTGCCCGCCTGCGGCTTCGGGTCGTTGGGCACGGTCCAGAAGTCCTGGCCGCCGTAGAAGGCGTCGGCGTTGGTGATGTGGTAGCGCTCCAGGATCTCCCGCTGCACCTTGTACAGGTCGTCCGGGTAGCGCAGGTGGGACAGCAGCGTGTCGCTGATCTCGTCCTTGCTGGTGACCACTCCAGGGAACGCCTTGGACCAGGTCTGCAGGACCGGGTCTTCCTCGTCCCAGCCGTACAGGGTCACGGTCCCGTCGTAGGCGTCCACGGTGGCCTTGACCGAGTTGCGGATGTAGTTCACCCGGTTGCCCGGCAGCGCGTTGACCGCCGTGGTGCTCTCGGTGAAGGTGTCCGTCGTGGCTTGGGCCAGGTCGATCGGCGTGGAGTAGGGGTACCGGTCCGAAGTGGTGTAGGCGTCGACGATCCACACGATCCGGCCGTCCACCACCGCCGGGTACGCCTTGCCGTCCACGGTGAGGAAAGGAGCGACCTTCTCCACCCGCTCAGCAGGGTCGCGGACGTAGATGATCTGCGACTCGTTGCTGATCGCGTTGTTGAGGAGGATGTTGATCTCCTGGTACTTGAGCGCGTACATGAGCTTGTCGAAGAAGCTCTTGAGCTGCACGCCGCCTTTACCGTCGTAGTAGTTGTTGGCCTGGCCGCTGCCCTGGCCGGACTGCTCCTCCTCAGTGCCCTGGGCGTCCTCCCCGCCGTCCTGGCCTTCCTGGTCCTGCTGCTCTTGCGCGGAGCCTTCCTCGCGGCTGTCGGCAGGTGCTGGAGCTTCGTCCGCCTCCGGCGACGGGGAAGGGGTCGGAACGACCGCGTCTTCGGTGGTGGGAACCTCCGGCGTGTCGGGGTCCACCGGGTAGTCGTACTCGGCTTCGGCGTTGACGATCACGTACTCGGCGCCTTCGCGGCCGAAGTAGATGCGCGGCTCGTAGCCCTCCCCCACCTGGGACAGTTCACCGGTCGGCGGAATGTTGTACTCCAGGAACACTGGACGCCCCTCGGAGTCCACCTGGTTGCCCGCGGCGGCGACCATGCCGAAACCGTGGGTGTAGACCAGGTGGCGGGTCAGCCACCGGTCCTCCTGGCTGGGGGGACCGTCGAGTTCCCGGGCTGCCACGATCGTGTCCACCGTCTCGCCGTCCGAGGTGGTGTACCGGTCGACCTCCAGGACCTGGGGGAACTGGTAGAAGCCGCGGACCTGCTGGAGCTGCTGGAAAGTCTGCGAGACCACGGCCGGGTCCACCAGGCGCACGCTGGGAATGGTCTCGGCCTCCGCTGCCAGCTCCGCGGTGGTCAGCTCGGTCTGCGCGTCGTAGTCGATCACCTCGGCGCCGTCGATACCGTACGCGGCCCGGGTGGCCTCGATGTTGCGCTGGATGTAGGGCCGTTCCAGCCGCTGCTCGTTGGGGGAGACGGTGACCTGCTGGACGATCGCCGGGTAGACCCCGCCGATGAGGATCGCCGAGAGCACCATCAATCCCAGGCTGACCAGCGGCACCCTGGCGTTCTTGAAGTAGATGTTGGCGAAGAACAGCACCGCGCACACCAGCGCGATGAAGAACAGGATGATCTTGGCGTACAGGACCGCGTTGACGTCGGTGTAGGACGCGCCGAAGGTGTAGCCGCGGTTAGAGAAGACCAGCCCGTACTGCTCCAGCCAGTAGTCGGCAGCCCGCAGCAGCAGGAAGACGCCCAGCAGGACGGACAGGTGCACGCGCGCTGCCGGGGTGACGCGCTGCCCTTGGGCTTGCAGCCGCACCCCGCCGTACAGGTAGTGCACCACCACACCCGCGATGAACGCGATGACCACGGCCGTGTACAGGTAGCCGATGATCACCTGGAGGAACGGGTACGTGAAGGTGTAGAACGAGATGTCCAGCCCGAACTGGGCGTCTTGGGCTCCGAACTTCGTGGCGTTGGCGAACTGCAGGAAAGTCTGCCACTCCGCGGTCGCAGAGGCCCCGGTGAGCAGTGCAAGCCCGCCGACAAGCCCCCAGAAGAAGACTTTGCGGTGAGGGTCGATAGAGGACCGGTAGCGGTCAAGCCCTTGCTGTTCCAGGCTGAACGGCCGGTAGGCGGGTCTGGTCCGGTAAGCGAAGTAGACGCTGAGGCCGACGGCGAGGGCCATCAGCAGCGCTCCCCCGGCAAAAAGCAGTGCCCGGGTGCGCAGCTCCGTCCAGAAGACCGTGGTGTAGCCGACCGAACCGAACCACCGGTACTCGGTCCAGAAATTCGCGGCGAACATGATGCCCGCGATGATGACGACCACGGCTGCGCCGACCGGCGCGAGCAACCGGGACCGTCGGGGCATGCGCGCAGTGGGCGCGCCTGGCGATCGGAAGCTCACGCCTCCCCCTCGTTCCTACTGGCTATCGTGGCACGGGTCCCCGGACACGGCAGGGGACGGGACAGAACGTAGGGCCGTCCCTGTACTCCGGGTGACTTGGTGCTGATCGAATATGCGGACATGGTGTCCCCTACTACAGTGGCAACTTATCGGGATCTCGTTGGGTTCCCGCTTCACTGCGTCGAAACCTCACCGAGACGGCTTCGACACCCCGCCCGCGAGGAAAACCGGGTTCCCTGGGACAACCTTCACCCCGAACCTTACTTTGCGTTGCGGGGGCGTGCGTGCCGATCCTTTTCCCCACAAGACCGTTCCAAGGGCAGGAGAAATCGTGTCTTTCAACCTTCGGGAAGCCGTGCTGGGCCTGGAGCGCCACGCCGCCAAGCAGGGCTGGGACCAGCCCGTCCGGATGTACGCCCTGGTGCCCACGGCAGAACTGGTGCAACGGGAACCCCACCTTGCCGAACTGCTGGGGATCAGCGAAGAGGCGGACCCTTCCGGGCTCACCCCCGTGGAGCAGGAGCCGCTGCCGAGCGACATGCCCTTGGAAGAGGTGCTGGGCAGGATCATGTGGCCCGAGACTGTGGCGGGCTGCGCGCTGGTCATGGAGCGCCTGGTCGTCCGAGGCTCGGATGAGACCCTGGACCCGCCGCGGGACGGGGACACCGCGGCCTGGGCCCAGGCGCAGCCGGGGGCCGAGGAGGTCCGCATGGTGGCGGGCGTGCTGCGGGACGGCAGCCGGTACTCGGCGCTGCGGATGCGCAGCTACGACTCTGACGACCAGGTCCTCAACGGGGAAGACCTCATTCCCGGGCTCACGTCGGCCCTCACGTTGACGTTCGAAGAGGGCCACTGAGCCCAGAGCCCTGCGGCGCGCGCTGAGTCGGGTGCGGGGCCCGGCTCAGCAACGGGGCAGGTCGTCGAGGTTGCCTTCGCGGATGTTTTCCAGCGCTGCCACGGCGTCTTTGAGTGTCTCCACTTTGACCACTTCGATCTGGCCGGTGACCGGCGAGTCGAAAGTCTGGTCGCAGCTTTCCGCGGCGACGAGGAAGTATTCGGCGCCTTCCCGCTTGGCGCTGATCATCTTCTGCTGGACTCCGCTGACCCCGCCCACGTTGCCTTCCGGGTCGATGGTGCCGGTCCCGGCGATCCGGTGCCCGCCGGTGAGCCCTTCCGGGTCGAGGCGGTCCATCACTCCCAGCGCGAACATCATTCCCGCGCTGGGGCCGCCCACCCGGCCGACACTGATCTGCACTTCGAACGGGAAGACCATCGTGTCTTCGACGGTGATGCCGACGATGGGGTCTCCGCTGTCGGAAGCGACCGTGCCGACTTCGACTTCTTCCCGCTGGCCGTCGCGTTCGATGAGGAAGCGGACCGTATCCCCGGGCGAGCGGTCTTTGACCGCTGCCACCACCTCGTTCTTGTCGGCGACGGGCTTGCCGTCGACCTCCACGATGACGTCGCCTGACTGCAGGACGCCTTCGGCCGGGTAGCCTTCGTTGACCGCGTGCACGGTCGCGGTGGTCTCGTAGTCGATCCCCAGCTCGTTGAGGGCCGCGGCAACAGCCGCGTCCTGGGAGTTGTCCATCTGGGCCGCCTGGGTCTGGCTGACCTCTTCGGCACTGGTGTTGGGCGGGAAGATCGCCTCTTCCGGCAGCACCGCCTGGGTCGGGGAGAGCCAGGCGCTCAAGGTGGTGAACAGGTTCATCCGCGAGTCCGGTCCGCCCGAGTACTGGACGGTGACCATGGACAGCGCCCCGTCGTGCTCGTAGACCGGCTGCCCTTCGATCCGGATGACTTGTTCCCCATCGATTTCCCCGAGCGTGTTCAATGCCAGGCCGGGAGAGGCCACCACGTAGGGGACGGGGATCGCGAGCGCCGCCACCGTCAATCCGACGAGCAGGACGGCGGACGTGAGCAGAGTCATCGCACGACGGACCATGGCGGAAAGCCTATGCGGCTCAGCCTTCCGCTGTGACTCTGGTGCTGGATCAGGGGTTAGTAAGCGCCCACCCACTCGCTGTCGCCCTCGGTGAATGTTTGGTGCTTCCAGATCGGCACTTCTGCTTTGATGTCGTCGATGAGCCGTCGGCAGACCGTGAACGCTTCCTCCCGGTGGGAGGCTGCCGCGGCGACAACCACTGCCAGGTCGCCTACGGTGAGGTCGCCGACCCGGTGCACGGCCGCGACCCGGTGCACGGTGCCGTCGGCCGTATCGGCCACGATCTTCTCCATGACGTCGCGCATCCGCTGCTCGGCGGTGGGATGCGCCGAGTAGGACAGCGCGGCCACGTCGCGGCCGTGGTCATGGTTGCGGACGGTCCCCACGAAGAAGGCGGTCCCTCCTGCCCGGTCGTCTTTGACGGCCGCGAGGACTTCGTCGACGGACAGCGGAGTGGTACGGATCTCCGCGAGCGCGATGGCTTCCACGCTCCAGACAGTACCAACGGGCCGCGTTTCCGTGCCCTCCCGGAACCGGCGGCGCAGTCGTGCCGCTCAGTTCTTGCGCCGTTTGCGGAGGTGGTGGGCGGCGACGGCGGTGCCGATCGCGGCGACCGCGCCGGCGGCTCCTGCTGCGGTGATGGTGACCTCCTTGCGGCCGAGGTTGCGTCCGACGAGTGCGGGGGTGCCGGACCGGGACTCCAGGAGGGCCCGCAGCGCCGCGACATTGTCGTAGGCCGGGCGCCATCCCGCGTTCCGCAGGGTGGCGCAGTCCACGACGCACGGGTAGACGAGGAATTTCAGTTCGCTGGCGGGGGCAGGGGTGATGCCCAGCCGGTGCAGCCGCTGGGTGGTGCCGAACGCCAGGTTGGCGGGGAGTTCGAAGGAGCGCAGTTGGGCGATCTCTTCGACTTCGGCGTGGTCGAGGTAGCCGTCGCAGCCCACGGCGAGGGCGCCGCCTTTGCCTTCGGTCTCCGCACGCACCACGAAGTCCAGGGCGCTGGCGAGGTCTTCGATGTGGCAGAACTGCCATTTGGGGGTGCACCCTTTGACGGTGAGCAGCCGGGGGGCGGAGAAGTGCCGGCTGAGCAGGGTGTCCATGCCGGGGCCGACGAGCGGTGCGGGGCGCAGCACGGTCACGGACAGTCCGGGGTGGGCTCTGCGGGCCAGCGCGGCCAGTTCTTCGATTTCGACGAAGTCGCCGACGAGGCCGGTGTCGACTTCGCTGCGGAACGGCAGGGTCTCGTCGAGGGGAACCTCGTTGTTGGGGTCGGCCCCGTAGACCATGGTGCTGGTGATGAGGATGACTCGGGGGACCCGCTGCGCGGCGGCGGCAGTCAGCACAGTCTGTGCGGAGCGGATGTTGTGGGTGCGGCGCTGCCGTCGCGGAGTCTCCAGGGAGCGGTCGTCGGCGGTGTGGACGAGGACGTCCACCCCCGCAAGCAGGGTGGCGAGCCGCGGATCGCACACGTCCGCGACGTGCCAGGACACTCCTGGAATGTCTCCCCGGCGCGAGTCGATGCCGATAATTCGGGAGATTTTTCTGGAACCCTCCCCGGTGAGCAGACGTTCTACCAGTAGACGGCCAACGCCGGAGGCCGCGCCTGTCACTGCGACGACCAGGCCTTCGGACATTTGGCTGTGCTGTGGGCGAACCTGGCCAGATTGAGTATTCACTCCGGGCGGCTCCCAGCTAACGTGACAGTGGAGACGTTCCTATCCTGCCCGAGGTCTGATCGTGAACGACCTACCTTTCGGTTTCAGCATGTCGAACGGCCCGGACGACGAATCCGGTCGTGGCCCTAACGATTCCGGTTCGGGAGCCGGTCAAGGCGGTTCCGGCGGTGGTTTCCCTCACATGCCGCCGGGCGGTTTCCCGTTCGGGGACCCCCAGCAGTTCGCCCAGATGCTCCGTCAGTTCGCCGACATGATGTCCGCCGCGCAGCCGACTTCTGGATCGGGGCAGGATTCCGGCGCGAGCGGGATCAACTGGGCTGCTGCCACGAATATTGCCCGGCACGTCGTCTCCCAGCACGGCGATCCGAGCATCGGCCCGGTCGACTACGCGCGCGTCCAGGAGGCGCTGCGGCTGGCGGACCTCTGGTTGAACGAGGTCACCGCACTGCCGTCGGGCCTGCACACGATGGAGGCGTGGAGCCGGTCCGAGTGGGTCGAGAAGACGGTGCCGACCTGGACGAAGCTGTGCGAACCGCTGACCGGCCGGGTCGTGGAGACCATGGAGCAGAACCTGCCGCAGGAGATGGCGGCGGTCGCTGGTCCGCTGCTGGGCATGTTCCGGCAGATCGGCGGGGCGCTGGTCGGCCAGCAGGTGGGGCAGGCGATCGGGGAGTTGGCCCGCGAAGTCGTGGGGTCGACCGATGTGGGGCTGCCGCTGGCGGGTGAAGGCCGCGCGGTCCTGCTGCCCGAGGGGGTCCGGGAGTTCGGTGAAGGGCTGGGCGTCCCGCTGGACGAGGTCCGCTTGTACCTGGCGGCCCGGGAGGCTGCCCACCACCGGCTGTTCCGGCACGTGCCGTGGCTGCGCTCGCACCTGTTCGCCCTGGTCGAGGAGTATGCGGCCGGGATGTCGTTCGATATCAGCGGCTTCGAGAAGCAGCTGGGCCACATCGACCTCACCAACCCCGAGTCGTTGCAGGAGGCGCTGTCCAGCCTGGAAGGCCAAGGGCTGTTCCAGACCGAGGACACTCCCAGGCAGAAGGCGTCGCTGGCCCGTTTGGAGACCGCGCTGGCGCTGATCGAGGGCTGGGTGTCCACCGTGGTGGATGCGGCGGTGTCGCAGCGGCTGCCGCAGGCTGCCGCGCTGGGTGAGGCGCTGCGGCGGCGCCGGGCCTCGGGCGGTCCCGCGGAGCACACGTTCGCCACCTTGGTGGGCTTGGAGCTGCGGCCCCGCCGGCTGCGCGACGCCGCGAAGCTGTGGCAGGCCCTCACCGAGGCGCGGGGGATCGACGGCCGCGACGCCGTGTGGGAGCACCCCGACCTCATGCCGTCCGGGGAGGATTTGGACGCGCCCGACGATTTCGTCCGCGGCTCCGCGTCCTCTCCTGACCTGGACCTGTCCCAGTTGACCGAGGAGCCGTCCGAGGAGCGGCGGGACGGAGACGACGAGGACAAGGGCGAGCGTTGAGCCTGCACGCTGACGCTCGCGCGGTGTTGGCGTCCTGGACCGCCCCGGATGCGGACCAAGAGCGGCTGCGCCGCGCCTACCTGGACCATCTCGACCGCTACCCGGACGCCATGTGGCGGTCGTGCCTGCCCGGTCATCTGACGGCGAGCGCCGCGGTCGTGGACGCTACCGGGCAGCGGGTGCTGCTCACCTTGCACCGCAAGATACGGCTGTGGCTGCAGTTGGGGGGACATTGCGAGCCTGGGGACTCTTCGCTAGCTGCGGCAGCGCTGCGGGAGGCGACGGAGGAGTCGGGGATCGCGGGTCTCCGCCTGCTGCCCACGCCGGTGCGGTTGGACCGGCATGCGGTGCCGTGCGGCGGCGGGTCGTGGCACCTGGACGTGCAGTATGTGGCGGTCGCACCGCCTGGCGCTGAGCCCGTGGTGGATCCGGCTGAGTCGGATGGTCTGGCCTGGTTCGAGGTGACCGCGCTTCCGGAGCCGTCTGATGACGCCTGCCGCGCTCTGGTGGCCGCAGCGGTCCAGCGGGTCCGCGCCGCGGCAGCAGCGGGGTAGGCTCCGACTACGTTCAGCGGCGGATTATCCACAGTCCGTGATAGAGCCTTGATTCCGACGGTGGGGATTGGCCTTCACTGGGTGAGCGCATTGGGATGCCGCTCTCCGGGGAGGGATCGTGTCCACCACCGTCGTGCTGTTCACCCGTGACCTTCGGGTGTCCGACCATCCCGCACTGCACGCCGCAGTCACCGAAGCGGACCGGGTGGTGCCGCTGTTCGTCGTCGACCCGGCGCTGGTGCGGGTCTCGGCACGCAATCGGATCGCCTATCTGCTCGAGGCGCTGGCCGAGCTCCGCGGGCTGCTGCGGGAGCGCGGCGGCGAGCTTGTCGTCCGCCAGGGGGACACGGTCGCCGAAACCGTCCGTATCGTGGCGGAGACCGGGGCACAAGCGGTGTATCTCAGCGCGGATGTGAGCGCGGCCGCGGTGCGGCGGGCCCGGCAGTTGACGGAGGCGGTGAGGGCTGCGGGGGCCCACGTGCGGACTTTCCCGGGGGTGACCGTGGTGCCGCCGGGAGCGCTGCGCCCCGCGCACGGCGACCACTACCAGATCTTCACCCCGTATCTGAACGCGTGGCGTGCCGCGCAGTGGCGGTCCCCGCGGCCCGCCCCGGAGCGGGTGAGGCTGCCGGAGGGTCTGGTGCCGGGGCCGCTGCCCGGCGCTGAACTGATCCGGCTGGGGACGGGGGTGCTCGCCCCGCAGCGGGAGCAGGGCGGACCTCGTACCGCGCGGGAGCGGATCCGCGCGTGGCTTGCCCAGCCCAACCAGGATTCCCGGTTCGGCTGCCATCTGCATTTCGGTTGTCTTTCCCCGTTGGAGGTGGCGCTCGTGGCGCGGGAGCACCCTCGGGGTGCGCTGCTCCTGCGGCAGTTGGCGCTCCGCGACTTCCACCACCAGGTGCTGCAGGCTTTCCCGCGGTTGCCCCGGGCCGACTATCGGCCGCGGCCCATCCAGTGGCGGGATGACGATTCCGCGTTTGCGGCGTGGTGTTCGGGCAGGACGGGTGTTCCCATCGTGGATGCGGGAATGCGCCAATTGCTGTGGGAGGGGTACGTGCCGGGGCGGATCCGGATGCTGACCGCCACCTATCTCACCCAGGTGCTGCGCATCCACTGGAAGCGGGGCGCGGACCACTTCTACTCCCTGCTGGTGGACGGGGATGTCGCGAACAACTACGGCAACTGGCAGCAGATCGCGGGCACCGGGGGCGTGCCGCGGCCAGCGCGCCGGATCAATCTGTACCGGCAGGCGGAGCGCTACGACCCCAGCGGCGACTATGTGCGCCGTTTCGTTCCGGAGTTACGCAGCATTTCCGGGAGCGCGGTCCACCATCCTCCGGTGCCGCGTCCGGGCGGCTATCCGCCGCCGCTGCGGTAGCGCAGCTTCGGACACTCCGGTGGTGCGCCCGCTGGGTATCCGGCCGCCCAATCCTTTTCACCGGTCTGGGTACGGCCGGATGATCCTGTGCGCGGCCACGTGCAGCGGCATGTCGGGGTTTCTTGGCTGCGGTGAGAAATCAGGTCAGCTCTGTCCCGGAAAAGGGGTGCGTTCTTCGTCGCTGGCGGGCAGGGTGCGGGTCCTGGGTGCCGCCGGGGTCTGTGCGGGGTCAGTCGTGTGCGGGGTGCTCGTCGGGTTCGGTGGTGTGGGAGTGTTCTGCGGTGAGCAGCCGCGGAGCGTCCGTGAATCCTTCCAGGTAGCCGCGGGCCCGTTCGCTGTGCGGGTAGCGGTTGACGAGTCTCCAGAACTCTGGTCCGTGGCCGGGGACGATGAGGTGGACGAGTTCGTGCATGAGCACGTAGTCGAGGACCCAGCCGGGCATGCCTGCCAGGCGGTGCGCGATCCGGATCGTCTTCTCGGCCGGCTTGCAGGCGCCCCACCGGATCCTCGGGTCGTCCGCCCAGCGGACGCTTGAAGGGCGGACTTTCCCGTCTAGGTAGCGTTCAGCGAGCTCCACTGCTCGGGTGTGCAATGCCAGGTTGCTGGGGTGGCGGTATGCTTCTCTGCTCCGCAACCGCTGCAGGATGAGGTCCACCCACTTCTGTTCCTCAGTGTGGGAGAGCCCTGTGGGAAGCAGCACGACTGTCCGGTTCCCGCTGCGGTAGGCCGAGACGATCCGCCTGCGGCGGGAACTTCGACGCACCTCAATTTGCGGTTCTCGTGGCACAGTTGCGACGGTAGCCCAGCAGTGTCTGACGTCACAGGGGAGGTCAAGCTGCCCCCTTGGACTGGTGCTCTGCACTGCGGCAGACCTGCGCACACGATCACGAGGTACGCCTCATCAGGCGTTTTCCGTTCCCTTCTCCAGCGGCCACTTCCGGCCACATTTCGGATGCGCCGGAAATTCCTTTTTCTGAATCCGCGGGGAAAAGGGCGGGGGCGGCGCACGGCCACCCCCGTTTCATCAGCTCACACCGGTGGTGTCAACACCGGCGCGACTCCGGTATTCGTGAGGCTGGCCTTTCCCGGCGGCGCTGCTCCCGCAGTCGGGCACGGAGCTGGCGTGCCCCGAGGAGATAGCTCTGCCGTCGCTGCCGGGGGTCGGTGCCTGCCTGCAATGCCTGGTCACGTCGGTACAGCGCCATGGTGGTCCTCTTTCGCGGTTGACTCAGGGGTGTCGTGGTACAGGGAGAAGGGTCGAGATTATGCGGCGATCGGCTCGGTTTGGTTCTTCCGCGGACGGCCACGCGGACGCTTGCGGGCGACCACCTTGCCGCTCACCAGCAACTGACCGCCCCACACCCCCCAGGGCTCCCGGCGTTCGAGCGCACCGGCAAGGCACTGCTCCCGCACCGGGCAGTCCACACACAGCGCCTTGGCTGCCTCCACTTCAGCCGGGGACTCAGCGAAGAAAAGATCGGGCTGGGAGCGGCAGGGGATCTCGACTCCCTCCAACCACGGGGACCCAAGGACCGACGCGAGCATCGGCGTCCTCCCTGAAATTCTCTTTTTGGTTTTCAACGCGGTAGGCGACAGGAGACTGGGCTTGTGGCCCAGCACTCTCGGGGCCTTGACCTGCACAGTTCCGCAAGCTCTGCGGTTTTCTTCTGGGAGAGCTCGGAACACGAAAAAGGCCGCGGCCCCGTGTGTGGGGATCCGCGGCCACTGGGAGGACTACCCGGCCTGAATACTCAGACCGGACGTCTCATCAGTGGACACTTCCCCACCGCGCCCCCGGGGCGCCGGGCTTCTGCGAATTGCTGCGTACCTCGGCGGTGCTTGATCAAAAGCGCTCCCGACTCTGTCGGTTCTCCGATGGTCGAGATCCGGCCGGACGCATTCCACACATTCGCGCGCGTATCACTGCTATCGGCGATGCCCCAGGCGTCGCGCAACGGCAGTTCGAGGCCGGCGGTCAGCGATGCCATGAGATCGGAGCACCTCCTTCGCAGTGTGGTCACGAGGATTCCTCCCGTGACGGACGCTGAACGATGCCTTCAGACTAGAACGGGCTACCGAAAATCAGCAACCTATTTTTGACCTGGGATAGTGTCCGGTTTAGGCCGTCAATGCCCTGTCTTTTCCTGCGGTGCGGGCTATGCGTCGTCCACGATTCGGATCAGCCCTTCCTGCACGACCGAGCAGACCAGTTCTCCTGTGCGGGTGAAGACCAGTCCGCGGGCCAGGCCGCGCGCCCCGCTCGCTACCGGGGTCTCCTGGGCGTACAGCAGCCACTCGTCGGTGCGGAACGGCCGGTGGAACCACATGGCGTGGTCGAGACTCGCCATGAAGACCCCGGAGAACGTGCGGCCGTGCGCCAGGAGGACCGTGTCCAGCAGGGTCATGTCCGAGGCGTAGGTCATCAGGCAGACCTGGAGCAGCGGGTCGTCGGGCACTTTCCCGTTGACTTTGATCCAGATCGGGTTCTCGGTGCGGATGAGGGACGGGTCTTGCTGCACTTCGTAGGAGAGCGGCCCGACGGGACGCCGTTCAAACGGGTGCCATTCCGCTGACCGGGGCACACGTCCGAGGACGTGGATGAGGCGTTCCTGCATGGTGGGCAGCTCTTCGGGGGGCGGCACCTGCGGCATCGGGACCTGGTGGGACAGGCCCGGCTCAGTCCGGTGGAACGACGCGGACAGGGTGAAGATCGCTTTGCCGTGCTGGATGGCGGTGACGCGCCGCGTGGTGAAGGACTTTCCGTCCCGCACCCGGTCCACCTCGTAGATCACCGGCACGGAAGGGTCCCCGGGGCGGATGAAGTAGGCGTGCAGCGAGTGGACGAATCGGTCTTCGGCCACCGTGCGTCCCGCGGCGACCAGCGCCTGGCCGGCGACCTGTCCACCGAAGATCCGCTGCGGCCCTTCGGCAGGACTGCGGCCGCGGAAAATGTTCACCTCGATCTGCTCCAAGTCGAGGATGTCGAGCAGTTCCCGGAGGCCTTCTTCCCCGGCCCCTATCGCTGGGCTGCCCTCGTGGTCCGGTGGTCCGCTCACGGTGTCTCCTCTCTGAGTCCACTGATGGCCTGCTCGGGTGTGCCACCCGCACAGAGCGTCAAGATTGCTTCACCGTAGCGCCTCAGTTTTCGCTCCCCCACACCGGATATGCGGGCGAGTTGCGCGGCGGTGGACGGCTCCTGTTCCGCGATCGCCTGCAGCGTGGCGTCGGTGAAGATGACGAAGGCGGGCACTTTCTGCAGTGCGGCCGCCTCACGCCGCCAGTGCCGCAGCCGTTCCAGCAGCTCCTCGTTGACGCTGGCCGGGCAGTCCTGGCAGCGTCCCAGGGTGCGCTCCACGGCTTCCAGCAGGGTGGCGCCGCAGACCCTGCAGCGCACCATGCGGTCTTTCTTCCGGTGCCGTTCCCGGTGCTGCCGCGCCGGTGCCGCAGCGGCGGGCCGCAACCCGTCGAGGAAATGGGAGGGCGTGCGGGTGCGGCGGCCTCCCGGGGACCGGGCCAGCGCCCACGACAGGTGGAGGTGCTCCCTGGCTCGGGTCACCCCTACGTAGAAGAGGCGGCGTTCCTCTTCCACCTGTTCCGGGGTTTCGGCGTAGATGATCGGCAGCAGGCCTTCGGTGAGCCCGACCAGGAACACCGCGTCCCATTCCAAGCCTTTGGCCGCGTGCAGGGAGGCGAGGGTGACCCCGTCGAATCCGGGCGCGTGTTCGGTGGCGGCGCGGGTGTGGAGTTCCGCGACGAAGTCTGCGAGACGCGCCTCTGGGCGCTGGGCCGCGATGGTCTCGGCGAGCTGGGCGAGCGCCGCCAGCGACTCCCATTTTTCGCGGGCTTGGCGGCCTTCGGGCGGTTGTTCGGTAAGGCCAAGCGGCTGGAGCAGGTGGCGGACCGTGGTGACCAGCGATTCCCCGTCATCGGCCCGGGAGGCGCCGCGCAGGGTGTGCAGGGCCGCGCGGATTTCGGGGCGGTCGAAGAACTGGGCGGCGCCGCGCACGGTGTAGGGCACTCCGGCGTCGGCGAGCGCCTGCTCGTAGGTGGCGGACTGGGAGTTGGTGCGGAACAGGACCGCGATCTCCCGGGCGGGGGTGCCCGCGTTGATGAGCCCGGTGATCTTCTCGGCGACCGCAGTGGCTTCCGCGAGGTCGTCGTCGTACTCGGTGTAGGTAGGTTCGGGGCCGTCCGGCCGCTGGGCGACAAGCTCCATCCGGTAGTCGGGGGAGAGCGCCGCGGCGCCGCCTGATCGGAGCACGGCGTTGGCGACCCGCACCACTTGGGGTGTGGACCGGTAGTCGCGGACGAGTCGGACGACAGTGGCGTGGGGGTAGACCTCGGGGAAACCCGTGAGATAGCTGGGGGTGGCCCCGGCGAAGGTGTAGATGGTCTGGTTGGGGTCGCCGACCACGCAGATGTCGTCGCGGTCCCCCAGCCAGGCGTCCAAGAGGAGTTTCTGCAGCGGGTTGACGTCCTGGAACTCGTCGACCACGAAGTAGCGGTACTGGCTGCGGATGCGTTCCGCGATGTCCGGCCGTTCGTGGATCATCGCCACGGTGAGCTCCAGCATCGACTCGAAGTCGAGCAGGTTGTGTTCGCTGCGGAGCTCCTCGTACGCCTCGTAGACGCGGGCGACGTCGCGGGGCGGCATCGGGGGGGTCCGGCCCTCTTTGGCCACGGCGGTCTCGTAGTCGGTGGGCCGGGTCTGGGTGACTTTCGCCCATTCGATTTCGGCGGCGAGGTCGCGCAGCTCGGTCCGGTCCACTTGGAAGCCGCAGGAGTGTGCGGCCGCGGCCACGGTTTTGATCTTGCTGTCGATGAGGGTGGGTTTGGGGCCGCCGACCGCATCCGCCCAGAAGTAGGAGAGTTGGCGCAGGGCCGCGGCGTGGAAGGTGCGGGCTTGCACGCGGGGCGCGCCGAGGGCACGCAGTCGCCCGCGCATCTCCCCGGCGGCTCGCGTGGTGAACGTGACGGCGAGGATCTGCTGTTCCGGGACGACCCCGGTGGCGACGGCGTAGGCGATGCGGTGGGTGATTGCGCGGGTCTTCCCGGTTCCTGCCCCGGCGAGGATGCACACCGGGCCGCGCACGGCTCGGACCGCTTCCTCTTGTTCAGGGTCGAGACCACGCAGGATCTCCTCGGCGGACGGCATTCTCCCCCATGGTTCGCCGGACTCTGCTGGCCCCATGAACGCCTCTCCCTTCCTCCGGCCGGGTCCCGGGCCTCCCGGCGTCCTGCGGTGTGCTCACCCGGCTGGTCAGCCTCTCCAGTATCCCCGTGCCTTCCCCCTCCTCACGGGATGCGGTCCGGGGAGGCCGCAGATGTTCGGCTGCACTTTGCCGGAACTTCGGCGCGGCTGGCGGCGTCAGAGAGGGCATACGGACCGCTCAGGGAAGCGAAACATGGTGATCTGTGTTGGGGCAATCGAAGCCCTCGACACGACCAATGGAGAGTAAAGGAGAGCTGCATCGTTATGGCGACCTCCACTGGCGCGCAGATCACCATGTACACGACCCCCTGGTGCGGCTTCTGCAAAAGACTGAAGAGCCAGCTTGACCGGGAAGGCATCCCTGTCGTGGAGGTCGATATTGAACGCGACCCGAAGGCAGCGGAGTTCGTGATGCAGGTCAACGGCGGCAACCAGACGGTTCCGACCGTGGTTTTCGCCGACGGCACGGCCTTGACTAACCCGTCGCTGGCCGAGGTCAAGCAGAAACTCGCAGCCCAGTCGTGAGGGAGGGTTGCCGTCCCCCGTGCGGGGGACGGCAACCCCGCACCGTAAGAGGGACGGGGGAGAAAAGGCGTGGGAGTACACACATCGGTTCGCCGTGGACACGACTGTGAAGGGCACAACCGGGGCACCCTGATCCGTCGGGCGCCGCAGGGCTGGCGGGTCGACGGCACCGAAGAGCAGCTTCCTGACCTGCTCAACGCCATGATCCTCGCCGATCTGCTCGCCGGTGGCACCCCGCCGACTGACCTCCCCACTCCGCCCCGCGCCACCCCTGACTCGTCGGAGACCGAGCGGCTCCGGGTGACCGTGCAGCAGTTGGAGCATGCGCTGCGCACCCGGGTCGTGGTCGAGCAGGCGATCGGGGTGCTCGCGGAACGGCATCGGATCGCCCCGCGCACGGCGTTCGAACGGTTGCGCCGTGCCGCGCGCTGCCGGGGGAAGAAGGTCGCCGCGCTCGCGCACGAGGTGGTGGAGAGCACCCGGAATCCGTTGGTGGCGCTCCCCGAAGAACTGGCTCGGGAGGGTTCAGCGGTGCAGGCGTGGCCCCCGAAGCGCGCTAGTTGAGCGGCCGCAGGCCGTTTCCGGTGCCGCTACCGGCTGGCCCACCTGCCGGGCGGCAGAGGCTGCCCGTACCAGTGCTCGATGAGCTGGTGGGCGATGGAGACTGGTCCGGGCAGGAGGATTTCGCCTCGGGTGACGGCTTCCCCTAGTTCGTGGCGGGTCAGCCAGCGGATGTCGGCGATCTCCTCGTGGTCGGTGCGCGGCGCGCTGCCGACGGCCCGCGCGAGGTAGCCGACCATGAGGCTGCGCGGGAACGGCCACGGCTGTGATCCCAGGTAGACGGGGTCGGTGACGAGGATGCCTACTTCTTCGGCGACTTCGCGGACTACCGCGTGTTCCAAGGATTCCCCGGGTTCGACGAACCCGGCCAGGACGGAGTAGCGGCCTTCCGGCCAGGCCGGGTTGTGGGCGAGCAGGCACTGTTCGCCCGCATCGGTCTCCCGGTGCACCAGCATGATCACAGCCGGGTCGATGCGCGGGAAGTGCTCGCTGCCGTCGTTGTCGCAGACCCGCACGTGTCCGGCCGATTCGATCCGGGTGGGTGAGCCGCAGCGGGGGCAGAACCCGTGTTCGGCGTGCCAGTGGGCGAGTGCCGCGGCGTGGGTGGCCAGGCCCGCGTCGCGGGCGTTCAACAGCGCGCCCACCCGGCGGAGGGAGACCGGTTGCGTGCCGGGCGCGGCGGGCAGTTCTTTCCCGGGTTTGAGGCGGACCGCGAAGTAGACGGTGCCGTCCGAGTCCTCGCCGAGCAGGTAGCGTTCCCCTTCCGGTGCCTGCTCGGGGCTGCAGAACACCAGTTCCGGGGTGGGAGTGGACGCGGTGACGAGGAAGCGGAGGGGAATGCCGCCCGGGTTCCGCCTGCCGTGCCGCTGCGGGTCCCCGTGGTCGAGCAGCAGGACCCGGGTGCGGGCGTCGGCCCAGGCGTCGGCCAGCCACCGTTCGTCGCGGCGCCGGTCTGCGGCCCGGTCGAGGGTGCTGCGGGCGAGGGCGGGAGTAAAGGGCCGCCCGGTCATGCCCGGTCCCCGCTGCGGAGCACGGTGGCATACGAGTCCCACAGGTAGGCGACGGTTTCGGCGCCTTTGAGCAGCAGCGGGATCTCGACTTTCTCGTTGGGAGCGTGGATGCGGTCGGAGTTGAGGCCCACCGCGACGAAGACCAGGGGGGCGCCGAGGATGTCGGCGAGGTCCGCTTCGGGGCCGCTGCCACCTTCCCGGGTGGAGTAGACCTTGGTTCCGAACGCCTTGGCCATCGCGTCGCGGGCAGCGCGCACCGCCACCGAGTCCAGGTCGGAGGCGCAGGGCCGCACTCCGGCACCGCTGAAGCGGACGTCCGCCCGCACTCCGGGGGGAAGGTTGTCGTGGACGTAGCGGCGGACGAGTTCTTGGATGCGCGCCGGTTCCTGGTTGGGGACGAGGCGGAAGCTGAGTTTGGCGTGGGCAGACCGCGGCACGATCGTCTTGCTGCCTTCCCCGATGTATCCGCTCCACATGCCGTTGATTTCGGCGGTGGGCCGCAGCCAGACCCGTTCGAGGATGCTGTACCCGGCTTCGCCGACCGTGGCGTCGCTGCCGGCGTTGGCGAGCCAGGCTGCTTCGTCGAAGGGCAGTTGGGCGATGGTGTCGCGTTCGGCTTGGGACGCTTCGACGACGTCGTCGTAGAAGCCGGGGATGGCGACTCGGCCGTGGGCGTCGTGGAGTCCGGCGAGCAGGGCGGCGAGGGCGCGCGCCGGGTTGGGGACGGCGCCGCCGAAGGAGCCGCTGTGCAGGTCGGTGCGGGGGCCGTAGACGTCGATCTGGCAGTCGGTGAGGCCGCGCATGCCCATGCACATCGACGGGGTGTCCGCACTCCACATGGTGGTGTCGGAGATGACGATGACATCGCAGGCCAGCCGGGCGCGGTGGCGGGTGAGCAGGTCCGCGAAGTGCGGGGAGCCGGATTCTTCCTCGCCTTCGATCAGGAATTTGAGGGTGACCGGCGGGGCGTCGGCACCGGAGACGGCCAGGTTGGCGCGGAGTCCCAGGGTGTGGAAGAGGATTTGTCCTTTGTCGTCGGAAGCGCCGCGGCCGACGAGCTGGTCTCCGCGCACGGTGGGGGTGAACGGGTCGGTGTGCCACGCGTCGACTGGGTCGACCGGTTGGACGTCGTGGTGACCGTAGACGAGGACGGTGGGGGCCTCCGGGTCGGCGGCGGGCCATTCGGCGAAGACCGCGGGCATTCCGGGGGTCTCCCAGATTTCTACGGTCGGGAAACCGGTCTGGGTGAAGTGGTCGGCCAGCCATTGGGCGGAGCGGCGCACGTCATCGTGGTGGGCAGGGTCGGCGGAGATCGACGGGATGGCGAGCCACTGGCTGAGTGTGGCGACAAACTCGTCCCGGTGCGCCTCGATGTGGGCTCGCACGTCCATCGTCTCCCCTCTCCTCTCACTACGGCTCCGATGCCGTACTGAGCTTACGATCGTGCGAGCCTTCCGCGGAGCGCGCCCCCGTGCGGCAGGCGCCGGGCTGGCCCTTAGACGAGACCGGTGGTGCCGATGAGGGAGCCGATCGCGTAGGTGACGGCGAGGGCCAGGGCACCGCCGAGGGTCACCCGAGCTGCCGCGCGCAGTTGGGAGCCGCCACCGATCCCGGCTGCGATCGCGCCGGTGAGGGCCAGGCTGAGGAGGGTCGCGCCGAACGCGACCGGCACCCGCAGCTCGGGGGAGGGCAGGAGGATCGCGAGCAGCGGCAGCAGCGCGCCGACCGCGAACGCGAGGAACGAGGCGATTGCGGCATGCCACGGGCTGGTGACCTCGTCCGGGTCGATGTTGTGCCGCTCGCGCATCTGGGCTTCGAGCGCGTTGCTGGCGAAGAGTTCTTCCGCGGCGCGCCGCGCCGTGGCCGCGGAGATGCCGCGCTCCTCGTAGCTGCGGGCCAGGGCGAGGAGCTCCCCTTCCGGGTCGTTGCGGAGGGCCTGGCTCTGCTGCTCGATGAGATGGCGTTCACTGTCGCACTGGCTGCTGACGGAGACGTACTCGCCGAGTGCCATGGACACGGCTCCACCGACGGCGGCGGCAAGGCCCGCCATGAGGATCGGCCCCGCATCCGTGGTGGCCCCGGCGACGCCGACGACGACGGCCGCGGTGGACACGATGCCGTCGTTCGCGCCGAGCACTCCCGCGCGCAGGGCGTTGAGCCGCTGGGCGAGCCCTCCGCTGCGGATCTTGCGGTCGCTGGTGCGCTGTGCCGTGTCTGGACGTTCGTCGAGCTGGACGGTCCCCTTCATTGCTGCGCTGTGTCCTTTCTGCCGTCGAGCGCGCAGAGCACGCTCCCGAAGTTTCTCCGGTGGCCCCACAGGACTAAAGCCACAAAACCCCGAGAAACGTACTTATAAAGTACCATTTCTTAAAAAGAAAACAAGTTTTCAAGAAGTGGGCGAAACCACTAAGGAAAGCCTTTGTTAAGGGTTTTTAGGCCAGCCAAACCAAAGTTAGGAAAGGCTGGCCGAAGCTCTTTATCCCTTGGCGTCCCCCGCCTCCGCAGCACCCCGGACCACCACTGCCGCGCTCTGCGAACGAGCAGATACTCACAGAGAAAACCGG
>NZ_BCWB01000032.1 GCF_001592045.1 Thermobifida fusca NBRC 14071 = JCM 3263 | reverse complement strand
GTTTTTCTACTTCTTTGCACGGTCAATATACGATTCACCGGTACCGTAGAGTTGACGTGCATCTTTGAATCATTTCGCGCTGCTACGGACAAGTGGCAGCGTTTTTGACTGTTTACGGACGGAACATGACTGACGACAGCCGATCGGAGAGGCGCGACGGTTCTGGGACCCGAAACCGGAAAGGTTTCCGATCCGGCAGACATGGTCAACGGCGACGGGAAAGCTCCCGGTTCGGTTATGGCAGAGTGCGGGGGAAGTCTGGTCAGGGCCGCCGCTCCTCGCGGAAGAAGGAGGCCGGCTACGGCGACCGCCCAGAACCTACAACGCCGTCTCCCAGCTGGGAGAAGCAGCCAGAGAACCTCACGTCGGGGGGAGAAACAGCAGGCACGGGGAAAGACGCTGCTCCCCAGCTGCCTAAGAACGCCCATCCGCACCGCTTGGACCTGGAGATCCGCAAAGAGCTGCGCACTCTCCCTAAATTCCTGGCGGAGCTGGTGGCCAGGCACTTGGTCGCTGCAGGAGACTTCCTCAATGAAGACCCGGAGCGTGCCTACCAGCATGCTCTTTATGCCCGCCGTAAGGCGTCCCGGGTCGGCGCGGTGCGTGAAGCCGCTGGTATCGCTGCCTATCTGACCGGACGGTGGCAGGAAGCCCTGTCCGACCTGCGGGCTGCCCGTCGTATCACGGGGCAGGACATCTATCTCCCCATGATCGCTGACTGCGAGCGGGGACTGGGGCGCCCCGAACGTGCGTTGGAGATCATCCGCGAGGCCCCGATCGACGAGCTTGACGTCGCGCACCAAGTCGAGCTGCGCATTGTTGCTTCGGGGGCGCGACGTGACATGGGGGACCTGCAAGGGGCCCTGGTGGAACTGCAATGCCCGCAGTTGAAGGAACGCCGGGCACGCCCCTGGGTGGCACGGCTGTTCTACGCCTATGCCGACGTGCTGGAAGAGCTGGGCCGCAAAGGGGAAGCCCGCGAATACTTCTCCCGAGCGTCTGCTGTAGACCGGGAAGGGGTGACCGACGCCGACGAGCGTCTGGCCGCGTTGGAAGGACTCGAGATTGTCGACGTCGGCGACGACGTGGTGTGGAGCGATGCGGAGGACTTCGCATTGAGTGCTGTGGAGCCGGAAGAGTCGAAGGCTCCCGCAACGGACTCATCCGACCAGTAGCACGACACCCGCTAGACCCGATTCACTCATCTATTGCGTTCCGGTACGGCCAGGAGTGGCTGTACCGGAACGCACCTTTTCCCTTCACGTATTCCTGTTTCCATGGCTGTGAACCCACCCCCGTTGAACGGGGCCACCGTCCACCTGGGGAGCCTCCCTGCCAGCCACGACTCGGTGGTCGTGCTGCTGGTGTCGGGGCGGCACCTGGTCATGGTCCGCCACCGGGACCGAGCCTGGGAGTTCCCGGGCGGCCATGCCGAACCTGGGGAGGATATTGAAGCGACCGCGCGTCGTGAAGCGTGGGAGGAAGCCGGGGCAGAGCTGGCAGGCTTGCAGGCTGTCGGCTACTACGTGCTGCCGAACGGGCACACCACTGTGGTGACCTGTGCCCAGGCCGCGGCGTTGCACCCGTTGACCGGGGAGCACGAGACCGTGGAAGTGCGGGCTTTCGACACGCTGCCTTCCGACCTGTCGTTCACCGACGGCCTCTACGCCTACCTGCTCACCGAGCTCGGCCTCTTGAACGGACCCGATACTCCACGCTCCGACCCAGGAGAGGCGCCCCCTGCGGCTGGAACGACAACCCTGTGAGCTCTGAGGAGTTCGGTTGCGCTCTGCCAGCAGCCGTGCGGCGCGCCGACACATAGAACGGGCTGTTGTTGGGGCGCCTGGGCGGCAGGCTGCGATAGGGGGCGAGAGGAGACCTGCCGCCCGGGAAACCGCTGATCCGCGACGCGCAGCCGTGCTATTGTCGCGGGGAGTCCTGTGCTGCAGCGGCCTGCTCCGCTGCGAGTCGGTCCAACCAGTGCATGATGCCGGAGACGTTGCCTTCCTCCCCGCAGAGGATCTCCAAGACCTCCTGGGTTCCTTGCGGAACCTCGTCCGGGAGAGGACGGTAGCGTTCCCGCACCCGCTCGCGCACCAAGGCGACTGCATGGTCGAGGTCGCCGGCGGTGCTGTGCGACTCCCGTACGGTCTCCACCCACAGCCGCAGCTCCTCCACGGAGCGCTCCAAGACCGGTTCTACGTCGCTGACCGCCCCGAAGTGGGAGAACATGAGCCGCTGCGGTTTGATGTCACTGAACAGCCGCAGCGAGTCCAGGGCCGCTGCCAGGTTGAAGTCGGGGGGAGGCGTGGCGGGACGCACATCACCGGTGTAGGGGTTGTACATTCCCGCTGCATCGCCCACGTACAGGTCGCCGGTCGCCGAATCTACGAGGCCGATGTGGTGTTTGGCGTGGCCAGGCGAGTAGTAGGCGGTGAGGGTGCGGCCTGCGCCCAAGTCGATGGTTGCGCCAGTGTCCACTGCCCGGATGCGGGTCGCTTCCGTGGGCGCCATCTCGCCGAACAGCACCTCCAGCCGGTCTCCCCACACCATGCGGGCGCTGTTCATCAACCGGGTCGGGTCGGCGAGGTGGCGGGCACCGCGTTCGTGGACGATGATTTCGGCATTGGGGAACATGCGGGCGATCTCCCCGGTGCCGCCCGCGTGGTCCAAGTGGATGTGGGTGACCACCACGGTGGCCAGGTCCTGCGCTTCCACTCCCAGGGAATGCAGGG
>NZ_BCWB01000031.1 GCF_001592045.1 Thermobifida fusca NBRC 14071 = JCM 3263 | reverse complement strand
GGAGCACCGGCGCGGATCCGGCGGTGCCGACTTCCACCACGCAGGGACGTTCGGAACGGATCAGGTAGCTCGAGGTGATCCCCGGGTAGCCCGCCATCCGGGTGTCGATCGCGAAGACGTCGTCACCGAGGGCGACGATGTCCTCCGCGGCGGCCCCGGCCGTCTGCTCCGCCATGTGCTGTTTCCTTTCCTCGACTCTTCGCCACCAGAACCGAATCTAGTTCACGTGGTTTCCGGGAACCCGTCCAGGGATCCGCTGGCCGCGGCACACCCTGGTTATCCACAGGGAAGCGATGTCGGCTTCCGTAACTCGGAGTGGTTGGGCGACTCTGGAGTGAGACAGGGTGTCGCGGTAGGGCGCGGCACGATCGGTTTCCGGTTGGAGAGGACCACCATGGACAACCCGTCGGCGCTCCCGAGCTCCTCCCGGCGCGGTACGCCCGCTGGATGGCAGACGTGCGAAGAAGTTGAGCACCGTAACGAGATTCTGCTCGCCGGGCGTGTGATCGCCGAACCGTCGGTTCGGGAGCTGCACAACGGCGGCCAGTTGGTGACCTGGCGTATCGCAGTGAACCGGCCTTCGTCAAAGCGGCGTCCCCGGCAGGAAGCGGATCCCATCACCTGTGTCAGCTTCCACCGGGACATGGTGGAACTCACCCGGGATTGGCGGATCGGCGACACAGTTCAGGTCACCGGGGCGCTGCGGCGGCGGTTCTGGCGCTCTGTGCACGGCGCGGCCAGCGTGTTCGAGGTGGAAGCCAAGACAGCGCGGCGCGTCAAAGCGGCTGACTCTTCCGCGGTTACCAGCCGAGGATGCCAGTGACTTCGTGGAGAGAGTCGGGGGCGAACACGCGGCCGCTCTGCCATGCCGCGACACAGAGGGCGCGCAGGCCGTCCAGCCGTTCCCCGGACCCCTGCAAGAGCAGCCGGTCTGAGTGGACTGTCGCAGTCCATCCTCCGCAGCGCGCTTCGCGACCGTCCCACAGCACTTCGGGATGGGGTTCGTTGAGTCCGCCAATGTCGTAGGCGAGGTAGGAGGGCCGACGCTGCGGCGGGGCGAGGAGGAGATCCACCGGGGTGGTCACCCCGGTGAGGACCAGCATGCTCGCTGCACCGCGCCGGTGTGCACCTTCGATATCGGTGTCCAAGCGGTCACCGATCACCAGGGGGTTGACGGCACCGGTGCGGCGCACCCCCTCCTCATGCAAGGGGGGTTCCGGTTTGCCTGCCACAAGCGGTTCCTGGTGGGTGGCGTGGGCGATCACTCGGGCAAAGGACCCGTTGCCCGGCTGGATACCGCGACCCATGGGGGCCGTAGCGTCGTTGTTGCTGACCACGAACAGCGCGCCCGCGGCCACGGCCAACGCTCCTTCAACAGCCAGATCGAAACCGAGCCGGGGGGAATATCCCTGGACTACAGCGACCGGGCGGTCGTGGATGGTCGTCACCGGGCGCAGGCCGTGGGCCCGCACTGCCTGGCGCAGCCCGGTGTCCCCGACGACCAGTACCGGTGATCCGGGGGGAAACCGTTCCGCGATCAGGCGGGCCGCGGCCTGGGCGGAGGTGACCACTTCGTCGGCTGCCGCGGTTACCCCCAGGGCGGTGAGGTGCTCGGCAACAGCAGCCGGGGTACGCGACGCATTGTTGGTCACGAAAGCCACCCGCATGCCTTGGGCGCGCGCCTTCGCTACCGCTTCCGGGGCAGCGGGGACTACACGTGGGCCAAGGTAGACGACCCCATCCAAGTCGATGAGGGCCGCGTCGTACAGCGAGTGCAGCGGTTGGGATGCGGTCAGCAGAGTCATCGTCGTCCGTTGCTGTGGTCGGTGGAGCCAGACGGGAAGCCCGGCGCGAGGCTGGAGGTGGTCCCTGCACCGGGAGAGTCAGGGACGGGGCCGCACCGGTCGGGAACGGGTGCGGAAGAAACAGGGGCAGGCCACAGAGCACCCACGCCGACCGCCCTTGATCCTCGGACGCTGGGACAAAGAGAAGAGCCCGCTACCGTGGAGCATCGTGGCGGACGGCTGCAGGGCACAGCCGGTACAGCAGACAAGAGGAACGGAGAAACCTCCATCGGAACGGTGAGAGGACAGGCGGCGACATCCACCCGAATGAAGAAGGGTACCCGGGCCCTGGCGAAGCCAACGGAGGGCTCGCTGAGGACGCTCCGGCGCAGATCCCGGGAACAGCAGGGGTGCTGGTTGAGGCGGCAGGAACGGCAGAGCGCGGAGGTGGGCCGGGTGCCGGTTCGGGAAGCACAGGGCTGCGGCGTTGCGGTGCTGCTGCAGACTCGGGTGGAGAGCTACAGCAGTTTGCGCAGCCGCGCCATGTCGCTGAGGCTCGCTTTCACTTTGACGCGACCAGTGAACAGGGCTTTGGCGTAGTCCAAGCGGTCTTCGGCCAACGCGACAAGGTCGTCGCTGCTGATCGTGATACGCACTTGGGCGCGGTTGCCTGCGGCGGTAGAGGGGCGGGGGGTGATGTCGACCAGGCCGTGCGGGGTCAACCGCATGTCGAAGACGCTGTCCAGGTCGCTGATGGTCAAGCTGATCGTCCGTTCCACGATGTGGGCGCGCCGCTGTGCTTCGTCGAACTGAGTGATGCGCGCAGAGACCAGGTCGAGAGCGGAACGGCATTCGTTGAGGGTGGCCATACCTTTCATACTGCACGATCAGTCGGCCGTGAACCGGGGAGAACGCGGCATGCAGGCGCCCGTGCCGGGCAGGCCCGGAAGGTTTCCCTGTGCACCAGGAAGCCCGGTGCGGCGCGGCGCCAGGCCAGCGCGCCCCAGTGAGCGAGGAAACCACAGGGCGGGTGTGCGCCCGCCGTTCCCTGCTGCTCGGCACGGCACTCCCTCGCCGGGGCTGCGGTGGAGCGGAGACCGGTTCCTGTCCGAGAGTTGAGATCGCCTTTGCCTGCGCTCGAAGAACGGTAGTTTTTCTCTCAAGTCTTCCCGTATCAGGCACCGCAACTGGTTCACCCGGATTTCTGCGAGGAGCATGTTTCATGGTCGTCGAAGTGGTACGCGCCTATCTGGAAGCCGCCAGCGGCCTCACCGAACTCACGAGGAAACACGCGGTTGCGGTAGCCAAAATCCTGATCCGGGAGAGTGAGGAACGCCCAGGGGCACCAACGCGGAGCTCTGAGCTTCCCAAGAACGAGTCGGAAGGTGGGGAGGCTGCGCTGCTCAGCGCGCGGGTCGGCCCCAGTATTCAGGCGTTGGCCACCGAGCTGATTGAAACCAACCAGAGCAACCGTGCCGCACTCAGCCGACTCGTGGAGGCTGAGGTCGCGCGAGTCCTGGACCGCCTTGACGTTGTGCCGCGAGAGGACTATGAGCGGTTAGCGCGCCGGGTCAGCGAGCTGGAACGGCGGTTGGCCGCGGTCACCGCGACCCAGCGGCGCCGGGTCGCGGCCGAGGAACCGGAGTCTGCTGTCGAAGCTGCGGCGGTTACCGTGGCGACAGACCAGGCCTCGCCCTCCGCTGAAACGAGGAGCGCGGAAACCCCCAGCACTGAGGCTGCTGGCGTAGCGGAGGAGATCGCGAAGACTGCCGTACCGGAATCCAACACCCCGGATCCTGGTGCAGCCTCGACCGCTCAGGAATCCGCCGCTGAGGAGACCGGGAAAGCTGAGGAGACCGGGAAAGACGAGACCGCGGCTGCAGAGTCGACGGCCCGCGGCGGGAAGACGAAGAGCGGCCGCGCCCGCGCCACGAAGTCCCAGAGCAAACGCGCTGCAGCCCGCCGTAGTGCAGCCCGGAGCGGAAAGTAGGCCATGACTGACGAAGAAGCGCTCGCGGAACGCGTCATCGACCAAGTGCAGGCCCGGCTGGACTCCTTGGACAGCCTTCCCGTGCACGAGCACGTCACCGTGTTCGAGACCGTGCACCAGGAGCTGGCCGCGGTGCTGTCCGTCCTGGATGCGCCCGGCCAGGGCGCGGTCCGCTGACCCGCTGGGCGTGGTACGGAAGACCGTGCGGGGCACCCGGTTGGGGAGCGTACGGTTGGAGGGACGACAGCTCTGACAGTGAGAAGGAGACGTACACCCCGCTATGGCTAGACGTAGCCGACTCGACGCCGAACTGGTCCGGCGCGGCCACGCGCGTTCCCGGGCCCATGCGGCTGAACTCATCGCGGCAGGCCGGGTCCGTGTGGCAGGCACCCTCGCCACCAAGGCCGCGACCCAGGTGGGTGTCGACCAGGCGATCGTGGTGGAGCAGGCTGACGACGAGCCGGTGTACGTCTCCCGGGGCGCCTACAAGCTCATCGGGGCGCTCGACGCTTTCGCGGTTGACGTGACTGGGCGGCGCTGCCTGGATGCGGGTGCGTCCACTGGGGGATTCACCGATGTTCTGCTCCGGCGCGGCGCCGCCCACGTGGTCGCGGTCGACGTGGGCTACGGACAGTTGGCGTGGTCGCTGCGGTCCGATCCCCGGGTGACGGTGCTGGAACGGCAGAATGTCCGCGAGCTCACCCCCGACCAGGTCGGCGAGCCCCGCCCCGACCTGGTGGTCGCTGATCTGTCGTTCATCTCGCTGCGGCTCGTGCTCGCTCCGCTCCTCGCGTGCGCCGCCTCCGACGCCGATTTCGTGCTCCTGGTCAAACCGCAGTTCGAGGTGGGCCGGGAACGGGTCGGTGCTAAAGGGGTGGTCCGCGATCCGGAAGCGCGTGCCTCCGCGGTGCGGGATGTCGCCGCCCACGCCTGGACTCTCGGGTTAGGGGTATGCGGGGTCACTGCCAGTCCGCTACCGGGGCCATCCGGTAATGTCGAGTATTTCCTGTGGCTGCGCTCTGGCGCCGCCCCGCTCGACGAGCGCCAGCTGGAGCGGGCGGTCGCGGAGGGACCGCAATAGCCGTAGGCCGCGTGTCCGCCCGCTACTCAGGGTTGGATAACGTAACTCGGCCACTTGGCGATCAACTGGCGTCGCGGTGATGCGGTGCCAGCCCCGGCGACGAGGAGGGCCCTCTGTGAAGACCAGCGAAAGTACGGATCGGTTCGGCGGCGTGGCTGGAGAGACGACCAACCGCACCGTGCTTCTCCTGGCCCACACGGGACGTCCCGCCGCCCTGCGTAGTGCGCGCCTCGTCCACGAAAGCCTGACCCGCGCCGGGGTGACGGTGCGGATGCTCGCCTCCGAAATCGAGGCGATCAGAAAGACCGGTGCGCGGATGCAGCCGGTGGAGGTCGTGGAACCGGGGGCGGACGCTGCCGCGGGAACCGAGCTCATCATGGTGCTGGGCGGGGACGGCACCCTGTTGCGTGCCGCGGAGCTCGCCCGGCCTGCCGGGGCGCCGCTGCTGGGGGTCAACCTCGGGCACGTGGGTTTCCTCGCTGAGGCGGAGCGCGACGACTTGTCGGATACGGTCCGCTGCGTGGTCGAGCGCGACTACTCGGTTGAGGAGCGGATGACCATCGATGTGGCGGTCTACAACGGCGGGCGCACCAGTGCGGCACCTGCGGTGCGCACCTGGGCGTTGAACGAGGCCACTGCGGAGAAGGTCGAGTCGGGCCGCATGCTGGAAGTGGTGCTGGAGATCGATGGGCGCCCGCTCTCCCGGTGGGGGTGCGACGGGGTGGTGTGTGCGACACCCACCGGTTCGACCGCGCACGCGTTCTCGGGAGGCGGTCCGATTGTGTGGCCTTCTGTGGAGGCGCTGCTGGTTGTGCCGTTGAGCGCGCACGCTTTGTTCGCGAGGCCGCTGGTGGTCGCCCCGGATGCGGTGATCGCACTGGAGGTCCTGCCGGAGACGACTGACGGGGTGCTCTGGTGTGATGGACGTCGTAGGGTCGAATTGCCCGCTGGAGCGCGGGTGGAGATCTCACGGTCGAAGACACCGGTGCGTTTGGCTCGGTTGCAGCAGGCACCGTTCACCAATCGGCTCGTCGCGAAGTTCGCTCTCCCAGTGGCAGGTTGGCGGGGACGGGCGGCGGAACGCGACAGCGGATAGGCGGTCCGGGCGGACGCGGGTGAACCGCACAGTGCCGCAGCAGTGGTGATTACGGGAGAGAGTTCGGTGCTCGAAGAAGTCCGAATCCAAGGTCTCGGCGTGATTGACGACGCCGTGGTGGAGCTGTCCCCAGGGTTCACCGTGGTCACCGGCGAGACCGGTGCGGGCAAGACGATGGTGGTCACGGGTCTGGGGCTGCTGTTCGGCGGCCGGGCCGACCCGCAGCGGGTGCGTCCTGGGGCGAGCCGGGCGGTGGTGGAAGGACGGTTGACGGTCGACCCCGGCAGCAAGGTCGCCCGGCGGGTGGAGGAGGCCGGCGGGGAGCTCGACGACGGGGTGCTGATCATCTCCCGCAGTGTGTCAGCGGAGGGCCGGTCCAGGGCGTCGGTGGGGGGCCGGTCTGCCCCGGTGAGCCTGCTGGCGTACTTGGCTGATGACCTGGTGGCGGTGCACGGCCAGTCGGACCAGCAGCGGCTGCTCCGCACCGACCGGCAGCGCGCCGCGCTGGACCGGTATGCGGGCGAGGAACTGCAGAAGACGTTGGGCGCGTACACGGCTGCCTACCGCAGGCACCAGGAGGTGTCGGCGGAGTTGACGGAGCTGGTCACGCGGGCCCGGGAGCGTGCCCAGGAAGCAGACTTGCTGCGGTTCGGGATTGAGGAGATCGCTGCGGCGGAGCTCCGTCCTGGGGAAGAGGCGGAGCTGTTGGCGGAGGAGACGCGCCTGGCGCACGCTGATGCGCTGCGGATGGCTGCGACCACCGCGCACGAGGCTTTGGTCGGTGATCCTGCTTCCGGCGTGGAAGTGGACGTCACCACGCTGCTGGCGGGGGCGCGGCAGGCGTTGGCTGCGGTCCGCCAGCACGACACGACGCTGGCCGCGCTCGCTGACCGGCTTGATGAGGTCAGTTACATGATCAGTGACGCCGCTACCGAGCTGGCGTCGTACGCCGAGTCGGTGGATGCTGATCCTGCGCGGCTGGCCGCAGTCCAGGAGCGTCGGGCGCTGCTGGCCCAGTTGTCCCGCAAGTACGGGGACACGGCCGAGGAGATCCTCGCCTGGGCGGAGGACGCCAGTAAGCGGTTGACCGAGCTGGAGGGCGACGACGAGCGGATCGAGCAGCTCACCGCGGAAGAAGCCGAGTTGCGGGAGCGGATGACTGAGCTTGCGGACAAGCTCACCGCGATCCGTACCCAGGCCGCGGAGCGGTTCGGGGCGGCGGTCACCGAGGAGCTCACCGCGCTGGCGATGCCGCACGCCCGGGTGTCGGTGCGGATCCGTACCGGTGAAGAGTTCGGCCCGTACGGGCGGGACGAGGTGGAGCTGTTGCTCGCGCCGCATCCCAGCGCCCCGCCGTTGCCGTTGCACAAGGGGGCGTCCGGTGGGGAGCTGTCCCGTGTCATGCTGGCGATCGAGGTGGTTTTCGCGGGTGCTGACCCGGTGCCGACTTTTGTGTTCGACGAGGTGGATGCCGGGGTCGGTGGTAAGGCGGCAGTGGAGATCGGTCGGCGGCTCGCCCGGTTGGCGCGGAGCGCCCAAGTCATTGTGGTCACTCATCTGCCGCAGGTGGCGGCTTTCGCTGACGTGCACCTGGTGGTGGAGAAGTCCAGTGACGGCATGGTCACGTCCAGTGGGGTGACCCGGTTGGACCGCGGGGGGCGGGTCCGGGAGCTTTCCCGCATGTTGGCGGGGATGGAGGATTCCGAGCTCGGCCAAGCGCACGCGGAGGAGCTTCTCACGCTTGCGGAGGCGGAACGGAATCGGGGCTGAGCTGGGCGGCGCCCGCAAGAGGGCTTCCGGCTGCGCGCGGTGAGGTTGCCGCCTGCGGGGCGGGCCACGGAAGTGTCGACACGCCGATGCGGCACTCTATGTCACTGAGTTTTCGCTTTCCGTGGCAGTATGCGGGCGATGAAGGTTCCGACCGCGCTGAGTGCGCGATTGATCAGACTCCGTCGCGCCAAGCCCTACGGGGTGACCGGCGTGACCGCGCCGGTCCGCGCTGACCGCCGCACCAAAAACCTCACTAAACGCCTCAAACCCGGCGATATTGCGATCATCGACCACGTTGACCTCGACCGGGTCAGTGCTGAGGCTCTCGTCGAGTGCGGGGTCTCCGCGGTAGTGAACGCCGCCAAAAGTATCAGCGGCCGCTACCCCAACCTGGGGCCGCAGCTCCTCGTCGAAGCAGGGATCCCCCTCGTCGACGAGGTAGGGCCGGAGATCTTCACGCAGATCGAAGAGGGGGAGCGTCTCCGGTTGGAGGGCAACACCCTGCTGCGCGGTGACACGGTCGTGGCCAAGGGGGTGGAGCAGGACGCCGAATCGATCAAAGCCGCCATGGCCGAAGCCCGCGCCGGCCTGGCCGTCCAGCTTGAAGCGTTCGCCGCCAACACGATGGAGTACCTCAAACGCGAGCGGGCGCTCCTGTTGGAAGGCGTCGGCGTTCCCGAGATCACCACGCCGATCGAAGGCCGGCATGTGCTGATCGTGGTGCGCGGCTACCACTACCGGGAGGATCTGGCAGCGCTCCGCCCCTACATCCGCGAATACCGCCCGGTCATCATCGGAGTGGACGGCGGCGCGGACGCGCTTCTGGAAGCCGGATACCGGCCTGACATCATCGTCGGTGACTTCGACTCGGTCTCTGACCGAGCCTTGGCCTGCGGCGCGGAACTCGTCGTCCACGCCTACCGGGACGGGCGGGCGCCCGGATTGCGGCGCCTCACCGAGCTCGGCTACGAGGCCGTGGTGTTTCCCGCCACCGGGACCAGCGAGGACGTGGCGATGATGCTCGCCGACGAAGCGGGAGCCGCGCTCATCGTTGCGGTCGGCACCCACGCCACCCTCGAAGAGTTCCTCGACAAAGGACGCGCGGGAATGGCCAGCACGTTCCTTACCCGCCTGCGGGTCGGCGGCAAACTCGTCGACGCTAAAGGCGTCAGCCGTCTCTACCGCAGCCGGATCTCGCCGTGGACGCTGCTCCTGCTCGTAGCAGCCAGCCTGCTCACCATCGTCGTCGCGGCCTACTGCTCTCCAGCCGGACAGGTCTACATGACCTTCCTCGCTGCGCGGTGGGACGCGTTCTACTACTGGCTCACGGGGCTTTTCGCGTGATCGACTTCCGCTACCACCTGGTCTCCACAGTCGCGATCTTCCTGGCACTCACTGTCGGCATCGTGCTGGGCAGCACGATGCTGCAAGACCCGCTGCTGCACACCCTCAAAGAGGAGACAGAGCAGTTGCGGCTGCAGAGCGAGCGGCTGCGCGCCGACAAGGATGTGGCGGACCAGTTCAACGCCGGTGCCGCGCAGCTCATCGCCGCCTACGAGACGGTGATGCTCGACCGCAGGCTCACCGACGTGCGGATCGTCGTGGTGGAGCCGGACGGAGTGGACCCTACGCTGCGCGACGCAGTCGTGGAGCAGTTGCGGCACGCCGGGGGCACGGTCGTGGGCCGTATCACTCTCACGGAACGCTACCTCGACCCCGCTGAAGCCACCCACGTCGCCAAAGTCGCCGACCGGTGGGCTGAAGGCCTCAACGTCTCCTACGACAACCCCTACGAGCAGGCCGGCGCCGAACTCGCCCAGGCGCTGCTCGCCTTCGAGGACGACCAGCGTGCCGACACCGGCTTCGACCCGGACAGTGTCCTCGCCGGATACGTCACGTCGGGGCTGCTCGCCGTGCACGGCAAACCCGCGGGCCGGGCGGATGCGGCACTCCTGCTCGCCCCCGCGGAACCGTTCGCGTTCGCTGACGAGCGTGACGCCGAGGATCCGGCGGCCACCCCGCCCGCCAACGCGATCATGCTGGCGTTCGCCCGCGCTCTTGACCAGGTCGGGATCGCCACGGTGCTGGCGGGGCCGCCGGACGCAGCCGACCCGCACGGTGTCATCGGGCAGGCGCGCACCGAAAAAGCCCGGTTCACCACCGTGGACATCGCCGGCACCGCGCCGGGCGACGTCGTCACCGTGCTGGCGTTGGCGACAGCGGTGGAAGGCCGCCCCGGCCACTACGGCATTGGCGCGCAGGCCGACGGTTTCCTGCCGGAAGTCCTCCCCACCCCGCGGCCGGAACCGACTCCCACCCCGTCCGGTGCCCTTTCTGCTGTCGACGACGAACCTTAGTGAGTCCGAACCATGCTGCTCCGTTTCTTCACCACCCAGGCTCGTAACCGTCCTCGACTCCGGGACGCCCTTACCCCGGCGTGGCGCACCACCGGCGCGGCGGTCCTCGCCGCAGGGGTGGGCGCGGTTGCGGCCCGCGGCCTGTACCGGGTGCTGACCGACCGGTGGGGCACCGCTCATCCCCGGGGAAAGTGGAACCGTGTCAACTACCGGGGGGAGCGGGTCACCCTGCTGGAAGGGCCCGCGGTGGCAGCCGGCGCCTGCGCGGGGATCGCACTCACCCCGGGGATCCGGCCTGCGCTGCGCGTGGCAGCCGTCCTCGCCGGGGGCGGGGCAGCGGTGTTCGGCGCCTACGACGACCTGTACGGGTCCGGCTCTTCACGGGGTTTCCGCGGGCACGTGGGCGCGCTGGCACGCGGCCGCCTCACCACAGGAGCCGTCAAAATCGCGGGGATCGGCGCGAGCGGCCTGGCAGCCGCTGCAACCTTGAACCGCACCGCGGTGGACACGCTGGTCGATGGGGCGTTGATTGCGGGAAGCGCCAACCTGCTCAACCTGTTCGACCTGCGTCCGGGGCGGGCCGCCAAAGTGGCGCTCCTGACAGGGTCCTCCGCGCTCGCCCACCCCGGGGCTGCGCCCGTGGCCGCCGCGCTGCTCGGCGCGACCTGCGCGCTGCTCCCTGAAGACCTCCGCGAGCGCGCCATGCTCGGTGACGCGGGGGCAAACGCCCTCGGAGCGCTCCTCGGCTTGGCGGCCGCCGCCTCCTGCCCGCGGTGGGCGCGGCTCGGCCTGCTCGCCGGAGTGGTCGCACTGACCGCGGCCAGTGAATACGTGAGCTTCACGCACGTCATCGCGGTCACCCCGCCGCTGCGGCTGCTCGACGAGTGGGGGCGCCGTCCCGCCCCGCTTCCCGCGCCGGTTACGCAACCCGGTTGATCGGGACGGAACAGGGCCTGGCCCGCGGGAAGCGGACGGTCCGGCAGCGGCGCGAGGAATTAACGGAGGGGAGCGGACCGGCGGTGGTCCGGGAACGGCGAGCGGGAATTTCCGTGGCGGGAGCCGCGATCCTCATCAGTGTCGTCACCGTGGTCGCGCGCGCCGCCGGATTCGGCCGCACCGTGGTCTTCGCCCACACGGTCGGGGAGAACTGCCTGGGCACCGCCTACGTGACCGCCAACCAGGTCCCCACGGTGCTCTACGAGATCGTCATCGGCGGTGCCCTGTCGGGAATGGTCGTGCCGGTGCTGGCCGACGCGGCCCGCCGCGGCGATACCGGTTATGTCCAACGCACCGCCTCGGCGCTCATCACCTGGGTGGTGGTCGTGGCCGTGCCGCTGAGCCTGCTCCTCGCCGCAGCCGCAGAGTCGGTGATGGCGGTGCTCCTCGCCGGCACCCGCGGCTGCTCCACCGCTGACCTGCTGGCCCTTGCCTCCCGATTCCTCGCGGTGTTCGCGCCGCAGGTGCTGTTCTACGGGCTTGCCGCCGTGCTGTACGGGGTTTTGCAGGCGCACCGGCGCTTCCTCGCCCCCGCGCTGGCGCCGCTGATCTCCAGCCTCGTCGTGGCCGGCGCGTACCTGGCCTACGTGCCGTTGAGTGCGGGAAGCACCGACGTCCGAGCCGTGCCTGCCGCAGCGGAGCTCGTGCTGTCCGTGGGCACGACTGCCGGGGTGGCTGCGCTGTGCCTGACCGCGCTCATACCGGTGCTGCGGATGCGGTTAGGGCTGCGGCCGACCCTGTCTTTTCCCCCGGGGGTGGGGGCGCGGGCCCGCGCGCTCGCGGTGTCGGCCCTGGTGCCGCTGGTGGCCATGCAGGTGACCTTGCTGGTGTCGATGTGGCTCGCCAACCACGGCGGCGGTGGGGGGACCGGGGTGCTGTACAGCTACGCGTGGGCCCTGTTCACCCTGCCCTACGGCGTGATCGCGGTGCCTATCGCCACGAGCGCGTTCACTGCTTTAGCGGAATACCACGGCCAGCAGGACCACGCCGGATACGACCGGGTGCTTGCGGTAGGGATGCGCGCCTGCCTGATCGCGGTGAGCGGCTCAGCCGTGGCTTTGGCGGCGGCCGCCGCCCCCCTGGCCCGGCTGTTCGCAGACGACCAGGCGGAAGCACTGCAGCAGGCGCTGCTCGCGTATGCGCCCGGGGTGGTTGCTTTCGGGGGCATGGCACTGCTCAGCCGGGCCTTGTATGCCGTGCACCGTGGACGGCTCGCCGCCGCAGCCCAGGTGGTGGGCTGGACGGTGGCGGCGGGCGCGTCCGCGACCGCGGTGGCGGTGTGCCCGCCAGAGCAGACTGTGGCCGCACTGGGGGCGGGCACGTCCCTGGGATTGGGGGTGGGGGTGGTGCTGCTCGGCGGAGCGGTGTGGCGGGTCAGAGGGCGGACAGCGTTCGCTTCCCTGGGGCGTACCGCTGCAGCGTGCCTGCTCGGCACGGTTGTGGGCTACGGGTGCGGGGCGGGGGTCTCCGCGCTGCTGCCTGCCGGGTCCCCGGGGGCCGCCATGGTTGCGGCTCTGCTGGCGGCGTTCGCCGCGGTGTTGGGCTACGGGGCGGCGGTGGCAGCGGTCGACGCCGCCGCGCTGCACGCGGTGCTGACCCGCCGTATGGGCGCGACAGACACCACGGAAAGGACAACGGGGTGAACAGGTTGCGGATTGCCTTGGTGTTAGCGACGAGCAGCGGGGGAGTGGGCAGCCATGTGCGGTCGCTGAGCCGCGGACTTGTGGCCCAGGGCCACCGGGTCGCGGTGGTGGGGCCGGAAGCGACCGAGCAGCGGTTCGACTTCACGGGGACAGGGGCGCGGTTCGCGCCGTTGGAGGTCGCTGACCGGCCGCGGCCGTTCCGTGACCTTGCCGCGCTGCTGCGGTTGAACGCTCTGCTCGCCGGGGCCGACGTGGTCCACGCGCACGGGGCGCGGGCCGGGGCGCTGGTGGCGTTGAGCGGTGCGGCTGCGCCGCTCGTGGTCACCATGCACAACGCTCCCCCAGCCGGGGGCGGGGCGTGGCTGTTCGGCCTCCTCGAACAGATCCTGGTGTGCCGCGCCGACCTGGTGCTGGGCGTGTCCAGCGACTTGGTGGAGCGGGCTCGGACGCGGGGGGCGCGGCGTGTGGCGCGCGCCCTCGTCCCTGCCCCGCCCGCTGCCCCTTCGGGACGGGACCCGGAGCAGATCCGGGCCGAGCTCGGGGTTGAGCCCGGGCAGCCTTTGCTGGTGACCGTGGCCCGGCTGGCCGAGCAGAAAGGACTGCCGGTGCTGCTGGATGCGGCGCGCGCGTGGGCGCGGCGCACCCCGTCCCCGCTGGTGGTCGTCGCTGGCGAGGGGCCGCTGCGGGAGTCGCTTACGGCGCGGATCACCGCCGAGAACCTCCCCGTGCGGCTGCTCGGCAACCGCGACGACGTCGCTGACCTGCTTGCCGCGGCCGACGTGTTCGTCCTGTCCAGCATGTGGGAGGGGCAGCCGCTGGTGGTGCAGGAGGCGCTGCGTGCCGGGGTGCCTGTGGTGGCCACGGACGCGGGAGGGGTCGCGGACTTGGTGGGAGACGCTGCGGTGCTGGTTCCCGTGGGGGATGCGGATGCGTTGGCTGACGGGGTAGTCCAGGTGTTGGACGATGAGGCGCGGGCGGCACGCATGCGGCTGCGTTCCCGGGCCGCAGCAGCCGTGCTTCCCCCGCCTGGTTCTGACTGTGCGCAGGTCATCAGCTACTATGCGGAACTCGTGGACCGGGCACGCACACGGTGAGGCCTGGCTCACTGTCGAGGAGGAGAAAAATATCGGGGACGGTGGTTCTCCGCACTCCGCAGCGATGGCATGATAGACCCCGATGCTGAACACGAGCTGAAATTTTTTCGGCTTCGTGCTTTCTGCAGTTCGGTAGGGGAGTATCCCTTCGCGACGGTGCCGTCACCACGGAACGCAACGGGGCGTTCCCGGTCCGTCGGTCCACACCATGGTGTTCGTGGATGGGAGAGACCTCCGGTTCTTGTCGTGCTCGCTTTTCGAGGCGGCCACCGTAACCGGAGAAGAGGATCCCTGACATGGACGCACCCTGGTGGGTCTGGCTGGCAACTATCGTCGGCATCGCCGTGATCCTGGTCGTCGACCTCGCTATCGTCGATCGCCCATGGAGTAAGAAGCGCGAGCCGAAGGAGTTCTCGCTCAAAGAGGCCTCGTGGTGGTCGGCCTTCTACATCGCGCTCGCCATCGTCTTCGGGATCGGCATCTGGTATTTCGCCGGGTGGGAGAAGGCCGGTGAGTACTTCGCCGGCTATGTCACCGAGAAGAGCCTGAGCGTCGACAACCTCTTCGTCTTCTACCTGATCCTCACCTCTTTCGCGGTGCCCAAGAAGTACCAGCATGAGGTGCTGCTGGTCGGCATCATGCTGGCGCTGGTCATGCGCGGCGTGTTCATCGCGGTCGGGGCGCAAGCGGTCAACGCGTGGAGCGAAGTCTTCTACCTGTTCGGCGCGTTCCTCATCTACACGGCGATCAAGATCGTCCGGGACAACGTCGCAGGCTCGGAGGAAGAGGAGACCAACTACACCGACAGTTTCGCGGTGCGCATGCTCCGCAAGGTGTGGCCGGTAACCGACAGCTACCACGGCCCCCGGCTGACCGTGAAACTCGACGGACGCCGTCACATCACCCCGATGTTCATGGTGATCGTCGCGGTCGGTGTCACCGACCTGATCTTCGCGGTCGACTCGATCCCAGCGATCTTCGGGCTCACCCAGGACGCCTACCTGGTGTTCACCGCGAACGCTTTCGCGCTGCTCGGGCTGCGGGTCCTGTACTTCCTGCTGGCCGGGCTGATGGACCGGCTGGCCTACATCAGCTGGGGCCTCGCCGCGATCATGGTGTTCATCGGCATCAAGATGCTCTTGCATGCCCTCCACGAGAACGGGGTCGACGTCCCCGAGGTCGGTACCAGCCTGTCGCTGGGCGTCATCCTCGGCGTGATGACCATCACGGTCATCGCGAGTGTGGTCAAGTCCCGCAGCGATATGCGGAAGTTGCAGGCTCGTGCCGGCGATATCACGCCCCGCGAGTGACCGCGCAGCTTCCCGCGACACCCGAAAATCGAACAGGCGTACCCATAGAATGGGGTCCCAGCCGGAATGAGGCCGGACCCCACGTGGTTGCTGTGGGCGAAGCTCCGGCGGTGGCGCTGCCGCATGCTCGCACGGGGCAGCGCGCCCTGTCGTACCGGTGGGCGCGGCAGTACAGGAAGTCTCGCGATACGCACCGCCGTGGTCCGACCGCACACCCTCGACGAGGAAGGATGAAGCGCACCGGCGTCCGGGACGGTCCCGGGGCCACGCGCGAAGAACTATGGCCGATCGTCTGGTGATCCGCGGGGCCCGCGAACACAACTTGAAGAACGTCTCCCTGGAACTGCCCCGCGACTCGATGATCGTGTTTACCGGGCTGTCCGGTTCAGGGAAGTCGTCGCTGGCCTTCGACACGATCTTCGCTGAGGGGCAGCGCAGGTACGTGGAGTCGCTCTCCGCGTACGCCCGCCAGTTCCTCGGCCAGATGGACAAGCCCGCCGTCGACTTCATCGAGGGCCTGTCTCCCGCGGTTTCCATCGACCAGAAGTCCACGAGCCGCAACCCGCGCTCTACGGTCGGCACCATCACGGAGGTGTACGACTACCTGCGGCTGCTGTGGGCGCGGATCGGAAAGCCGCACTGTCCCCGCTGCGGCCGCCAGATCGCCCCGCAGACCCCGCAGCAGATCGTGGACCGGGTGTTGGAACTGCCGGAGGGCACCCGTTTCCAAGTGCTGGCGCCCGTGGTGCGGGGGCGGAAAGGCGAGTACACGGAACTGTTCCAGAGCCTGCAGGCCAAAGGGTTCACCCGGGCGCGGGTCGACGGTGTGCTCGTGCGGTTGGACGAGGCGCCGGAGCTCAAACGGTACGAGACTCACGACATCGCTGTCGTGGTGGACCGGCTCAGCGTCAAACCCACGGCGAGTCAACGGCTGGCCGACTCGGTGGAGACCGCGCTGCAGTTGGCGGGCGGCACCATCATCGTGGAGTTCGTGGACCTGCCCGAGGACGATCCCGGGCGGGAGCGGATCTACTCTGAGCACCTGTACTGCCCCTACGACGACCTGTCGTTCGAAGAGCTTGAGCCGCGGTCCTTCTCCTTCAACTCGCCGTACGGGGCCTGCCCGGAATGCACCGGGCTGGGCACCCGACTGGAGGTCGACGCGGAACTGGTCGTCCCCGACCCCACGAAGACCCTTGCTGAAGGCGCGATCGCTCCGTGGAGCAGCGGCAGCCCCAGCGACTACTTCCTCCGCCTCATGCAGGCGTTGGGTGAGGCCATGGGGTTCGACTTGGACACCCCGTGGGAGAAGCTGCCGCGCAAAGCACGCCAGGCCCTGCTCACCGGTTACGACACCCAGGTCCACGTCAGCTACCGCAACCGGTACGGGCGGCGGCGCGCCTACTACACCGATTTCGAGGGAGTCGTCAACTGGATCCGCCGCCGCCACGCGGAGAGCGACAGCGAGCTCGTGCGGGAGCGGCTTGAAGGCTACATGCGGGTCGTGCCGTGCCCCGCATGCCAGGGCAGCAGGCTCAAACCGGAAGCCCTCGCGGTGACCGTCGGCGGCAAGTCCATCGCCGAGGTCAGCGCGATGCCGCTGGGGGAGTGCGCGGACTTCTTCGCGTCGCTGGAACTGTCCGACCGCGACCGGACGATCGCCGCCCAAGTCCTCAAGGAGATCAACGCCCGGCTCGGCTTCCTTCTCGACGTGGGCCTGGACTATCTCACCCTCAGCCGGGCCGCAGCCACCCTGTCTGGTGGGGAGGCCCAGCGGATCCGGCTGGCCACCCAGATCGGCTCCGGGCTGGTCGGGGTGCTCTACGTCCTCGACGAGCCGTCGATCGGACTGCACCAGCGGGACAACTTCCGGCTGTTGGAGACGTTGCAGCGGCTGCGGGACCTCGGCAACACGCTCATCGTCGTCGAGCACGACGAGGACACGATCCGCGTCGCGGACTGGGTGGTCGACATCGGCCCGGGCGCCGGGGAGCACGGCGGCCAGGTCGTCGTGTCCGGGACCGTGAAGGAACTGCTGGAGCACCCCGAGTCGATCACGGGACAGTACCTGTCGGGGCGGCGGACGATCCCGGTGCCTGAGAAGCGGCGGCCCCGCGATCCCAAGCGGCAGCTCGTCGTCAAAGGCGCCCGCGAGAACAATCTGCGCGATATCGACGTCGCGTTCCCGCTGGGGGTGTTCACTGCCGTCACCGGGGTGTCCGGGTCGGGCAAGTCCACCCTGGTCAACGAGATCCTGTACAAGGCGCTGGCCAAGGAGCTGCACGGGGCGCGCGACGTGCCCGGGCGGCACACGCGGATCAACGGGGTGCACCTGGTGGACAAGGTCGTCCACGTCGATCAGAGCCCGATCGGCCGGACCCCGCGGTCGAACCCGGCAACCTACACCGGGGTGTTCGACCACATCCGCAAACTGTTCGCGCAGACGACAGAAGCGAAGGTCCGCGGCTACCAGCCGGGCCGGTTCTCCTTCAACGTCAAGGGGGGCCGCTGCGAAGCGTGCGCGGGCGACGGCACGATCAAGATCGAAATGCAGTTCCTCCCGGACGTCTACGTGCCGTGCGAGGTCTGCCACGGCGCCCGGTACAACCGCGAGACGCTCGACGTGCACTACAAGGGCAAGAACATCGCGGACGTGCTGGATATGCCGATCACTGAGGCGCTGGAGTTCTTCGAGTCGATCAGCGCGATCCGCCGCCACTTGCAGACCTTGCACGACGTGGGGTTGGGCTATGTGCGGCTCGGACAGCCTGCCACCACCCTGTCGGGCGGGGAGGCCCAGCGGGTGAAGCTCGCCACCGAGCTGCAGCGCCGCTCTACCGGGCGCACCGTGTACATCCTGGACGAACCGACCACGGGACTGCACTTCGCTGACATCGAGAAACTGTTGAACGTGCTGGGACGGCTCGTGGATGCGGGCAACACCGTCATCGTGATCGAGCACAACCTCGACGTCATCAAGACCGCCGACTACCTCATTGACATGGGGCCGGAAGGCGGGTCGCGCGGCGGCACGGTGGTGGTGACAGGAACCCCGGAAGAGGTTGCCCAGCATCCGGAGAGCCACACCGGCCACTTCCTCCGCGCGATTCTCCGCTGACCGGCAGCCGGCGGGCCGGGGCGGTGTGGCGCCCTGCCTCGGGAATGCGGGCACGCGCGACAGGGCGCGCGGGGCGCGGCGGGGCCCGTGGGGTGGGCGTCTCCGTTCGTGGCGTGGGGCGATGCCTCGAGGGTGGGGTCGGACCACTATGGTGGGGTTGGTCCCCGTCGTGGCGCGGCTGCTCAGCTGGGCGTGCGGCAGAGCCCTCCGGCGCGGCCGGGGCCGGTGCCGGGGGAGGCGGTGGGGAGCTGCGGGACCCCGTGCCGGTCTACTCTCAGATCCGTACTACATTGCGTAGTAGATCTGTTCGACCATTTCAGGGAGCTTGGAGATGACAACGGAGCCGTCACCGCGTGTTTGCCGGATCAGCCGTCGCGCAATGCTGGCGGGGACGGGCGCTGCGGGAGCGGTGGCGCTCACCGCGACCGGCTGCGGGACCACGCCGAAGCCGCAGGATGCGCTGCGCGGCACTGTAGTGGCGCAGACCACGGACGTCCCCGAAGGCGGCGGGCTGCTGCTGATGGACGCCAAGCTGGTGATCACCCAGCCTGAACCAGGCACGTTCCTCGCGTTCAGTGCTTCGTGCACCCACGGGGGCTGTACGGTCCAGGAAGTCACCACGGAGATCCTCTGCCTGTGCCACCACAGCAAGTTCGGGCTCGACGGTGAGGTGCTCCAGGGGCCGGCCGTCGACCCCTTGGAGCAGTTCGAAGTGAAGGTGGAGGGGACCGACATCATCCTGGTCTGAGCGGAACAGCCAGGCTTAGTCGGTCTTGGTGCGTGCAGTGTCGTCCGAGGCGGGGGCGGCGGAAGGCTGGCGGGGCGCTCCAGTGGGCACCACCGCGGGGTAACGCTGGTCTTCGCCGTCCATGCCCGTGAATTGGGTGCGGTTGCGCGGAAGGGCTTCAGGGAAGTTCTCCCGGATGTAGGTGAGCATGTGCTCACGCAACTGCACCATGAGGGTCCACCGGGCGCTGGAGTCGGCGGCGGTCACTGTGGCGCGGAGCTCCACCAGACCCGAGTCGAGGATGTCGGTGACGTCGAGCGACCAACTGCGACCGTCCCACTGGGGGTGGTTGGTCACAAACGACTCCACTTCGGCGCGGAGCCGGTCCACTGGGACCTCCCAGTCGACTCGGAACATCACCACGCCCGTGATGTTGCTGCCGTGCTTGGTCCAGTTTTCGAAGGGTTGCGTGGTGAAGTAGGACACGGGGAAGATCAGTCGGCGCTCGTCCCAGATGCGCACGGTCACGTTGGTGAGCGTCAGTTCTTCGACCCGGCCCCATTCGCCTTCTACAACGACCACGTCGTTGATGCGCAGCGAGTCGCTGAAGGCCAGTTGCAGTCCGGCGAACATGTTGCCCAGCGTGGCCTGAGCGGCCACACCGGCGATGATGCCGATCAGACCGGCGGACGCCAGAATACCGGCACCGAGTGCGGCGACCGCGGGGAAGGTGAACAGGATCGCTGCGACGGCGAGCAGGCCCAGCACGGTGGCCACCACCCGCCGCAGGAGCCGCACCTGGGTCTGCAGGCGGCGGGAGCGGCGGTCAGCGTCGCCGTTGCGCGCCGACAGGCGCGCCAGGATCATGTCGGTGACCGCGTAGGCCATGGTCAGCCCCAGCCACGTCAGCGACGCGATCATCGCGATGCGCATGCCGTGCTGGAAGATCGGATACCAGAACTTGGGGTTCTCAAACCCTCGCGCGTCGGGGATCGCCAGGTTGATCCCGATGACGATAGCCGCCGCGTACGCGGAGTATCGGCAGCGTCGCACCAGGTGCTCGGCCATGGCCCACACTCTGGAGAGCTGGTGGGTCAGTAACCAGTGCAGCACCGTGACCAGGAACACGGAGATGGCGACGGCGATGCCTACTGCAACCCAGTTGCCGAGTGACATCACTGGAGGGGCCCCCTTGTGCGACGTTGAGAAGAAAAAGAAAAGGGATACAACGCAGACAGGGACAACCTAGAACATCCCTATGCCGATCTGTGACCGTCCCTAGGGTGAGCCGTGACACCGCGGAGTGTCCTCCCAGAGGATCGGCATTCCAGCGCGTAGGGTCTGCCGCGGGGAACCCTGCCCGGGAGCCTTGACGTTGTCTCCACGCGGAGCCCGGGGCGTCGCGCCCTGTCCCCTGGGGCTTCCGGCGATACCGCTGACCGCTGGGGTGCGGCCAACGGTATGTCTGGGAGTACGCACTAAAGAATGGGAGGGGAGGCTCCAGGACGCTGCGTCCGCGGGGCCTGTTCCGCTTCCCGGAGTCCACCCCCGCCTGGGGCGGGGAGCACTGATGAGGGAAACCCGATGACCGTCCGCCCGACTTTGCGTCCGAAGCCCGGATCGATCCCCACCGATCCGGGGGTCTACCGTTTCCGGGACGAGCACGGCCGTGTGATCTACGTCGGCAAGGCGAAGAACCTGCGGGCCCGCCTGTCCTCGTACTTCCAGGATTTCAGCGCGCTGCACCCCCGCACCCAGACCATGATCTCCACCGCCGCCGACGTCGACTGGACGGTGGTGAACACCGAGGTGGAGGCCCTGCAACTGGAGTATTCCTGGATCAAGGAGTACTCTCCGCGGTTCAATGTCCGCTACCGCGACGACAAAAGCTACCCCTACTTGGCGGTGACCCTCAACGAAGAGTTCCCCCGGGTGCAGGTGATGCGCGGGGCCCGCCGCCGCGGGGTGCGCTACTTCGGGCCCTACTCCTATGCGTGGGCGATCCGCGACACCGTCGACCTGCTGCTCCGCGTGTTCCCGGTGCGCACCTGCTCGGCTGGGGTGTTCAAACGCGCTCGGTCCAGTGGCCGCCCTTGCCTGCTGGGCTATATCGACAAGTGCTCTGCCCCGTGCGTGGGGCGGATCGGCGTGGAGGAGTACCGGGCGCTCGCCGAGGATTTCTGCGCTTTCATGGCAGGGGAGACCGGCCGGTTCCTGCGGCAGTTGGAAGCCGAGATGAAACAGGCGGCGGCCGCGCAGGAGTACGAGCGTGCCGCCCGGATCCGTGACGATATCCAGGCGCTGCGCACGGTCATGGAGAAGCAGGCGGTGGTGCTCGGGGACAGCACCGACTGCGACGTGATCGCGATCGCCGAGGACCAGTTGGAAGCCGCGGTCCAAGTGTTCTACGTGCGCGGCGGCCGGATCCGCGGGGAGCGCGGCTGGGTGGTGGACAAAGTCGAGGACGTCTCCACGGGGAAACTCGTCGAGCAGTTCCTGGCCCAGACGTACGGGGGTGCCGACGATGAGGAGTCCACCACGGCGATTCCCCGCGAAGTGCTGGTGTCGGCCGAGCCCGCCGACCGGGACGCGGTCGTCGCCTGGCTGTCGAAGCGGCGCGGCGCGGCCGTGGATGTGCGGGTCCCCCAGCGCGGCGACAAACGGGCCCTCATGGAGACCGTGCTCAAAAACGCGGAGCAGACCCTGGCCCGCCACAAGAGCCAGCGCGCTTCCGACTTGACGACCCGGTCCAAAGCCCTGGCGGAGATCGCGGAGGCGCTC
>NZ_BCWB01000030.1 GCF_001592045.1 Thermobifida fusca NBRC 14071 = JCM 3263 | reverse complement strand
GGCGGAGGCGCCGCTGCGCATCGAATGCTTCGACATCTCCACCCTGCAGGGGGAGCACACTGTGGCGTCCATGGTGGTGTTCGAAGACGGTCTGGCCCGCAAGTCCGAGTACCGGCGGTTCAGTATCCGCGGGGCGGAAGGCGCGGACAGTGACGTGGCCGCGATGTACGAGGTCATCAGCCGGCGGTTCACCCGTTACCTGGAGGAGAGCCAGCGTGTCGGCGAACTGGACACGCTGGGGGAGAGCGGTGCGCCGCAGGGGGCGGAGCGGAAGGCCCCCCGTTTCGCCTATCCCCCTAACCTCGTCGTCGTGGACGGCGGCCGTCCGCAGGTCGCGGCTGCCCAGCGGGCCTTGGACGATCTGGGGATCGAGGATGTGGCGGTCTGCGGGCTGGCGAAACGCTTGGAGGAAGTGTGGTTGCCCGGGGAAGAGGACCCGATCATCCTGCCGCGGACGAGTGAGGGGCTCTACCTGCTGCAGCGTGTGCGAGACGAGGCGCACCGGTTTGCGATCTCCTACCATCGACGCAAGAGAGCGAAGGCGCTGACAGCCAGCGTGCTGGATGACATCCCCGGGCTGGGGCCGGTCCGCCGCGCCGCTCTGCTGAAGCATTTCGGGTCGGTGCGGCGGCTGGCGCAGGCCACGGCCGCGGAGATCGCTGAGGTGCCGGGGATCGGGGAGCGGACCGCGCAGACTATCTACGAGCGGCTCACGAGCGTGGAGGGCGGACAGCGGACACAACCGGAGAACAGCAAGGCAGACGAGTGAGACTACGAGGGGAAGAACACGTGGCGACCAGTCGAGGAGACGATCTCCTGCCAGAGATTGTCGTCGTGACGGGCATGTCGGGGGCCGGGCGGAGCACCGCGGCGCGGGCACTGGAGGACCTCGACTGGTTCGTCGTCGACAACCTGCCGCCGGCCCTGCTGCCGACCATGATTGATCTGGCGGCGCGCACCCGAGGCGCCGTGCCCCAGATCGCCGCGGTCGTGGACGTGCGCAGCATGGCGTTCACCGAGGACCTGCTGTCCACCGTGGAGGATTTGCGGAGCCGCGGGATCGGGGCCCGCGTCGTGTTTTTGGAGGCGTCAGACGAGACGCTGGTGCGCCGCTTCGAGAGTGTGCGCCGTCCCCACCCGCTGCAGGGGGACGGGCGGTTGACCGACGGGATCAGCCGGGAGCGGGAACTGCTGCGGTCGATCCGCGGCGAGGCTGACCTGGTGGTCGACACGTCCCAGCTCAACGTGCACCAGCTCAAGGCGAAGATGGTGGGGTTTTTCGGGAAGGCCCGGGAGACCCGACTGCGCGCCAATGTGGTGTCTTTCGGATACAAGCACGGACTTCCGGTCGACGCCGACCTGGTGTTGGACTGCCGCTTCTTGCCCAACCCGCACTGGGTGCCGGAGCTGCGCCCGCTGACCGGGCAGGACGAGCCGGTGCGCGACTATGTGCTGGCCCAGCGCGGCGCCAAGGAGATGCTCGACTCCTATACCGAAGTGCTGCGGCTGTTGGTCTCCGGATACCAGCGGGAGGGTAAGCACTACATGACGCTTGCGGTGGGATGCACTGGAGGCAAGCACCGGAGCGTCGCCATGTCGGAACAGCTTGCCGCACGCTTGCGTGACGAAGGAGTCGAGGTGAACATCATCCACCGGGACCTGGGACGCGAGTAGGCGGCGGCGCGGCGGCGAGGGCCGCTCCACAGTGCCCGGGGCTGGGAGGAGCCGGGAGGGAATGAGGGGCGCGTAGACCGATGGCGGGTTACGAGGACGCTTGGGAGAAGCCGCACAGTGAGCACGACGCTGCCGAACCGCCGCGCGTGGTTGCGCTCGGCGGAGGGCACGGACTGTACGCGTCGTTATCCGCGTTACGCCGGGTCACCACTGACGTCACCGCGATCGTCACGGTTGCTGACGACGGGGGGTCCAGTGGGCGGCTGCGCCGCGAGCTGGGGGTGCTGCCTCCCGGGGACCTGCGGATGGCGCTGGCTGCGCTGTGCGGTGACGACGAGTGGGGCAGCACCTGGAGTGAAGTCGTGCAGCACCGGTTCCGATCCGAGGGTGAACTGCACGGCCACGCGGTAGGCAACCTGCTCATCGTCGCGCTGTGGGAACTGTTGGGTGACTCGGTGGCCGCCTTGGACTGGGTGGGCCAGTTGCTGGGCGCGCACGGCCGGGTGCTGCCCATGTCGTCGGTGCCGTTGGACATCGTCGCCGAAGTGGAGGGCGCCGACCCGGAGCGCCCGGACGAGGTGGTGACGGTGCGCGGGCAGGTGGCCTGTGCCAGTACTCGGGGACGAGTGCGGTCGATTTCGCTGATTCCGGAGCGGCCGCCGGTGCCGAGCCAGGTGATCCGGGCTGTGCACGAGGCCGACTGGGTGGTGTTCGGTCCGGGGTCGTGGTTCACCAGCGTGCTTCCGCACCTGCTCGTGCCGGATTTGGCGCGGGCGCTGGTGACGACGAAGGCCCGGCGCCTTGTGGCGCTCAACTTGTCTCCGCAACGGGGAGAGACGGACGGGTTTGCCGCGCACACCTACCTGGAGGTGCTTGCCGACCACGCCCCTGACTTGCGGGTGGACGTGGTGCTGGCGGACCGCAAAGGGGTGGAGGACACGGTGCGGCTGGAGCAGGTCTCCGCGGAACTGGGCGCCCGGCTGGTGGTGGCCGACCTGGCGGTCGACGACGGCTCACCGCGGCATGATCCGGATCGGTTCGCAGCGGCGTTCGATCAGATCTTCGCCAGCTAAGCGGGTTTGATCGCAAACTCGGGAAAGTGCGGAGTGTCGGAACGGTCAAGGGGCCAGACACACGCACGGAGGACATGGAGTTGGCGGCGTGGCCAAGTAGTCTGCCCGAAAGGGCGCTGCTTGGCCGCGGCGCGCGCATGTGCGTTCTACAGGGGGAAGGGGCCGCATCTATGGCGATGACCGGCGTGGTGAAGGACGAGTTGAGCCGACTGACCGTTCTCAAGCCATGCTGCCGCAAAGCGGAAGTCTCGACGATTCTGCGTTTCACCGGCGGACTGCATCTGGTCGGCGGACGTATTGTGATCGAATCCGAACTTGATACCGGGGTGGCTGCGCGTCGGCTGCGCAAGGACATCGCTGAGGTGTTCGGACACGAGTCCGAGGTGCTGGTGCTGTCTCCGAGCGGGCTGCGCAAGGGGAACCGCTATGTGGTGCGGGTCATCAAGGAGGGGGAGAGCCTCGCCCGGCAGACAGGGCTGATCGACAGCAATGGCCGCCCGGTGCGCGGCCTGCCTCGCCATGTGGTGGCGGGTGGGGTGTGCGATGCAGAGTCGGCGTGGCGTGGCGCGTTCATCGCTCACGGGTCGTTGACTGAGCCGGGACGGTCTATGTCGTTGGAGGTCACCTGCCCGGGGCCGGAGGCGGCGCTGGCTCTGGTGGGGGCGGCGCGCCGGCTGAAGGTGCACGCCAAGGCCCGTGAGGTGCGCGGCGTGGACCGGGTGGTGGTGCGCGACGGGGATTCGATCAGTGCGATGCTGACGCGGCTCGGCGCCCATCAGAGCGTGCTGGCGTGGGAGGAGCGGCGGATGCGCCGCGAGGTGCGGGCGACCGCTAACCGGCTGGCGAACTTTGACGATGCGAACCTGCGGCGGAGCGCGCGGGCCGCGGTGGCGGCGGGGGCCCGGGTACAGCGCGCGTTGGAGATTCTCGCTGACGATGCCCCTCCCCACTTGGTGGCCGCGGGCAAGCTGCGCTTGAAGCACAAGCAGGCGTCGCTGGAGGAGCTGGGCCAGCTTGCTGACCCGCCGTTGACCAAGGACGCTATTGCGGGCCGGATCCGGCGGTTGCTGGCGATGGCGGACAAGCGTGCGGCTGATTTGGGGATCCCCAACACCGAGGCGAGCCTGACACCCGACATGCTCGTTCCATAGTGTGAGGATGATCACAATATATATCCGAGAGTAGTCATTTGGTCACTCTCGGATAGGGCGTGGGGTGGTAGAAGGGGAAAGTAGCCCAATGGCCGGTCAACATCCCTCGTTAATGCGCCCGTAATAAAGTGTGAACCTTTTTCTGGAAATGCCCACACTTTCACGAGCTGCGGAAACAATGGTGGTGGGTGGGGAAGAATACGGTCTAATGGTCTATACCTTTGAGGTGTGAGGGTGCCAGTATTGGCCCCGACGGGACAGCCCGCGCCGTAGCAGATCCGGCTCCGGCGGCTCGGAACGCGGACGATAGGCTCGCCCCGACGAAACGCACACTGTTTTCCACGGTCCGACGCGTACGCGTCGGAAACAAGCGTCGACGACGCAGACGACACGTGAGGAGAATGGTTCCGTGACCATCCGTGTAGGTGTAAACGGATTCGGACGAATCGGCCGTAACTTCTGGCGGGCGGTTCAGGCCGCCGGCGGCAGCGATGTCGAAATCGTGGCGGTCAACGACCTCACCGACAAGGCCACCCTGG
>NZ_BCWB01000029.1 GCF_001592045.1 Thermobifida fusca NBRC 14071 = JCM 3263 | reverse complement strand
GGTACGACACGGTGCTGGGCACCCTGCCGGGCGAGGTCGAGGTCGGCGAGGACAGCATCACGGTCGGCGGCACCACCATGAAGGCGCTCGCCCAGCGCGACCCGGCTCAGCTCCCGTGGGGCGACCTCGGGGTGGACATCGTCGTGGAGTCCACTGGCTTCTTCACCAAGGCTGAGGACGCGAAGAAGCACCTCGACGCCGGCGCCAAGAAGGTCATCATCTCCGCCCCCGCCAAGGGCGAGGACCTGACGGTCGTCATGGGCGTCAACGACGACAAGTACGACCCGGCCAACCACCACATCCTGTCCAACGCCTCCTGCACCACCAACTGCGTGGCGCCGATGGCGAAGACCCTGATGGAGAACTTCGGCATCGTCAAGGGTCTGATGACCACGGTGCACGCCTACACCAACGACCAGGTCATCCTGGACTACCCGCACAAGGACCTGCGCCGTGCCCGGGCCGCCGCGCAGAACATCATCCCGACCACCACCGGTGCCGCCAAGGCCACCGCTCTGGTGCTGCCCGAGCTGAAGGGCAAGCTCGACGGCCTGGCGATGCGGGTGCCGGTGCCGGACGGCTCGGTGACCGACCTGGTGGTCACGCTGGAGCGCGAAGTCACCAAGGAAGAGGTCAACGCCGCCTTCAAGGCTGCGGCCGAGGGCGCGCTCAAGGACATCCTGGTCTACACCGAGGACCCGATCGTCTCCTCCGACATCGTCGGCACCCCGGCGTCCTGCACCTTCGACGCCAGCCTCACCATGGCCTTCGGCACCCAGGTCAAGGTCGTCGGCTGGTACGACAACGAGTGGGGCTACTCCAACCGCCTGGTCGACCTGGTCAAGCTGGTCGGCTCCAACCTCTGACCCGCGCCGCGTACGGCATCGGCGACGCCCTCGCCACCGGCCCACGCACGGCCGGACGGGGGCGTCGCCGCCCCATGGAGCCCACCTTCTGCCAGAAAGAGAAGTCACGATATGCGGACGATCGAGGATCTCGACGTCGCGGGCAAGCGCGTCTTCGTCCGAGCCGATCTCAACGTGCCGCTCGACGGTGACCGCATCACCGACGACGGTCGTATCCGGGCCAGCCTGCCCACCATCACTGCACTGCGCGAGCGGAACGCGCGCGTGATCATCGGCGCCCACTTGGGCCGCCCCAAAGGCAAGGTCGACCCTGCCTACTCGCTGAAGCCGGTCGCCGCCCGCCTGGGTGAGCTGCTGGGCACCGAGGTGCGCTTCGCCTCCGACACCGCAGGCGAATCCGCCCAGGCCATCAGCCGCGAGCTGGCCGACGGCGAGGTCGCCCTCGTGGAGAACCTGCGTTTTGAGCCGGGCGAGACCAGCAAGGACGACGCCGAACGCGGTGAGTTCGCCGATCGGCTCGCCGCACTGGCTGAGCTGTACGTCGGCGACGGTTTCGGCGCCGTGCACCGCAAGCACGCCAGCGTCTACGACCTGCCGAAGCGTCTGCCGCACGCCGCCGGCGGACTGGTGCTGGCCGAAGTCAACGTGCTGCGCAAGCTGACCGAGTCCCCGCAGCGCCCCTACGTGGTCGTACTGGGCGGCTCCAAGGTCTCCGACAAACTCGGCGTCATCGACAACCTGCTCAACACCGCCGACCGCATCCTCATCGGCGGCGGCATGGCCTACACCTTCCTCGCCGCGCAGGGCTACGAGGTGGGCGCCAGCCTGCTGGAGCGGGACCAGATCGACACCGTCAAGGGGTACCTGCGCCGGGCTGAGGAGCGCGGTGTGGAACTCGTGCTCCCGGTGGACGTGGTGGCCGCAGAGAAGTTCGCTGCGGACGCCGCCCACGACGTGGTCGACGTCCGGGAGATCCCCGCGGACCGGATGGGGCTGGACATCGGACCGGCCTCGGCTGAGCTCTTCGCGTCGAAACTGGCGGACGCCGCGACCGTGTTCTGGAACGGCCCGATGGGCGTGTTCGAAATGGAGCCGTACGCGAAGGGCACCCGCTCCGTGGCGCAGGCCCTAGCCGACTCCTCGGCGTTCACCGTGGTCGGCGGGGGCGACTCGGCCGCAGCCGTCCGGGCACTCGGCTTCGACGAGAAGGCGTTCAGCCACATCTCCACCGGTGGCGGTGCCAGCCTGGAGTACCTCGAAGGAAAGACCCTGCCCGGCATCGCGGCATTGGAGGAATAGGACGACATGGCAACCGCCAAGCGCAAGCCGCTGATTGCGGGTAACTGGAAGCTGAACAACAACCACCTCGAGGCCATCGCGCTGGTGCAGAAGATGGCCTTCGCCCTCAACGACGCCGACTACGACGCCGCAGACATCGCGGTTCTGCCGCCGTTCACCGCGATCCGCAGCGTGCAGACCCTGGTGGAAGGGGACAAACTGCGGATCACCTACGGTGCCCAGGACATCTCCCAGCACGAGAAGGGCGCCTACACCGGTGAAGTGTCCGGCCCGATGCTGGCCAAACTCAACTGCACGTACGCGCTGGCCGGGCACTCGGAGCGGCGCGAATACCACCACGAGGACGACGCGGTCGTCAACGCGAAAGTCAAAGCGGCCTTCGCCAGCGGCATCACGCCCATCCTGTGCCTGGGTGAAGGGTTGGAGGTCCGCAAGGCGGGACGCCACGTCGAGCACACCCTCGCCCAGTTGGAAGGCGCGCTCAAGGGCGTGACCGAGGAGCAAGTCCGCACCCTGGTCGTGGCCTACGAGCCGGTGTGGGCGATCGGTACCGGCGAAGTCGCCACGCCCGAGGACGCCCAGGAGGTGTGCGCGGCGCTGCGCAAGCGGATTGGTGAACTGTACTCCCCTGAGGCCGCACAGCAGACCCGCATCCTCTACGGCGGGTCGGTGAAGAGCGGCAACGTCGCAGCGATCATGGCGCAAGCAGACGTTGACGGCGCGCTGGTCGGCGGTGCGAGCCTGGACGCTGACGAGTTCGTCAAGCTGATCCGCGCCGCGGTCCAGGGCTGAGCCTGTGCCGTCGGCGGGTCGTCCGCGCGCGGTGCGGCTCGCCGACGGCGCCGTCAGCGGAGTTGTTCACACTGAATGGCACTGGGGCCTACAGTGTCAGGGGTAAAATCAGGTAATGTTCCCGATACCCTGTCCGGGGTTCCGCTTTCCCTCACACACTGCGGGACCGGACGGAGGTTCTGGTCGTTCGGATTCCCCCTCGTTGGGGTCGAGTTGCGGGTGAGCGTGTGATTATCGTCGGTCTCTCTATTGCCTTGATGGTCGTCAGCGTACTGATGATCATGCTGGTGCTGCTCCACAAGGGTAAAGGCGGCGGCCTCTCCGACCTGTTCGGTGGCGGCGTCACCTCTTCCTTGGGGGGCTCATCGGTGGTGCAGCGCAACCTTGACCGGTTGACGATCGCCACCGGGCTTGTCTGGATCGTCGGTATCGTCGCGCTCGGCCTGCTCATTCTCCGACAGGGCTAGTCACAGCATCGCGATCCTACGCCCGCAGGGCCTGGCACGCGCTCGGTGCTGTGTGCGTTCTGCGGCGCGTGCGGCGGGCTTGCCGGGCACATCACGCTGAAGGAGTTTTTCGTGGGTAGTGGCAGTGCCATCCGTGGCAGCCGCGTTGGTGCCGGCCCGATGGGTGAGGCCGAGCGTGGTGAGGCGGCCCCGCGGATTCGTGTCGCGTTCTACTGCGCCAACAAGCACCAAGTGGTTCCGAGCTTCGCGCACGATGCTCAGATCCCTGATGAGTGGGACTGCCCCCGTTGTGGTTTCCCCGCCGGTAAGGACCCCGAGAACCCTCCGGCCCCTCCGAAGACCGAACCCTACAAGACGCATCTGGCCTACGTGAAAGAGCGGCGTAGCGAAGCCGACGGCGAGGCCATCCTGCAAGAGGCGATCGCTAAGCTCCGTGCGGAGCGCGCTGCGATGTCGTCTGCTTTGAAGTCGTTCACTGACTGAGACTGAGCGTGGGCGGACGGACCACGCGGTCAGTATCCGGGTCTGTCCTTGCGCTCGCCGATTCTTCTGGGACGTGCGACCAGGTCTCAGATGCCCCCGTCGGATGTCCGGCGGGGGCACTGGCGTGTCTGGGCCCGGATCGGGTCTTGCGCTGTCTGCGGCTGCCGTGGCGGGAATCCCGGCGCTGTGCGCTCCGCTGCCCGCGATAGGCCGGACAGCGGAGCGGTGCCGTCCCGCGTGCGATGCGCCGGGGCGGCTCTTTTTTCTTGCTGGGTGAGGACGGCTGCCCGCCGGGACTCCTGTGGAGGGGGAGTGCCGCGGTCTGCGGCGTGCGCTTCGTACCGTCTGCGAGCGACCCGCGTCTGCCGCGCAGCATCGGCTGGTATGCCCGGCGGGTGATGCGCCGGGCACTGCCTCATTCCCGGTCTCACCTCGCAAAGTCGCGCACAAGACAGACAACTGCGACAATGCTCATGATCGTGCAAACGCATGAGCAGTCGGGTAGATACGGGCGTTAGCGGACGTGTTGAATGGACCCTGGCAGTGGTCCACCACGACCGTGACGAAGACCTTCCCCACACCCGTGCGTGTCCGTCCCACGCACGGAACGACGGGCGCCCCCCGATCCGTCCTGGAGGGCGCCCGTCACGTTCTTCGCCGGCTTTGCCGCGAAGAAGAGCGGGCAACCGGGCAGCACCCCCACAAGGGGTGGTTCCCGGGAGTGGAGTGTCCGCACGAAGGGCCACGACGCTGTCTTGGCACAGTCGACACGGGGGCACCCGCCGTAACGGACGGAACGGTTCGGGACACTGGCATCAAAGGCATGCGCTACTGCGCCCCGACAGTCAGGACCCAGCGACGATGAGGAGCGACCCGTGAGCGACACTTTCGACCGGTTGTGGGCTGGTCTCGCCCCACTGGGACGCGACCGCACTACCGGAGGCTACCGGCGCCTCTCGTGGACACCCGTCGACGCCGAGCTGCGGGCCTGGTTCACCAGTGAGGCTCAAGCCCGCGGGATGACAGTGGAGGCCGACGGCAACGGCAACCTGTGGGCCTGGTGGCCAGAGGCCGGTCCCGACGCTGTCGTCACCGGGTCGCACCTGGACTCGGTTCCCAACGGCGGCGGGTACGACGGTCCGCTCGGAGTCGTCAGCGCGCTGGCTGCCGTTGATGAACTCAAACAGCGCGGTCTGCGTCCGCAGCGTCCGCTGGCAGTCGTGGTGTTCGTGGAGGAAGAGGGCGCCCGGTTCGGCGTGCCGCGGCTCGGATCCCGGCTGCTCACCGGGGCCATCACCGCGGAACGGGTCCGTGGTCTCACCGACGCCGACGGGGTCACCTGGGCCCGGGCGATGACCGAGGCCGGTTTGGATCCGGAGCGGATGGGCGCCGACCCCGAGCGGTTGGCGCGCATCGGCGTCTTCGTGGAACTCCACATTGAGCAGGGCCGTTTCCTCGCCCACCACGGGGTTCCGGTCGGGGTGGGCGCCACGGTCTGGCCGCACGGCCGGTGGCGACTGGACTTCTCCGGGCAGGCCGACCATGCCGGAACCACGCGGATCGCCGATCGCAACGACCCCATGCTGCCGTTCGCGGAGACGGTGAGCGCAGTCCGCCGGGCCGCACTCGAACACGATGCGGTGGCTACGGTGGGACGAGTGTGGCTCACCCCCAACACCAGCAATTCCATTCCGTCCCGGGTACGCGCCTGGTTGGATGCGCGCGCCCCCCAGGAAGCCACGCTGCGTGCCATGGTGCACGACATCGATATGGCGGCCCGGGTGGCCGCGGCCGAGCACGGGGTCAGCCTCAGCAGTTTTCAGGAGTCGTTCTTCCCCCGGGTGGATTTTCCCCGGGAACTGTGCCACCGGTTGGCTGCCCTGGTCGGCGGGGAGACACCTGCTCCGCTGCTGTCCACCGGTGCGGGACACGATGCGGCGATCCTTGCGTCAGCGGTGCCCGCGAGCATGCTCTTCGTCCGCAACCCCACGGGTATTTCGCATGCTCCCGAGGAGCGCGTTGATCCCGCGGACTGCCATGCGGGAGTCGCCGCCCTCACCGAGGTGCTCGCCGATCTCACCGAGGCGAAACGCGACTGAGCGCACAGCACTGTATCGGAAAGCCCGCGGGGACAGCCGGGCTGCTGCCGTTGGCGAGCACGCGGCGGGATGAAGGGCGCTCCTGGACGGTGTTCCGGGGCAGCCGCCAGGCGCCGGAGGCAGTCCGGGCGGTTCGAGTAGTGCGGCACAGCCCGTTATGCGCCGAGAAACCCCTCGCCCACCCCTTCTCCTTCTTCACCGCTGGGCTGTGCGGGAGGCGCGGCGAGCCTGCTGTGGTGGATTCCGTAGAGGAAGTAGATGGCGACCCCGATCACGAGCCATACCGCGAACCGGATCCAGGTGAGCGCGGTCAGGTTGAGCATCAGCCAGAGGCAGGAGAGCGCGGCCAGCAGCGGCAGTACCGGAGACCAGGGCACGCGGAATGCCCGCGGCAGGTCGGGGCGGAGAGAACGCAGGACGACCACGCCCACAGACACTACGACGAACGCGAACAGCGTGCCGATATTGACCATCTCTTCAAGCGTGCTGATGGGAACGAGGCCGCCGAGCAGTGCCACGGCCGCGGTGGTCAGCAGGGTGGTCACATACGGGGTGCCGAACCGCGGGTGGATACGGGAGAGCGCTCGGGGCAGCAGCCCGTCGCGGGACATGGCGAACGCGACCCGGGCCTGACCCATCATCAGCACCAGGATGACGGTGGTGATGCCGATGACCCCGCCCAGCGAGATCAGGGTCGCCGCCCAGTCGGCGCCGACAGAGCGGAAGGCGTCGGAGAGGGGTGCGGTCACGTTGAGTTCCGTGTACGGGCGCATCCCTGTGACGACTGCGGCCACCGCCATGTACAGCAGGGTGACGATGAGCAGGGAGCCGAAGATGCCGACAGGGATGTCCCGCCGCGGGTTGCGGGTTTCTTCAGCGGTGGTGGCGACGATGTCGAAGCCGATGAAGGAGAAGAACACCACTGATGCGGCGGCGACCACTCCCCACGGGCCGAAGGAGGTGGGTTCCAAGCCGAAGAGGACGTGGGTGAGCGTGGCATCGCTCACCCCGGTGGTGTCCGCGGCCGCGGGCTGCGCGGGTGGGATGAACGGCGTCCAGTTGGCGGGGTCGACGTAGGCTGCGCCCACGGCGATGATGAAGAGCACGATGCCGACTTTGATCGCCACCACGACCGCGGTGACCCGGCCCGACAGTTTGGCTCCCAGCATGCCGACAAGGCCCAGGAGGACGGCGATGGCCACGGCGCCGAGGTTCACCGGGAGACCGGCGAGGGTGACCGTGGTCGGCAGGGCGAGGAGGTCTCCGGCATATTCCGACCAGCCCACGGAGACCACAGAGGCCGCCAGGGTGAACTCCAAGATGAGGTCCCAGCCGATGATCCAGGCGACGAATTCCCCTAGCGTGGCGTAGCCGAACGTGTACGCGCTCCCGGCGACCGGCACGGTGGAGGCGAATTCGGCGTAGCACATGGCAGCCAGTGCGCATACAGCTCCGGCAGCGAGGAAGGACAGGACGATGGCGGGGCCGGCGTTCTCGGCGGCCTGCCGTCCCGTGACGACGAAGATGCCGGTTCCGATGATGACTCCGATGCCGAAGACGATCAGGTCGAAGCCGTTGAGGTCCCGGCGGAGCCGATACCCGGGTTCGTCGGTGTCCCGGATGGACTGTTCGATGCTCTTCGTGCGCCAGATACTCACCTGATCTCCAGTCCCGCCCGCGTGCCGTGCAGCACACATCACCGTTCGAAGAGTAACGAGAAAAATACTCTCAGTAATAGGAGGGGAGGGTGGGAAGACACGAGCGGCCGGCGCCGCAGAGCGGCGCCGGCCGGGACATGGGGCCGAGGGGCGCGCTGGAGAAACAGAGCGCTGCGCAGCCGCCTAGTTCTCGGCGGGAGTGCTCTCTGCGGGGGTGTTCTCGGCCGTGGTCTTCTTCGTACGGCGCCGCTTCACCGGACGGGAGTAGTCGAGCAGCGGTTCGAACCGGGCGTCGTATTCCTGCTTGCACTCCACGCAGGCGTCGACTTCGCGGATGACACCGTCCCAGGCGAACTGGATCGCTTCAGTGGCCTCGACCTTCTCGCCGTTCACGGCATGCGGGTCGCAGTACTTGCGAGTGAAGACCTCGGTGACCACGATGCGGCTCCCCTTCGGTAGGCGGTACGGGTACTGGCACCGTGATCATACACGCGTTCGAATGGAGGGCTGGGCCTTCGCGCAGGCCCGCGGTATGCGGCCCCCAAGAGCCTAGCGGAGTGTGGCGCTAGATGTGTCGTTTTTAGCGGAATGTCGGGTGGGGTGCCGGGAAAGCCTTTTCCTGAGAGTGTTGGAAGTGTTACTCTCTGTGCATATTTCTTTGGGAGTGATCCCAAATACGGGTTTTTCCTGTCCCTGAACCGACTGGAGCACTCGTGCGAGAGTATCCCCCCACGCGGCGCCGACCGGTGCGCTTCGGCGCGGCCCTTGCCGCATTCGTGCTCGGTGCCACCGGTGCTGCGGCTCTCCCCAGCCCAGCCCACGCCGCCGCCGGATGCAGCGTCGACTACAGCGTCAACCAGTGGAACGACGGTTTCACTGGAACCGTCACCGTCACCAACCTGGGCGACCCCGTCAACGGCTGGACCCTCAGTTGGCGCTTCCCTTCCGGGGAGCGGATCACCCACGGGTGGAACGCTGAGTTCCAGACCAACGGCGCCGAGGTCACCGCCGCCAACACTCCCTGGAACGCCAGCGTCCCCACGGGCGGCACCGTCAGTTTTGGCTTCAACGCCACCCACAACGGCACGGTCGGCATCCCCGAGTCCTTCACCTTCAACGGCACCGTATGCACTGACCAGCCCACGCCGGGCGGGCCAGAAGAACCCGGCGGCCCCGAGGAGCCCGGCGGGCCTGAAGAACCAGGCGAACCCGAAGAACCCGCCCTCCCCGAACCCACCGGAGCCCGCCAAGCGGAACGGCTCGACCGCGGACTGATCAGCGTGCGCAGCGGCAACGGGAACCTGGTGAGCTGGCGGCTGCTCGGCTCGGACCCCCGCGACATCGCGTTCAACGTCTACCGCGGATCCACCCGCGTCAACTCCACCCCCCTCACCTCCGCCACCTCCTACCTTGACGCCGGCGCCCCAGCCGACGCCTCCTACACAGTGCGGCCGGTCGTCGACGGCGTGGAACTGGGCCCCTCCGCAGCCTCCCTCAACTTCACCAACGGCTACCTGGACGTGCCGTTGCAGCGTCCCGCGGGCGGCACCGTCCACGGCTCCTCCTACACCTATGAGGCCAACGACGCCAGCGTCGGCGACCTCGACGGCGACGGCCGCTACGAGATCGTCCTGAAGTGGGAGCCCACCAACGCCAAGGACAACTCCCAGTCCGGCTACACCGGGCCGGTCCTCATCGACGCCTACGAACTCGACGGCACCCTCCTGTGGCGGATCAACCTGGGCATCAACATCCGCGCCGGGGCCCACTACACCCAGTTCCAGGTCTATGACTACGACGGCGACGGGCGCGCCGAAGTCGCCATGAAAACCGCTGACGGGACCCGCGACGGCACCGGGGCGGTGATCGGCTCCGCCAACGCCGACTACCGCAACTCCTCCGGATACGTCCTGTCCGGACCGGAATACCTCACCGTCTTCGACGGGCGCACCGGCCGGGCCCTGGACACAGTGGACTACGTGCCGCCCCGCGGCAACGTGTCCTCGTGGGGCGACTCCTACGGCAACCGGGTGGACCGCTTCCTCGCCGGCACCGCCTACCTGGACGGGAAACGGCCCAGCATGATCTTCTCCCGCGGCTACTACACCCGAACCGTCATCACAGCGTGGGACTTCCGCGACGGACGACTCACCCGCCGGTGGACCTTCGACACCAACAGCTCCACCAACACCGGACGCGGCTACGAAGGCCAAGGGTTCCACTCCCTGTCCATCGCGGACGCCGACGGCGACGGCCGTGACGAGATCATGTTCGGCGCCATGGCCGTCGACGATGACGGGCGCGGCATGTGGACCACCGGATACGGCCACGGCGACGCCCTGCACGTCGGCGACTTCGTCCCCGCCCGGCCCGGACTCGAGGTGTACGGGGTTTCCGAAAGCTCCTCGCAGCCCAACGCTTGGCTCGCCGACGCGCGCACAGGAAGCACCCTGTGGCGCACCGCCTCCGGCGACGACAACGGGCGCGGCGTCGCCGGAGATATCTGGGCAGGCAGCCCCGGCGCCGAATTCTGGTCCTCACGGGTGGACGGCCTACTCAACACCTCCGGAACCGCCATCGGCCGCAAACCCAGCTCGATCAACTTCCTCGTCTGGTGGGACGGAGACCCCAGCCGGGAACTGCTGGACCAGACCCGGATCGACAAGTACGGTCCGAACGGCGACACGCGCCTGCTCACGGGCAGCGGTGTGGCCTCCAACAACGGCACCAAAGCCACCCCGTCCCTGTCCGGCGACATCCTCGGCGACTGGCGCGAAGAGGTGATCTGGCGGACCAGCGACAACTCGGCGCTGCGGATCTACGCCAGCCCGCACCCCACGGAACTGCGGATCCCCACCCTGATGCATGACACCCAGTACCGGGTAGCGATCGCCTGGCAGAACACCGCATACAACCAGCCGCCGCACCCGTCCTTCCCCATCGGAGACGGCATGGCGCCGCCGCCGTGGCCGGACATCTACTACCCCTGATCCCGAGAGATTCCTGACCTCTGCACGACCGGTGGGACGCTGCCGTGGTGGCGCCCCACCGCGCTGCGTTCCCGCAGCACCGCCCAGGCGGCGGTTCCGCCCCGCGGCGCAGCGGGGGCACGGACCGTGGCACCGCACAGGCACAACCTCTCGTGACGTGCAGTGATCCCCGCTAGCGGCACCGGAAAGGCGAGGAGAGGCCGCCCCCGCGCCCCTGCCTCCGCAGGGGCGGAGCGGACACCACAAGCTCCACAGCGGGAAAAGGACGAGGACCGCGGCGCCAGTGCCCGCGATAAATCAGAAAATAACGACAGATCTCTTTCCAGACCTGTGTCCGGCATGTTACTCTCTGTTTCGTTCGGTGGAGGAAACCCCCGATTCAGTTACGGTGTGTGTTTCTCTTTGCCAGCGGTGTTGCGGAACCGTCGCACCTACAGCCCTCACAGACCTGCGGCGCGGCGACCTCTCCCCGGTACGGACCACCCTTGCTGATGTGAGGAATCCCCGCAGACGTGGGCGCCCGGAACAACCGATGGCGTCTTCGACTACCGCCGGGATGGGAGGAGACAAGGGGCGGACAGCGTCCTGCTGCCCGCCCCTTTCCGCTCAAACGGCACCCTGCGCCCTACACCACGCCGGGGACGTAGAAGCCGGGTGGCAGGGCACTGGCTGCGGCGCGGTCGAGAAGGAACAGCGTGCGGGAACGCCCCCGCGCGCCCGCCGCAGGCACCTGGATCGGCCCGGCTTTATCCAACGCCAGCCGGATCGCGTTGGCCTTGGCCTCCCCGGAAGCGATCAGCCACACTTCCCGGGCTGCGCGGATCGCCGGCAGCGTCAACGAGATCCGCACCGGCGGCGGTTTAGGAGAACCGTGGACCGACACTACGGTCCGCTCCGTCTCATACATGGCAGGCCGCCCGGGAAACAGCGAGGCCACATGGGCGTCCTCACCCACACCCAGCAGGCAGACATCGAACGCGGGCACCGCGTCGCCGTACTCGGCCGCCTCCCGCAGCTCGTCAGCGTAGCGGCGTGCCGCCGCTTCCGGGGAGTCGTCGACCCTGTCGGAGGCGCCCATCGGATGCACCCGCTCCGCCGGAACAGGAACATGGTCCAGCAAGGCACGGCGTGCCTGGGTCTCGTTGCGGTCCGGGTCGCCGGACGGAAGGAACCGCTCGTCCCCCCACCAGATGTCCACGCGGGACCAGTCGATGGCGTCGCGGGCCGGGGCCAGCGCCAACTGTTCGAGCACCGCGATACCGATCCCGCCGCCGGTCAGCACCAAGGAGGCGGTGCCGCGCATTGCTTGGGCATCCACCAGGCGGGTCACCAGCCGCGCCGCTGTCGCCTTGGCCAGCAGCTCGGCATCGGACTGCACCACCACGGTAGGGGGATTGACGATTCGGCTCACGCCGATACCTCCGCTCTTGCTAACCGTTCCGCCAGGAACTTCGCCGTGGCCGCATACATCTCGTCGGCGTCCAAGTGACGCAGCTCTTCGGCGAGATATTCGGAAAGGTGACGCCGTGACAGGGCCACGGTCTGCAGAGGACGGTTCGGCCGCTGCAGGGTCGCCACCCGCCCGTCTTTGCGGCTGATGGTGATCGGCCCGTCCTCGGTGACCAGCACCGTCTCGGTGATCCCGGGGCCGCTGGACACCCGGCGCTCCACCGGAACCTCCAAACGCTGCGACAACCACGCGGCCAGCAGGTCGGCGCTGGGCAGGTGGTCTTCTGCGACGACCTCTGCCCGGGTGACCCACCCGCACGACTGGTCCATCGTGGACGCGAGCAAGGCCCGCCACGGCGTGGTCCGCGTCCACGCCAGGTCAGTGTCCCCTGGATGGTAATGGCTGATCCGCGTCACCAGGTCCGCGAGAGGATCGGCGGCACGATGGGAGTCGGTGATGCGTCGGGCAGCCAGCTGTCCCACCGGGTCGGCTGCTGGATGGACCGGACCGCCCTCCGGCCACCACGCCACCACGGGGGTATCCGGAACCAGCAGCGGGGTGACCACCGAGTCGGCATGGTCGGCGAGCGGACCGTACAGCCGCAGCAGCACGGTCTCCCCCGGACCGAAAGTGCCGGGACGGCGGATCTCTGCGTCGAGCGCCGGTTCCAGGCCAGGGTCGCGCAGGATCAACGCGATCACGCGGCTGGGATGCTCCCGGCCGGCTTCGGTGGCCGCCTGCACCGCGTCGTAGTGGCCGGCTTCATCGGTGACGATGACCAGGGTGAGGACAAGGTTCATCGCACCGCCGCCGACACTGCGCCGTTCAGTAGCCAACGCTTCGGTGATCTGCGCGGTGGTTGTTCGCGGAAGATACAGGGTCACAACGGTCCTCCCCAGAACTGATCGCCCTATGCGCGGCACAGGCGCGGGGCCGGGCCGTAGCGCAGGCCCCGAAAACGGCTGGTGCACGGGTGCGGGAAAGCGCAGGCCTCCGGCTCCCGGCGGGCCGAGGCGGGCAGAGGGGGCCGGAGCCGGTCATGGTCTGCGCCACGTACGGTTGTCGCGGGCCAGCAGCTCGTGGCCGCTGGGCGGGCCCCAGCTACCCGCCGGGTAGGGTTCGGGGCGGCCGTTCTTGGCCCAGAACTCCTCGACCGGGTCGAGGATCCGCCACGACAGCTCTACTTCTTCCTGGTGGGGGAAGAGCGGAGGATCGCCGATGAGCACGTCGAGGATCAGCCGCTCGTAGGCTTCCGGACTGGTTTCGGTGAAGGACGCGCCGTAGCTGAAGTCCATGCTGACATCGCGCACCTCCATGGCGGTCCCGGGGACTTTGGAGCCGAACCGCAACGTCACCCCCTCATCCGGCTGGATCCGGATCACCAAGGAGTTGGCGCCCTGGTTGGCGGTGGCAACATGGTCGAACACCTGGTTGGCGGTGCGGTGGAACACCAGTGCGACCTCGGTGACCCGCCGCCCCAGGCGTTTCCCCGTGCGCAGGTAGAACGGGACGCCCGCCCAGCGCCGCGTGTTCACCCCCAGCCGCATGGCCGCGTACGTCTCCGTGGTGGAGTTCGGGGGGATGCCTTCTTCCTCCAAGTAGCCGGGAACCCAGGCGCCGCCCTGCCAGCCCGCGGTGTACTGGCCGCGCGCGGTCCCGGTCGCAAGATCGTCGGGGAGTTGGACCGCGGACAACGCTTTGACCTTCTCCGCGCGGATCGCGTCCGCGGTGAAGGACAGCGGTTCCTCCATCGCGACCAGGGCGAGGAGCTGCAGCAGGTGGTTCTGGATGACGTCGCGCGCCGCCCCGATACCGTCGTAGTACCCGGCGCGTCCCCCCACCCCGATGTCCTCGGCCATGGTGATCTGGACGTGGTCGATATACGAGCGGTTCCAGATCGGCTCGAACAGGGTGTTGGAGAAACGCAGCGCCAGCAGGTTCTGGACGGTTTCCTTCCCCAAGTAGTGGTCGATACGGAACACGGAGTGCGGTGGGAACACGTCGTCGACGAGGGCGTTGAGCTCCTGGGCGCTGGCCAGGTCGTGGCCGAACGGCTTCTCGATCACCACCCGCCGCCACGAGTCCCCCGAGCTCTCCGCCAGGCCGCTCCGCTTCAACTGGGTGAGCACCGTGGGGAACAGTTTCGGGGGAAGCGAAAGGTAGAACGCGTAATTGCCGCCGGTGCCCCGGCTCTCGTCCAGTTCCCGCACGGTGCGCACCAGCGCATCAAACGCGGCGTCGTCATGCGCCTCGCCGGGGACGAACCGCACCCCCTCGCTCAACTGGCGCCACACGTCTTCCCGGAACGGGGTGCGCGCATGCGTACGGACCGCGTCATAGGCGACCTGGGTGAAGTCCTGGTCGGCCCAGTCCCGGCGGGCGAATCCCACGAGTCCGAAACCGGGCGGTAGCAGCCCTCGGTTCGCCAGGTCGTAAATAGCGGGAAGCAGCTTCTTGCGGGACAGGTCGCCCGTGACCCCGAAGAGGACGAGCACACACGGGCCGGCAATCCGCGGTAACCGCCGGTCCAGCACACTGCGCAGCGGGTTGGGGACCGCTCCCGGCATCACCGGTTCTTTCACGTCGGCGTCCTCCCTGGGTGAATCGCGGTCGTGGCTGGTCCGGCTGAGCGTGCCGGGCACGGGAGAACCCGGACCCGGCACCACCGACCTTCTTCCCAGAATTAGGGACGAATCTCACCCAAGGCCCGGATCAGTTCTGCCAGACCCGCGGACCGGTCCCGCCAGTGCAGCCGCACCGTGGGCCGGGACCGCTCCGCCAGGGCGTTGAAGTCGCCCAGCGCCTGGGCGAGCTGCAGCCGGGAGAAGGTGTACGGCTTCCCGGCGATGGGGAGGTCCTCGGTAATGTCCCCGGTGATCTGCAGGAATACTCCGTTGGCCGGGCCGCCCTTGTGGTACTGCCCCGTGGAGTGCAGGAAGCGCGGCCCCCAGCCGAAGGTGACCGGGCGCGCGGTGAGCGCGGCCAGCTCCGAACGGAGAGCGGCAGCCTGTCCGTCGCCTTCCGCGTCCCGGTCAAGGTAGGCCATCACCGCGAGGTAGCCGTCGTCCGGGATCTGCTCGATGAGGGCCCGAAGCACCGAAGCGAGGTTCTTGGCGTCCCCCACCCCGGTGCCGTCGGAGGCGTACACCTCGACCGCGCCGTCCGTGAGAAGCGGGGTGCCGGTGGGCAAGGTGCCGTTGTTCGACAGCTCCAGCAGCGCCTTGGTGTTGTCCTTGGACTCTTGCACGTTCGGCTGGTCGAACGGGTTGATACCGAGCAGGTGGCCGGCCACCGCGGTGGCGTACTCCCAGGCGAGGAACTGGGCGCCGAGCGGGCCGGTCACCACGGTGTCGGCGGTCTCGGGGACCTCCGGCTCGGTTTCGCCGTAGACCACGAGATGAGTGTCGGGCCCGGGGGTGAAACCGGGGGCGGAAGCGCTCTCCACCACCACCGGCAGCAGCCCGGTGCCGTCCTTGCCGGTGGATTCGGCCACGAGCTGTTCGATCCAGTCGCCCAAGCCCACCGGGGTGGCTCCGGCCAGCACCACTTTGTCGCGGCCGGAGAACCCGCCGAGGGCCGCACCGAGCAGCAGCGCCGGGTTGGTGTCGTCCGCCAGCGTGGCGGCAAGGGCCGCTGCCTCATCCAGCAGCGCTTCGATGTCCACGCCGACGAGTGCGCTCGGCACCAGGCCGAACGCGCTGAGCGCGCTGTAGCGGCCGCCGACGTGCGGGTTGGCCAGCACGGTCGGATAGCCGCGTTCCCCGGCCAGTTCGGCCAGGGGAGAGCCCGGGTCGGTGACGACGACGATCCGCTCCGCCGGGTCAATGCCCGCGTCCGCGAACGCCTGCTCGAAGGCACGGCGGTGGCTGTCGGTCTCCACCGTGCTCCCGCTCTTGGAAGCGACCACGACGACCGTGCGGTCGAGGTCGGTGGTGACGACACGGCGCACCTGGTGCGGGTCGGTGGTGTCCAAGGTGATCAGGCGGGCGTCGCGGCTCGCGGCGATCACTTCGGGGGCCAGGGAGGAGCCGCCCATCCCGGCCAGCACCACGCGGTCGAGGCCGGCTTCCCGCTTGGCCTGCGCGATTTCGCTGATCTGCGGCAGCAGGGCCCGCGACTCCTGCGGCAGGTCCACCCAGCCCAGCCGGATCGACGCCTCGGGCTCGGCCGCAGGCCCCCACAGGGTGGCGTCCTTAGCGGCGAGGCGGGACGCCACCCTGCTGGCCCGTAGCTGCTGCAACGCGTTCTCCGCTGCGTCCCGGACCGGGCCGCGCAGGGTGACGGTGAGGCCCCCGGCCTGTACCTGATCGCTACTCAAGGCGATTGGTCCTTCCTTGTCTTCACACACGGTCACTGCAATTGTCGCGTCCCGCAGTACCGAATCGGATTCGACAAGGCGGGGCCGGGCGGGCCCTGCACCGTTCTGCCAGGTGGAGAGCTTGCTACGGGTGGGAAGAGAGAGTGCTCACGTGTGGGCGGCAAGCTGCTGGGCGACGCGGTCCAGCAGTTCTTCCCAGGACTTCACGAACTTGTCGACGCCCTCGTCCTCCAAGGTCTCCACCACGTCGGACATGGACACGCCGACCGACTCCACCGCATCCAGGTGGGCCCGAGCCGCGTCGTAGTGTCCGCGCACCGTGTCCCCGGTGATCGTGCCGTGGTCGGCGACCGCGTCCAGCGTGGCCTGCGGCATCGTGTTCACCGTGCCCGGGGCGACCAGTTCGGTCACATACAGCGTGTCCGGCAGCTCCGGGTCCTTCACCCCGGTCGACGCCCACAGCGGACGCTGCGGGCGCGCCCCGGCCTGGGCGAGGGCGGTCCACCGGGCAGACGAGAACACCTCTTCGTAGGCGGCGTAGGCCAGGCGGGCGTTGGCCAGCGCGGTCTTGCCGCGGAGCGCCACCGCCTCCTCCGTGGCGATCTTCGACAGCCGTTTGTCCACCTCGGTGTCCACCCGGCTGACGAAGAACGACGCCACCGAGTGGATCGTCGACAGGTCACGGCCGGCCTGCTGGGCCTGCTCCAGACCGGCGAGGAACGCGTCCATGACCGCCCGGTAGCGCTCCAGCGAGAAGATCAGGGTCACGTTGACGCTGATGCCTTCGGCGAGCGCCGCGGTGATCGCCGGCAGTCCCTCGACGGTCGCGGGGATCTTGATCATCAGGTTGGGCCGGTCCACCAGCCACCACAAGGCGCGGGCTTCGGCGACAGTCCGCTCCGTGTCGCGGGCCAGCCGCGGGTCGACCTCCAGCGACACCCGCCCGTCCACGCCGTCGGTGGCCTCGTAGACCGGGCGCAGCACATCCGCAGCCCAACGGATGTCGTACGCGGTGATGAGGCGTACCGCTTCTTCCACTGACACGCCGCGCACGGCCAGGTCGCGCAACTGGCCGTCGTAGGCGTCGCCCTCCGCCAGCGCCTTGGCGAAGATCGTGGGATTGGAGGTGACTCCCACGACGTTGCGTTGGGCGATCAACTCGGCCAGGTTGCCGCTGCGCAGCCGCTGCCTGCTGATGTCGTCCAGCCAGACGGCTACGCCCGCGTCAGAGAGCTGCTGAAGTGGGCTGCCCATGGTGTGATCCACTCCTTGGAGAAGGAGGAGGGCCGCCGACGGCGACCCTCCCCACAACGGTCAGTTGCCGGTCGTTGATCCACGGTCACCGCCGAGCTTGGCAGCGCTGGAGTGTACGGCTGCCACTACCCGGTCGGCGGTGAGCCCGAACTGCTCGTAGAGAGTCGCGTACGGAGCCGAAGCGCCGAAGTGTTCCAGACTCACCGACTCGCCATACTCGCCCACCAGCTCGCGCCAGCCCAAGGCGACCCCGGCTTCCACGGAGACCCGGACCCGGACCGACGGTGGAAGCACCTGCTGGCGGTAGGCGTCGTCCTGCTCGTTGAACCACTCCAGGCACGGCATCGACACCACACGGGTAGGAGTACCCGACTCCTCCAGGCGGGAACGCGCCTCCAACGCGATCTGCACCTCACTTCCGGTGGCGATGATGATCGCCTCCGGACGGCCGTTGCTGGCTTCGGCCAGGATGTACCCGCCGCGGGAGACCAGCTCCGCAGAGGCGAGCTCGGAGCGGTCCAGAACCGGAACCGACTGCCGGGTCAGCGCGAGCGCCACCGGGCCGTCATTGCGTTCCAGGATGGTGCGCCAGGCCACTGCCGTCTCGTTGGCGTCGGCGGGACGCACCACCGCCAGGCCGGGGATGGCGCGCAGCGACCACAGGTGCTCCACCGGCTGGTGGGTGGGTCCGTCTTCGCCCAGACCGATCGAGTCGTGGGTCCACACGTACGTGACCGGCAGCTTCATCAGGGCAGCCAGCCGCACCGACGGCCGCATGTAGTCGCTGAACACGAGGAAGGTGCCACCGTAGGGGCGGGTGGGGCCGTGCAGCGCGATCCCGTTGAGGATCGCCCCCATGCCGTGTTCACGGATCCCGAAGTGCAGCACCCGGCCGTAGCGGTGGCCGGAGAACGCCTTCGTGGACCGCTCCTCGGGGATGAACGACGGCTCGCCCTTAGGCGTGGTGTTGTTGGATCCGGCCAAGTCCGCCGAGCCGCCCCACAGCTCCGGCAGCACCGGGGCGATCGCGCTCAGCACCTCACCGGACGCTTTCCGGGTGGCCATGCCCTTAGCGCTGGGCTCGAAGGTCGGGATCGCCTTCTCCCAACCGTCCGGGAGCGAGCCTGCCATCAGCCGGTCGAACAGTTCGGCACGCTCGCCCGCGTTGGCCCGCCACTTGGCGAACAAGGCCTCCCATTCCTGGCGGGCGGCGCGGCCCCGCGCCACCACGCCCCGGGCGTGCTCCAGCAGCTCGTTGGGCACGTCGAACTGCGCCTCAGGGTTGAGGCCCAGCACCCGCTTGGTGGCGGCGACCTCTTCAGCCCCCAGCGCGGCGCCGTGGATCGCCCCCGTGTTCTGCTTGTTCGGGGACGGCCAGCCGATGATGGTGCGCAGCCGGATGAAAGAGGGACGTTCCGTCTCCGCCTGGGCGGCCCGGATCGCGTCGTACAGCGCCGCCACGTCTTCGTGGTAGGAGCCGTCCTCGCCGACCCACTCGACCTCTTGGACGTGCCAGCCGTAGGCGGCGTAGCGGGCGACGACGTCTTCGGTGAATGCGATCTGGGTGTCGTCTTCGATGGAGATGCGGTTGTCGTCCCAGATGACGATGAGGTTGCCGAGCTTCTGCGTGCCGGCGAGGGCACTTACTTCGTGGCTGATGCCCTCCTGGACGTCGCCGTCAGAGCACAGGACGTAGATGTAGTGGTCGAACGGGCTTTCCCCGATCGGGGTGTCCGGGTCGAACAGGCCCCGCTCCCGGCGGGCGGCCATGGCCATGCCGACCGCGTTGCCGATGCCCTGCCCCAAGGGGCCGGTGGTGGTTTCCACCCCGGCGGTGTGCCCGTATTCGGGGTGGCCCGGGGTGAGGCTGCCCCACTGGCGCAGCCGCTTGATGTCGTTCAGGCTCAGCCCGTAGCCAGCCAGGTAGAGCTGGATGTAGAGCGTGAGGCTGGAGTGCCCGCAGGACAGGACGAAGCGGTCGCGGCCGATCCACTTCGGATCTGTCGGATCGTGCCGCATCACCTTCTGGAAGAGCAGGTAGGCCACAGGCGCCAGACTCATCGCGGTTCCAGGGTGCCCGGATCCCGCTTCTTCGACCGCGTCCATCGCCAGGGCACGAACCACGTCTACGGTACGTCTATCGAGATCAGACCAGTCCAGGGTCTTTGGGGTGCCGGTGTTCACGCGGGCTAAAGCTCCTTTCGCGAATCCAGGCCAGTGTGTAGGCGTGGTGGCCGGAAAAGAAGGATTGGGGTGGGTCCACCGTGACCCGCAGCTAACCAACCGTAGTGACAGCCGCGCAGCGTGAGGAGATGCGGGGCGTCGTAATGTGGCGCCGTGCGTGTCGCGGTGACGGAACCCCTGAGGGCTGGTGACTATCCCTGACCCTATCGCCGAAACCCCGACATCTAATCACCGGACTGGCATGGTTGACGCCGCACCGACGGACGGCCCCGATGAGAACGCGCCCGAACCTAGCACTACACTCTGTCGTTGACGGTGTCGTGCGTCGTGCCAGGCGCGCGAGGGGTCACAGGTGCCGCACCGCGCCGCGCATTCGTGGTGAGCAGCCAGGAACAATTGATGCCCATTTGATGCCCTGACGCCCAGTTTCTTTGAGGTTTGAGCGTGTCTGTGTCCGTAGAACGGGTGACGGCCGTGCGTTCCGCGCCGCACGGCCAGCAACCCCAGCAGCCGAGAACAACGGCCCGGCGCGTGACCCAGGTACGGCGGCGGCCATGACACTCCTCGGTCGTCCCGCTGCCACCGATACCTGCGCGGCCGCTGATTCTCCCACTGGGGGTGTGTCGCGCTCCGCTTCGCTGGGGACCTACATCCGCGCCTATATCGCCCTGTCGAAGCCGCGGGTCATTGAACTGCTGCTGATCACCACTATCCCGGTGATGTTCGTGGCAGCCCAGGGCGTGCCGCCGCTGGGGATCGCCGTGGCCACCCTGGTGTTCGGCACCATGTCCGCGGCCAGTGCCAACGCCATCAACTGCTACATCGACCGGGACATCGACCGTGCTATGCGGCGTACCCGCCGCAGACCCACCGCCATGGAGCAGGTGACGCCGCGCGGCACGATGATCTACGGGATTACGCTGGCGGTCCTGTCCACGGTCGGCTTCGTGGTGTTCGTGAACTGGCTGGCCGCGGCGTTGTCGGTGTTCGCGATCGCGTTCTACATCTTCGTCTACACACTGCTGCTCAAGCGGCGCACCGCGCAGAACGTGGTGTGGGGCGGGATCGCCGGCTGCATGCCCGTGCTCATCGGCTGGGCGGCGATCACCGAGCGCCTCGACTGGGCCCCGTTCATCCTGTTCCTGGTGGTGTTCTTCTGGACACCGCCGCACACGTGGGCATTGGCCATGCGGTACCGCGAGGACTACGCCGCCGCGAACGTCCCCATGCTCCCGGTGGTGGCTAGCGACCGCCGGGTGATGCTGGAGTGCGTGCTGTACTCGTGGGCCACCGTGGTGGTGTCGCTGCTGCTGTGGCCTATCGCCGATACCACGCTGCTGTACCCGGTGGCGGCCGCCGTGCTGGGGGTGATCCTGCTCGCCCAGGCGCACCGCCTCTACAACCAGGTCCGTGCCGGAGTGAGCGGCAGCAAGCTCAAGACCATGGGCTTCTTCCACCTGTCGAACGCCTACCTGGCCCTGCTGTTCGTGGCGGTGACGATCGACCCGCTCCTGGCTAACGCACTGCGCTGATCGACGAGAGGTGACGACGATAACGGGAGGCTGCGCGCAGCCTCCCGTTATCGTTGCCGCTTCGGGAGGCGGCCGAGGCGACCTGCGGCACGACACGGGTGGGAGAGTGGAGCCATGAGGAAGATCACCCGCTGGGAAGCCATGGTGCAGCAGAATCCCGGCCATTCCCGGTGGTATGTGGAGCGTTTCCGCACCATGGCCGCGCAGGGGAACGACCTTGCGGGCGAGGCTCGCATGATCGACGCGATGGTGGGGCGCGGTTCCCGGATTCTGGACGCGGGCTGCGGGCCGGGACGGGTCGGCGGGGAACTCGCTGCACGCGGCCACCACGTGGTGGGGGTGGACATCGACCCCTATCTGGTCAACGCGGCCCGCGAAGACTATCCGCAGGGCGACTGGCGGGTGGGCGACCTGGCCGAGCTTGACCTTGTGGAGCGCGGGGAAGAGCCTTTCGACCTCGTGGTCTGCGCGGGAAACGTGATGACGTTCCTCGCCCCCGGCACCGAAGTGGAAGTGCTGCGCAGGATGGGCGCCCACATCCGGGACGGAGGCCGGATCGTCGTGGGCTTCGGCGCGGGCCGCGGCTATCCGTTTGAGCGGTTCTTCGCCGACGTGGCCGAAGCCGGTCTCGTCACCGAGCTGTGCTTAGCCACCTGGGATCTGCGCCCGTTCACCCCGGAGTCCGACTTTCTGGTGGCGGTGCTGGGACGCGCAGCCGAGACGCCGCCCACCGGGTGAACGACGCTAGGCGCTGCCCTGTGCCTCCTTGACCGCCAGGACCGCGGATACGTGCCTGGTCGTGCCCCCACGAGCGGGGAAGCACGGGCAGCGCCGCGCCGTCTGCGGGAGGACCCGTCCCGCACATGGACGGGGGTCGGCCCGCTCGCACCGTGGGACCCGGCTGCGGATGGGTGCCCTGCGGTGGCAAGCGGGCCGCCGCTGACGACCCCCGCGGGGTGCCCTCCGTCGCAGGCGACGTGCCGGCGGGAGGGCGGACGTGTTCCGGCCTGCTGCGGAGTGCGCCAGGGGCGTGCCGCTGGCGCACTCCAGGCGGATCGCCTATCTTTTCGGGATACGTCTCTTTGGAGGCCGTGGGGCCGAGGCTGCGGATGGTGGCCCCACGGCCGCTCACCCCAGGGAGGCGCCGACTTTGACGTACCCTTTGAGCAGGTCGCGGGCGATGGTGCGGCGCTGGATCTCGTCGGTTCCCTCATAGATGCGCAGCAGCCGCAGCTCGCGGTACCAGCGCTCGATGGGGAGCTCCCGGGTGTAGCCCATACCGCCGTGGATCTGCAGCACCCGGTCGACGATCTCGTTGGCTTTCACACCGCCGTACAGTTTGGCGATGGACTGGGCGTGCCGGGAGTCCCGGCCGTTGTCCACCTGCCAGGCGGCGTGGAGCACGAGCAGCCGCAGCGCTTCGATCTCCACCTGGGAGTCGGCGATCATCCACTGGATGGCCTGCCGTTCCGCAAGCGGCTTACCGAAGGTCTCACGCGTGTTGGCGTAGTCGATGGCCATGCTCAGCAGCCGTTCGCAGGCGCCGAGCGCACGCGCGGGGAGCAGGTAGCGGCCCCGGCCGATCCACTTCATCGCCAGCTCGAAGCCCTTGCCGACCTCACCGAGCACGTTGGATTCCGGCACCCGGACGTTGTCGAAGACCAGGGAGGCCGGACCCCACTCGCCCATGGTGGGGATGGGCTCGGAGCGCCATCCCGCCTCCCGGTCCACCAGGAAGCAGGTCACTCCGCCGTTGGCGCCCTTCTCCGGGTCGGTGACCGCGAACACCATGGCGAAGTCGGCTTCGTTCCCACCGGTGATGAACGTCTTCTCCCCGTTGATCACCCAGTGGTCGCCGTCCTTGTAGGCCCGGGTGCGGATCGCTTTGGCGTCGGAGCCGGCGCCGGGCTCGGTGATGGCGAAGCAGGACTTGCGTTCGCCCGCGATGGTGGGCAGCAGGTAGCGCTTCTTCTGCTCTTCGTTGGCGTAGAAGAGGATGTTGTCGGCGCCGCCGCCGAAGCTGAACGGGATGAAGGTACGGCCCAGTTCGATCTCCACCAGTGCGGTGGTGACCGCATCCAGTCCCATGCCGCCGTACTCGACGGGGGTCTGGATCCCCCAGAAGTCGGACTTCTTGGCGAGCTGTCTCAGGTCGTGCAACTCCTGGGGGGTCAGACCGTGCCCCTCGCCGTTCCGTTCCCGGCGCAGCACCTCCGGTTCGAGCGGCATAAGTTCGCGCTCGACGAAGGTGCGCACCCAGTTGCGGATTTCCCGCTGTTCTTCGGTCAGTGAGAAATCGACCATGTTTCCTTAGCTCTTTCCCCCGAAGCGCGCACGCAGTTCGCGCTTGAGTACTTTGAGGCTCGGACCCAGTGGAAGCTCGGTCACGATCTCCACTCTGCGCGGGTACTTGTGTTTGCCCAGGCGCTCCTGCGCCCAGGCCTGGAGTTCAGCGGGGTCGACGGCGCCCTCCTTGTCGGGCACCACCACCGCGCAGACCTCCTCACCCAGTTCGGCGTCGGGCACGCCGATCACCGCTACCTGGGAAATCCCGGGGAATTTCAGCAGGACCTCTTCCACTTCGCGCGGGTAGACGTTGAAGCCGCCGCGGATGATCAGGTCCTTCTTGCGGTCCACGATGTGGATGAAGCCGTCGTCGTCGATGAAGCCGATGTCTCCGGTGCGGAACCAGCCGTCAACGATCGCCTCGGCGGTGGCCTCCGGGCGGTTGAGGTATCCGACGAAGACGTTGTGGCCGCGGATGACGATTTCGCCGTGCTCGCCGCGCGGCAGGAGTTCGATCCGGTCGTCGATGTCGGCGCGGGCGATCTCCACTTCCACACCCCAGATGGGGTGGCCGACCGAGCCGACGCGGGCGCCGTAGAGCGTCTGGTTGGTGCTGGCCGTGGGCGAGGTCTCCGACAGGCCGTAGCCCTCGTAGATGGTGGTGGAGAACGCTTCTTCGAACCGGCGGAGTACCACTTCGGGGAGGGAAGCGCCACCGGAGACACAGAAGCGCAGGGAGGGAAGTTTGGTGTGGTGGGCTGCGGCTTCTGCCAGCCGGACGAACATGGTGGGGACGCCGTCGAAGATGGTGGCGCCGTACTCGCACATCATCCGGATGGCTTCGTCGGGGTCGAACCGCTCCTGCAGGATGAGGGTGGCGCCCACCCGGAAGGTGGTGTTGAGCGCCACTGACTGGCCGAAGGTGTGGAACAGGGGCAGGGAGCCCATGACGACGTCTTCGCCGCTCATGGGGTGGACGTCGAACGCGTTGACGGTGGCGTTCATCACCAGGTTGAGGTGGGTGAGCATGGCGCCTTTGGGGACGCCCGTGGTGCCGCTGGTGTAGAAGATCACCGCAATGTCGTCGGGGGCGCGGGACACGTAGGAGGGCAGCGGTTCGCTGTCCGCCACGAGCGGGGCCAGCGCGTCGGGCCGCTGCGGGTCCCCGACAGTGCGCACGGTGACGTCGTTGCCGTCGACCGCGGCGTGGGCGAGGTCAGCGAACAGGCTTTGGGCGAGGACGAGGCGCGCCCCGGTGTCGGAGAGGAGGAAGGCGACCTCTTGGGGGCGGAGCATCGGGGGGATGGTGACGACGGTCCCGCCCACGGCGAGGATGCCGTAGTAGCAGCGGACGAAGTCGGCGACGTTGCCTGCGAGCAGGGCGACCCGGTCCCCGGGGGAGACGCCGAGAGAGCGGAGGGCGGCCGCGTGGCGCAGGGACTCGTGCCACAGGGTGGCGTAGGAGATCCGCTCACCGTCAGCGATGAGTGCGGTGCGTTCCGGGTGGCGACGCGCAGCCTCGGCCAGGATCGTGGCGAGTGACAGTTGCATGGTGGCTCCTTCGGTGCGGCTGGTCCTTGGGCACAGCAGAAAAGCCGCTGTCCCATGCGTGAGGGAGTCGCGCGTCACATTTAATCTAACAGTGTTCGGTTTGGGAAGACCGACCGGTATGCCACCTTGGTTCTGCGCCTGACCCATACTTGAGGCGATCCACGCCAAGCGCGTTCACCACAGAGAACGCGCTGGGGAGGCCGGGGAGAAGGGGAAGGACGGGGATCACAGTGGCACGCCCTAGGACACCGCTGCTCAGCCGAACGCGTATCCAGGAAGCCGCCCTAGCCCTGGTCGACCGCGACGGGCTGCAAGGACTGTCCATGCGCAAGCTCGCCCAGGAGCTCAACGTCCAGGCCCCGTCTCTGTACAGCTACTACCGCACCAAAGAAGAGCTGCTGAACGACGTCGTCGACCGCATTACCGCCAACATCGACGTTTCTGGCTTCAAAGACGGGGACTGGAAACGCGGACTCATCGTATGGGCGCGCTCCTACCGCGACGCTCTCGCGGCCCATCCCAACATGGTCGCCTTCATAGCGTCCGGGCCGGGACGCCGCGAAGAGGCCCTGCGGCGGGCCGACGCGATCCACGGCGGCCTCGTCTCCGCGGGCTGGCCGGCCCGGCTCGCCACGATGATCGGCGCCTCCACCCGCTACCTCGTGGTGGGCGCCGCGATCAACTCCTTTGCCCGCGGCTTCGATGCAGACGCCCGCGTCTACCAGGACCGCTACCCCAACCTGTCCCAGGCGCACCGTCTGCCGGAACTCGCCGCTGAGATCGACAACGACAGTTTCGAACTCGCCCTGCGCGCCTTCATCGCGGGCCTGGAAGTGCTCTACCCCGACAAGGCCGGCGCCGCGCGCCGCCCGGAGGCCGCCGCAGCATCCGCGGGGCAGCACGCCAAGGCGGGGTCCCGCGCCTCCGCGGGAGCCGCCGACCCTTCCAGAGCACCGCTGGAGGACCACACTCCGGAACGCTGACCGGTGGGCACGGGACCGGTACGCTGCGGCTTCTGCCAGTCCCGTGCCCGCCGCACGGGGCCGCACCCGCAGGGCGCGGTCGCTGCCCCACCACCGGGGCAGCTACGCTCAGTGCTTATGCGCCCCCTGGACACCAAAGCGATCCTGGAAGGACGCACCCCGGGCCGCCACTCTCTCGGCTTGGTCAGCGGCATCGCGGTGAGCGTCCTGTGCATGCTGGTGATGCTCGGCTACCTCCTGTTCAGCGGTTTCTCCGGTGCTGGGAGCGAGGGAGTCGTCGCCTTCTTCATCAGCCTGGTAGCAGCCGTCATCCCGGTCAGCATCATCATCCCCCTCGTCCTGCTGCTGGACCGCCTCGAACCGGAGCCGAACTCGGTCCTGCTGTTCGCATTCCTCTGGGGTGCCGGCGTAGCGGTGCTGGCCTCGTTCATTCTCAACACCCTCGGCATGGAGCTGTACACCGTCCCGAGGTTCGGGGAAGACTTCGGCGCCTACGTGAGTGCCACGGTGGGAGCACCCCTGGTTGAGGAGAGCGCCAAGGGGATCGCCCTGCTCCTGCTGCTGTGGCGGCGCCGCCACGAGATCGACACCGCCACCGACGGCATCATCTACGCGGCGATGGTCGCTACCGGGTTCGCGTTTGTGGAGAACGTCTCCTACTTCCTCAGCGCCCTGTTCTCCGAAGGCGCTTCCGGGTTCGCGGTGACCTTCGTGCTGCGCGGCATCATCGCCCCGCTCGGGCACCCGATCTACACCGCGATGATCGGCTTGGGCGTCGCCTACGCTGCGACCCACCCGGGCCTGGTGGCGCGGATCGCCATGCCGGTCCTCGGCTGGCTGGGCGCGGTCGTGCTGCACGCGCTGTGGAACGGCTCGACCGCGTTCGGCTGGACCGGGCTGGGAGTGGTGTACGCGCTGCTGTTCTGCGTCCTCGTCGCGCTCATCGGGGTGACCGTGCATGACCGCCGCCGCCAGGTCGCGGCGATCGCTACCTACCTGCCGCCCTACATCTCCACAGGTCTGGTGACGCCCGCCGATATCCGGATGCTCAGCACGATGAGCGGACGCAAACAGGCGCGGGCCTGGGCACGGCGTACCGCAGGGGTGCGGGGCCGCCGGGCCATGGAGGACTACCAGTTGGCCGCCACAGAACTCGCCCTCCTCCACCGGAGGTTGGACCGCGGTGTGGCCATGCCCGCCTGGTGGGAGCGGCGCGACGCCATCCTGGCCCTCATGCACATGGCCCGCGAGGCGTTTCTGGGCCGCGCCGCCCGCCCGGTCGCCCCCGCCTGGGTGCAGCAGCCCACCGATTCCGGATTCCTGCGGCGCGCAGACTTCCAGCACGTCATCGCGCAGGCGCACGCCCAGCGCGGCAGCCTACCGCCGCAGCCGCCCGCTACCGGTGGGCAGCAAGCTCCGTCGCAACCGTCGGGCTGGTGACAGCCACGCGTTCCGCGGTGGCGAAGTACAGCCGCAGGATCGCGGTCCACACCAGCAGGGAGCCCAAGACGTGCAGCACGACCATCCAGGAAGGCAGTCCCAGCAGGTACTGCGCGTAGCCGAGCGCTCCCTGGGCGAGTAGTGCGGCGAGCAGCAGCCACGCCTGGACCTGCACGAGGCGCGGTGCGCGGCTCCGCGCCGCCATGACGAGGACGGCGACGGTCAGCGCGGTGGTGAGCCACGCCAGGAGGGAGTGGATGCGGGTGACCGCGTCGAGCGGGAAGTCCCAGCGCGGCGCGGTAGCGTCACCGCCGTGCGGACCGGTCCCGGTGACGACGACTCCGGCGACGATGAGGACCAGCCCGACCGGGACGAGCACAGTGGCGGCGAGGCGGAGCCGCGGGGTGACGGTGAGCCGCAGTTCTCCTTCGGGCTCCCGGCAGCGCACGTAGTAGGCCATGGTGAGGATCACCACGAGGACCGAGAGGACGAAGTGCGCGCCCACCGACGCAGGGTGCAGGTCACTCCAGACGGTGATCCCGCCGACGACCGCCTGGCCGAGCACGCCCGCCGGCACCAGGGCGGCCAGGACCAGCAGGTCGCGTCTGCGGGGACGCATACGCAGTGTCGCCAGGAGGACGATCACCCCGACAGCGAGCAGCAGGAAGGTGAGAGTCCGGTTGCCGAACTCGATAGCCGCGTGGAATGCGGAGTGGTGGGTGCCGACGGGGACGAAGCTCTCCGGGGTGCACTTGGGCCATTCCGAGCAGCCCAGCCCCGACTCGGTGACCCGCACAGTCGCTCCAGTGACCGCGATTCCGGAATTGACGATGACGTTGCCCAACGCCCACCAGCGCAGGGAAGCGGTCGTGGGATGCCAGATCGTGCGAGCCAACAGCGCCAGTACCACTATGCCGACGGCGCAGAACGCCACCTGCCAGGCCCACAGCGGCAGGTTGAGGATCGTGAAGTCGTCCGCCGCGAGCGCGACAGACCAGGGAGAGGCTGTCATACGACAGATCGTAGTAGAAGGGTGACGAGGCTTCCGCTGGGGTCCCCACCAGCGGTGAGCTGCAACGATGCCGGACGTTCGCGCAGGTCCGCACCAGCGTGAAGAGCCTGGCGGGGGCCGTTTTCCCGAATCACCCAGACCGGATCGCGGGGGAGCCGAGGTGAAGTCCAGGGCCGGACCGGCTCCTTTCCGGCCCGTGCGGTCGGCTGCACGGCAGTGGGGCGGCAGTCCCCGGAGCTGTTCGGCTCTCCTCGACCGCAACAGCGGCCGCTGCGGGTGTCCGGCACAACCGGAGAAGGCGCATACCCGGCCCCGCCCAAGAACCGGGGCCGACGGAGAGTCGCGGCGAGGGCAGGGCGGCCCCTGTCAAAGCTCTGTCTTCCGCCAGCAGCGGAGCGGTCTATGGGGGTTGGCCTCCCAGCGCAGCGGGGGCACCGCGGCAGGCTCACAGCCGGGCGGAGCGGGTCGCACCCACACTGGCGACCACCACGCAGGCCACCGCGGCCCACTGGGCGACGGTGAGGAATTCCCCGAGCAGGACCAGGCCCACGAGTGCGGCCGCCGCCGGTTCTAGGCTCATCAGGATGCCGAACACCCCGGGCGGAATGCGGCGCAACGCCTGCATTTCCAGGGAGTAGGGGATGACCGAGGAGAGCAGCCCCACGGCAAGACCGGTCAGCAGCACGCTCGGGTCGAGCAGGGCCGGGCTGCTGTGGGCGAGGCCCATCGGCGCGACGAGCACTGCGCCGATCACACTGGCCACCGTCAGTCCGGAAGTCCCGGGGAAGCGTCGGCCGGTGGCTGCGCTGAGCAGGATGTAGCACGCCCACGCAGCGCCCGCGAGGGCGGCGAACGCCACCCCTGCCAGGGTGACCCCGCCGTCGTCCCATCCCAGCAGCGCAACCCCCGTGCCGGCGAGCACCACCCACACCAGGTCCCGCCAGCGGCGCGATCCCGCCACGGCCACGGCCAGCGGGCCCAGGAATTCGATGGTCACGGCCACGCCCAGCGGGATGCGCGCAAACGATTCGTAGATGGCGTAGTTCATGACCGCCAGCGACGTGCCGAAACCGACCGCGACCAGCCAGTCCGTGCGAGAGTGCCCGCGCAGTGGGGGAGGGGCGAAGCACAGCAGCACCAGGGCCGAAGCCAGCAGGCGCAGCCACACCACGGTGCTTGGGGGGAGGACCGCGAACAGGTTCTTCGCCACCCCTGCGCCGAACTGGACCGACAGGATGCTCACCCCGACCAGCCAGGTCGCCGGGATGGCAGTGCCCGCGGCGCGGACGAGCGCCGCAGCCCGGGAGAACGGACCCGGTGCAGACTGCCCAGGAGAGTCGCTATTCACCCGATCATCCTATGAAGCGAGATCGCGGGCGGGTTGGGGCGGGCAGGAACGGGGAGAACGCCGGTGCCGGGCGGCGACT
>NZ_BCWB01000028.1 GCF_001592045.1 Thermobifida fusca NBRC 14071 = JCM 3263 | reverse complement strand
CGCGGGCGGGTTGGGGCGGGAAGGAACGGGGAGAACGCCGGTGCCGGGCGGCGACTGGAGCCGCCGGCGGCGAACCCAACGGTGAGGAGAGTGTTGTGGCTTTCCGTGTCGACTCTGAGATCGGCCGTCTGCGCCAGGTCCTCGTCCACCGGCCCGACTTGGAAATCCAGCGCCTGACACCCAGCAACAAGGGCACCCTGCTCTTCGACGAAGTGCTGTGGGTGGAGCGCGCCCGCGAGGAGCACGACCTGTTCGTCCAGCTCCTGCGGGACCGGGGGGTGACCGTGCATGAATTCGGCAGCCTGCTCGCGGAGACTCTGCACATCCCCGAGGCGAAGAGGTTCATCCTCGACGAGGTGCTGGAGGAGCGCTTCTACGGTCCGATGGCTCTCGACGCCATCCGTGCCTGTCTTGACGCGATGGACCCCGGTGAGCTGCGCCGTTTCCTCACCGGCGGCATCACCAAGCGGGAGATCCTCCAGCGGATCTCCGAGCCGAAGTCGGTGTGGTTCCACGCCCTGGACCTGGACGCGTTCGTGCTGCCGCCGCTCCCGAACCTCATCTTCACGCGCGACACCTCGAGCTGGATCGGCAACGGGGTGTCCATCAACGTGATGCGCAACCGTGCCCGGATGCGGGAGACCACGCTGTACGAAGCGGTCTACCGGTGGCACCCGCTCTTCGCCGCAACCGATTTCCCCGTGTGGAATCCGGGGGTGTCCTGGGCGCCCGCCACGATCGAGGGCGGCGATGTCATGCCGGTCGGCAACGGCTCTGTGCTGGTGGGGATGAGTGAGCGCACCCGCCCGCAGGCGGTGGAGCTGCTGGCGCGGGAGCTGTTCGCCCGCGGTGGCGCCCAGCGCATTCTGGGGATCCAGATGCCCGAGGCCCGCGCCATCATGCACCTGGACACCGTGATGACCAACGTGGATCACGGGGTTTTCACGAAGTACGCGGGTCTGGGCATGCTGCCCTCCTACACCATCGAGCCGGGGGACAGCGACAAGGAGCTGAAGATCACGGACCACGCTCCAGAGGACATGCACCGGGCCATCGCCGCCGCGGTGGGGGTCGACGACATCACGGTCCTCACTCCCACCCAGGATGTCTTCTCGGCTGAACGCGAGCAGTGGGACGACGGGTGCAATCTCCTCGCACTAGCGCCGGGCGTGGTTGTGGCCTATGAACGGAATGTCTCGTCCAATGCGTATCTGCAGGCCAACGGGATTGAGGTCATCACTATCCCGGGCAATGAGCTCGGCCGCGGCCGAGGCGGGCCGCACTGCCTGACGTGTCCGCTGGAGCGGGATCCGGTGACCCTCTAGCAGATCGAATGAATATTCGATAATCTGTATACCTTTCCAGAAGAGTTGAGGTAACGGACAGGAGAGCCGGCCGCGATGGCGTTCAACCTGCGTAATCGCAGTTTTGTCAAGGAACTCGACTTCACCCCCCAGGAGCTGATGTTCCTGATCACATTGGCGGCCGACCTGAAGGCCGCCAAGTATGCGGGGACCGAGCAGCCGCAGCTCAGCGGCAAGAACATTGCCCTGATCTTTGAGAAGACCTCCACCCGCACCCGCTGCGCCTTCGAGGTTGCCGCCCACGACCAGGGTGCTCACGTCACCTACCTGGACCCGAGCGGCTCCCAGATCGGGCACAAGGAGTCCATCAAGGACACGGCCCGTGTCCTGGGCCGCATGTTCGACGCGATTGAGTACCGCGGCGCCAGCCAGGCCACGGTGGAAGAACTGGCCGAGTATGCGGGCGTGCCGGTGTGGAACGGCCTCACCGACGAATGGCACCCCACCCAGATGCTCGCCGACTTCCTCACCATCATGGAGCACACCGACAAGCCGCTGCGCGAGGTCACCCTGGCGTACATGGGGGATGCCCGCAACAACCTCGGCAACTCCCTCACCGTCACCGGAGCCATGCTCGGTATCGACGTGCGCATGGTTGCCCCCCGCGAACTGTGGCCTGACGAGGAGCGGGTCGCCGCCCCCGCCCGCGCAATCGCCGAGACCACGGGGGCGCGGGTCACGTTCACCGACGACATCGCGGAAGGACTGGCCGGGGCGGACTTCATCTACACCGACGTGTGGGTGTCGATGGGAGAACCCAGCGAAGTGTGGGACGAGCGCATCCGCCAGCTGCTGCCCTACCAGGTCAACGCTGAGGCCCTCAAAGCCACCGGCAACCCTGACGTCAAGTTCCTCCACTGCCTGCCGGCTTTCCACGACCTCGGTACCGAGGTGGCACGGGAGATCCACGCCCGCACCGGCCTGACCGCGCTCGAAGTCACCGACGAGGTGTTCGAGTCGCCGGCCTCCATCGTCTTCGACCAGGCCGAGAACCGGATGCACACGATCAAGGCGCTCATGGTCGCCACCCTGGGCAGGTGACCGCGGCGGCCGCGTCCGAGCCCGCGCGGACGCGGCTGTTCCGCACCGGCACGGCTGCGCCGGGCGCGGAGGTAGCGCAGGAACCGTCCGGGCAGCCGGTCACCGCTCCGCAGGCCGCTCGCATGCTGGCGGCCGGGCCACCGCCGCCACCAGAAGCAGCATCCAGGCGGTGAACGAGACGAGCGGCTGCCCCAGCGTCATTATGAGCCCGGCAGTGCTGCTCGTCGCCCAGCCGGTGGCCACCTGCAGGACGATCCAGCCGAAAGGCAGGGCAGCGGCACCCACGTTCACGCACAGCGCCGCCACAACCAGGCCAGCGCGAACAGGCCTGCGCCACCACACCAGGAGTCCGCCCACGGCTAAGAGCACGAGCGGCGGCCCCACGTAGCGCACCAACACGAACCAGGGGATGCCTAAGGACGCCACGCGGGGAGTCTAGTGCGCCAGCAGTCCGGTCGGCGGCGCGGGCGGTACCGCGTCACAGCCCCGGGAAGCGGCGCCTGGACGGGAAGACTCACTCCCAGCGGAAGAACCGGCCTGCCAGAGCCGCGCCGACCACGCTCCAGGCCAGCAGGACGAGCACGGGGCCGAGCGGCATTGCGGCCCCTTCCGCCAGGACCGTGCGCAGGCCCGTGGAGAGCGCGGTGATAGGCAGGGCTTCCACGAAGGGGAGGAGCGCTGGGGGGAACAGGTCGACGGGGAACACGACCCCGCCCAGCCCGAGCAGGATGACGTAGACCAGGTTGGCGGCTGCCAGAGTCGCCTCGGCCCGCAGTGTCCCAGCCATCAGCAGCGCCAGCGCGCTGAAGGCAGCGGTGGCCAGCACCATCAGCAGCACCACGCTGAGCACGCCGACGGCCCCGCCCTGCGGTGACCATCCCAGCAGGAAGGCCACCGTGCTGATGAGCACGGCTTGCAGCAGTTGGATGACCAGTACCGCCAGGGTTTTCGCGGCCAGAAGCCCCAGCCGGGTCAACGGGGTGGCGCCCAGGCGTTTGAGCACCCCGTAGCGCCGTTCAAAGCCGGTGCTGATGGCCTGGCCGGTGAAGGCGGTGGACATCGTCGCCAACGCGAGCACTCCCGGGGCCAGGAAATCCACGCGCGACGCCGTGCCCGCGTCGAGGATCGGGACGATGCTGAATCCGACCAGGAGCAGCACGGGGATGACGAGGGTCAAGAGGAGCTGCTCGCCGTTGCGGAGCAGAAGGCGCAGTTCCAGCCCTGCCTGGGCCAGCACCCGGCGGACTACGGGAGCAGCCTTGGGGCGGGGAGTGAAGTCAAGCGGTGTGGTGGAGGACATCAGTCGCGAAGATCCCGGCCGGTGAGTTCAAGGAAGACGTCTTCGAGGGTGCGGCGGTGCACTCGCAGGTCCTCGGGGAGGAGTCCGCGGGACGCACACCAGGTGCTCACGGTCGCTACCAGGCCCGGCCCTATTTCGTCGGGGTCAGCGCAGGTGACCGTGTACTGTCCAGCGTCGCGCTCGGTGACGCTGCAGCCCGGTGGAAGGGCAGCGGCGAGGTCAGACACGTCCAGTCCGGGAGCAGCCCGGAACCGCAGCTCCCGATCGCCGCGGGTGAGGGCGGCTGTGGGGCCGTCGGCGACGACCCGGCCGTGGTCGATGATGACCACGTGGTCGGCAAGCCGTTCCGCTTCTTCCATGTAGTGGGTGGTCAGCACGACGCCCACCCCTGCGGTGCGCAGCTCGCCGATCAGCTCCCAGGTGGCCATGCGGGCCTGCGGGTCGAGGCCGGTGGTGGGCTCGTCCAGGAACACCAGTTCGGGACGGCCGATGATGGCAGCGGCCAAGGACAGGCGCTGCTGCTGTCCTCCGGACAGCCGGCGGAACGGGGTGCGGGCTACCGCGGAGAGGCCCAGCCGGTCCAGGAGCGCTTCAGGGGGGAGGGGATGGGCGTAGAAGGCAGCGAGAAGACGCAGCCACTCCCCAGCGCGCACCCCGGTGGGCACGCCGCCGCTCTGCGGCATGACCCCGACCCGTGGCCGAAGCGCGGCCGCGTCGCGGATCGGGTCGAGGCCGAGGACACGGACCCGGCCCGCGTCTGCGTGCCGGAACCCTTCACAGATTTCGATCGTCGAGGTCTTGCCCGCACCGTTGGGGCCGAGGAGCGCGGTGACCGCGCCGCGGGCAGCGGTGAACGACAGGCCCGCTACGGCAGTGACCGTACCGTAGCGCTTGACCAGGTCGGTGACCTCGACGGCAGGGGTGTCCATGGCGAAGAGTCTACGGCGGGGGGTGCAGGGGGCGTACCCGACTGCGACATCCGCGCGGAAACCGCTCAAGAGTGTTTCATGTTGTGAGATGACATTCTCATGATGTGGTTGTTTTGCGGGGTGGAGGCGCGGATGATGCTGATCATCGAAACCGAGCAAATGAGAAAAAGGCCAGTAAGGCAAGGCTAACTTGTGTGTCCTACAGCACTCGGCGCGGTTTGCTCATCGGGAGGGAATTAGGCCACACTGATGTTGTGAAAAACATGGGTGGGGCAGAGCGTACGGAGGGCAGTGCCAGAACCGGTGCTGCCTTGACGCCTGTCGGCCACGAACTGGGATCCGAGACCGGAACCCGGGCACGGGTCGCCCGACTCATCCTCGAGCACGGCCCGATCACCGCCTCCGCTCTGGGCGAGCGGCTCGGGCTGACCCCGGCGGCAATCCGCCGCCACCTCGACAACCTCGTGAGTGAAGGCATGGTCGAGGCCCGCGACGCCCACCCCGTGAGGCGTCGCCGGAGGGGAAGACCCGCCCGTGTCTTTGTGATCACCGGGGCCGGACGCGACGCGTTCGTGCACGGCTACGACGACCTCGCCGCCAGTGCACTGCGCTTCCTCGCGGAGAAGGCAGGACCGCAGGCCGTCGCCGAGTTCGCGCAACGCCAGGTGGCCGAACTCGAACGTCGCTACCGTCCGCTGCTGGCCGACGCACCCCCGCACCAGCGGGTCCGGCTGCTCGCTGAGGCACTGTCGAACGACGGCTACGCCGCCTCGGCGGGGGCAGCCCCGGCCGGAGGGGAGCAGTTGTGCCAGCACCACTGCCCAGTCGCCCACGTGGCGGCTGAATTCCCTGAACTGTGCGACGCAGAAGTCGAGGCTTTTGCCCGACTTCTTGGCACTCCGGTGCGTCGCCTTGCCACCATCGCGCACGGCGATAGCGTCTGCACCACCCACGTCAGCCCTCGTGACATCGGCTCCCTGAGCGCCGAGGCCCGTAGCCAGCGAGGCACGGGCACACCACGCCAAACAGGACGTCCCGTCCAGGAGGATCCGCGTAAATGACGTCTACCGCGCACCCCGAGCTCGAAGGGCTCGGCACTTACGAATACGGCTGGGCCGACCCCGACGTGGCCGGCGCCTCGGCGCGCCGTGGTCTCGACGAAGAGGTCGTCCGCGACATTTCGGCGAAGAAGAACGAGCCGGAGTGGATGCTGGACCTGCGCCTGAAGGCGCTGCGGCTGTTCACCAAGAAGCCGTTGCCGACGTGGGGTGCTGACCTGTCGAGGATCAACTTCGACAACATCAAGTACTTCGTGCGGTCCACGGAGAAGCAGGCCCGCTCGTGGGAAGAGCTTCCCGAAGACATCCGCCGCACCTACGACCGGCTGGGGATTCCTGAGGCGGAGAAGCAGCGCCTCGTCGCCGGGGTGGCAGCCCAGTACGAGTCCGAGGTGGTCTACCACCAGATCCGCGAGGACCTGGAAGCCCAGGGCGTCATCTTCCTGGACACCGACACCGCGCTGAAGGAGCACCCGGACCTGTTCAAGGAGTACTTCGGCACGGTCATCCCGCCCGGCGACAACAAGTTCGCGGCACTGAACACCGCGGTGTGGAGCGGCGGCTCCTTCATCTACGTGCCCAAGAACGTGCACGTGGAGATTCCGCTCCAGGCCTACTTCCGGATCAACACCGAGAACATGGGCCAGTTCGAGCGGACGCTCATCATCGTCGACGAGGGCGCCTACGTCCACTACGTCGAGGGCTGCACCGCGCCGATCTACAAGTCGGAGTCGCTGCACTCGGCGGTCGTCGAGATCATCGTCAAGAAGAACGCCCGCTGCCGCTACACGACCATCCAGAACTGGTCGAACAACGTCTACAACCTGGTCACCAAGCGTGCCGTCGCCTACGAGGGCGCCACCATGGAGTGGATCGACGGCAACATCGGCTCCCAGGTCACCATGAAGTACCCGGCGGTCTACCTCATGGGCGAGCACGCCAAGGGCGAGACCCTGTCCCTCGCGTTCGCGGGTGAGGGCCAGCACCAGGACACCGGTTCCAAGATGGTGCACTGCGCCCCCAACACCTCCTCCACCATCGTCTCCAAGTCGGTGGCGCGCAGCGGCGGCCGTGCCTCCTACCGCGGCCTCGTCCAAGTACAGGAGGGGGCAGAGCGCTCCAAGTCCACGGTCAAGTGCGATGCGCTGCTGATCGACACCATCAGCCGCTCCGACACCTACCCCTACGTCGACGTCCGAGAAGACGACGTCGAGATGGGCCACGAGGCCACCGTCTCCAAGGTGAGCGAGGACCAGCTCTTCTACCTGATGAGCCGGGGCCTGGACGAGGACGAGGCCATGGCGATGATCGTCCGCGGGTTCGTGGAGCCCATCGCCCGCGAGCTGCCCATGGAGTACGCCCTGGAACTGAACCGGCTCATCGAGCTGCAGATGGAAGGAGCGGTCGGCTAACCATGGCCACCCCCAATCTCGGAATCCGGGAACACAGCCACGGCGGCGATCTTCCCGTCTCCAAACTCGTCCACGGGTCCTTCGACCCCAACGACTTCCCCAAGCCCACCGGCCGCGAGGAAGAGTGGCGGTTCACCCCGCTGCGCCGGCTCCGCGGCCTCCACGAAGGGGGCAGCGCCGACGGCGCCGTCGACGTCAAGGTGATCGCCCCGGACGAAGTCACCGTTGAGACGGTGGGCCGCGACGACGCCCGGCTGGGCACCTCGTTCCTGCCCAACGACCGGGTCAGCGCGCTGGCCTACCAGGCGTTCCGCGAAGCTGTCGTCGTGACGGTGCCGAAGAACACCGAGGTCAGTGAACCAGTGTTCCTCACCGTCACCGGAGCCCAGCAGGACCAGGCCCACGGCCACGTGCTCGTTCGGGTGGAATCCGCCGCGTCCGCCACCGTCGTGCTGGAGTACCGGGGCAGCTCGGTGTACGCCGACAACGTCGAATTCGTTGTCGAAGACGGCGGACGGCTCAACGTCGTCAGCCTCCAGGACTGGGACCGCGACGCCGTCCACGTGTCGCACCAGTACACCACGGTCGGTCGGGACGCCAGCTTCCGGAGCATCGTGGTGACGCTCGGCGGTGACCTCGTGCGCCTGTCGCCCAAGGTCTCCTACTCCGGCCCCGGAGGCGACGCCGAACTGTTCGGCCTGTACTTCACAGGCGCAGGACAGCACCACGAGCACCGCTCGCTGGTCGACCACAACGTGTCCCACACGCGCAGCCGGGTCGACTACAAGGGTGCGCTCAGCGGCGAAGACGCCCACGCCGTGTGGATCGGCGACGTGATCATCGGTGAGGGCACTCAGGGCACCGACTCCTACGAGCACAACCGCAACCTCGTGCTCACGGACGGCACCCGAGTAGACTCCGTGCCCAACCTGGAGATCTTCACCGGCGAGGTCGAAGGCGCCGGCCACGCCAGCACCAGCGGGCGTCTGGACGACATCCACCTGTTCTACCTGCAGTCGCGGGGCATCCCCGCCGACGAGGCCCGCCGCCTGGTGATCCGGGGCTTCTTCGCGGAGATCATCGACCGCATCGAAGTCCCCGAACTGCGCGACCGCATCATGGCCGAGGTTGAGGAGAAGCTGGCGCTGCATGAGTAGCGAGGAAACCTACACCAGGGTCTGTGCACTCAGCGACCTCCCCGAAGAAGGCGCACTAGGCGTGGAGGTCAACGGCACTCCCGTGGCGGTAGTGCGCAGCGAGGGCGAGATCTACGCGATCAGCGACCTCTGCTCGCACGCCGAGGTCAACCTCTCCGAGGGAGAAGTGGAAGACGGCACCATCGAGTGCTGGCTGCACGGCTCCTGCTTCGACCTGCGCACCGGCAAACCGCTCAACCCGCCGGCCACCCAGGCGGTCCCCACCTACCGAGTGAAGATCGACGGCGACGACGTACTCGTCTCGCTGGACACCGAGAAGGCGTAAGAAGAGACACTATGACCACATTCGAGATCCGCGGTCTGCGCGCTGACGTCCTCATCAGCGAAGAGGAGCGTCGCGAGATCCTCAAGGGCGTCAACCTGACCATCCGCTCCGGGGAGACCCACGCCATCATGGGCCCCAACGGGTCCGGCAAGTCCACCCTGGCCTACGCCATCGCCGGGCACCCCCGCTACGAGATCACCGACGGCGAGGTGCTGCTCGACGGCGAGAACGTGCTGGAGATGAGCGTCGACGAGCGGGCCCGCGCCGGCGTGTTCCTCGCCATGCAGTACCCGGTCGAGGTTCCCGGCGTGTCCATGTCCAACTTCCTGCGCAGCGCTGTCACCGCGGTGCGCGGCGAGGCCCCCAAGCTGCGGGCGTTCTCCAAGGAACTGCAGGAGGCCATGAAGGGGCTGTCCATCGACCCGTCCTTCGCCGCCCGCGGCGTCAACGAGGGCTTCTCCGGCGGTGAGAAGAAGCGGCACGAGATCCTCCAGCTGGAGCTGCTCAAGCCCAAGGTGGCCATCCTCGACGAGACCGACTCCGGCCTCGACGTCGACGCCCTCAAGATCGTCTCCGAAGGCATCAACCGGGCCAAGGAGGCCAACGACATGGGCGTCATGCTCATCACGCACTACAGCCGCATCCTCAACTACGTGAAGCCCGACTTCGTCCACGTCTTCGCGGACGGCAAGATCGTCGAGTCCGGCGGCATGGACCTTGCTGAGACACTGGAGACTGAGGGTTACGAGCGTTTCGTGAAGGTAGGCGCCTAACCGTGACACGCGAGCTGGATGTCGAGACGATCCGGGCAGACTTCCCGATCCTGTCCCGGACCGTCCGCAATGAGCGTCCGCTGGTGTACCTCGACTCCGGGGCCACATCCCAGAAACCCCGGCAAGTCCTCGACGCCGAGCGGGAGTTCTACGAACGCTATAACGCGGCGGTGCACAGGGGCGCGCACCAGCTCGCGGAGGAGGCCACTGACGCCTATGAGGCGGCCCGGGCCACCATCGCGGCCTTCGTCGGTGCCCCTGCTGACGAAGTGGTGTTCACCAAGAACGCCACCGAAGCGATCAACCTCGTCGCCTACGCCATGAGCAACGCGGTCACCGCGGGCGAGGGATTCTCCCGCTTCGCCGTGAAACCCGGCGACGAGATTGTGGTCACTGAAATGGAGCACCACGCCAACCTGGTGCCCTGGCAGGAGTTGTGCCGCCGCACCGGAGCGACACTGCGCTGGTTCGGGGTTACCGACGAGGGCCGCCTCGACCTGTCCAACTTGGACGACCTCATCAACGAGCGCACCAAGCTCGTGGCGCTCATCCACCAGTCCAACGTGCTGGGCACCGTCAACCCGGTCCAGTTGATCGCGGAGCGGGCGCACGCGGTCGGCGCGCTGGTCCTCGTGGACGGCGCCCAGTCGGTCCCGCACATGCCGGTCAACGTCACCGAGCTGGGCGTGGACTTCCTCGTGTTCTCCGGGCACAAGATGTGCGGCCCCAACGGCATCGGCGTGCTGTGGGGGCGCCGGGAGCTGCTGTGCGCCATGCCGCCGTTCATCACCGGCGGCTCCATGATCGGCACGGTGCACATGGAGCACAGCACGTGGGCCGACCCGCCGCAGCGGTTCGAAGCCGGCGTCCCGATGGCGCCCCAGGCAGTCGGCCTGGCCGCGGCATGCGACTACCTCAACTCCATCGGGATGGACGCCATCGCCGCGCACGAGCACGCTCTCGTGGAATATGCGCTCAAACACATTGGTTCCATCGAGGGTGTACGAATCGTCGGACCGGCCGACGCCGAGGCACGTGGGGGCGCCGTCTCGTTCACCGTTGACGGGATCCACCCCCACGATGTGGGCCAGGTACTGGACGACCTGGGGGTGGCCGTGCGGGTGGGGCACCACTGTGCATGGCCGCTGCACCGCAGGTTTGAGGCGGTAGCCACCACGCGCGCCTCGTTCTACCTGTACAACTCCTTCGCCGACGTGGACGCCCTGGCCGAAGGGATCCGGGAGGCGCAGCGATTCTTCGGCGTGGCCCGAAGCTAGGAAGAGCGTGCCATGAGACTCGACGCGATGTACCAGGAGATCATCCTGGACCACTACCGCAACCCGCACCACAAAGGGCTGCGGGAACCCTTCGACGCCGAGAGCCACCACGTCAACCCCACCTGCGGCGACGAGATCACCCTCCGTGTGCTGCTCAAGCCCGCGGACAAGGAGAGCGACGGCAGCGCCGCGATCGCCGACATCTCCTACGACAGCATGGGCTGCTCCATCAGCCAGGCGAGCGCCTCGGTCATGGCCGACCTGCTCATCGGCAAGACGGTCGACGAGGCGATGGCGATCCTCGACGAGTTCACCGCGCTCATGCAGTCCAAAGGGCAAGGCGAACCCGACGAGGACGTGCTGCAGGACGCGGTGGCTTTCGCTGGGGTGTCGAAGTATCCCGCCCGGGTCAAGTGCGCCCTGCTCGCCTGGATGGCGTGGAAGGACGCGACCGCCAAGTCTCTGGCAACCCAGCGGCAGGAGGAGGCCGTATGAGCACCGGAAACGAGGAGACCACCTCGACACAGACGCAGACCGCCGAGGTGGACGAAGCGCTGGTGGAGGAGATCACTGACGCGCTCAAGGACGTCATCGACCCTGAGCTCGGCGTCAACGTGGTCGACCTCGGACTGGTCTACGGGGTCAACGTAGACGAGCGCAGCATCGTCATCGACATGACGCTGACCAGCGCGGCCTGTCCGCTCACCGACGTGTTGGAGGAGCAGGTCGCCAGCACGCTGGACGAGTTCGACCGCGACGTCAAGATCAACTGGGTCTGGATGCCGCCGTGGGGGCCGGACAAGATCACTGAGGACGGCCGAGACCAGTTGCGGATGCTCGGTTTCAACGTCTGATCCCGCAACGCATCCTGCCACCACGCCGTACCCGCGCCCGCGGTGTTATGCACCGCGGGCGTTTGCTGTGCCGTGGCGGGGTAGTGCGTGACCGACAGCGCCCAGCGGGCAGGGGAGGGGCGCGGCCGGTCAGGAGGAGGCGGAAACAGCCATGGCGCACCTGGTAGTGCTCGGGGTAGCCGACCGGGACCGGGCCGAACAGGCGCTTGACATCGCCGACGACTTGGCCCGGCGGGAGCTGCTGCGGCTCAAGGATGCCGCCTACGTCTACAAAGACGCCCGGGGCAGGCCCCGCATCCAGCAGACGCTGAACGTGACCGGGGTGGGGGCCGCGGGCGGCGCCCTGTGGGGCACTCTGATCGGGGCGCTGTTCCTCTCCCCGGTGCTGGGGCTCGCAGTGGGGACCGCGATCGGCGCTGTGGCGGGCCGACTCACCGATATCGGTATCGACGACGATCTGATCCGCCAGATCGGACACCAGCTCGACGACGGGCGGGCCGCCGTGTTCCTGCTCGTCCACTCCGAGACACGGGACCGGGTCGTGGAAGCCCTCCGGCCCTTGGAACCCACCGTGCTGGAAACCAGCCTGACCCGGGACGACGAACGAGAACTGATCCGCGCCCTCCACGCCGACGAACCCGAGCCTCCCACAGCCCCAGGGCACGTGTGAGCAGGGCCCGGCACTGGACTGCGCCAGGGCTGGGCAGGCCCCACCCGCGGGACGTGCCCCGCACAGCGGCGGCTAGCCGAGCGCCCCCGGAACAGTCCCTGCCGGAGGCTGCGGCGGGGGACCGGAGTGGGGAACCGATGCGGCAGGCAAGGCCAGACGCAACTGTTCCGCGATGTCGTCGTCCCCGCGCTTGGCCAACAGGTTGAGCAGCTCGGCCGGGGCCCCCGTGAACCCCTCGTCGGTTTCACTGATCCGACGGAAGATGATGTCGAGCGCCTCTTCAGCCGTGGCCGGGGCAGTGTAGCCGGTCAGGCTCAACGCCAAGCCGAGCGGACCGTTGTCCGTGGGAATCGACGAAGCCTGCAACAACCGGGCATCCAACCGGTCGCCGTTGACAGTGATGAACAACCGGTCGCCGGCTTGGGCGCCGAGCCGGCGCAGCAGCGGCCGCAGCGAGTCGAACGCCGCCTGGTCCCGCCAGACCAGGACCAGCAGGTCCGCCCCTGGGCCGGTGAGGCACAGCAGCCGCCCGGGCCGCAACCCCAGGTGCGCCGCATACCCCGGCGGGACAGCGACCGGGGCACCGTTGAGCTGGTCGGAAGTGACGTCGACCCGGTGCCACCACCGTCCGTCGGGGGCCCGGAAGCACCGCGCGGACGTCGCCACGCTCAGCGTGGGTTCGGCGGAGCTCTGCGGTTCGGCCGGCCGCCGGCGAATAGGCAGACCGCTGCTGGTGGTCGCGCCCGGCGCAGCCGAGGGGAACGCGGACGACCCGGCGTATCCCCCCGCCGGTTCGGCGGTGCTCAACGGCACGCTCTCGTCGACCAGTACCCGCCCGTCTTGGATGGTGACCCCCGGGGTGTTCAAAAGCCATGGCCGCAACGCTTGCGGGCGGATGCCGATACCCGCCAGCCGGGACTCCGCCTCGCTGAGCGTGGGCTGGTCGGTGAGGAGACGCCGGGTCTGCTGGCGCAGATGCCCCGGGTCGGTGGCCAGCAGCCAACTGCCTTCCAGCCGCCGGTCCGTGAACAGAGTCATGACGATCTGCCACAGCGGAATCCCCAGCGACGGCACAGTGACCTGGTGGTCGGGGTGCGCGTTGATGAGAGTGTCGAGGGTGCTGGCCACCCCCAACTGGTCGGACACTTCCCGCAGATGCTGCGCCATCGGCGCACCCACCGGGGAGTTGAGCCACTGCAGCAGCCGCTCCTCAACGGTGCGCTGGGCGCTCCGCAGCTCCCGGATGTCCATCTGAAGCTGGTCGGCGAGAAGCCGGATACTGGTCGGCTCCGAGGTGAACAGCCGCTCTGTGGCGATGAGCTGTTCCAACTCGCTCCAGTCACGGCACAACTGGTCGAACAGGTCGACCAGGGGGTGCGCGCCCGGCTCAGGGGTGGACGCGGTGGGAGCGTCCTCTGCGGCAGCGGCCGGTTTCGCCGCCTGCTGGCGCAGCGCCTTCGGCGGCCCGAACGCTGGACGGCGTAGGGTACCGCCGGGGCCCAGCAGCGGGCTGCCGCCGCGACGAGCCAGGAGGGGCGTCGACTCTTTAGAGTCTGCGGAACGGGACGGGGAGGAAGCGGTGGCGGTGTTCTGGGCCGCGGCAAGATCGTGGTCGCGCTGGGCGCGCAGAGCCCGCAGGGTCCGGATCGCGCGAGACGCAGGGGAAGACTGGGCGCTTTTCACCGTGTCAGTGGTGGGCCCCGCAGAGTCAGAGCCCGTGGCCTCGGTCAAGTAGGCCATCGCGTTGCGCACGTGGTCCGGCGCGGAGGCGGGCATCCAGTTCGCGATGGTGCGCACCGCTTCAATGATCAAGGCGGGAGACGGGGCGGGCCCGTTGAGGGGGCCGCTGGTGAAGGGAAGAATCGACTGCCACATCACCGCGCCAACCACCTCGAGCAGGTCGCAGTTGTTGGGGAACTCCCACGACCGCATGGTCTGCGGAGAGGTGTGGATCAGCCGCTCCCAGCTTCCCGCGGTGCTGCGCACCGCACCGCGGATAGGCTCAGCGATGTCGTCTAAATCCACCGTGAGCCCGCGCAAGGTCGGGACGAACTCGCAGATTTCCAGGTGGTCCCACTGCTCTACGGAGAGCCGGGCCAGACAGTGCGCCAGCCAGGTTGGACCGGCGATGTCGAGCACACGAGGCAGGGGAAGCGACCGCCACCAGCTATCCACCAACCGGGGATGCCGCAGCACGGTCGCGGCATCCGGCGACTTACTCCACCGCAAAGCAGGAACGAGGTCGGTGAGGCTGATCGGCGAAACGGCGTTCATCGACGGGGGACCTCGACCTCCTGGGACACGACTCGCTGAATATGCGAGAACGATACAAATGTCCGATCAAGCGCTACACATGACGCTCCTCGGCTGTGGATAAAAGGGCTGGGCAGGCCCTGTCGGCCGGCGCAGCGCACCGGCGAGGCAGGCGCTGGCGCGGCGTGACGGTGCCGATCCCTGCAGATCGTATGGGGGATTAGCGCGTTCTGTGTAGTGCTCAACGGGAAATCCTGAGAGTACCCTAAGAATGCGTCTGTCGGGCAATCTACCCATAAGTCTGGTTAGGGGGGAGTGGGGGTTTCCGCTGCGGGCCTGCCGCACCGGCGGACCACGCCCGCCCCTCCCTCAACCCTCATGGCTGAAAATCGGGAGCCCGCCCAGGAGTCCCCTCGCACCGCGAGAAACGAGCACGGCCGCGGCGCTGCCCACCCGGCACCCAGCGAGCAGAACCGCGCCCCGCCGGACCGCGCCTGCCCACACCTCTTTCCCGGAACGCCCCGCACAGCCTGGGCCGTCCGCTGCTCGACGCCGCGGCATCCTCCGCCACCCGCCTCAACTCGGCGACGGTATGCTTATCTACTCTTAGTACCCCCGCACCTCACCCCGATCATCGACTCGTGACACGGAAGTCGTTGGCGTGCCAGACGTAGTAACCGGCACGCGTTCTGGCCGGATGCCGACAGCGGGCAGAGCGGCGGGGTACAGCCCGGAGGCGGACGCGTCGTCCGGAACAGCATGCCCCACAGGGCGGCCCCGTGTTCCGGTCAGGGGGAGCCCAAAGCGCACCGGTAAAGCCGATGGTGTCCCGGATGCATTGGTGTGCGGTGCTGGATGCCATGGGCTTTCTGCTTGAGCGGTCGCGTCACAATCCGGCACCGAAAGGACCGGGCAGCCTCCTGGATCCGCGTCAGGGCGCGACAACCGCACAAAGACCCGCGAAGCGCCGAAGCTGAAAAGGAGAGGGTCACTTGACCAGCTCGCATAAGGGAATCTCCCCCCTGCGGTCGACACAGGACACCCACGGCTTCGAACAAGGGCCGCTCCACCGCACACCGGCAGCCCAGCCCAGTGTGATCCGGTCGTATGTGGCTATCGGGGACAGCCTCACCGAAGGGCTGGACGACCCGAACCCCGACGGCACCTACCGGGGGTTCGCCGACCGACTCGCCGAGCACCTCAGCACGAAAACACCGGGATTCCGCTACGCCAACCTCGCGGTGCGCGGACGTCGCATCCGCCACATTTTCGGGGAGCAGCTGGAGCAGACCCTGGAATTCGCCCCCGACCTGGTGACCGTGCACGCCGGGGGCAACGATGTGCTGCGGCCCAACACCAACCTCGACCAGCTCGCCCGGCAGTACGAGCGGGGAATCCGCCGACTGCGTGACGCGGGAATCCGGGTGGTCATGCTGTCCGGACACGACACCGGCTGGGTTCCGGTACTGCGGATGTACCGCGGCCGTATCGCCGTGTTCAGCATGCATTTGCGGGCAATCGCCGAACGCAACGGCGTGGAGATTGTGGACTTGTGGGCGCTGGATTCGCTCAACGATCCGCGGGCCTGGAGCGTGGACCGCCTGCACTTCAACTCGATGGGGCACCAGATCGTCGCGGCCCGGATCGCTGACCTGCTCGGCCACCCCATCGGCCCCCGCGAGCTGTGGGCCAACCCCTGGCCCACCCCCTACGTTCCCCTTCCCCGGCCACTGCGCCGCCGGGAGACCCGCCGGTGGGCGGTGCGGTTCCTCGTCCCCTGGCTGGGGCGCAGACTCATGGGCCGGTCCACGGGGGACGGGCGCCTGCCGAAACGGCCGCGGATGACGGAACTCGCGCCCGTCGTCCGCGACGCTGAGGAACACCAACTGGATTAGCGGCACCGCCCCGCTTGCCCCTGGTGGTGGGGACCGCCACCAGGGCGGGGTGTGGTGGCCCCGCCAGACCCGCCAAAGAACCAGGGGAGGGTAGGAGCACAACACCGGGAAACCGTCCCCGCCGACGGCTGTGCCCCGGTCCGGCACAGCACCGGAAGACCACGGCCTAACAGCCGGGACGCTTCTCCGCCCTTCTACGTGCCCCTACGGAACGGAGCGCTTCCCGCTCGCGAGGAGGCGCCGACGCCGCGTCAGCGGGCAGACAGGCCGCGGATGATGTCGCTGATGTGGACCACGCCCCGGCACTGGCCGAACTCGTTGACCGCGATGAGATCGTCGTAGACCCGATCCTGGTCGGTGCCGGCGATCCGCAGCGCAGCCAGTGCGGGGGCCGTAAGCGGAACAGTCCGCGGCGGATCAGCGAGCTTCTGGGCTGGACGCTTCGCGTACAAGGCGTGCCCGTACGGGCCGGTGATCGACAGCAGGAACCGGGCCCGGTCCAAAGCCGCCACGGGACGCTCGCGATGGTCGAGCAGGATCACACTGTTGAGCGCGGAATCGGCGCTGAACGCTTCCAGCACCTCTTCCGAAGTGGCTTCGACCGTCATCGTCACCGCCGGAACCATGAACTCCGACACGCGCAGCCCAGCCCCGGAATCCGGGGCGAGCGGCTCTAAAGACAAGGCGGGAATCTGGGTGACCCGGTCTCCCGGCGCCCAGTCGTCCCCCGCGAACAGGGGCCCTTGCGCCATCCGCACCCCCACAGTGCGCAGCGCCGTCAACTGGGCTATCGACGTCACCCCGGACGCGAGAGGGAACGTTCCTGCCCCACGCGCGATCCGTGTCATGCCGTCCACGATCGCGGCACACTGCTCCTGGTCCGGCAGCCCGGACGTCAACGACCCTTCGATCCGGAACAGGAACGGCGCGGTCTCCACGAGAAGGTCCGGGGAGACCCGCGCAGTGTCGAACGCGTACCGGAACCCCATCTCCCGCACTCGGGCCAACGCAGCAACCAGGTGGTCACGAGGCAGGAAGCACAAATCCGCGTCCACCATGAGCGTGACGTCACGCGGCTGCCGTCCGCTCCGCTGCAGAGTGTCCCGCAGGAACCCGAGCGGTTCCTGGCCCGCCGTCAACAACCGGGCTGGGAAAGGCAGCACCAGGGGAAGAAAACTTTCCCGCGCCGCAGTCTCCCGGGCGACCCGTCCCAGGAGTTCGGTGAGCACGGCGACGTCCGCACCGGACCGCCGGTCAACGGGGACGACGGCCTCAACCGCTAAGACCGCACCAGAGTCCAGGTCGATGATCGGGCGCAAGACCACCGAAAGGGAAGCGGTGGGGAGAACACCCACTCGTGTGTCGTCGGAGAAGCTCGTCTGTGGAGACACGGCACCATGGTCGCCACTCCGACCCTGCACGAGGAGACAGCGAGATGAAAACCAGTTGAATTCTTCGGCTCACGCGACGTGACAGGAGACGAGAAGCCGGGCCGCCTCCCACCCCGCCAGACGCCGGACCCGCGGGGTGCCGCGGACAATCCCAGAAAACAGCAGAGCGCGCCCACCGCGTGGCGGGCGCGCCCAGCACCGGTCAAGGACGGCGGAACGCCAAGGCGATGTTGTGTCCGCCGAAACCGAAAGAGTTGTTCAGCGCAGCCACCGCGGAAGACGGCAGCTCCCGAGGCTTGTCCACCACCACGTCAACCACCACGCCGGGGTCGATCTCCTCAACGTTGATGGTTGCGGGCACCACCCCGTGGTACAGCGCCAAGACGGTGGCCACCGACTCCAACGCACCAGCACCACCCAGCAGGTGGCCGGTCATGGACTTGGTGGAGGTCACCGCGACAGCGTCAGCAGCCGAGTCGCCCAGGGCACTGCGGATCGCCACGGTCTCCGGCACGTCACCCGCCGGCGTGGAAGTGGCGTGCGCGTTGATGTGCGCGATATCGGACGGGCTCAGCCCAGCGTCCGCGATCGCGGCAGAGATCGCACGGGAAGCCCCAGCACCGACCGGGTCAGGCTGCACAATGTCGTAGGCGTCGCAGGTGTATCCGGCTCCCGCGGCCACCGCGTACACGCGGGCCCCGCGGGCCGCAGCGTGCTCAGCCGACTCCAGGATGAGAGTGGCTGCCCCCTCACCCATGACGAAACCGTCCCGGTTGACGTCGAACGGACGCGACGCGCCCTGCGGGTCGTCGTTGCGGGTGGACAAGGCACGCATCGCAGCGAACGCGGCAATGTTCAGCGGGTGGATCGCCGCCTCGCACCCTCCCGCGATCACCACGTCGGCGCGGCCGGAGCGGATCATGTTGATGCCGTCAGCGATGGCCTCCGCACTGGACGCGCAGGCGCTGACCGCGGCGTGAGCCCCCGCCCGGGCAGTGAACTCCAGCGCCACAGCGGCGGCCGGGCTGTTGGGCATGAGCATCGGCACGGTGAACGGGGAGACCCGCTTCCAGCCCTTCTCCCGGAAGATGTCGTACTGGTGGAGGGTGGTCAAGATGCCACCGATACCGCTGGACATCACGACACCCAGACGCAACGGGTCTACTTCAGGGGAGCCCGCGTCGTCCCACGCTTCCCGCGCGGTGATCAACGCCAACTGCTGGGTCCGGTCCAGGCGGCGCAGTCGGTGGCGTTCCAGCTTCTCGGACGGCTCCTCAGCGAGGAGGCCCGCGAAGTGCACCGGGAGCTTCTCATGCCACTCCTCGGGCAGGGAAGTGATGCCGGATCGACCTTCGAGCAGCGCCGACCAGGTCGTGGCGACGTCACCTCCCAGAGGACTGCTCGCTCCAAGGCCGGTGACGACGACTTCGCGGTTACTCATGGTCGATCGCCCTTCTCGTCGAAATGGTCGGTGCGCTGTGGTCCCGCGGTGTGCGGGCGGCCCGGGCATAGTCCCGGACGACACTCAGCGTGCCCGCCGACGGCTGCGGCGTCGGCGGGCCGACGGCTCAGCTCCGTTACTTCTGGATGTAGTTGATGACGTCCTGAACCGTCTTCAGGTCCTTGAGCTGGTCGTCGGGGATCTCCACGCCGAACTTGTCCTGTGCGGCGACGGCGATCTCGACCATCGACAGCGAGTCGATGTCGAGGTCGTCCACGAAGCTCTTCTCCGGGGTGACCTCGGCCGCGGGGACACCGGCGATCTCGTCGATGATTTCGGCGAGACCGTCCAGGATCTCCTTTTCCGAGTAGGCCATGTCAGGTTTCTCCTTACGTTCTCTCCTGCCGTGAGGCGGAGCCGCACGACGACTTCGGTGTGCTGCAAACGGAGCCGGGCACCGCGTCACGGAAGGCGCAGGACCTGTGCCGCATAGGTGAGACCAGCTCCGAAACCCAAAGTGAGCACGGTGCTGCCCGAGGGGAGCTCGCCGCGTCCGATCATGCGCGACAAGGCGAGCGGGATGGAAGCCGACGAGGTGTTCCCCGCGGTGACGATATCGCGCGCGATGATCGCTTGAGGCGCGCCCAGCTTACGGGCAATGGCCTCCACAATGCGCAGGTTCGCCTGGTGCGGGACGAAGGCAGTCAACTCTTCGGGGGCCACCCCGGCCCGTTCCAAGGCCTCCAACGCCACCGGGTACAGCTCGGTGGTCGTCCACCGGAAGACCGTCTGGCCCTCCTGGTAGATGTACTTGTGGTCCCGCAGGTAGATCTTGTCGGCCCGGTCCCCGGCGCTCCCCCACACCACGGGGCCGATCCCCGGCTCGTCCGACGCCGACACCACGGCCGCGCCCGCACCGTCCGCGAAAATCACACAGGTGGACCGGTCATCCCAGTCAACCCAGTCGGAAAGCTTCTCCGCGCCGATCACCAGCGCGTTGCGCGCCGAACCCCCGCGCACCGCATCGTTGGCGACCGACAGCGCGTAGCAGAACCCGGCACAAGCCGCGTTGACGTCGAACGCCCCCGGCGCGGGGATGCCGAGCCGCGCGGCCACGCTCGCAGACGTGTTAGGGATCTGGTCGCGCTGCGTGCAGGTCGCCAC
>NZ_BCWB01000027.1 GCF_001592045.1 Thermobifida fusca NBRC 14071 = JCM 3263 | reverse complement strand
ACCAGGTCGATGTCGTCCGGCGCCAAACCGCTGGCAGCCAGCGCCTTGCCGCCGGCAGCGACCGCCATGTCGGTGACGCTCTCCTCCGGGGAAGCGATCCGGCGTTCGGCGATACCCACCCGGCTGCGGATCCACTCATCAGAAGTGTCGACGCGCTTCGCCAAGTCGTCGTTGGTGACAACGTTGGCGGGCTGGTACTCGCCGAAAGCGACGACACATGCTCCGGGGACGGACTGGGAGGTTTTCATCACGCTTGCCCTTCCAGGTCGGTGGAGGTCGCACCCGCGTGGTCCGCGACGAGTGTGCGTGCCCGGTCCAGGTCCTCGGGAGACTTGATGGCGAGCAGTTCCACACCGCGCAGCGCTCGCTTGGCGAGATTAGTCAGCGTGCCTGCGGGCGGCAGCTCCATCAGTGCGGTGACACCGAGATCAGCGAGGGTAGCGGTACAGGCGTCCCACCGAACCGGGGAGCTGATCTGCGACACGAGACGGGACAGGTACTCCGAGCCGGAGGTGACCACTGCGCCGTCACGGTTGGACAACAGCCGAGTACGAGGATCAGCGGGCGTGAGGGTGGCTGCCAGGGCCTCCACGCGCTTCACTGCGGGAGCCATGTGGTGGGTGTGGAAAGCACCGGCAACCGCGAGAGGACGCAGCCGTGCCCGGGCAGGGGGAGCAGCCGCCAACGCCTCCAACTGTTCAAGAGTCCCGGCGGCCACGATCTGCCCCGAACCGTTGTCGTTAGCGGGAGTCAGACCCGCTGCTTTGATCGCGGCGAGGACTTCGTCCCGATCGCCGCCCAGCACCGCAGTCATTCCCGTCGGGGTGACCGCGGACGCTTCAGCCATCCCCCGGCCCCGCTCCGCAACGAGCAGCAGCGCATCCCGGGGCGTCAGAGCACCGGCAACCGCGGCCGCAGTGAATTCGCCGACACTGTGCCCGGCCACCACATCGGCTGATGCGGCGGCGGACTCAAGGTCGCCGAACAACGCGATCGCTGCCGCAATGCCCGCGCTCACCAGCAGCGGCTGGGCTACCGCGGTGTCCCGGATCTCTTCAGCGTCAGCGGTGGTGCCGTAGCGGACGAGGTCGAGCCCGACCACATCCGACCATTCAGCGAACCGCTCCGCCATTCCGGGGAGTTCAAGCCACGCGGAGAGGAAACCGGGTACCTGGGCGCCTTGGCCCGGAGCGACGATTGCAAGCACAGCATCAACCTTGCCCTGAAGAACAACACCAGCTTGATGGGGACAGGCACGAACTTCACGGTGAGCCCTTTGTGGAGACTGCACATATCCCCGCAGAGAAGTATTCCCCCGCCGTCTCCGCAGCGCCCCCTGGGGAGCACGGAACCCCACTGTACGGCTGTCCTGCCGTGAAGTGTCACCCTAGAAGGGTGACCGATTCCCCTGATGCGTCCCCGCACGACGACGCCGTACGCGCAGAGACCGTGCGCCGACTGGAACGCGCCATGGGCGCCCTGGGCACGGCCGCAGTAGCCCAGATGGAACAGCGGCTGTCATGGTTCCGCTCCATGTCCGCGGAAGACCGCTCCTGGGTGGGCCTCGTCGCCCAGTCAGGGGTCGCGGCTTTCGTCGACTGGTTCAAAAACCCGCACCGGGGCCGCCCCGCGATCGCCGTGGAAGTGTTCGGCACGGCGCCGCGGGAACTCATCCGCTCAGTGTCGCTGCAGCAGACCGTGGAAATGGTGCGGGTCGTCATCGACGTGGTGGAGAGCCGGGTCTCCGAACTCGCTGCCCCCGGCGGCGAACAGCAGTTGCGCGAAGCCATGCTCCGCTACAGCCGGGAAGTGGCGTTCAGCACGGCCCGCATCTACGCCCGAGCTGCAGAAGCCAGAGGAGCCTGGGATGCCCGGCTGGAAGCGCTGATCGTCGACGCCCTGCTGCACGGCAACCGCGAAGAAGGTCTCCAGACGTGGGGTGCCTCCCTCGGCTGGTCGCGCATCCCCGTCATCGCGATCGCGGGCCTCCTCGGCGACCAAGACGCCGAAGAAACCCTGGAAGACCTGCGCTCCCATGCCCGTCGGGCAGGACATGACGTGCTCGCAGGCGTCCAAGGCGACCGTGTCGTCGTCGTTGTAGGCGTCAACGAGAAGAACGCTTCCGACCCCATGGGCGCGGCCACACCACTAGCGGGACTGTTCGGCCCGGGACCGGTCGTGGTGGGACCCCCCGTCTACGACTTGAGCGCCGCCAACCAGTCGGCCCGCGCCGCCGTGGACGGGCTGCGTGCCGCCCCCGGCTGGCCGGACGCGCCCCGGCCGGTCGCTGCCGAGGACCTGCTGCCCGAACGGGCACTGAACGGGGACCCGGCCGCGCGGCGCACCCTCATCGAAGAGGTGTACCAGCCGCTGCGGGACGCGGGCACCCCCCTGCTGGACACCCTGTCGGTCTACCTGGAGCACGCCTCGTCCCTGGAGTCCACCGCGCGGATGCTGTTCGTCCACCCCAACACGGTGCGCTACCGGCTCAGCAGAGTGGCGGAGCTCACCGGCTACGTCCCCACCGACGGCCGCGGATCGTTCGTGCTGCGGGTAGCGCTGACCCTCGGCCGGCTCGCCGACACCCCGTAAACCGGCCACCCGTGCCAAAAGAGGGCGCCTTAAGCCGCGGAAGAAGAACAGAAAGTCCCGGGAGCGGCACTTCTTGTGAGGTGACAGCGCCCCACAGTCCAAGAAAACCAGATAACGTGAACGATGGGGTCCCTAAAAAATTAGGGGTCCGCTTCTCTCCGTACCGCGGCCACGGTTCTCGGCCCTACTTCAGGGACGTGTCAACCGGTTGGTGGGACGGTAAGCGCGTGAAGAGGGGAGTGGTGACGACGTCCATGTTGAGACGGTTGCGCACTCGCGTCATAGAGTACGTCCAGGAACCTACAGCCGCAGGCCAGATTAGACGGCGGGTCCTGTTCCACGTTCCGCTCCCGATCCTCCTGCTAGGGCCGCTCGCCTTAATGGTGGATGGCCGGTGGTCAGCGCCCGGCTGGACGATTCTCCTTTCCGTATCGGTTGCCGTCGGCGCGCTACTGCTGGCATATTTTGCCCAGCCCACACCTCTTCCCGCCGGCGTTTCCCCAGAAACGTCGGTGCGCCGTTCCTTGTACCGCTTTCGCCAGATCTCCACTGTACGCATCGGACTGGCGATGACACCCATTGTGATGGGTGCGGCCGCATCGATTACCGGCGATGGTCTTTTCCCGTATGTGGCCGCCCTACTGCTGTCCTGGCCGCAACTGCTCCTCGCGCTTCCCGGCTACTTCACCGTCTCCCGCGCACGGCGGGCGATGGAAGCCTGGGGCGCGAAAGCGTACTTGTGGGCAGCACTCGCCCAGCCTGCCCGAGTCGAATGGCCGCTGATCACCTGGTGGCTTGACTGGCGGCGAGCCCGCTTGGCAGGCAAGGAGGCAGCGACGTCCACGGGGGACACCGACCGGACCGGACGTACGGAGAAGGACGACAAGGAAACAGTGGAGGAAGACCCGGCCATCCCCGGTGTGCCTCCGCGGCTGGCTCCGCCGCGCCCGCACACACCGGTGGAAGCGGTGGTCCCCGGATTCACCAGCGGGTCCAGGAGTATCACCGCGAAGAGCGGTCCGAACTCCACCCAGCCGCTGCAACTCCAGTTGCTGCGGCTGCGGTCCAACACCCGTCCCAAGACCCGGAGCCGTCGCGACGAGCAGCGGCAGAAAGCTAAAAACTAACCTGGAACAGACAACCCCCTCTTTCGGGAGGATGACTCCCGCAGCGTCGGCCCCGGCACACCTGCCGGGGCCGACGGACAGGAACACCGATGCACATCGATCTCAACTCCGACCTCGGTGAGAGCTTCGGCCGTTGGGAACTCGGCGACGACGAAGCACTGCTCTCCGTGGTGACGAGCGCCAACGTCGCCTGCGGCTTCCACGCCGGAGACCCTCTCGTCCTCCGCCGGGTCTGCGAACAAGCGGCCCGCCGGGGCGTCGTCATCGGAGCCCAAGTGGGCTACCGCGACCTCGTCGGATTCGGCCGCCGGTTCATCGAAGTAAGCCCCGACGAGCTGGTCAACGACGTCATCTACCAGATCGGTGCGCTCGACGCGCTCGCCCGGGTCGCCGGGGAACGGGTCCGCTACGTCAAACCCCACGGCGCGCTCTACAACGCGATCGTCCACCACGAAGACCAAGCCCGCGCCGTCGTCGAAGCAGTACGCCTCTACGACCCCGACCTGGCAGTCCTGGGACTCCCCGGATCCCTGTGGCTGACCTTGGCGGAAAAAGCCGGGCTACGCGTAGTCCGCGAAGCGTTCGCGGACCGCGCCTACACCCCCGAAGGCACCCTGGTGCCGCGCCGCCACCCCGGAGCGGTCCTGCACTCCCCGGAAGAAATCGCGGAACGCTGCCTGCGGATCGCCAACGGCGACCCCATCCCCGCCATCGACGGCACCCCGATCCGGATCACCGCCGACTCCCTCTGCGTCCACGGCGACACCCCCGACGCGGTCCGAGTCGCCGAACAGGTCGCGCAGCGGCTCAGCAACGCAGGCATCAACCTCAAAGCGTTCGCCCACCACAGGTGAGGACCCACGGTGATGCGCATCCTCGAATACGGTGACGCCGGACTCCTCATCGAAGTCGACGACCTGGACACGGTCATGGCGTTGCACGCCGCGCTCGCCGAACACCCCCTGCCCGGCGTCGAGGACGTCGTCCCCGCCGCCCGCACCATCCTGCTGCGGCTCACCCCCGGAACCGACCGGACCCGAATCAGGCAAGCCGTACGCGACTTGCCGCTGCGACCCGCCGCAGCCCACCCGGTCGGAGAAGTGGAAATTCCCGTCTGCTACAACGGCGCAGACCTGGCCGACATCGCGGCAACCACCGGGTTGAGCGAGACCGAAGTGGTCGCCGCCCACACCGCCGCCACCTGGATCGTGGCGTTCTGCGGTTTCGCCCCCGGTTTCGGCTACCTCGTCGGCGACGACCCCCGGCTGCGGGTCCCCCGCCGCGCCGAGTCCCGCACCCGCGTACCCGCGGGATCAGTCGCCCTCGCCGACGGTTTCACCGGCATCTACCCACGCAGCTCCCCAGGAGGATGGCAGTTGCTGGGCCGCACCGACGTCGCGGTCTGGAACCTCGACCGGGACCCGCCGGGACTGCTCCGCCCCGGAACACGAGTGAAATTCGTCCCCGTGTAACCAGCGCCCAACCCGACAAGCAGGGGAGAGGAGGAGCCGATGCCAGCGCTGGAAGTGCTCGAAACCGGGGTGCTCACCACCGTGCAGGACGCAGGCCGGGTCGGCCACGCCCTCCTCGGAGTGGGACGCTCCGGGGCCGCCGACCCCGTCTCCTACGCGCTGGCGAACCGGCTTGTCGCCAACCCGCCCCGCGCTGCCGCCCTCGAAGTCACCTTCGGCGGGCTGCGATGCCGCGCCCACGGAGCCATGACCGTAGCAGTCACCGGGGCACCAGGACCGGTAAGCGTGGACGGCCGCGCCGCCGCCATGAACACGGTGATACACCTCCGCGACGGATCCGAACTGCGGATAGGCACCCCGGAACGCGGACTGCGCAGCTATGTGGCGGTCCGCGGCGGGCTCGACACACCCCCCGTGCTGGGATCCCGCAGCACGGACACACTGGCCGGCCTCGGCCCCCAACAGGTGACCCCGGGCACCGTGCTGCCAGTGGGGCCGCCACCCCAGGACCTTCCCGTAGTGGACGCCGCCCCAGACACCGTCTTCCCCCGCGACGAGGTCGAACTGCGCGTCATGCTGGGACCGCGCGACGACTGGTTCACCGAAGACGCAATCCGCACCCTGCTCACCAGCGACTACGTGGTCAGCAGCCGAACCGACCGGGTAGGGGCACGCCTGCTAGGGCCGCCGCTGCCCCGCTCCCGCATGGGAGAACTGCCCAGCGAAGGGATCGTCCCCGGAGCACTGCAGATCCCGCACCACGGCGACCCCGTGCTCTTCCTCGCCGACCACCCCGTCACCGGCGGCTACCCGGTGATCGCCGTAGTCGTCTCCGCAGACCTGCGCTGGGCCGCCCAGGCCCGCCCCGGCACCCGGCTCCGGTTCCGCGCCGTGGGATGACCCCGGTCTTTCCTCGTCCGCTCAACGCGGCGTGAGACGGTAAGCGGCCAGCTCCGCAACCGGAGGACGACGCTCAGGCTGGGTGACAGCCCGCGCAAGCGTACGGGGCACAGGAGAGTGCTCCCAACGCACCGTGGCAGACCGGCCGTCCAGCACAAGGGTGGCCAAAGCGTTGTCATACCAGGGCCCGCCGTCGAGACGCCACGTCACCGCGGGCGCGCGCACACCGGCTGAAGCGGCCAGAAGACGGCAGCTAAGCCCGGTGACCGCCCGAGCCGACAGCCACGTCATCCGCCGCAACGCAGGCGGCAGCCAGTTACACAGCGGAGAACAGACTAGTTGCGCAATCACCGTGTCCGTGGCATAGCCGCGAAGCCGGGCCCGAGCCAGATAGGAAAAGTGCACATCCCCGCCGAGGAACAGCACACTCGCCGGAGGCCTCCCCCGCCGCCCAGTCGCAACCTCCGCCACCGCCGCAATAACCGAAGCGAAAGAACGCTGGAACGCGGCCCAATGCTCCAAATCCAATGCCTGGCGCAGCCGCTCCCCCGGCCCGCGAAACCATTCCCCCCACGCGCCCGCACACACCGCCTCATTCCACGCCTCCAGATAGTGCACCCCCTTAGGCAGGAGAAACGGCAGTGTGCTAGCCACGATCAAGTGGTCCACGTCCCCGGTCAGCGACTCGTCCAACCACGGCTCCCCGACCGGGCCGAGCATGGACCGTGCCCGGTCGTCAGCGACATCCCGGCCGCACCGCGTATCCACCATGAGCACGCGGCTGCGCCCGAACGTGTGCGCATGACTCCACCGGTAGGCGCCAGGGTCAAGGTGCGCCTGCCACGCAAACTCGTCCAACGCCGCGCCCCCGCCGCCGCTGCACAACGCCTGCCACACCGGGTCAGCGGCGCGCTCGTCCGGAGAAAGGTTGCCCGCATGCTGGTAGATCCAGTAGGCGCCCAACCCGGAAGTGATGCGGTGCCGCCACCACGGGTTCTCGGCGATCTCCTGCCGCCAGCGGCCAGAGGTGTTCCAGTCGCCGCGGATGTCATGGTCGTCGAAGAGCATCAAAGTGGGCACAGTGGACAGCAGCCACCGCACATCCGGGTCGCTCCACGACTGCCGGTACAGTTCCGCATACTCGTCAAAGAACACGACCTCGTCGTCGGGCGGATGCGGCAAGTCCCCGCCATGGCGGGAGCGCCGCTCCGCCACATAGTCCCGCATCGGCTGCTGGATCTCATCGGCATACACCTGATCACCGATGAGCAGCAACGCGGTCGGCTCCTCCGCGGCAACCCCGGAAGCAGCACGGCGGGCTTCCGCCAACCGCAGCGCATAGGCACGGAGCACATCCGCCCCATAGCGGGCGACCGCGGCCGGACCGTGATCGGTAGGGGTCCGGCAGGAGCCGAAAAGCAGCCGCTGCGGAGCCGCGGGATCCAAAGTACGCACCAGGCTCGGCGGATGCGACGAGCCAGCAGGCGGCCAGACAGGCACACCGTCCACTGCCACGCGGTAGGGCACCGCCCGCCCCGAGGCAAGACCGGTGAGGTCGCAGAGCGCGTAATGGTGCCCGTGCACCTGGAAAGTGTCGGAGCTCACTGACCGGTCGCCAGCAGTCACCGTGACCGTGCCAGCAGCCTCGGTTTCCACCCAGATCGTGGCGCTCGTCTCGGTCACGTGACGCAGTATCGGGCCGAGCCGTAATCCGTTTCCCACTCTCGCTCTCCGCTGTAGTCCCGCCGCGGACAGTCAGGGCCGCTGGCGTGAGTATTGTCGCTTTCCTCGGAACAAGCCAGCCCACCCATGCTGTTGACATTGAAAAATTGGAGAAACTGGTGCAACGAGTTTGGAACCGGTCCGAATGTGGGTAACCGTTGCCGCATGCGGACCACTGTGCTCGAGTTACACACCGGGACGACAGAGAGCGTTACCGACATCACCCCGCAATGCGCCACGTTCGTCGCGGAAACCGGTGGAGACGGGCTGCTCAACGTGTTCGTTCCCCACTCCACTGCCGGGGTGGCGGTGATGGAACTAGGGTCCCGTTCCGACGAAGACCTCCTCGCCAGCCTGCGGGACCTGCTGCCCCCCGACGACCGCTGGCGACACAAGCACGGGACGCTCGGCCACGGCCGCTCCCACGTGATGCCAGCCCTGATCGCCCCCTACGCCACGATCCCCGTGGTTTCCGGGAAACTCGCCTTAGGGACGTGGCAATCTATCGCCATCGTTGACCTGAACGTCGACAATCCCGATCGTCAGGTGAGGCTGTCGTTCTTGACGAGTCCCTCTGACGGGGCAGGATGGTAGAAGCAGAGCACAGTTGACAAACACGCGTTGACGAACCAGGCACCCAACGTGTGAACTTAGCCAGCAACGGCGGGATCACCCCGGAAACGGGACCAGTCGCGGCCGTGCCCGTGACAGCGGGCACCACCCATAACGGAGGAGGACTTTTCGTGAGCGCGACCGCGGGCCAGGCACAGAGCGAGCGCAGCCTGGCCGAACGACTCGGATTCAAACCGGGTCAGGTGGTGCAGGAGTTCGGATACGACGACGACGTGGACGAGCAGCTCCGCCGGTCGATCGCTGCAGTGACCGGCAACGAGCTGGTGGATGAGGACTATCCCGACGTCGTGGACGCGGCACTGCTGTGGTGGCGCGCCGACGAGGAGGACGACCTCACCGACGTGCTCGTAGATGTGTCCGCCACGATCGAAGGAGGCGGCAGCATCCTGGTGCTGACGCCCAAGGCGGGCAGAGAGGGACACGTCTCGCCTAACGACGTCTCGGAGGCGGCCACGACCGCGGGACTGTCCCAGACCAGTGCGGTGAGCGCAGGCCCCGACTGGTCGGGGACCCGTCTCGTCCTTCCCAAGCGCTGACGATTCCGTGCTCTTCTCCGACACCGCGGACGTCGACGACTAACCCGGGTCGCGGGCCGTTCCTCACCGGGGCGGACGCGACCCGCACAGAAACCGAGGACCCATGCCGATCGAGGTTGGCCAGAACGCCCCCGATTTCGAACTCGCTGACCAGCATGGCCAGACCGTGCGCCTCTCCGATTTCCGCGGGCGCAGCAGGGTAGCGGTGGTGTTCTACCCGCTGGCCTTCTCCGGTATCTGCGACAAGGAGCTGCGGCAGCTCCACGAGTGCATGAGCGAGTTCACCGCGCGCTCCGTGCAGCCGCTGGCAATCTCCGTGGACTCCATGTTCGCCCACCGGGTCTGGGCGGACCGGGAGGGCGTGGACTTTCCGCTGCTGTCCGACTTCTGGCCGCATGGCGCGGTCGCGCAACGCTACGGCGTGTTCGACGCAACCAAAGGGGTAGCGCTGCGCGGCAGCTTTCTGATCGACACTGAGGGCGTGGTGCGCTGGAAGGTCGTCAACCCGACATTCCAAGGCCGCGACATGGACGACTACCGCCAGGCGTTCGCGGACCTCGGCTGGAATCCTTGAGGATGGCGCTGCCCTGCGGCTTTCCACGGCTCTTTAGCCGGTTTCCGGGAGCGGAAGCAGGCAGGAGCACCTAATAGGGCCTGCGGTTTCTCACCGGATCCGCCCGAGGCAGAAGGGCTGTGACCAGCGGGTGGGCCGGGTGGTGCCGAGGATGGCGGACGGTCTGCCCGTAAAGAGTGCAACGCCGACTCTTCGGAACCGGTACTATCTCTGTGCGGGACGGGCCTGACAGTGTCGGGCCCATGGTGCGGGCGTGTAGCTCAGTTGGTCAGAGCACCCGCCTTACAAGCGGGCGGTCGGAGGTTCGAGTCCTCTCGCGCCCACCCCCGACAAGCAGCGCAAACGCCCGGGGCCGACTACGGCCTCGGGCGTTTTTCCGCACCGGTCGACAGCAACGTGACAGCAACCGCCTCAGCCGAGCGCGTCGCCGAGCCTGCCCAGCGCCCGCCGTTTGTCGTCGAGGGAGGTGTGCGCGTAGATCGTCATGGTCACTCCGATGTCGCTGTGCCCGACGATCTCGCGGACCACCTGGGGAGGCACGTCGAGGTTGAGCAGCAGCGTCACGCAGGTGTGCCGAAGGTCATGGAAGCGCATCCCGTCGAGGCCCGCCGCCGACCGCAGCGGATGCCAACTGCGCCGCAGGTTGGTCGGTTCCAACGGAGTGCCCCGCCGTGAGGGGAACACAAGACCGTGGTCCTGCCAGTTCGCCCCCGCCGCAGAGCGTTCGGCGAGCTGGCGTTCCCGGTGCTCCCGTAGCGCAGTTATGCACAGGTCAGGCAGGGGGACCGTCCGCGCCGAGCCCTCGGTCTTGGGCGGCACCAGGAGAAGCCGACCGTCGACCCGTTGCAGGGTGTGGACCACCTCCAGACGTCCCGCCACCAGGTCCACGTCTTGCCAGCGCAGTCCGAGTAGTTCCCCGCGCCGCAGTCCCAGGCAGAGCGCCAGGACGTAAAGCGCGTGAAACCGGTCGTCCCTGGAGACTTTCAACAGCCGCTTGGCCTGGGCCAGGTCGAGCCCGCGGTTTACCGTGTAGCGCGGTGCGGAAACCCGCACCAGAGAAGCCACGTTGCGGGGGATGACCTCTTCCCGGACCGCCGTCTGAAGAGCGTTGCGCAGTACGGCATGGATGAACTGCACCATGCGTGCCGACAACCGGGTCCCGCAGCATTCCGGGGAAGTCTTGGCGCAGCAGCGGGGAAATTCCCGTGCGGCATCGGTGCCGTTGCGGCAGCACTGGCACTGTTGCCGAATATTCGTGATGAAGGTCCGCACGTCGCGAGCGGTCAGCTTGTCCAGCCGCTTCCATCCCAGAGCGGGAACGAGGTGGCGACGTATGACGCTTTCGTAGCCCTGAACGGTCTTGGGCCGCCGCTCGACCCGCACGACGTGTTCCAACCAGTAGTCCAGGTAATCCCCGACCGTCCAGTTCTCCGAAACCACCGGGATACCCCGGTCGGAGTCGGCGAGCAGCTTGTGCAGCTTGGTCCGGGCGTCTTCGTAGTCGCGCCCGTAGCCCTGGACGCGCTTGTAAATGCCGTCCGTGGTCAGAACGTAGGCCGCGAAGGCGTAGCGTCCGTCCTTGCGCTTCCAGATGCTCCCGTCCCCGTTGGCCCGTTTGCGCCCTTTGCGGTTCCGCCGATTGTTGACCGCCATCAGGCCGCGCCCTCCAGACCTTTCAGGCACTCCACCAGAACCGAGAACGGCACGAACAGAGGCCGACCGGTCTTGACCGAGCGCAGTTGCCGAGAGCGGGCCAGGCCGCAAGGCATCCGCTGGTCGGTCTGAAGCCACTGGGCCGCCTCATCAACGGCAAGGATCAGATCAGCCATCACGCTGCCTTTCCAGTTGCCGAAAGGGTGGCCTGTCGTTGAGCGGCTTGCGCCGCGTGGAGGGCGGCGCGGCGTTTGAGTGCTTCGCCGACGGCCCGCAGGAGGCGGTGTTCGCGGGGTGGCACGTCCGGGTCGGTGGGTCGGGCCAGTTCCCAGGCGATGTGGCCGCCGCCGCCGAGGAAGTGCAGCGGGACACCGTGGGGGTGTGTGTCCTTTTGGGTGTGGTCGGGGTTGTCCGGGTCGAGGCCGAGGGTGCGCAGGACCCAGGCCAGGCGGTCGGCCTTGTGGTCGGCCAGGGTCTTGCCGGACCACTTGCGCGAGACCAGGACGCGCCGGCCCGCATAGCCCAGGTACTCGCGCCGGTGGGCTTTGGAGGTGCAAAACCCCGGGCGCAGTCCTGGTTTGGCTGCTTGGGGTTGGATGCCGTAGCGCAGCCAGTTCGCACACCGCGGCGAACACGGCTCGAACCGCAGCGCGTCCAGGAGGCGTTCGACGTGCTGTTCCTGCGCCACGGTTTCGACGGTGTGGCATTCGGCGATGTCCTTGGTCAGGTACTTGGCCAGGTACCTGATGCACCGGTCGGCGTCGGGTGATCCGGCGAGCACGCCTTTGGCGTCGACTTGGGGGCCGAAGCGGACACGTGCAAGGGCTGGGCGTGGGGGGCGGCGTCCAGGGCGTCGAGGGCTTGGTCCCAGGTGGGCAGGATTTCCCCCGTGGCCGGGTCGAGGTAGGAGCCGGTTGCTTCGTCCCAGACGGGCAGGTGGTCGCCGTCGAAGACCACCCGATCAGTCGGAGGCCACCACACCTGGTGGTAGGTGGCCGCCGCGATCTGCCGCAGCTCCGCACGCGGGATCGTGCCGCGGATCGCCATGTGCAGATGCGGAGCAAGACGCCGTTGCGGCTCCACCGTGGCGAAGTACTGCACCTCGAACCCGGCCACCCGGCGCAGGTTCTGCGCGAACCGGTCCACCAGCTTGGAAAAGTGCAGGGCATCGCGTGCGGCCCGCCGGTAGTCGTAGGAGGCCGGGTCCACCGGTGTGCCGTCGGAGCGCACCCGCCCGTAGGAGTCACAGGTCAGCGTGACAAACAGCGACGGCCGGAACACTTTGCCGGTGTCGGGGTCGGTGAAGGCCCGGCCCACGGTGCGGCGCACCATCGGACGCTTGGGCAGGTCGGGCGCGTCTTGGCGTCGCCGGGTCGAGCGCACCCGCCGAGACCGAGCCCTAGCCGCAGAGGAGGGAGCGGGAGCGACCCGGCCGCGCAGCCCCGAGGCAGCGATCTCCTCATCCAGATCAGCAATGGCCTGGTCCAACTCGGCCAGGACCCTCGGGTCAGCGCCGAGGGCGGCCAGCCGGTCGCGTTCAGCCGTGACCACGGCCCGCTGTTCGACCCAGGCCCGCTGCACCGTGGTCGGTTCGTTGGGGGTGATGACGGGTTCTTCGGTCAGGTGCCAGCCTTCTTCGCACTGGGTGCGGCGCAGGGACCGCTTGCGGCGCGCACACGCCGGGCAGCGAGACTCCAGTGTTGCCCCGCACGGCACGTCGACGACCTCGCTGGCCCCGGTGACGGTGTCGATACGCCGCAGGGCCACCGGGCGGATGCACACCCCGTGGTCGGCGGCGACCTGTTCGGCCACCACTCGCGCCAACGGCTGGGCCAGGCGTTCAGCGCGGGTGGTCTTACCGGTCGGCGTGGGCATCTACGCGGCCCCCTCCGCCACGCGCAGCACCGTCGTGACCGTCGCGTCCGCCGAGGCCGACCGCTCCACCCCGGCCCCGGAGGCCTTCACGGAGGTGGGGGCGAGGCGGGCGGTCATGGCGTCGATGTCGGCATCGGACACATACGCCGCCCGCACCCGCACCGGCACGGGCGAGCCCTCCAGCCGGACGAACGCCACCCCGGGAAGGGCCGGATCGATCAGGTGCGCATTGGCGCCGCGGTCGCGTGCGCCTTCGCCGAGCACCATGTCGACCTGGGCGGCCTCATCCAGGCGCAGGGCGATCTTGTCGGGAAACAGGTTGCGCAGGTTCATGACCTCCTTGCGCGGGTCCTGCAACGCCGCCAGGACGCAGAACCCCACCGAACGCCCCTGGGATGTGAGCGTGGCGATGGCGTTTTCGGCGCGACGCCGCACGTCGCGGTCGGGGTGGTAGGCGGTCAGGAACGCCACCTCATCCAGCACCACCACCACGAACGGGTCCTCGGTCGTGGGGGTGTGGGAGCGTCGGTGTCCGGCGTAGCGTTCGGCCCGGTTCTGCATCTCGGCCACCGCGTCTTCCAGCAGGGCCACCGCCGCTTCCCCCGTGTCGGCATACCGGGCGAACAGCGAACGCCCGTAGGACAACTCCATCCGCTTGGGATCCACCGCCCACACCTGCACCGTCCCGTCCTCCAAGGCGGGAAGCATGGCGCGGACCGCCGACCACAGCACCGAGCCCTTGCCCGAGCCGGTCACCCCCACCACCAGCACATGCGTGCCGTGCAGGCGCAACCGCCACAGCGTGCCGTCCTCACGCAGGCCCACCGGCAGCGCGCCCAGATCGACCGCCTCGGGCACCTCCAGGGCGTCGATGGGGGCAGCCAAGGTGTCCAGGCGGGGAAACTCCAAGACCACGTCCCGCGGCCCGCGCACCATCACCCGGCAGGAGGGCGCGCCGAACCCGTGCGCCAACTCCACCACCCGGCTCTCGAAGTCGGCGGGAGTCGTCCCGGCGACCAGACGCACTCGCACCCGGTCGGCCCAGGCCGTGCACGTCACCTTGCGGATGCGGGGAAGGTACTGGCGCTCTTGGTAGGTCTGGGCCAGCCCGGCCACCACGAGCACCGGCTGCCAGTGCCGCGCATACACCCACCACCACCGCCACGCCGCCAGCAGCCGCAGCCCCACGCAGTGCCGGAAGGAGACCGGCCAGCGCCACCACCACACCAGCAGGCCGACAACGACCAGCACCCAGACCACCGCCACGGTGACTGTGCCGAAGACGTGCACACCCAAGACGGACAGGCCCGCCAGGGCAAAGGCCACAGGGAAACGGAACGGCAGCCCCACCACCAGCACCAGGGCGCGGGCCAGCCAGCGGGCCACGATCAACGCCACCGGGGTGGGCAGCACCGGCGTGGCGAACCGGAACGCCTGGGCCGGAACCGGCGTGGTCACCGACACCTGCTGAGAGGCCGGCCGAGGAGACCACCACATCAGCACCCACCCCCCACCAGGCAGGCCGGACGGGTGCAGGCACCCGGTGAGGAGAACGCGAAGTTCTCCCACGACACGACGGAAGACGACTGGTCAGCCATAATCAGACACACCTCTTCTGTGGTTCATCGGTTGGCAACCCGAACAGAAGCAGAAAGGCCACAGGGGCGGCTCGGTGTTGCAGCACCAAGCCGCCCCGCTCACACCAGCTCAGGCGTCCTTGGCCGCCCGACGCCCACCGGCGCCGGGAGCCTTGATGCCGCGGGCGCGCAGCGAGTAGGCCACCCGGGGCCGCCGCCCCGAGTCGTCCACGTAGGGCATGACCGTCATGCCCTCGAACTCCACCGGCCGGAACGGCAGCCCCGCCACCTCATCGGGCAGGACGGGGCAGACCTCGGCCGCCACCTTGACCTTCACCGACTTGGCCCGGCCCCGCGCGTTGGGGTCGGCGTCGATCACCTCCACCGCCCACAACGGCAACCCGGCCTCCCGGTCCACCTCCGGCCGCTTGGTCTCGAAGTTCGTCACCGCCTCCACCCCCAGCGCGAACGCGCCGTGCGGGAACACCGTCCCGAACTCCACCGGCAACGCACCCTGAATCGCCATCTAGCAGCACCTTTCCACTCTTGTCTATCCCCCTAGACGACACAGGGCGTGCGCCCCGGAACAAGGGATGTCTAGGGGGGTTGACAGAGACGGCAACAAGAAGCCCGAACGATTGTCTAGGGGGGTATTCAGTTGGCCGGTCGCCAGGTGATGACGGTGGCGTCGTCGTGGCGTTTGGAGCGCGGCCAGCGCCGACCGTCGGGGTCTGCGCGTTCGGCGTCGCGCACCCGGGCGATGAGTGCTTGCGGTCCTTGGGTGTGCAGCAGGTCGAGCAGGGCGCGCCAGTCGAGCAGGCCGAAGGTGTCGACCAGTCGGCTGGCCCCGTCGGTGAGCAGGGCCAGCCCGGCCACCCCGGCCAGCGGCACACTCCCGGTGAGCGCCTCCCCGGCGGCGCGGGGGTCGGCTCCTGCCGTCCAGAAGCCGCCGGGAACGTTGCGGTACTGGGCCAGCCCCGCATCGAACTCGCGGCGCGTCAGCTTCTCCCCCGCCGGGTGCAGGCGCCGGACCTCCTGCTCTGCGGCGTTGATCCGGTCGTCGGTGACCACCAGCGGATCGGAGTCGACCAGGTCCACCACGAGCACCGAGTCGGCCAGCACGAGATAGTCCAGCCTGTCCGGGGTGAAGCGCACGGCGGCCACAGTGGCCGAGGGCGTGTTCGGATCGGCCAGGTCACAGGCGGGGCCGTGCAGTGCAGCGGCCGTGTCGATCGCCGAGGCCAACGCGTCGGCGAGCGTGCGGTCCGGGGTGGCCTCGGCGAGCAGCAGGCCGCCGAGCCTGCGGGTGTACCAGGCCACCCCGTGCACACACCCCGACTCAAAACCCGCAGGGGTGCCGGCCCCGTCCAGCAGCACCGCCACATCCGCGCCCACCGCCGCAAAATCCTCGTTGACCCGGTCGGTGTGCGCCGGGTCGGTGGCGAGACGGAACGGCACGGGCTACTCCCGGTCGTGGCGGTACAGCGGTGTGGCCAACTCGGTCCTAGTCGGTTCGTTGGTGGTGGGGTCGTACTCGGTACGGACCAGGACCGAGAAGTTGTCCGTTCCCACCTGACCCCACAGTGTGGCGATGTCGGTGGACAGCAGGTGGGCCACGCCGAGTGAGCCCACCGGGTGCACGCCCGCGATCACTAGCACCGACCCCTTGCCGTCGGGGCGGGAAAGCCGTCCCAGATAGGCGATGTCACTGGGTTTGGGCGGGTTCTGGTCGGAGCCCGCATAGTGGACTTCGCCGGTTCGGGTGTCCCGGATGCGCCACGGTCCGCCGTCTTCGCGCTCCCAACGGAGCACCGGGTCGGTGTCGTACAGCTCCCGTATGGCCCGGCTCATCCGAGGTCCGCACACCACCACCAGGCCCGAGCGGTTCAGGTCGACCTCTCCGGAGACCGAGACATGGTCGTCTTTGACGGTCAGTTCGAGGTTGCGCGCCAGTTCTTCCAGCCGCTTGCCGGTGTTGAGGTCTTCCAGCGACACCACGGCCCGGTTCTTCTCCGGGTCGTGGCGCAGCGGGGTGACGACCGTGACCGTGCCCGAGCCGAAAAACTCCCCTTCGGGTGCCGGGCCGGTGTGGCGGATCTGGTGGATACGTCCACGGCTCAGCCCGGCTTGCTTGGCGATCTGGGCATACGACAGCCCTTGAGCGTGCAGGTCCTGAATCACGCGACGGCGCAGCCGGGCCAGGTCGGTCACTTCCTGCTGTGCTTCGGCGAGACGTTCGGTGGCCGCCCGGAGCAGAGCGAACGGGTCATCGATCGCTGCGATGCGCTCGTACTCGCTTGGCACGCGCCCCCTCCTCTCCGCCACAGCAAGCAGCATGAACAGCGCTTGCGAGTGTAGTCCCCTAGACAAAGCAGGGTCGAGGAGTTCACCAGAGGAGGAACTAACTGCCCGGAAGCGTCTGCGCCGCCGCGGCATCCGCATACCGCTCACGACGAGGGGGGATCAGTGGCCAGTTCGGCCCAGAAGCGCTGTCCTCCCGGGAGTGTGTCGCGTCCCCACTGCTTGGTCAGCGCGGCCACGATTGCCAGACCCCGACCATGCTCCTCATCGGGCGACGGCATCCCCGGGTGAGGGGTGATCGGGGTACGCGAGCCCAGGTCGGCCACGACCACGCGAACACCCCAGTCGGCCACCTTCAGGCCGACGATGAAGGAGGAGCAAAACTCCGCACTCTTGGAGTGCTTCACCGAGTTGGTCGCCAGTTCACTGACGACGAGTTCCACCTGATCGACCAACGGATGATCACCCAGGACCGCCCGGGCGAACTCGCGAGCGTCCCGCACCTGGTGCGGGAACGCGCGAAACATGCGTGACCACTGTCGAGGCACCGCAACCACCGCCGTCTAGAGGGCTATACACCTTGACGTTGGGAGCGTAAGCCAAGACAGAGCAATGATTCAACGAAATCAATGAATCAGTTGGATTGGCCGAGGAGCCGCGCGAAGTCTGCCCGGACAGTCGCGATCAACTCCCGTGCCTCCTCCCCGGACACGGCCGCCTGCTCCACCGAGGCGAAGGCGTCGCGGTAGGCCGCCACGTCGTCCGGATCGGTGATGGTCACTTCAGCCGTGAAGGTCTCCACCGACACCGCCTCATCCCCGTACACCGTGAACCCGTGCGGAGGCACCACATCCAGCCGAGCTGACCAGGGCACCACCCCGACCCATACGTTCGGCCGCTCTGACACCGCTGCCACGTAGTCGAGTTGGGCCAGCATCACCGAACCGTCCCCCGGCCAGGTCCGCAACGCCCCCTCGGACACCACGAACCGGAACGACCGAGTCTCGTCATCGAGCACGCCGGAGACGCCGAGGTCCCGAGTCCTCGCAGCCTTGGCGTAGTTTCCGGTCCGCAACAGCCGAGGAATCACCGCCGACTGAAAACCAGCCACTGAAGAGGCCGACCGCTCCAACCGACGAACCGCATCCGGTTTCAATGAAAAACCAGCATCTATCCTCCTTTCCTTGGTTCTCGTTGCATAAGCTTTCAAAGTCTCGGAAATGAGGTGCTCTGTCTCTTCTGTGGATATCGGTAGGGCTGTAATGATCTTTTTTATTGTCTCGGTTGACTTTATGCGCTGGCCGTTTTCTATCCGTGAGATGGTAGATTGGTTTGTGTGTGAGATGTTTGCCAGCTCTCTGGTGGACAAGCCAGACTTCTTTCTGGCTTGACTCAATTTTGTGCCGAGTTCTTGTAGATAGTTGGAGGACATGGGAGTTCTTATTTTATTTACAGGGTCTAGTCTCGAAAGTTGATGTGCTTCTCCGTCTCGGAGACATTCTTTTGGACGATGTTTTCGAGGGGTTCGAGCTCGTCTTCAATGTCCGCAAAGCGCGAAAATATCCTATACCTTTCTTCCTCTTTTCGGATGTCTTCTGCTCTTTTTCTCCATCTGATAAGGTCTTTTTCTCTGTATCGAAACTTCAAGCTTAGGACATTCTCCAATTCTATCTCTTCTGAGTATCTGTCAAACTGAACTAGCTTCAGCATCTCCTCCCGGTTGTCCACGATGGGGAGACAAGAAATAAGGAAGTCCAGATTTTCCTCAATATGCTGTATTCGTGACTTCAGGTGTTCGATCAGGGCAAGTTTTAAGGTTTCCTCGTTGAGGTCAAGCTGTCTTCTGAGTTCTCTTGCAACGGTATCACAAACATCCAAGGGGGAGAACATTTCATACTTGACTCCGTAGCGGTCGCAAATCTCTCTTAGAGAATCAGAAAGTGGCCAAACAACAAATTGTTGCCTTACTTTAGAAAAAAGAAGACAAGCGACATCAAATAGAATGGTAGTTGCTGGCTTAATTGATTCATGGCGAATGTTGTCCCGATGGTAAACTTCATTTCTGTACGAATGCATCTTCGTTATTGTTCTGGCAAGAGGGTGGCTAATTACGCCCCTCTGTGCCAGAAAATGGGCCTTCTCGTCGAAATGACTTTCTATTCGCTGTACTTTTTTAGGAGGTACGGTCTCATTTTTTAGACTTTCTAAAGTTTTCCGAATTCTTTCCTGGTCTAAATTTTCACTGGAGATGTCTAGCATCTGTTCCCAAAATTTGATGGATTTAAGATTTGTATGATTATTAATCAATAGATTTTCCTTTATTATTCTTCTCATGGAGAGTTCTACAACATTGTCTAGTAGCAAAAATGCCAATCTGAAGCGAGGAATTCCTCCGAGGTCTATCATTCTTTTTGCTTCTTCGAGTTGAGTTACGATAAATTCAATACGTTCCACTTTCTCTCCGGATAATTCTGGTTGCCGAATTGGGCTTTATGGGATCAAGGCGACGGCGCTGCGCGCCGTCGCAGGGTGTGGCTGTGGCTCGGGCTGCGGGCTGTCGCCCGGTCCCGAGCCACAGCCACACCGTCACAAGGCCGAGCTGCATTGATCGGTATCCCACCACAGCACAGGCCAAAGCAACGAGACATCGCGCAAACTGGCGGAATCTGGCCCCTGGCCCGTGGTCTCGCCTGTGGTTGATGGCGTTCTCGGTTCCCGTGGCACTCGATCGCGCGACCCTGCCTGTCTGTGGCTGAGCGCTCCGGCGCGATCGAGCGCCACGGACCGAGAGCCGTGGGCGCCCGCCGTTGGAACGGGGGAGGCCGAAGCCGAAGGGGACCCGACAGCGGACCGTGGTCAGTGGTTGCTGTTCCCTGCCGTCTGTGAGGTGAGAAGGGGGAGAAAGGGACAGCAACCGTGACAGCAACGGCCACGGCTTGTCCCCGGCCGAAAACGGGCGTCTTTTCGTATTAGCCCAGGTTAGCCATGGTTCGAACTAGTGATGCCTTTGCCTTACAAGCGGGCGGTCGGAGGTTCGAGTCCTCTCGCGCCCACGTCGATACGCACTCGGAGACGCCCGGGAGCCGGTACGGCCCCGGGCGTCTTGCTGTATTGAGGCCAGCTACAGCACTTCCCCTGAGCCCCGTGGGCGTGGTGCCATCAACCGTCATCCGTCGCGCAAGAAGAAAGCTCGTCATGGCCACGCAGGGACCGCCAGGCATTCCGCGTATGGCGACGGTGATTAATTGGGTTCTAGTTCTGACTCAGATTTCTGGAAAACGGTCTAGAGTGTCTTGTGCGACGAAGTTGTCCACGCCTTTGGTAACGAGGAGATAACGCCTCGCAAAGTTGCAGGTCAGCTTCTGTGAGTCCCACGCACGTGGGGATGGACCGAGGTCCCCCGGTACAGCCGGTGCGTGGTGTGGGTGAGTCCCACGCACGTGGGGATGGACCGGATCTCCGTTTCGGAGGGTAGAGCTAGGGCACGTGAGCCCCACGCACGTGGGGATGGACCGCTAGAACAGTGTGTTCTGTGTCACACTATCGTGTGAGCCCCACGCACGTGGGGATGGACCGATCCGAACCGGGTTCTCCTGCGGCGGGACCAGTGAGCCCCACGCACGTGGGGATGGACCTCCTGACCATCTGGTGCGAGGAGGGGAGGTGCGGTGAGCCCCACGCACGTGGGGATGGACCGCTCGGCGACCAGGTCAACGAGGGCTGTCAGCTGTGAGCCCCACGCACGTGGGGATGGACCGGACGAGGAGTGGAGGGAGCGTTCTCCGCGGAGGTGAGCCCCACGCACGTGGGGATGGACCGTCGTCGAACTGGCAGACGAACTCTCGGACTGGGTGAGCCCCACGCACGTGGGGATGGACCGCCGACCAGCGATTTCCGCTGCTTCCCGACCGTGTGAGCCCCATGCACGTGGGGATGGACCGGTTCTGGGCTACCGTCGTCACGATCAGGGGAAGTGAGCCCCACGCACGTGGGGATGGACCCTCGGCCGCTAGCGCGGCATAGGTGGGCAGGCGGTGAGCCCCACGCACGTGGGGATGGACCGGAGCCTGCACTAATGATCCGGGTTGTCATCAGGTGAGCCCCACGCACGTGGGGATGGACCGACTGTTGCCGCGGTCGAGCAGTTCCAGGCCGACGTGAGCCCCACGCACGTGGGGATGGACCTGCCACTGCGGCGGTCGAACGGCCACGCCGAATGTGAGCCCCACGCACGTGGGGATGGACCGCCTCCTCGGCGGTCGGCCGGTCTCGGGCGACCCGTGAGCCCCGCGCACGTGGGGATGGACCGTGCCTGACCGCGCTTGGTCTTAACGCGGTCGATGTGAGCCCCACGCACGTGGGGATGGACCGGCACGCCCACCCGGTCGACCTCCGATCACCCAGTGAGCCCCACGCACGTGGGGATGGACCGCACCCGCCCGGCTACACATCCCAATCCCCGCCGGTGAGCCCCACGCACGTGGGGATGGACCGAAGACCCGGGCAGCGTCCGCGGCGTATGGATAGTGAGCCCCACGCACGTGGGGATGGACCGGAGGGATGCTGAATGGCCACACTGGCAGAACTGTGAGCCCCACGCACGTGGGGATGGACCGCATCGCTGAGGCGCACGAGCGTTCCGCCGACTGTGAGCCCCACGCACGTGGGGATGGACCGTAGGAGCGGGCGTCGACGAGTTCGATGTCGTCGTGAGCCCCACGCACGTGGGGATGGACCGCCGCACCCGTAGGCGGGGCTGCGGACGAGTTCGTGAGCCCCACGCACGTGGGGATGGACCGAGCGCGACCACCAACGACGTCGACGAGAGCGCGTGAGCCCCACGCACGTGGGGATGGACCGACCTCATCGACCTGTCCAGGGCGACGTTAGACCGTGAGCCCCACGCACGTGGGGATGGACCGGTGACACTTCACGGTCAGCTTCAGTGATGTACGTGAGCCCCACGCACGTGGGGATGGACCGTTCCCGGCCTGCAGCTTCCCGGATTAGCGGCCGTGAGCCCCACGCACGTGGGGATGGACCGCGCCGCTAGGTTCATGCTCATCAACCCCACGCAGTGAGCCCCACGCACGTGGGGATGGACCGGTCGACTTCGATGTAGCAGGGCTGGGGTTCGTGTGAGCCCCACGCACGTGGGGATGGACCGGACGTGCCCCACGAGCCGCTGGGACGCGGATTCGTGAGCCCCACGCACGTGGGGATGGACCGAACCCCGACCAGCTTGATGATTTCTTGGAGCTGTGAGCCCCACGCACGTGGGGATGGACCCGCCCACGACGACGAGGAGCCCTGACTGTAGATGTGAGCCCCACGCACGTGGGGATGGACCAACGGTGCCACCCCGCTGCGTCGCGGCCTGGGGGTGAGCCCCACGCACGTGGGGATGGACCGGTGACACTTCACGGTCAGCTTCAGTGATGTACGTGAGCCCCACGCACGTGGGGATGGACCGTGCTCCTGCCACTGGCAGACCTGGACACACAGGTGAGCCCCACGCACGTGGGGATGGACCGCCGACCAGCGATTTCCGCTGCTTCCCGACCGTGTGAGCCCCACGCACGTGGGGATGGACCGGTTCTGGGCTACCGTCGTCACGATCAGGGGAAGTGAGCCCCACGCACGTGGGGATGGACCGCCCTCAGACTCGTCTGGGGGCTTTCTCCGTTGGTGAGCCCCACGCACGTGGGGATGGACCGAGGCAGGGACACCATCGTCAGCTCCTGATCTGGTGAGCCCCACGCACGTGGGGATGGACCGAAGGGCCCTGCCGCGGGGGCGTCCGCGACAGGGTGAGCCCCACGCACGTGGGGATGGACCGCACAGAGCCCGCCGCACCAGACGGCGGGCACCGGTGAGCCCCACGCACGTGGGGATGGACCGGAGGGATGCTGAATGGCCACACTGGCAGAACTGTGAGCCCCACGCACGTGGGGATGGACCGGCCACACTCTCCAGTCGGAACGCGGCTGCCTTCGTGAGCCCCACGCACGTGGGGATGGACCGCCTCCAGCTCCGTGGTGTACGTCATCGATGAGTGAGCCCCACGCACGTGGGGATGGACCGGGAGAAAACCCCCTACCCCCCTCCACCGCCGGTGAGCCCCACGCACGTGGGGATGGACCGGTTTCGATAATGGAGGGATAGGACGATGATCAGGAGGTGAGCCCCACGCACGTGGGGATAGATCGGACACAACCACTGATGTCCCTGGCGCCTTCTCGAAAGTTGTGGGAATGCAGCGGTGCCTGGACTGCTCGGGCATTGAGGAGCGCTATCGGTTACTTAGCGCTGCCTCAGGCCAGCACGCGTGGGCCCTTGGGCTGTGCATCGAACGAGAAACTCTGACAGCAACGGCACCGCTGAGTGCCCGCTGCTGTCAGGGCTGCTGGTGCTGCGGGTCACGTGGGCTGCCACGCTTGGCTGGCCTGTTCGATGTCTTCTGCGGCTACTCGGCGCAGCTTGTGGGCGAGATCGGACAGCGCCCGCGCCACGGCTAGTTCCTCCCCAATCTCCGGGATATCGGCGTCGGTGGGATGCTTGCGTGCTTCTCCGTGGCCGCGCAGGTTCCACTTGGTGGACGGCAGTTGCGCTTCGGCGAGGGTGCGCACGGAGCCGTTCTCGTGCACCTCCGACACTGCGACGTCGATCTGTATCCGTTTCAGGGACTGTCCCGGCTGCGGTTGACGGGCCTCCGTATGCTCCTGGCGGGCTTGGGGGACGGGGTGGCGGGGCTCGATACGGGCGTCCGGTCCCGGGTAGACGAGGGTTTCCCGGCCTTCGTCCTCCCACCGCACCCAGTAGGGCGGGCCCCCGTTGTCCCCCTGCACTTTGAGCACGACGCCTTTGCGCGCGGGCAGGTCATCGCGGGGGCGTTCCACAACGATCCGGTCTCCGGCTTGAGCTTTCATCGGCCCTCCCTGGTGTCGGTGCTCTCTTTCTGTCTCCACAGAAAGAGAGCCCGGAAACGGGCTCGTCTATGCGGAAAAATCCCTTGCCCCAGGGGGAGAGGTCAGTGCGCCCGGGATGCGCGCAGCAGCCGGTCCCGTACCGCCAAGCCGATCCCCGCGGGTTCGGGGGGGATCGCGACGACCACGTCGGCTCCCGCCGCGTCCACGTCCCGCAGCCGCTGGTACAGCACGCGGGCATAGTCCCGAGCCGAAGCAGGGGACGGTAGCACCACCACGCCTTCCGGCAGGTTTTCGGGCACGGTAGCGGTCTCCGCCAGCACAGCCACCCGGTGTCCTTTCTCCACCCACTGGGCGACCGTGTCCGCGGCTTCTGTTGCTTCGGCTAGCACGACCCGTGCGGCGGGTGCGTAGTGGGCGGCGAGCATGCCGGGTGCCCGGGCCGGTCCGGTGGGGGTGGTGTCGACGGGGGCGCCGGTGACCGCGGCAAGGTCGTCGGGGGTGATGCCTCCGGTGCGGAGCACGGTGAGTCGGCCGTCGGCCACTTCGACGATCGTCGATTCCACGCCGACCGTGCACGGTCCGCCGTCCAACACCAGGTCGACCCGGTCCCCGAGGTCAGCGGCAACGTGCGCGGCCGTGGTCGGGCTCACTCGGCCGAACCGGTTCGCGGAAGGTGCGGCGATTCCGCCGCCGAAGCGTTCCAGGAGTGCGAGCGCGACCGGCTGGTCGGGGACCCGCAGCCCTACCGTGGCGCGTCCACCGGTCACTGCGTCCGGCACTTGGGCGGAGCGGGGGAGGATGAGGGTCAGCGGTCCGGGCCAGAACGCGTCCGCCAGCGTGCGGGCGAGAGGAGGAAAGGTAGCAGCCCAGTCGCGCGCGCTCTCCGCGGAAGCGACGTGCACGATCAGGGGGTGGTCAGCGGGACGGCCTTTGGCGGCGAAAATGCGCGCTACCGCGGCCGGGTTCGCGGCGTCCGCGCCTAGGCCGTAGACGGTTTCGGTGGGGAAAGCTACGAGGCCGCCTGCCCGCAGGACGCGTACCGCCTCGTCCAACGCTGCCGGTGATACGGCACGTACGGAAGGGTGGCGTACTGTGCCGCCGTCGCCCATCACTCCTCCTCGGTGTCGTGGTCGCCCTGCGACCGTGGCCGTTCACCATGCTAGGGCTGTGGCGGGGGTTCGCCGTGTGGGCGCGTGCTCAGGCTGTCCTGGGGAAGAGGACAGTCCTGGGCAGGCCGCCGGATGAGAGATGCGCCGCCGCCTGGGGAACGGGAGGGGAACGCCATGGATGTCACGGTGATCGACAATCCGGCACAGCACCGGTACGAGATCCGTGCCGGGGAGAAAATCGCCGGTTTCACGGAATACCAGCCTGTTGCCGGTGATCGGGTGGTCTTCTTCCACACTCGGGTGGACGGCTCTTTCCAGGGGAAGGGGATGGGCAGCCGGCTGGTGCGGGAGGCGTTGGATGATGTGCGGGCCCGCGGGCTGCGGGTGCGTGCGGTCTGCCCCTATGTCAAGGCGTGGCTCGAGCGGCACCCGGACTACGCTGACCTGGTTGATCGGGCTGGATAGGGCGGGGCGTCGGGCCGAGTAGCAGGCCGTGAAAGGAGTCTGGGGCCGTCCGGTGTTGGTGCGCCGGACGGCCCCAGGGGGGTGGTGGAGGGCGGTCCGCGGCGGGGGAGCACTACGCCGCCACGGACCGCCGGTCAGGAGACGGACTGTTCAGGATCAGGGAGCTCCGGCCCCGAACAGTTCGTCGTGGGCTGCGAACGCGGTCGCGATTTCCACCTGAGCCCAGAAGCGGTGGCGCTCCACGATCGGCGCCGGGACGTTCTGCGGGTCGTTCAGGTGTGCCTCGACCTGCGGCCACAGCGGGTCGTTCTTGTAGAACGAGCGGATGGACAGGAAGGTCGCGCCCGGCTCGATGCGGTCACCGTTGGGCATGGTGCCCGACCAGCCCGGCGGCACGTACAGGCCCTCGGAGCCGTCCCACGGGTCGTCCAGACGGTCCCAGCTCGGCTGCTCGGGGGTGGCGATACCGATGCTGTCCCGGTGGGCCAGCAGGGCGTCCAGCAGACCCTCCGCGGTGGCGAGGGCGGTGGTGTCGCCCGAACGCTTCGCGTAGTACATCAGGGTCTTGGCCAGAGCGGCGGTCACACCGACGTCCTGGCTGTAGGAGACGACCTGGACGTGCAGGTTCGGGTTGCCGGTGTAGGTGCCGGTCCAGGTGTCAGGCTGGCCCGACCACTCCAGGTCGGAGGGGACCTGGAAGTTCTGGCCGCCGTTGTCGGCGTCCACGTCGGTGTGCTGGATGGCCCACGGCACCCACTTGTCGAGGATGGCCTCGGCCCGGGCGTCGCCGGTCACGTAGTAGAGCTGGGCGACGCGCTCCATGTTCCAGACCTGGAAGCCGAACCAGTTGTTGGACGGCGGGTCGTTCCAGACCGGCTGCCAGTCGTAGTACATGCCGTAGAACTGCGACAGGCCGGTCGGCGGGGTGTCGTAGCTTCCCTTCCAGCTGTTGGTGGCGCCACCGGCGATACCACCTTCAGCGGACTGCAGCCACTGGAGGAACTCCAACTGGCGGTCGAAGCTGGTGGCCCAGTCCTGGACACCGGTCGGGGAGTCAGGCTGCAGTTCGGGCACCTGCGAGAGCGCGTAGGCAGCGAGCACGTTCTGGTAGCCCTGGTGCGAGGAGCTGGAGCCGATACGCCACGCCCACGCAGAGGAGGTGTCGAGCGAGCCGCCCCAGGAGTAGTACCAGGACAGCAGGTAGTGCGCGCTGTCCTTGCCTTGGCCACCCGGGCAGGAGGTGGCGCCGACGCAGTTGCCGATCTTCTTGAAGTACTTGTCGAACATCGCGTACCGGAGGTAGTCGCCCATCTTGGACGCCTTGTCCATCAGGCCCGCGATCTCGTTCTCCTTGCCCTGCTCCTTGGCCCATTCGTGCGCCCAGAACATCACCTGGACGGCCCGCGCGTCAGCGTCGGGGGCGTTGGTGTAGCGCCACTGCTTGGCGTAGTTCTGGTCGTCGGTGAACAGGTCCAGGTAGCCGTTGGGGCCGCCGTGCGTGAAGTCGTCGCAGGACGGGTGCGGAATGGTCTCCCACACCGACTCGCGCGCACCACGCTGGTAGGTGTTGATGTAGGCGGGGGCGTCGTCGGTGCCGTCGCCGCAGAACCCGAAGCCGTAGACGTTGTCCACGTCGAGCAGCCAGTGCATGCCGTAGATCTCGTTGGTCCCGTAGGTGGAGCTCAGCTCCTGGGCGAGCGGGTCTTGACCCACCGGGACGTTGTTCATGAGAGGCGACGGGTAGCCGTCAGCGTTGGGCTGCTCGGGGATGTAGGTCGCCGGGGAGTTCGGGTTGTAGGCGGAGTTGGTCGGCTGGTCCTTGGTGCCGGGGATGATGAAGGTCTCCATCGACTCCCAGGCGTCGTGGAGCGGCTTCCAGTCACCGGTGACCCGGCCGTAGTACGCCTCCAGCCACAGGTAGTAGCTGAACGCCTCGGACGTGGTCTGGTGGCCGTGGTCCGGAGCCTCGACGATCATGGTCTCCACCGAGTGGTAGGGGACCAGGAGCCCGTTGAATTCGCGGAAGTAGCCGCTGGCGGGGTCCTTGATCTTCTCGTACTGCTCCAGGAAGGCCTGGTCGTAGGAGCTGGTGTTCGGGTCGATCTCCCGGACCGTCACCTCGGCCGAGTCGTGGCCGGGGGCGCTGACGGTGAAGACCGCCTCGGCCAGGTTTCCGCCGTTGTCAGCGGAGGCGATGGTCACCTTCTGCGGCTGGTTCCAGTTGCTGGAGGTGAACTGGAGTTGGGAGCCGCTGGAGACGGTCAGGTCGGAGCTGCCCGACGTGCGCGCCACGGTGACCGTGACGTTGCCGGAGGGCTGGTTGGACAGCCGCACCTCGAAGTCGGCGGTGCCGCCCTGCGGCACGCGGACGGTGGGCGGTGAGGCGATGACGGCGGCCCGGTCCAGCACTCGGATGGCGATGGGAGCGGAGACGGTCCTGGCTCCCTGGTCGTCGTAGGCGATCGCGGTCACCGAGTAGGAGCCGGCGGCAGCGTCCGTCCAGGTGAAGCTGTAGGGGGAGGTGGTGTCGGTGCCGATGACGGTGTTGTCGGCGGCGAATTCCACCCGGTCGATCGAGCCGTCGGGGTCGGAGGCGACCGCGGTCAGCTCGATCGGGTCGTTGACCAGGAAGGTCGAGTTGTTGGCCGGGGATGTCAGGGTGACATCGGGCGGCAGGTTGGCGGGCTGGGATCCGCTGCAGGTGACGCCGTTGACGGTGAAGCTGGTCGGGGCGTCGTTGGAGCCGCTGTAGGTGCCCTGGAAGCCGAAGGAGATGGTGGCTCCGGGGGCGATATTGGGGTTCCAGTCCGGGTAGCGGACGGTGACGTTGGCGCCGCTCTGGCTGAACACGCCGTTCCAGCCGTTGGTGATCTGCTGGTTACCGGGGAAGGTCCAGCCTACTTGCCAGTTCTGGATGGGGTCGCTGCCTTCGTTGGTCACCTTGACTTCGGCGACGAACCCGCTACCCCAGTCGTTGGAGTCGTCGTAGTCCACCGAGCAGGCGACGGCGGCGTGCGCGACGCCGGGGGAGAGTACAGCGGCGGCCAGGGCCGCTGCGAGCGCCCCCGAGGCCAGCGTGCGCCAGCGCCGGGGAGACAGTAACGATCTCATGCTTGGAAATAACCTCCGGATCTTCCGGTTCCGGAGCAGCCGTGCCGTTCGTCGGCATACCGAGAACCGGCAAGGCCGTTCGGAACCGCGTGTCACACAGGAGAGGGGTGTGCGGCGTGCCGGGTGTGGACTGCAGCCGCCGCGGGGGTGGCATCGCTGGTGTCGGGGCGATGCCGGGTGAAAACAGGGGGATCAGTGAAACCAGCGGTACCGGGTTCCGGTTCTCTCCTTTCTGCCGGGAGCACTGGCATGGGAGCGCTCCCATGAATTGAGCTCAGGGGTCGCAGTGGCCTTCCCGGGGTGGTGGGGGCTCGCCCCGGGAAGGGGGCCTGTGGCCTGAGTCACGGGAGCGCTCCCAGTAGGAGGGTAACGTTCCGGATGTGCCGTGTAAACCCTCCGTAAAAAGACAATGGGACGAAGCGTGAGACTCGCAGTACTCCGCGTGGCATTCGCCCAGATGGAAGCATGACCCCGCTGCCGCCCGATGCGGACTCGTTAAAGTGGCCCCGCGGAACCGACCCTGGAGAGCGGAGTGGACACGGAGACGATCGGCGACGGCACCCTCCTCACCGCGCACCTGCGCTGGCGGCGCGACAACGGCCGCGCCCTTGCCGCAGTGCTCTGGCAGTGCGGCCCCGGCTGGCGCATGGCCGCCTCCAGCGTGCTCGGCGGCGGCCTCGGACCACGGGACTACGTCATCAACGCCCAAGTCGACGGCGACTACCGGCGGACCGACCCGGACAACCACCTCGAAGAACTCGCCACCCACTTCGGGATGACCGGCACCGGGGTAGGCCTGCTCACCGCCGCCAACGTCAGCGAAGCATGCTTCGCTGACGACCACGGGGTCGAAGTCCTCGCCACCGTCGGACTCGGCCGCCCCACCTGGGCGGCCGCCGACCCCGCGCTCGACGAAGCACGCCTCCCCGGCGAAGAGACCCGCCCCGGGACGATCAACATCGTCGTCGCCGTGCCCGCCCCCATGTCGGACACCGCACTCGTCAACCTGGTCGCCACTGCCACCGAAGCCAAAGTCCAGGCACTCTTCGACAGCGGGTACGCCTGCACCGGCACCGCCTCAGACGCGGTTTGCGTTGCGGCACTCGTCGGCGACACCCCGCCCGCCCAGCGGGAACTGTTCGGCGGAGTCCGCTCCCGCTGGGGCGGCCGAGTCGCCCGCGCCGTCTACGCCGCGGTAGCTGAAGGAGCCCGCCGGGAAGCCGCCCGCTCCCAGCAGCGCTCCCCGCACCGGGCTGCGGCCTACTCCCCGTCGATGATGTCGGGCACGTAGTACTCGTCCACCGGCATCGGCCCCCGATACCCCTGGCACATGCACTTCCGGTAGGTGTGGGTGCGCTCCCCAGTCCACCGTCCCGGAATCACCACCTGCGCCTGGCACGTCTTGTCCTTTTGGTCGTGGAAAACCAGGTGGTGTCCGCAACCGCAGATCGGCTGAGGGGTGCGCGGACCCTGAGTGAGAGAAGCCTGCGCCGGAGGCACGGAGGAGCGGCGGTTGGGCAGCAGGCGTCCCACCAGCACCCCTCCCAGGGCGATCATCGCGCCGACCACCAGACTCACGGGATCCATGGCGGTGTGTCCTTCCCTCGCGGTCCTCCCCTAATTGTGGCCTAAACCGACCCGCATCCGGCCTTCCCTGCACGCCGCTTTCTCCTTGCGTGCATCACCGCGCAGCCTCCTGCTCCGGCGTCGCAGCCTGCGCCCGCAACTCTTTGAGCGTGGCCACATCCCGGGCATGCGGCCCCTCCGGGCCCGGGGTCTCCACCACCACGGGAACCCCCGCGGAAACCGGGTGCGTGAACACTTCGGCGAACGGGTCAGCGCCGATATAGCCCAGTCCGATACCGGCGTGCCGGTCCCGGCGGCTCCCGCACGGCGCAGCCGAATCATTGGCATGCACCAGCCGCAACCGGTCCGCTCCGACCACCTCGCCGAACCGGTCCAACATTGTCCGCATTCCCGCTCGGGTGGAGACGTCGTGGCCCGCTCCGAACACGTGCGCGGTATCCAGACACACCCCCGCCTTAGGGTGGCGGTCCACCGCGTCCAAGTAGTCGGCGAGATCGTCCACCGTGGCGCAGAGCACCTGCCCCTGCCCCGCCATCGGCTCCAGCAGGACCGGCGGCGCAGCCTCGTCCAGCGCCTCCAGAATCGGCAGCAGCCGGGCCCGCACCCGTGCCAGACCGGCGGCACGGCCCCCGCGCACCGCGGACCCGGTGTGCACCACCACGCCGCGGGCCCCGATCTGCGCGGCCCGCTGCAGCGTGTACTCCAACGACGCCACCGACCGGGCAGCGATCTCCTCGTCGGGCGAACCCAAGTTGATCAGATAGCAGGCGTGGACGAAAACCGGGAGGTCAGTGCGGGCGCGCAGCAGCGCATCCTGCTCCGCGTTCCCCGGAGTATGTGCCCAGCTTCGCGGATTGGTGACGAAGACTTGGATGACTTCGGCGCCGATCGCGTCAGCGTAGGACAACCCACGCTTGGCCAGGCCACCGGAGACCGGAACGTGCGCTCCGATACGGGAGAAAGGTGCGAGGGCCATGGACGACCAGCGTAGTGCCGCCCCAAGCCTTGGACTGCAGCACCTGCCGTCCGTCCCGGCCCGGCTGTTCCCGCCCCGCTGCCCAGGGCCGGGGCCGCGGGACACCGCGTCGGACCCTAGGGCACACCACGGCGGTGAAGCGTTACGCTGCCTGCGTGAGCCCTTCACCGTTGACACTGCACGAAGTGACTGCCGCCTTTGAAGCGATCTACGATCCGGCCTGGGCCGCGTCCTGGGATGCGGTCGGACTGGTGTGCGGAGACCCCGACCAGCCGGTCCGACGGATCCTGTTCGCGGTGGACCCGGTGGGCGTGGTCGTGAACGAGGCCGAACAGTGGGGCGCCGACCTGATCATCACCCACCACCCCCTCCTGCTGCGCGGGGTGACGAGCGTGGCCGCCACCACCCCCAAGGGGCGACTGGTTCACCGGCTGATCCGCGCCGGTATCGCCCTGTACACGGCGCACACCAACGCTGACACCGCTGCGCCGGGTGTGTCCGACGCGCTCGCGGCCGCTGTCGGACTCGACGGGCCGCTGCGTCCGCTCGACCCCGACCCCACCGACCCTGAAGGCCAGCGCGGTATCGGACGCATCGGGGAACTCAACGAGCCGATGACGGTCCGCGAGTTCGCCGCGCAAGCAGCCCGCGGTCTGCCGCCCACCACCAGCGGCCTGCGGGTGGCCGGGGACCTGGACCGCACGGTGCGGACGATCGCGGTGTCCGGGGGTGCAGGCGACTCCCTCCTGGACACGGCACGCCGTGCCGGAGTGGACCTGTTCCTCACCGCCGACCTGCGCCACCACCCGGCCTCCGAGTTCGCCGAACACGGCGATATCGCCCTGATCGACGCCGCACACTGGGCCACCGAATGGCCGTGGCTGGCGGAGGGAGCAGCCCGGCTCCGCGACGCTTTGGGCGGAGAGCGGGCTAACGTGGAAATTCGCGTATCCGCAACCGCTACTGACGCTTGGCAGCAGTCGTTCGGCGCCGCTATTGCGCCTTGATGCACTGCGGCGCCATCACCGTCGTCGAGAACAGAACAGAGGACCGTTGAAAGCAGAACCCGCTCACCAGCTTCGACTGCTTGATCTCCAAGAGACCGACACCGAACGTGACCGGCTCAACCGTCTGCTGCGTGCCCTGCCGGAAGAAGAGCAGCTCCGACAGTGTGAAGCGCGACTCACCGAGCTCCGCGACCAGTTGGCGGTCACCGAGACAGAGCTCCGCGACCTCGACCGGGAGCAGCGCAAAGTCGAGCGTGACATCGACCAAGTGCGGGCACGCGCCGAACGCAACACTCAGCGCATGGAATCCGGTCAGATCTCCTCTCCCCGGGAATTGGAGAGTCTCCAAGCAGAGATCGAGTTGCTGGCGCGCCGGCAGAGCGAGTTGGAAGACATCGCTCTTGAGCTGATGGAGCGCCGGGAGGAAGCCGACAAGCGCCGCGCGGACCTCGACCGGAAAGTGACCGAAGCCGTTGAGGAACGGGATGACGCAGAAAACCGCCGCTCCGAAGCGGTGCTGCGGATCAAGGACGAGCTGGACAGCGCCACCCAGCGGCGCAGCCGGATCGTCAAAGAGCTCCCTGAAGACCTGCTCAACCTCTACGAACGGCTGCGGGAACAGTACGCGGGGATCGGAGCAGCAGCCCTGCGCTACGGCCGGTGCGAGGGCTGCAAACTGCAGTTGAGCGCCGCCGAACTGCGGGAGATGCGCCTGGCCCCGCCCGAAGAGGTGACCCGGTGCGAGAACTGCCGCCGCATCCTGGTGCGTGTCGCAGACTCCGGGCTGTGACCGCGGCGAAATGAGAGCAGGGATGGGACGCAGGATCGTCATCGAAGCGGACGGCGCGTCCCGGGGCAACCCCGGCCCAGCCGGGTACGGGGCCCGGGTGCGCGACGCCGACACGGGGGAACTCCTCGCGGAAGTCGCCTCCCCGATCGGGGAGGCCACCAACAATGTGGCCGAATACCGGGGCCTGATCGCGGGCCTGGAAGCAGCGGCCGCGATTGACCCGACCGCCGCAGTGGAGGTCCGCATGGACTCCAAGCTCGTGGTGGAACAGATGTCGGGCCGCTGGAAGATCAAACATCCGGCGCTGCAGCCGCTGGCCCGCCAGGCCCGGCAGGTCGCAGCGTCACTGGCGTCGGTGACGTACCGGTGGGTGCCGCGGGAGCAGAACGCGCAGGCCGACCGGCTCGCCAACGAAGCGCTCGACGGCGCTGTGCGCAACTGGAGCACCCAGCGAACAGAACCGGTGCAGGCAGCCGAACCGGTCGAACCGCCGGTGGACCAGGGGAAGACCGACGGCACCGCGCTGGGCTGGGGACCAGCGGACACCAACCCCACCCGGCTCCTGCTGCTGCGCCACGGCCAGACACCCATGTCCGTGGAGCGGCGTTTCGCCGGGATCGGCGACATCCCCCTCACCGAAGTCGGCCACGAGCAGGCTAAAGCCGCGGCACGGCGGCTCGCGCAACGCCCCGTCGACGTGGTCGTCTCCTCCCCGCTGCGCCGCACCCTGGACACCGCCCAGTACGTGGCCAAGGAATGCGGACTGGACGTGGAAGTGGAGGAGGACTTCCGGGAAGCCGACTTCGGCGCCTGGGAGGGGATGACGTTCGCTGAAGCGCGCAAGCACTCCCCGCAGGAGTTCCACCGCTGGCTCTCCGACCCGCACGTCCCCCCTCCGGGAGGGGAGAGTTTTGCCGAAGTCTCCCGCCGGGTCACCCGGGCCCGGGACCGGGTGCTCGCCCGGCACCGCGGCCGCACCGTGGTGGTGGTCACCCACGTCACCCCGATCAAACTGCTGGTCCAGCAGGCCATGCTCGCCCCGCTGCCGGCGCTGTACCGGATGCATCTGGATGTGGCGTGCCTCTGCGAGGTCCACTGCTTCAGCGATGGCCCGATGGTGGTGCGTTCCCTGAACGACACCGGCCACCTGGCCTGCTAGGCCGCGACTGGCCGCGGAAGAAAACACCGGGGCGTACAATTCTTTACTACAGGGAGTCGGCCAGACGGCCGCGGCACCGCGCACGCGGTGTCGAGGAAAGTCCGGACTCCACAGGGCAGGGTGGTCGGTAACACCGACCCGGGGTGACCCGCGGGATAGTGCCACAGAAAACAGACCGCCGTCCCCGTGGGACGGTAAGGGTGAAACGGTGGTGTAAGAGACCACCAGCGGCCGGAGTGATCCGGTCGGCTAGGTAAACCCCACCCGGAGCAAGGTCAAGAGGGAGACTTCGGTCTCCTGCACGGACGCTTGAGGGCGGCCCGTCCGATGTCCGTGGGTAGACCGCATGAGGCCGCTGGCAACAGCGGTCCTAGATGGATGGCCGTCACAACCCGTTCAGGGTTGACAGAATCCGGCTTACCGGCCGACTCCCTGTTTTCCGCCCTTCTGGCCTGGTCTTTTATGCGCGAGAGCAGGACTGTTCGCTCTTTAGCGCCCCGAGAAGTCTGAGGTCTTTCCGGGAGTCGAGGAACACAGCCGTGTCGTCCCCGTCCAGGGCACGCAGGGCATCCGCTGGTTTCGGCAACCGTTGGAAAGCGGGTTGCGGCACCCGCGAAAAAGCCCGTCGTGGCACGGGATGCCCCACAGCACCGCTGGTCACACCGGACGGGAAGAAAATACTGGGGGAAGGGCCCGCCGAAGATGCGGTGCGTGCCCCGTAAAGTCCGTGCCCACCGTTACATTGGAGAGGTTGCAGCGCCTGACCAACCCGAGATGGTGAGCATGAGCCCCACGGTGTATCTGCTGATGTTCGGTCTTCCCGTCGTCGCGATCGTCGTCATCATCGGTCTCGCCATCTACCAGGCGTCGCCGGTGGAGAACGACGAACGTGAACCGGGGCCGCAGCAGGATCAGTCCGAAGAGTAGACACGCGGCCCGCTAGCGGGCCGCCCACCCTTCGTCTTCCTCTCCAGCTGGCGCGCCGCCGGGGCAGACGCCTGTCCGCTACCGGCACACCCGAGGCATTCCAGAGCCCGCACGTCCCCGAACCCGGGTGGTTTCCGGTCCGCGATCCCACCAGCGGCGACCGCAAAGCAGAGCATCGCCGACCTCCTCGTCACGACTCGTGCCCGCTCATCCAGCGGGAAGGCGCGCTGAGCAAGCGGCGGTAGGAGCAGACGGAGAAAAGCACGCGGTGCGGGGAACCGCGGTTCCCCGCACCGCGTGAACGTGGTCCTACCGGTAGGGGTAGCCGTCGGGACGGTCGTCGAAGCGACCGTCGGGCCGTGCAGGCGGCCACTCCTGCGGCCGGTCATACCCCGGTTCGCCGTACCCCGCTGGTGAGGGAGGCGATTGCGGATAGTCCCCCAGCACGTCGTAGCTCTGATAAGGCGTTCCCGAAGGCGCGGAGGGTGGTGTGTTGTAGTCGGTGCGGGGCTGGGTTCCGGTGTCGTAGGAGCTGAAGGAACCGGGGGTGGGCGGGTAGGGGGTGGACCCGTAGCCGCCGGGGGTGCCGCTGGCAGGGGTCGATGAGGCGGGGAAAGCAGGGGGTGCTCCCGCCGGGTCGCCCAGCGGCGGCTGCCCACCGGTCGGGCTCTGGCCCCACAGGGGACGCTCCCACGGGTCAGCGGCAGGAGACGGCGGCTCAGCAGCCGGTTCGCCCGAGGCAGGGAACAGCGGAGCCCCGTACCCGGTGTCCCCGGTGGATGCGGGGGGTGGTGTGTTGTAGTCGGTGCGGGGCTGGGTTCCGGTGTCGTAGGAGCTGAAGGAACCGGGGGTGGGCGGGTAGGGGGTGGACCCGTAGCCACCGGGGGTGCCGCTGGCAGGGGTCGATGAGGCGGGGAAAGCAGGGGGTGCTTCCGCCGGGTCGCCCAGCGGCGGCTGCCCACCGGAAGGCGGCGGACTGGGCGGCACCGGAGACGTCCGCTGGTAGGAACCCGTGTCCAGGCTCGACCAGATCGGAGAACCAGTGTCGGAGGACGCGCTCGTGGGCGTGAACGACGGATCGGTGAGCGGATCCGGCGCTGCGGACCGCTCCGACGGAGCCCCCGGCAGCGGCGTGTCGTAGCGGCTCCGCTCGTGTGAACCGCTGTCGAACGGGGACGGCGCACCACCCAGACCACTCCGGCTGTGGGAGCCGGTGCTGAACGAAGGCGACGACAGCGGATCGTCGTACGAGCTGTCGCGACGGTGGCTGCCGGTGTCGTACGCGGAAGACCGGGGAGCGCTCAACGGGTCGTCGTCCGGCCGTGCCGACGCGGTCGGAGCACCCGCCACCTCGTAGGAAGTGCGGTGGTGGCTTCCGGTGTCGTACGCGGAGGGCCGAGGGGCGCTCAACGGGTCGTCGTCCACGCGGCTCGCGGCAGCCGGAGGGTCGGCGGGACGCTGCGCAGCGTCCGGCTCGCCGTTCGGGGCCAGCGCGGAGGGAGCAGACTCCTGGCCGAGGCTCGCCAACACCGCGAGAGAGTCGTTGCCCTGCGCCGGGGCGGCTGGGACGTCCTCCGGCTCCGGGGAGCGGTGGTCTCGTGCGGAAGGCCGCTCCTCGTCAAGGTCGTCGTCATCGTCGAAGACCACGTCCATCGCCTGCGTCGACTCGTGCCGGGTGTCGCGGCGCGCCGTGCGGAACGGGTCGTCGTCGGACTCGTCGTCACTGTCGGCGTACAGGCTGGAGAAGTAGTCCGCGTCCTCATCGTCCCAGTCGTCGCGTTTCTTGCGGGACCGCGACTTGCGGGAGGCACGCGACTCGGAGGAGCCCCGAGAACGCCGGCGGGAACGCGGTTCCTCCTCCTCATCCGCCACGGGGTCTTCGTCGAGCTCGGCTACGTCGTCGACTCGGCCGCGGGGCGTGTGGCGCGCGGAACGCCGCGGCCGCTCCGCCACCTCGTCCTCCACAGTCTCGTCGTAGTCGTCGTACTCGTCGTAGTCATCGGCTCCACTGCTCGCCCCCAAGGAGCGCAGCCCCAGGACGATGAGTAGGAGGACGATGATGACGATAACGGCGATGAGCGCGATGATCATGGTGAATACACCACCTTGGGCCCCGCGGCCTGGTAGAGGACAGAGACGGCACCGGCGGTGGTGGAGGGAGCTTCCGGCGTCGGGCCTACCCCGCCCTGGCGCACACCGCACCGGGAGGATGGTGAGCGATGCCGGGCATGCGACACCCCGGAAGTGGTGTCCGGACGCCGTGGCCCCCGGACACGCCAGCGCACCGGTGGACGTGAAGTGGATTCGGTCATTAACAAATCAGCGGGGTGCACGGCCCCACTTTATGCATAGATGTGCCATCCGTGCAGGGGGGAATCAAGATAGCCTTTCGGGAAAGCTGGGTAAATCGCGGTCTTTCAGGGGTGTCACGGCACGCTTGTCAGCCGTCCTCGTGCCAGAGTGCGCGTGGCGATCGCGCCGAGTGCCACGTCCAAGGGCGCGGCCTCTCCGAGCTCCACGCGTTCAGAGAGGGCGTAGACCGTGAACCGGAACTCGTGCTCGTTGCCTTTCTCCGGGCACAGCGGCTGGTAGCTGGCCGTGTCGAAACTGTTCATCCCTTGCTGTGCGGGGATGGGGACGGTCCCCTCGGGAAGCTCCGGGTTGTCCGGGTCGAGCCCGTAGACCACCCAGTGCACGGCCGCGCCGCCTGACTCGTAGACGGTGTCGACGACCAACGCCAACGACTCTGTTTCGGCAGGCAGTCCGGACCAGCGCAAGGGCGGGGACATCCCTTCGCCTGCACAGGTATAACGGTCCGGGATCTTTTCGCCTTCCCGCAGCATCGGACTGGTGACGGTGATGTCGTCGCTCACTTCGCCGTTGCTGGGTCCGATCAGCACTCCGCATCCGGTGGCGGTCAACGCGAGCAGTACGGCTGCGGCCGTACCGGCGGTGCTACGGCGATGTCGTGCAAGGGAGAACATGGGACTCCTGTGAGGCACGGAACGAACGTAGGGGAATCCGCGAGAATGCGCCCGGCAGAATCCGAACACAAAGCCGCGGGACGCGTCAGCGGTTCCGCAGGAACCATACTGCCGTCATGGTCCTTTCGTCCCTCCTGCCAGGAATGATCCCGAAGAAGTGCGGACGTCGTTGACGCTCTGCAGCGGCACAGGTGACATGAAACACGCTTCTTTCGGGCACTACGCGTAAACTTGGGCAGGTGACCACAGTCCAGCTTCGACCTCCCAAAAACCGGGTTTCTCCTCGAGCGGTCTGGCTATGGACCGTCACGGACGCGATCGAAGGGGCGGTGACAGTCGGAGGGATCACACTGACTGCGTGGGCTGTGGACACAGCCCGGTGGGGCTGGCTGCCAGACTGGTTGGTGGACCGGATCTGGTGGGTGCCCGTGGCCGTCGCCTGCTACAGCGTGGTCAAACTGGTGGTCGCACCGCGGTGGCGCTACCGGGTGTACCGGTGGGAGGTCACCGCCGACGTCGTCTACACCCGCAAGGGCTGGATCAGCCGTACCTGGCAGCTTGTGCCGATCACCCGCCTGCAGACCGTGGACCACACGCAGGGCTGGCTGGAGCGGCTCTTCGACTTGGCCACCGTGGAAATCCAGACCGCTTCACACGCCGGCTCCTCAACGATCAAAGGGCTGCCTGAAGCGCAGGCCCGGCAGCTCTCCGAAGAACTAGCTGCACGCGCGGGACAACTGCGGAGTGACGCCACGTGAACGCCGAGCATGAGCCGCAACCCGACCAGGCCGGTGCGGACCTTCCCGAACCGGACGGCTCGCGCCCTGAGTCGGCCGCGCCCCGCCTGGCCGCTGAGGCGGAGCGGCGGCTCAGCCCGCTCACCGTGGTAACCACCGCAATCCAGCACGGCCGTTCGGCGGGCCTGCCCGTGCTGGTGGCGCTGTTCGCGGGCGACTTCAACCCGTGGGTGCTTGGCGGCACAGTCCTGGTCGGTGTCCTGCTGGTCGTCGCCGGCATCGTCCGCTACTGGACCGTGCGCTACCAGATCATCGGCGAGCGACTGGAGATCCGCTCCGGTCTGATCTCCCGGAGCCGGCGCGCGATCCCGCTGGAACGTATCCGAGGCGTCAACGTCACCTCCACCCTGCTGCATCGCATTTTCGGGCTGGCTGTGGTCCGGATCGACGCGGCCGCAGGCGGCGCCCTCCAACAGGAGGAGGCGAAGCTCGACGCGATCGCCACCGCCGAGGCGGAACAGCTCCGCGTGGAACTGCTGCGCCGCCACTCCCTCCTGGTGGAGCACGAGGCGGCTGAGGCAGAGGAACCAGCAGCGGAAACCGAGGCGGCCCCCGCGGAAAGCGCGGAGGTCACGTACTTCCGGATGCCGTGGCGCTGGTACCTCTACGCGGTGCTGAGCCCCGCCTACCTGCTCACCCCGTTTGCTGTGCTGGCGGCCCTGTTCGGTTTCTTCAACCAGTTCATCGACGCTGAGGTGATCGGCGCCTACGTCATCGGCCAGGCGGACACGATCTGGGGGATCGTCACCTCCCGGAGCGGGCTGCTGCTCCTCACCCTTGTCGGAGTGGTGGCGGCGATACTCGTGGCCATGCCGCTGTTCGCCGTGGTCTCCTACATGATCAACCAGTGGCAGTTCACCCTGCACCGCCGCGGGGAGGCCCTGGTCACCGAGCGTGGACTGTTCACCCGGCACAGCGTCACGTTGGAGTACCGCCGTATCCACGGTTACGAACTGCACGACACCCTCGTGCAGCGGCCGTGGGCTCTAGGCCGGCTGTCCGCGATCGTCACCGGGCTCGGCGGGTCCACGTCCCGTTCGGCGCTGCTGCCGCTGGGGCCGCGGGCCGAGGTGGAGCGGATTGTGGCGCAAGCGTTGCGTCCGTTCCACGGCAAGCTGGTCGCCCATCCCGCGGCTGCGCGCTCCCGCCGACTGTTCCGCGCGGTGGTGCCGCCGCTGCTGCTCGCCGGGTGTGCGGCAGCACTCGGCTGGTTCTGGGTGGCCGGTGGGCTGCTCGCGGTGGCGGTGCTGGGAGTGCCGCTGGGTATGGACCGCTACCGCTCCCTGGGGCACGGCTACGACGGGGAACAGGTCAGTGTCCGCTCCGGGTCGCTCGCCCGGGTGCAGGCCACGGTGGCCCGCTCCGCCATCATCGGCTGGCGGTGGCGGCAGAGCGTGTTCCAGCGTCGGGCCGGGCTGGCCACCATGAAAGCCACCGTTGGTGCGGGCAGCGGAGGATACGACGCGATCGACGTCGATTTCGCGGACTCGGTGGCGTTCGCCCATGCCGTCACCCCGGAACTGCTCGCCCCGTTCCTGGCAGCGTCTGCTGCCGGGGCTGCTGACCAGGCGGCGGACACTTCCGGCCAGGAGGGTGACCGTTCTGGCGGTGCGGGCGCCTAGCCTGGCCGCGGACCCTGGCCGGCTGCTGGTCGGCAGGTGCGGTCTCAGTCAGACCGCTTCGACCCGAACATGATCTCGTCCCAGGACGGCACTGAGGTGCGGCGGCCGCGTTTACGGCGGGGCTGCTGGGAAGCTCCGGTGGCCGCGGGCACGGACGCTTCGGGGCGGCTCGCCCGCTGCGGGCTGGCACCCCGCTGTGTCGGGGAGCCGGGACCGGGCGTGGGGGCGGGACCGGGCCGGTGGTGGCGTTCCGGCACGGTGGCAGTGAACACCGTGTCTTCGGTGGTGGGGCGCACCAGCTCTGTGGTGATGGGGGAGCGGGGCGTTGTCGAGGCGTCCGTCTCCTGAGGTGTCGCGGCAGGCGCCTGGGGCGGCGGGGCAGCCTCCCGTGCCGGGGAGCGGCGTGGAGTGAAAGGAGTGACGGTTGCCTCGGGAGGTGCGGGCGGCACCGATACTTCACGGTCGTCAGCGGAGAGGAGACGCACCGCCTCCTCGTCATAGGGAGTGACCGAGCGGCGCCGCGGCTCGTAGATCCAATGGGCGACGTGCTCTTCCCCCATGACACGGAAGGACAGTTTGACCTGCCAGGTGTTGTCCTCCCGCTTCCACGAGTCCCAGGTCGCCTCCCCCGATTCCAGTTGGGCCACGCCAATCCGTTCGGCTACTAAGTCGCCGAGGGTGGGGCCCGGGGCGGTCTCCCCGGGACGGCGGACCAGGGCAAGCTGCGCTTGCCGGGCCATGTACTCGCGCTCCTGCAGCACTGGGCTTTCAAACCAGCGCACGCGCTCGACAGGGATTCCTGCGGCCTGGGCAATAGATTCGGCAGTTTCTCCCGCGCGTATCCGGGCCTGGATCTCCTTGGGGCGCAACGGATTCTCCACTTCGATCTCGTACTGGCCGAGCCGAGAGAATTGCCCGCGCACGGCAGCGCGGAGCCGGTCGTCGACGGGCAGCATGAAACGGGTTCCGCGTCCGGCACTGGCCAGCACCAGGTAGGTTCCGTCCTCACTGACGGCGACCAGGCGAAGCTCTTGCATCGCCCTCCCTTTCGCGTCCCGTCGAGGGGGTGGGAAACCCGGTATCCCCCAGTTCACAGTCTTGTCGGCCCAGGTCCTTCGAGCCAGTACCGCACCCGGCATGTTCGAAGACACGCCTGAAGCGGAGCGCGGTGCACTCCCCTATCGTGCCATCCCGACACGCCGAGAGGGGCACGGCCAGGCCGTGGTTGTGGACACTGGCCCGTTTTCTCCCGTTTGTGTGGGGTGGCAAGTCCCGGCCACGGCTGTGAGAAAGCGGACCGTATTGCGGAGCGCCTGTCGAGCTGACACGCCGAGCAAAGGCAGAGGAGACCGCAGACGGATCGTTGCGCCGAGACTATTCTCCCCACACGCGGTCGAGATAGGCGTTGGTGAAGCGCCGGTGCGGATCGACCCGCTCGCGCACTTCGAGAGCGTCGCGCAGCCGAGGATAAACCTTGTCCAAGTAGGACAAGGTGCGGGTGTGCATCTTGCCCCAGTGGGGCCGTCCCGCCGCAGCGGTGAAGATCGCCTCCAGGTCCGCGAAATACTCCTGCCACGGGCAGCCCTGGTAGACGTGCACGGCCACGTACGCGCTCTCCCTGCCGTAGCCGGGGGACAGCCACACGTCGTCGGCGGGGGCGAACCGCACTTCCACGGGGAAGCTGATCCGGTGGCGGCTGCTCGCGAACACGGCGCGCATGTCGTGGAGGACGTCGGGCAGGTGCTCGACGGGGATCGCGTACTCCATTTCCACGAACTTGACCCGGCGCGGACTGGTGAACACCCGGTAGGAGACGTCGACGTATTCGCGCGCGGTCAACGCCCGCGCCGAGATCTGGTTGATCGCGGGGATGAGGCGGGGCAGGCGCCGCGCCATCCGGTTGACGACTTCGAACACCGAGTTGGAGAGGAACTCGTCATCCAGCCAAGCGCGGAAGGCTGAAAGCGGGCGGGCTGGGCCGGGGACGCGGTTGTTGCGCTTGGTGATGGTGCGTTCGGTGTGCGGGAACCAGAAGAACTCGAAGTGGTCGTTGGTGGTGCGCAGCTCCTCCAAGCGTTCGAGGACTTCCCCCAGCGGCATGGGGGTTTCCCGGGCGTGCAGCAGGAACGCGGGCTCGACCGCCATGGTGATTGCGGTCACCACGCCGAACGCTCCCAGGCCCGCGCGGGCGGCGTCGAACAGGTCCGGGTCCTCGTCTCGGGAACAGGTGACCACGGACCCGTCGGCCAGGACCAGTTCCAGTTGCTGAATCTGTGCGGCGAGGCTCGCCGAGGCGCGGCCGGTCCCGTGAGTGCCGGTCTGGGTGGCACCCGCCAGCGTCTGCACGGCGATGTCTCCCATGTTGGTCAGGGCTGCGCCGTGCGCGGCGAGCGTTTCGTTGAGGTCGCAGAGCCGCATTCCCGCTTCGACGGTGGCGCGTCCGGCGGCGAGGTCCACGGAGCGCACCGAGGCCAGGGCGGCGGGGGAGAGCAGGGTGCCGTCGGTGGCCGCGATGTCGGTGAAGGAGTGCCCTGATCCCACCATGCGGATCCGGCTGCCCGCCGCCGCGGCTGCGCGTACTTCGGCGACGACCTCGGCGGTGCTGGTAGGGGTGGCGATCCGGGTGGGGGTGATGCGGCAGGTGTCAGCCCAGTTGTGCCAAAGAGTGCGGGTCACGGCGTCCTCAGCAGGGGGGTTGGCCCGGGGACCGGGTGGGGCGGGTCTGGCTTCGAGGAGGGGATTCGCAGTGTGCGGGCTCGGCGGCGGACTGTCAAGAGGGTCACGCCGCCGTGAAGGAGGGGGTGGTGCACGGGTCACGCGGAGTGCTGGTTTGATGGGGCCATGAGGTCCTATGACGCGTTTCTGCTGATCTCCTTCGGTGGTCCGGAGAAGAGGGAAGACGTTATCCCGTTCCTGGAGAATGTCACCCGCGGTCGGGGCATCCCTCGGGAACGGTTGGCTGAAGTCGGGGAGCACTACTACCTCTTCGATGGGGTCAGCCCCATCAACCAGCAGTGCCGGGACCTGATCGCAGCGTTGCGTGACGACTTCGCCGCCAACGGGGTCGAACTGCCCATCTACTGGGGTAACCGCAACTGGGACCCCTACCTCGAGGACACCGTGGCCGAGATGGCGCGCAACGGGGTGCGCCGCGCGGTGGCGCTGGCGACGTCGGCGTACAGCAACTACTCGAGCCACCGGCAGTACTTGGAGGACATCGAGCGGGCTCGCGCCGCGGTGCCGGAGGCTCCCGAGATTGACCTGATCCGCCCCTTCTACGACCACCCCGGGTTCATCGACGCTTTCGTTGACCACACCCGCCAGGCGTTGGAGCGGATTCCTGAGGAGCTGCGGCCGGAGACGCGGCTGCTGTACTCGGCGCACTCCCTGCCGATCGCGATGGCGAAGAAGTCAGGCGATCCCCGCCGCGACTACGGGTCGCTGACCGCCTATGAGGCGCAGCTGCTGGAGACAGCCCGGCTGATCACGGAACGCCTCGACCGCGACTACCCCTACGAGATCGTCTACCAGAGCCGCAGCGGCCCGCCCTCCCAGCCGTGGCTGGAGCCTGACATCAACGATCGGCTGGAGCAGTTGGCGAAGGAAGGCGTGCGGTCGGTGGTCGTGGTTCCGCACGGGTTCGTCTCCGACCACATGGAGGTCAAGTACGACCTGGACGTGGAGGCCCGCGAGACCGCGGAGAAGCTCGGCATCCGCCTGGAGCGGGCGGCCGCTCCGGGAACGCACCCGGCGTTCGTCGCGATGGTCCGCGACCTGGTGGCGGAGCGGGCGGAGGGGCGTCCGCCGCGCGGCCTGGGCGCTATCGAACGGTCGTGCCACGACGATCCAGCTGACTGCTGCCAGCGGAGCTGACGGTGCGACGGGGGTGATCCGGCGGTGACCGGGTCACCCCCGTCAGCCAGGCAGGCAGTCAAGGCAGCGGAGCATCGGAGTTCAGGTATTCCTCCCAGCCTCCCGGCGGGGCCTGGCCGACGTTGAGCCGGGCGAGTTTCGTGAGGACACCGGGGTCTTGGGCGTCGAGCCAGTCGGCGAGCTGCCGGAAGGAGACCATTCGGACGTCGGGTTCCCCGCCGATTTCGTCCATGAACTGTTCAACCGCGTCCATGTAGATGCCGCCGTTCCACCGTTGGAAGTGGTTTCCGATGAACAGCGGGGCCCGGTTGCTGAAGTAGGCGCGTTCGAACCCTTTCAGGTAGGTGTCGCGGGCTTGGGCGCGCCACCGGCCGTATTTGCTGCGGTCGCCCTGGGGCGTCTTCGACTGGTTGACCATGATGTTGTAGTCCATGGACAGGACTTCGAAGTCTTCGCCGGCCATGGGCAGCGACTGCAGGGGGAAGTCCCACAGTCCGTGCCGGCGCACAGGCCAGACCTGCAGCCATCCGGGAGAGCTCGCGTCGTAGCGCCAGCCGAGTTTGGCCGCGGTGGGCAGGAGTTGGTCTCTGCCTTGCAGGCAGGGGGTGCGGCCGCCCACGAGTTCCTTGCGGTAGTCGAACGGCAAGGGCGAAAGGTCGGTGAATCCGGTGTTGGTTTTCCAGGTCATCACGAACTTGATGGCCTGCTGGATCTCCGACTCCCAGTCGGCGGGCGACCAGGTGGACACCCCGTTGGGTCCGCAGAAGTGCCCGTTGAAGTGGGTGCCGATCTCATGGCCTTCCCGCCAGGCCAAGTCGAGCTGCCGGATGGTGCGGTGGATGGACTCCTCGCTGAGATAGCCGATATCGGAGGCGCCCACCGGGTGCTTCGGCGGATGGTAGAGGTGTTTACGGTGCTCGGGCAGCAGGTAGATGCCGCTGAGGAAGAAGGTCATATGGGCGTTGTTGCGGCGGGCCACCTCGCGGAAGCGGCTGAACAGCCTGTCGCTGAGTTCTCCGGCACCGTCCCAGGAGACGACGACGAACTGCGGTGGCCCTGACCGGCGGTCGAGCTGGTCGACGGTCGGCTGGTTGGGCTGCGGTCCGGTGTCTGACGTAGAGCCGTCACCGATCACTCGGACTCGTCGCGGCGCGGCCTCAGGACCGGTCCCGGCCTGTGTCGTCGAGCAACCGACGGTACCCAAGGCGGTGAGTGCGGTGGCGGACAGAAAAGTGCGACGCGAAATTTTTCCCACGAGATCCTGGTTCCTTCGGCTTTTCGGCGTGAGAACGTGAAAGGGCGGTGACCGCGAGAAATTTATCACTTTGAGTAGCTGATTGGTTACATAAAGTGTCGAGTGTTGTGCGTTGTGTCCCTTCGTGGATCAGCGGCCACAGATAGGCTCGAATGCGGCACAAACTGACAAGCGGCGGTGTCTGCGGACAAAAAGAAAAACGCCGGCAATGCGCTCCACGAGGGAGTAAGAGGGCTCCGCAGTCCCGCCCGGGCAAGGCACCCCACAAATCCGTTGTGAGGAGACCACCGTGACCGTTCCCGATCCGCGGGAGTTGCTGGACCTTGCGCTGGAAGCGGCCCGTAAAGGAGGTGCGCTGGCAGCGCGCGGCCAACACGGAATCTCAGTACTCGACGTCAAGTCCTCGCCCACTGATGTGGTCACCGAGATGGACCGGGCCACCGAGGAGATGATCCGCGACGTCCTCCTCAGCGCTCGGCCCGACGACGCGATCCTGGGGGAGGAGGGCGGCGCAGCCCAGGGCAGAAGCCAGGTGCGCTGGGTGGTCGACCCCATCGACGGCACGGTCAACTACCTCTACGGGCGGGCCGAATGGGCCGTCAGCGTCGCCGCGGAAGTCGACGGGGAAGTGGTGGCCGGGGTAGTGGAGGTCCCCGTGCTCGGGCGGACCTACACCGCAGTGCGCGGGGAAGGCGCCTACCGCAACGGGGAACCGATCTCCGTGGCCGACCCCGTGGACCTCAGCATGGCCCTGGTCGCTACCGGGTTCGGCTATGCGGCAGAGCGCCGCCGTAAGCAGGCTCAGGTACTCGGCGCACTCCTGCCGAAGATCCGGGACATCCGCCGGGGCGGCTCAGCCGCGATCGACCTGTGCACAGTGGCGGAGGGGAGCGTCAACGCCTACTACGAGCAAGGCGTCCACCCGTGGGACTGGGGCGCAGGGGCCTTGATCGCGGAAGAAGCAGGGGCTCGCGTGGCGGGGCTGCGCGGCACCCCGCCGAATAACGCCATGCTGGTGGCCGCACCCCCAGGCCTGTTCGAACCGCTCCACGACCTCTTGGTGTCGCTGGAAGCGGACCGGGACGCCTGACCGGTGTTCCGGTCCGTGGCGGTGGGGTGCGCACGTGCCGTCCCTGACTCAGCGTCGTACCGGTGTGCCGAGTCTGCTCGGGACTATTCCGGGCTGCTTCCGGTCGGGAGCAGCGAGGCGAGTCGTCGGGGAAACAGCGCAGTGCACCGGCGCATGCCATCCGCCATTCCGCCTGCGGACGGGGCGGGCGGCGCCGATGCCGAAGGCCGGGCCGCCCTGCAGGTGCCCCGGCCTTGCCGCGGCATGCCGCCAGTTACGCGCTGTACGGATCGATTCCGTGGAGGGCAGCGATGCGGTGCAAGTCCTCCAGCTCCGACGCGTGCGCGTCGGCAAGGAATTCGTCTCCGGCAGCCTGGGCCGCTTGGAGCGACGTAGAGGTTTCGCGGATTCGTACGCGAATCTCTGCCAGAAACTCGCCCATCATCACACCCCTCTCTCACCATGGTTGGCGGTTGCCGACCATACCCATGACAGTCCGCGCACCAAACATCACGGTTCGACAGAATTCCGTGACGGGACTGAGAGATTTCTCTCCCGAGGAGCACGACGCTGTGCTTGATCGATCGGTGCGACAGGGCACCACGATAACCCCGGCCCCTACGCGGGGCACAGGGGGATCCGGAGAATAACGCGCAATGTGCGGAGCAGGGCCAATACCCCAGGATGATCACGGAAAGGCAACGCTTATCTCTTTCTTATCCGTGCTGTGTCAAATTTGAGATGTGCGGGGTGAACGTCGCGGTCGGCGGTTGGGGGATGCGCCGACCGCGACTCCTTCTTTTCGGGCCGCTGAGTGCACAGAACAGTACGCCTCGTGTGTCGGAGGCGTCGGGTTCGAAGTATCATCAAAGGGGTAACCGGCCTCCAGCCGGAAGTCGTGCTTCCGGCTGCGTGAGACGCCCTTGGCGAGGGCTTCCACCTTGTCGAGGAGTGGACAACTGAAGGCGCAGCCGGAGATAAACGCCGCTGCCGGTGTGTTGGGGGATGCGCCGGCAGCGGCCTTTTCCTTATCACCACGAAAACGAACGAAGGACACAGTGCGCGTACTCGTGGTCGAAGACGAGCAGGTTCTGGCCGACGCGATCGCGGTAGGACTGCGTCGCGAATCGATGGCGGTGGACGTCGCCTACGACGGCGACAGCGCCCTCGAACGTGCCAATGTCAACGACTACGACGTCATCATCCTGGACCGGGACCTGCCGGGAACCCACGGTGACGAAGTCTGCAAATCTTTGGCCACGGCCCGTTACCCGGGACGGATCCTCATGCTCACCGCGGCCGGGGAGCTCGACGACAAGGTGGCCGGGCTCAGCCTGGGCGCCGACGACTACATGGCCAAGCCCTTCGCTTTCGCCGAACTCGTCGCCCGGGTGCGCGCCCTCGCCCGGCGCTCCGTGCCCCCGCTGCCGCCGGTGCTCCGCCGCCAGGGCATCACCCTGGACCCTGCCAACCACACGGTGGAGCGAGACGGGCGGCCCGTCTCGCTCACCCCTAAAGAGTTCGCGGTCCTCGAAGTCCTCATGCGCGCCAACGGGGCCGTGGTGAGC
>NZ_BCWB01000026.1 GCF_001592045.1 Thermobifida fusca NBRC 14071 = JCM 3263 | reverse complement strand
AAAGCCTGGGACGAGAACGCCGATCCGTTCACCAACGTGGTGCGGGTCACCGTGATGACGCTGCGGAAGAAACTCGGCGACCCCCCGGTGATCCACACGGTGCAAGGCGCGGGGTACCGGATTTGAACACCGAAGAAGAACACGACGTCGTTGCGGCTGCCTCAGCAGAAGTACCCCCCACACCCCCGGGGGACACCGGCACATGGCGCAGGCTGTCCCGGCCGCTCAACCAGCCCGCCAACCCCGGCACGGCCAACGGGCGGGCCGAGACGAAGCACAGCCGCAGCTTCCGGATCACCGACAACATCAGCCTGCGCATGCGGCTGACCCTCATCTACGGGATGCTGTTCTTCGCTGCCGGATCACTGCTGCTCCTGCTCAACTACGTGATCCTGGTCAGCGTCCTCGACAAGCCCGACTTCACCGTCCACATCGACGGATACCAACTGGAATCCGAGATCGCCGACGAGATCAAGGCGGCCCTCATCGACGGGATCGCCACCCAGGTGACCCGCTACTCGGTGCTCGCTCTCATCGTGGTGGGTGTGCTCGCGGTCGGCCTCGGATATGCCGTCGCCGGGCGGGCCCTGTCCCCGCTGCACAAGATCACCCGTACCGCGCGCCGCCTCTCCGAACGCTCCCTGCACGAACGCATCGCGATGAGCGGGCCCGACGACGAGATCCGGGAGCTCGCCGACACGTTCGACGCGATGCTGGAACGCTTGGACCGGGCGTTCGACGGGCAGCGCCGCTTCGTGGCCAACGCTTCCCACGAACTCCGCACCCCGCTGGCGATCAACCGCACCCTGCTGGAGGTCGCGGTCTCCGACCCGGAGGCGTCCCCCGACCTCAAAACCATTGCCCGCACCCTGCTGGAGACCAATGCCCGGCACGAACGCCTCATCGACGGTCTGCTCTTCCTCGCTAAGAGCGACCGCGAACTGGACGTGCGCACGGTCGTCGACCTCGGCGAAGTGACGGAGACCGTGCTCAGCCAGCTCTCCGACGAGATCGAGAAGTCCGGGCTGCGGCTCCGCACCGACCTGCGGGAAGCCCGGGTCACCGGGGACCCCGTACTGCTGGAACGCCTCGTCAGCAACCTGGTGGAGAACGCGCTCCGCTACAACGTCCCCAACGGGGAGATCACGGTCCGCTCCGGGATCAACGAGGGCGCCCCAGCCATCCAAGTGGAGAACTCCGGGCCGGTGGTCCCCGCCTACGAGATCGAAGGGCTGTTCGAACCGTTCCGGCGCGGGGCCGGACACCGGGTGAGCTCCACGAAGAGCGCTGGCCTGGGCCTGTCTATTGTGCGCTCGGTGGTCCGCGCCCACCACGGGACCGTGACCGTGTGGCCCCGGGCCGGGGGCGGGCTCGTGGTGACCGTCCACTTTCCGGTGAGCAACCGCCGCAGCGAAGGCGAGTCTTCCGCCTGACCACCCGCTATCGGCGTGTCGCCCAGGTTCCGGCATGTCCCCACCCAGGCCGTGATATGCATACGTGTCCGGTGAGGTGGGCACCCTGGTACGGAGTAGTTCCCGGAGTGGGTATGCTCACCCGGGCACCGAAAAGGCGAAAGGCGTCTTAACCGGGGTGTTCACGCTTCCTGCAGTGCCGATGCGGCCCAGATCGCCAGGGCGGAGACCGAGGCGTCCGGGAAGACAACGGGGCCGAGAACTGTTCGCTCAGGGGTAGCAGCCGGAAAGCCGCGGCTGCTGAAGACGACCACGTTCGGTCACCGGAGATCACTGTCGAGGCGAGACGGAGAACCCGGGCCACGACGCCATCTCTAACTTTTCGGGCAGAACGGGCACAACAGATGTCTCCGAAGCGTTACATTCGCGCGACGAGACCACGAAGATGACGAAAGATGAGACGAGGGGGATGGAGTAGAGCCATGGCCACCGACTACGACAGCCCACGCAAGACAGACGACGACCTGGGAGAGGACAGCCTGCAGGAACTGCAGGCGCGCCGGGTAGACAAGAGCATCAGCACCATCGACGTCGACCCCGACGAGGTCGCCGAAGGCATGGAGCTGCCCGGGGCGGACCTGTCGGGTGAAGAACTCGCGGTGCGCGTCCTGCCTCGCCAGGCTGACGAGTTCACGTGCTCGAGCTGCTTCCTCGTGCACCACCGCAGTCAACTGGCGGAGGAACGTGACGGACAGCTCATCTGCAAGGAATGCGCCTACTGATCTGTGGAGACCTCTTCACTCCACCGCCTTCTTGCGTCACAGACACGGACGAGACCCCGGGCCGCACCGGGGTCTCGTCCGTTCTCTCTCCGACGGCGGCACCAGCGGGAATGCGGGGACCGCGCAGGTTGTCTTCACAAGAAGCGGGAACGCTGCTCAGTCGAGGAGAGGCAGAGAACCGTGGATGACGAGACCACCAACGACCGTGCTGCGCGGGGTAACGGAGAACAGCGTCCCGGAAAAGAACTGGTGGTCGTCGACCGCGACCGGGTCGGTGAGCTCGTTGCCCTCCTCGTAGCGGAGGACACTGACGCGCAGAGCCGGGCACGGCTGCTCACGCGGATCACCGCGGCCCTAGCCCACAGCCTGCAGACCGCTAAAGCCCGGAGCGTGGCGAGCGGCCGCTGGCTGGCCGCGGTATTCGCCGAGGAGATCGCTCCCCGCATCCCGATCCGCGACCAGGAGACGCTGATACAGCACCACCGGGGACTGTCCGGCGACGACCTCGCTGATGCGCTGGAACGCGTCGCGGTGAACGTCACCACCGCCGTGGGAACAGTGGGAGGCGCGCTGGCGGCCGTCCAGTTCACGGCACCGCCGACACTGCTCACCGCTCCCGTCCAGCTTCTCGCGGAGACCCTGGTCGTCGCCGCGGTAGAGGTCAAACTGATCGGGGAGCTCCACGAAGCTTACGGGGTCCCGGCATCCGGGACTCCGCTGCGGCGCACCTCCAGCTACCTCGCGTCGTGGACGCAGCGGAGGGCGCTCCGCCCGGGCCGCGGGGTCCCGTCGCTGACCGCCACCATGGGTACGGCTGCCCGTACCGCACTCCGCAACCGGCTTATGAGACTGCTCGGCCGCCAGATGACCACACTGGGCCCGTACTTGACCGGCGCGGTGGCCGGCGGCACCCTCAACCGGCGCGGCACCCGGGCCCTGGCCCGGACCGTGCGCCGTGAACTGCGGGCAGCAGCAGCCGCGGGCGCCGCCCCCGCAGGCGGCACGATCGTCCCGCCGTACCCGGCCTGACCGCGCGGTACCGGGACAGCCAGCCCGATACCGCGCAACAGCGGCTCAGCGCTGGGGACGCTCCGGGGCGCGGGGAGCCCGGGCCGCCAGGCGCTTGTGCACGGTGCGTACCGCGAGCACGCGGGTGACCTCCATGCCTACCCCCGTGAGCACGGCCCAGCCCAGTGCCTCCCCCAGACTGATGTCGGGCGACTCGGGGTCGGCCGGAGGCTCCTTGCCTACTGCTTTGGTCCACAGCAGGGTGAGAGCTTTACGGGTGACGTAGGCTGCGGCCAAGGCTGCCACACCCCCGATGATCCGAGCAGCGAGGTCGCCATCCTTGTCGGCCATGGGAATACTTCCGTTCCGGTGTCATTCCTGGACAAGCGCTGCCCGAAATACTGCCATGTTCCCCTGGTCTACGCCGGGTGGTGCGCGTGGGGTGTCGCCCACGGGGCCCGAGGGGACAGGCGGAACGAGCAGGGTCGCGGTGCCAATACCATTGGCCTATGACCAACCGCTCTCGTTCCTTCAACGTGCCTGACAAGCCTTCGCTCGATGGTATCGAGGCGAAATGGGTAGACGTCTGGGACGAGTCCGGCGTCTATCACTTCGACCGCTCTAAGAGCCGCGAAGAGATCTTTGCGATCGACACGCCGCCACCTACCGTGTCCGGTTCGCTGCATATCGGACACGTCTTCTCCTACACCCACACGGACACCGTCGCCCGGTTCCAGCGGATGAACGGCAAGTCTGTCTTCTACCCGATGGGCTGGGACGACAACGGCCTGCCCACCGAGCGACGCGTGCAGAACTACTACGGGGTGCGCTGCGACCCGTCGATCCCCTACGACCCGGACTTCACCCCGCCCGAGAAGCCTGACCCCAAGAATCAGGTCCCGATCTCGCGACGGAACTTCATCGAGCTGTGCGAACGTCTCACCGTTGAGGACGAGAAGGTCTTCGAATCCATCTGGCGCAGGCTCGGGCTGAGCGTGGACTGGCGGTACACCTACGCCACCATCGACGACAAGTCCCGCGCGGTGGCCCAGCGCGCCTTCCTGCGCAACCTGGCGCGGGGCGAAGCGTACATGGCGGAGGCGCCCACGCTGTGGGACGTCACCTTCCGCACCGCGGTGGCCCAGGCCGAGTTGGAGGACCGGGAACGCCCCGGCGCGTACCACAAGGTGGCGTTCCACCGCGACGGCGGCGACCCGATCATCATCGCCACGACCCGCCCCGAGCTGCTGCCTGCCTGCGTGGCCCTGGTCGCCCACCCTGACGACGAGCGCTACCAGAGCCTGTTCGGGACAACCGTGCGCAGCCCGCTGTTCGGGGTGGAAGTCCCCGTCGTGGCGCACCGCCTGGCCGACCCGGAAAAAGGCACCGGTATCGCCATGATCTGCACCTTCGGTGACGTCACCGACGTCACCTGGTGGCGGGAGCTGAAGCTGCCCACCCGGGCCATCATCGGCTGGGACGGCCGGATCGTCGCCGACCCGCCCGAAGGACTGGACTCGGAGGAGGGGCGCGCGGCCTACGCCAAGCTCGCCGGGGCGACCGTGCACACTGCCCGCCAGCGCATCGTCGAAATGCTCCGGGAGTCCGGGGACCTGATCGGGGAGCCGGAGAAGATCACCCACCCGGTCAAGTTCTTCGAAAAGGGCGACAAGCCCTTGGAGATCGTCACCACCCGCCAGTGGTACATCCGCAACGGCGGGCGCGACCCTGAGCTGCGCGAAGCACTGCTCAAGCGAGGCCAGGAGCTGGACTGGTACCCCGAGCACATGCGCACCCGCTTCGAGCACTGGGTGGGCGGGCTCAACGGCGACTGGCTGATCAGCCGCCAGCGGTTTTTCGGGGTGCCGTTCCCCGTCTGGTACCCGCTGGACGACAAGGGCAACCCGATCTACGACTCCCCGATCCTGCCGGACGAGTCGCAGCTTCCGGTGGACCCCAGCTCGCAGGCGCCCGAAGGATACACCGAGGACCAGCGCGGCAAGCCCGGCGGTTTCATCGGCGACCCCGACGTGATGGACACGTGGGCGACGTCCTCGCTGACGCCGCAGATCGCCGGCGGCTGGGAGAGCGACCCGGACCTGTTTGAGCGGGTCTTCCCCATGGACTTGCGCCCGCAGGGCCAGGACATCATCCGCACCTGGCTGTTCTCCACCGTGGTCCGCTCCCACTTCGAGCACGACTGCCTGCCGTGGAAGAAGGCGGCGATCTCCGGGTGGATCCTCGACCCGGACCGCAAGAAGATGTCCAAGTCCAAGGGCAACGTGGTCACCCCGCTGTCCATGCTGGAGAAGTACAGCTCGGACGCGGTCCGCTACTGGGCGGCCAGCGGACGGCTGGGCACGGACACCGCCCTGGACGAAAAGCAGATGAAGATCGGGCGGCGCCTGGCGATCAAGATCCTCAACGCCAGCAAGTTCGCGCTGTCCGTGGCGGGCGAGGATACAGTCGCCGACCCGGCCGCGGTCACTGAGCCGCTGGACCGCTCCATGCTGGCGGTCTTGGCCGAGGTCGTCCAGGACGCCACCGCCGCGTTCCACGAGTACGACCACACGCGGGCGCTGGAGCGCACCGAGCGGTTCTTCTGGAACCTGTGCGACGACTACCTGGAGCTGGTCAAGGCCCGCGCCTACGACCCCGAGTCGCGGGAGGGCGCATCGGCTCGCGCCGCACTGCTCATTGCGCTGTCGGTGCTGCACCGCCTGTTCGCCCCCTTCCTGCCCTTCGTCACCGAAGAAGTCTGGTCGTGGTGGCAGGACGGGTCGGTGCACGTGGCGAAGTGGCCGTCGGTGGAGGAGTTCCGCGCTGCCGCGGAGGCAGGCGATCCCGCGGTGCTCGCCGCCACCTCCGAAGTGCTGCACACGGTCCGCAAGGCCAAGTCGGAGGCGAAGCTGTCCATGCGCGCCGAAGTGGAGCGGGTGACCGTCCACGGCAAGCAGGCCGAGCAGGCCCGCCTCTGCCGTGACGACCTCGCTGCCGCGGGCCGGGTCACCACGCTGGTCTTCGAAACCACCGACGACGCCGAACTCCGGGTGGACGTCGAACTCGCCCCCGCAGAGAAGTAGCCTTCAGTAACCGTTGTGGGCGCCCTGCGTGATGTGGGGCGCCCACCTAACGCGATAGGCTCGGCCGTTGTGAGTGACCTTTCCCCTGTCTTCGGTACGGTGCGGGTGGAGATCCGACGACTCGACCCAGACCTCCCGCTGCCCCGCTACGCCCACCCGGGGGACGCGGGAGCGGACCTGGTCACCGCCGAGGACGTCGTTCTGGCTCCCGGGGAACGCGCCACCGTGCGCACCGGGATTGCGATTGCCCTGCCCGACGGGTATGCGGCGTTCATCCATCCGCGTTCCGGACTGGCCGCGCGCCACGGTCTGACCGTGGTCAACGCCCCCGGCACGGTGGACGCCGGCTATCGAGGCGAGATCAAAGTGCCTCTGTTGAACACGGACCCCGCCACGCCGGTGAAGTTGACCCGGGGAGACCGCATCGCCCAACTGGTGATCCAACGCGTCGAGCGGGCAGCCTTCGTCGAAGTGGACGAACTCAGCGACTCGGCGCGGGGCGCCGGAGGGTTCGGTTCGACCGGAGGGCACGCCGCAGGGGCGGAGCAGAGCTGACTGTCTCCGGGTGACTTCGGGACTCTAAGGAAGAGGTGTTGCGGCGTGTTCGGACGCCGACGCAAGAAGAAGGCCAAGAGCCGCGTTGACGACATCATCCCCCCCGCCGTCGCGCCCCGGCCGACTCCGATGGCTGAGCCCGTCAAGGAGGACGACAAGTACCGAGCCCAGGGGCCGTGGGACGTCTCTGAGGAGGTACCCGAAGCACGGCGGGTCGACCTGGGGTCGCTGCGCGTCCCCGTTGGCCCTGACATCGAAGTGCAGGTCAACGTCGCGCGGCAGCAGAACCAGAATCGGGTCATCGGGGTGACGATCATCAACGGCAGGACCGCGCTGCAGGTCCAGCCGTTCGCCGCCCCCAAGTCCACCGGGCTGTGGACGGAGATCCGGCAGGAGATTGTCGCGGAGATCGCCAAGTCCGGCGGGAAGAGCGAAGAGTTTGAGGGGACGTTCGGCCCGGAGATCCGCGCGATCGTCCCGGTTCCGGGCAAGACCAACGAGAAAGGCCAGCGCCTCGCCCAGCCGATGCGGTTCATCGGTGTAGACGGGCCCCGCTGGTTCCTCCGCGGGGTGATCCGCGGCGAGGGCGCGGTCCGCCCCGAGGCAGCAGCCCGGATCGAGGAGATTTTCGCGGGGATCGTGGTCGTCCGCGGACACCACCCGGTCCCGCCGCGGGACCTTCTCGAACTGCGGCTGCCGAACCAGAGTCGGCCGGCTCCGGGACAGGTCGCCGTGCCCAAACCCGGGACTCAGAACCCGCCGCAGTGACCGTGGGCGCGGCTGTCCTCCCACAACAGGGCTGCTGGCCTGCAGGGCTTGCTGTCCGGCTGAGAAGCCGGAGGACAGTGCGCTCCAGGCTCACTGGGCCGGACCGGGGTCGTGCGGGTCGGCGATCGACCCGAGGAACAGGATGGCGCCGCGGCGGCGTACCACGATGTGGAACGGCCGGTCGACGCTGAACCGGATCGTCCGCCGCGGCGGCATGGCACCGGCCAGGAGCATCATGGCTGCGGTCGCTGCCGCTCCTTCCGCGCCCCGTTCATCCACCCGGAGCCTGGCCTGGTGGATGACCGTGTCCACGTAGAGCGGCACCGTGGAGATCCCGGACAGGTCAGCGGAGGCGGTGAAGAGCGTGCGTACCCCCGCCTCAGCCAGGACTTCGACGAGTTGGTGCGGCTGGGTCAGTTCGAAGCGGGGGAGAGCCAGCTCGACACTGGTGGATGCGGAACGCCGGTGCAAGGCGGTGAGCAGCGGCGCGGTCGGCACAGCGGCGGCGTTCGTGCCCGGCGGCAGCAGGACGTCGACCGCGAGTTCGTCGTGGGCGTGCAGGGTCACCATTCCCCAGCCGCGCGCCGTGGCGTAGGGCATCGTCCCGGTGCGGTGCATGAACGGGACGCGTTTCGGCCCGCGCGGGGTGCGGAACGTCCCCTCCCGGGTCAGGTGCGCCTCGAACGGGGTGGTCCACCGTGCCCTGGCCCACAGGGCGTTGGTCAGAATCGCCCGCAGGTCAGGGGTGACCGCTCCCTGCGGGAGCAGTTCGCGGATCATCCCGCGGGTAGCGTCGGCGATGTCCGCGTTGACGGTGGCGCGGACCCCTTCAGGGTTGGTGCGGAAGTCCGCGGTCCGCACGTCTGAATCGGGGCGGTCGTGCACCGTGGCGCGGAAGGACGAGTGCACGGGAACGTCTGCGCTCACCCACAGGACGGTGCGGGACGCCAGGTCGGGGCTGTCCGCGACGGCGCGGTCGAGCGCGGCGAGGAGCGGGGCAGGGTCGGTGCCGAGCAGCGTGGTCAATTCGGTGCGGGTGGTGGCGCGCGCCCCCGCGGCGAGGACGCCGAGGGCGCAGGCCACGGAGTAGGGCGACCATATCACCTCCCCGTCAGGAACAGCCTCGGCCAGCCTGCGGTGCAGGTGCAGCGCGAACTCCAGGTGGTCATCACGGAGGAAACCGCCGGACATGGACACTCCCCTCGACGGCGCTTGCGGGCTGCGGGCACGGGTTCCTGCCCCAGCAGGATTCCCGCGGGGCGCGGCTGCCACGCGTCCCACGCTCACCGCCGCAGAGCGCTTTCGGTTGTGAAACGGACACGTAGCGTACTCTCTTGCGCGTGGGTGGAGCACTACCCTGGGAGAGGGCCACGAGGCCGGAAGACCGTGTCCGCAGTCGCAGTGTCCGGGAGTGAGATGACGAACCAGAGTCAGGCTGAGGTCTCCGAACGCACCGTTGAGGAGGTGGTGCGCGGGCAGCTCGCCCAAGCCCTGGGCGGGAAGCGCGGCATGGTCGAGGCAGCGGTGCCCACGCTCTTCTTCACGTGCACCTACCTGCTGGGCACGAACTACGGGTGGCAGGTCGCCGGACTAGACCCGCTGCGGCTGGGGCTGCTGCTGGGCGGCACGGCCGCCGTGGTCCTGGCTGTGGTCCGGCTGGTGCAGCGCTCCTCGGTGCAGTATGTGGTCAACAGCCTGTTCGGGATTGCCATTGCCGCGGTGTTCGCGCTCCGCAGCGGGCAGGCAGAAGACGCGTTCCTGCCCGGCATCATCTACAACAGCGTCTACGCCTTGGTCCTGACCTTGTCGATCGTGGTGCGCTGGCCCGCTATAGGGCTGCTGATCGGCGCGGTCACCGGTGACCCGGTCGGGTGGCGGCGGAATCCGGCGGTGGTGCGGCTCAGTTCCCGGTTGACGTGGCTGCTGGTGCTGCCGTGCGTGGTGCGGGTCGTAGTGCAGTACCCGCTGTGGGCGGCGGGCATGGTGGGCTGGCTGGGTGCCACCAAGATCCTCATGGGCTGGCCGTTGCAGGTCGCTGCGTTCGCCGCCATGGTGTGGCTGCTGGCGGTGGGACGCACCCCGATGGAATCCGAGCCGGAAGCTGCGGACGGCCAGGGCACGCAGAGCGGGACGGACGAGACGGTGCAGGCGCACCCCTAGCGCTCCCGGCCGAGGCCTGCCCCGGCCGGGAGGGGAGCCCGACTCACAGGTCGGAGAGCAGTTTTTCGAAGGGTGTGGGGTTCTCGTAGGGGTCGGGGCGGCGCTGCGGAGCGCCCCCGGCGACCAGGGTGGCGAATTCTTCTGCTGCGCGGTCGATCCGTTCGGTGAGCGCCCCGGCTTCGTCGCTCCCCCAGTCTTGGGAAGCGGCGTAGACCCCGGTCGGCGCGGGCACCGTGCCCAGGTAGGCGAAGAGCGGCCGCAAGGCGTGGTCGAGGACCAGGGAGTGGCGCGGGGTGCCGCCGGTGGCTCCCATAAGGACGGGGATGCCGGCGAGAGCGCCGGGCTCAACGACGTCGAAAAAGGTCTTGAACAGACCGCTGTAGGAGGCGGTGAACACCGGGGTCACCGCGATGAGGCCGTCGCTGGCTGCGGTACGGTCCAGCACCTCGCGCAGGCTGCCGACGGGCACCCGGGTCAGCAGCGCGTTGGTCAGGTCGTGGGCGTGGTCGCGCAGTTCGACTACGGCGGTGTCCGCGGTGATGCCCCGGGCGTGGAGGGCGCGTTCCGCGGCTTCGGTGAGCCGGTCGGCGAGCAGCCGGGTGGAGGAGGGGTTGCCCAGCCCGGCGGAGAGCACGGTGAGCGTACGCGTCGTCAACGGGACACCTCTTCTTCCTGCTTGCCGGCGCGCTGCGCGGCTTGGGCGGCCGCGCGGAGGCTGGCGTGGGTGGGGGCGTCAGGAACATGGGCGGGTTTGAGGGCAGCGAATTCCCGGCGCAGCACCGGGACCACTTCCTCACCCAGGATGTCAAGCTGCTCCAGCACGGTTTTGAGGGGCAGTCCTGCGTGGTCCATGAGGAACAGTTGGCGCTGGTAGTCGCCGAAGTACTCGCGGAACTTCAGGGTCCGTTCGATGACCTGCTGCGGGCTGCCCACGGTCAGCGGGGTTTCCGCCATGAACTCTTCCAGGGAGGGGCCGTGCCCGTAGACGGGCGCGTTGTCGAAGTAGGGGCGGAACTCTCGGATCGCGTCCTGGGACCTCTTCCGCATGAAGACCTGGCCGCCGAGGCCGACGATCGCCTGGTCGGCTGAGCCGTGGCCGTAGTACTCGTAGCGGCGGCGGTACAGGTCGATGAGTCGCTGGAAGTGCTCTTTCGGCCAGAAGATGTTGTTGGCGAAGAACCCGTCACCGTAGTAGGCGGCCTGTTCGGCGATTTCGGGGCTGCGGATGGAGCCGTGCCACACGAACGGGGGGATGCCGTCCAACGGGCGCGGGGTGGAGGTGAAGGACCGCAGCGGGGTGCGGAACTTGCCTTCCCAGTCCACGACGTCTTCCCGCCACAGCCGGTGCAGCAGGTGGTAGTTCTCGATGGCCAGCGGGATGCCTTGGCGGATGTCTTTACCGAACCAGGGGTAGACGGGGGCGGTGTTGCCGCGGCCGAGCATGAGGTCCACCCGCCCGTCGGCCAGGTGCTGCAGCATCGCGTAGTCTTCCGCGATCTTCACCGGGTCGTTGGTGGTGATCAGCGTGGTGGCGGTGGACAGGATGAGGCGCTCGGTGCGGGCGGCGATGTAGCCGAGCATGGTGGTGGGGGAGGAGGGGACGAACGGCGGGTTGTGGTGCTCCCCGGTGGCGAAGACGTCGAGGCCCACCTCCTCGGCTTTCAACGCGATCGTGACCATGGCCTTGATCCGCTCGTGCTCGGTAGGGGTCCGGCCGGTGGTCGGATCAGGGGTGACGTCGCCGACGCTGAAGATCCCGAACTGCATGCCCGCTCCCAAAAGCCTTCTCAAGGAGAAATTAAAGTTTCAACTATTATGGGGAACTCCACGGCCCCGCCCCCTATTCCCCCGCGCGATGTGCGCTAGTCCGCAGCCCGGTCAGAGCCGCTGAGCACCGCAAGCAGTGCGTCGTCGCTGCGCGCGCTGCTGAGCAGGACCACGACATCGCCCGCGGCGAGCACCGTCTCCGGCAGCGGGGCCCGCGCCTGCCCCGCCCGCACGAGGGCGACCAGGACCACGCCTTCCGGCAGCGCGGCGCTCAACTCCGCCGCACTGCGTCCCGTGAAAGGCGACTCCTCAGTCAGCACCGACTCCAACAGGTCCGCTCCCCCCAGCGAGGCCAGCGAAACCACCTCGCCAGAATGGCCTAGCTCGGGTTCTTCGTCACTGTCCACCAGTGCGGCAAGAAGCCGCGGCGGAGACACGGCCACGTCCACCCCCCACGCGCTGGTGAACAGCCACTCGTTGTTGGGGTCGTTGACCCGGGCCACCACGCGGCGCACCCCGAACTCCCGCTTGGCCAGCAGCGACACCACCAGGTTGACCTTGTCGTCGGAGGTCGCGGCCACCACCGCGTCGAACTCCTCCAACCGGGCGTTCTCCAGGGAGCTGACCTCGCAGGCGTCAGCTAGCAGCCATTCCGCTTCAGTCAACGCGTGCACGTCGATGGCGCGCGAGTCGCGGTCGATCAACAGCACCTCGTGCCCGCTGCTGAGCAGTTCGGCAGCGATGGACCGGCCGACCGCCCCGGCCCCCGCGATCGCCACCCGCATCACCGGTCACCCCCGTCAGCGCTGATCCGCTCCACAGTCCGCTCGACCGCCTGCGAAGGGGAAACGACGTGCAGCACATCCCCCGGCCACAACTGCAGATCGGCACGGGCCAAGTGAATCTCCCCGCCCCGGCTCAGGTAGACCACCCGCACCCCGAGCTCGGCCTCGACCCGTTCGACCCGCTGACGCGACCACGCCGTCCCCACCACCGCATCCACCATGACCAGGGTTCCGGAGGGGTCCCGCCACAGCGGCCCGGTGCCGAGGAGCTCGTCCCCGGGAACCAGGTGGCGCAGGATCATGTCGGCGGTCCAGCGCACCGTGGCCACGGTGGGAATCCCGAGCCGCTGGTACACCTCGGCGCGCCGCGGATCGTAGATGCGCGCCACCACATTGCGCACGCCGAACGTCTCCCGGGCCACGCGCGCGGCGATGATGTTGGAGTTGTCGCCGCTGCTGACCGCGGCAAACGCACCGGCACGCTCGATACCTGCCCGGATGAGGACTTCTCGGTCGTAGCCCAGTCCGGTGACCGCATGCCGGGCGGTCGCCGAACGCAGCCTGCGGAACGCTTCAGGGGCGCGGTCGATGACCGCGACCGTGTGGCCTGCATCCTCCAGCGTGTGCGCGAGGGTGGACCCTACTCGGCCACACCCCAAGATGACGACGTGCACCTCGTGCTCGCTCCCGGTACTCCTCGTGGTGGCGGCCCGCCGCCCCTGGCGGGCCTGGGCTGGGATATACCCAACCACAGTCGCCAGGTGTGGCGCATCGGCCGCGGTCACCGCGGTCACTACGCTGCCGCGGTCCGACTAGAGTGGTCGCGAGGCGGCGGTCCGGGTTCTGCCGCGCCGCCGGACCGCCCTGTCACCCGAAAGGTCGTGTGCTCCCATGAGTCGGCTCACTACCCACGTCGACGTGCGTCTTGACGGGGTAGCCCACGGAGGATGGTGCGTCGGACGCCACGAAGGCCAGGTCGTCTTCGTCCGCCATGCCTTGCCGGGGGAGCGGGTCCGTGCCCGGATCACCGAGGAGACCAGGAGGTTCCTCCGTGCCGAGGCGGTAGAAGTACTGGAGGCCTCCCCGGACCGGGTGGCCCCGCCGTGCCCCTTCGCGGGCCCTGGCCGGTGCGGCGGCTGCGACTGGCAGCACGCCTCGCTCGACGCCCAGCGGCGGCTCAAAGCACAGGTGGTCGCCGAGCAGTTGCGTCGCATCGCCGGAATCGACCGTGAGGTGGCAGTCGAGGAGCTGCCTGGCACCCCGGACGGGCTGGGCTGGCGGACGCGGGTCCGGTTCGCCGTGACCCCCGACGGGACGGTCGGGCTGCGCCGGCACCGTTCCCACAGCATCGAACCGGTCGACTACTGCCCTCTCGCGCACCCCGGGATCGACCGGCTCAACGTGCCCCGCAAGACGTGGCGGAACGCAGCCGAGATCGAAGTGGCCGCCGCGGCGGGAACCGGAGACACCCTCGTGACGGTCACCCCGGCGCGCACCGGGACCCCTGAACTGCCGGCGCTGGACAGTCCGGTCACGGTGCTGCGCCGCTCCCGGAACGGGCGGGTCCAGCCGCCCCGCGGCCGGCACGGGGTGACCGAAAACGCGGCTGGGCGCCGCTGGTGGGTGAGCGCGGGAGCGTTCTGGCAGATCCACCCGGCTGCCGCCGAGACCCTCACCGGGGCAGTGCTCGACGCCCTGGACCCCCAGCCCGGGCAGACCGCGCTGGACCTGTACTGCGGGGTCGGGCTTTTCGCGGGTGCGCTCGGCGCAGCGGTAGGCCCGCAAGGCCGGGTGTTCGGGGTGGAAAGCGGCGCCGAAGCGGTCCGCGACGCCCGCCACAACCTCCGCGACCTGCCGCAGGTCCAGATCACTCGGGCAGACGTCGCAACCCACCTGCGCCGGTGGACGCCTCCCCGCATCGACCTGGTCGTGGCGGACCCGCCGCGCTCCGGTATGGGCGCCGACGTGGTGCGCCGCCTGGCGGCGCTGCGTCCGCAGCGGATCGCCTACGTCTCCTGCGATCCCGCGACGTTCGCCCGCGACCTGGCTGTCTTCGCGGAGCACGGCTACCGGATGGACGGGTTGCGCGCCTTCGACGCCTTCCCCATGACGCACCACGTGGAGTGCGTGGGCGTCCTGCTCCCCGCCTAGACGCTGCCCCTCGGCGTGCCGCACCGCGTCGCTGGACGCGACCGGCCGCGTCCAGCGGAAGAATGAGGGGTATGCGACTGAGAATCTTCACCGAACCCCAGCAGGGCGCCAGCTACGAGACGCTGCTCACCGTCGCAAAAGCCAGTGAAGACCTGGGCTTCGACGGCTTTTTCCGCTCCGACCACTACCTGAAGATGGGGGACGTCAGCGGGCTTCCTGGCCCCACTGACGCGTGGGTCACCCTGGCCGGCCTGGCCCGGGAGACGTCCCGGATCCGGTTGGGCACGCTCATGACGGCGGCCACGTTCCGCCTGCCGGGGCCGCTGGCGATCAGCGTCGCCCAGGTCGACCAGATGAGCGGGGGACGCGTGGAGTTCGGCCTCGGCGCGGGATGGTTCGAAGCCGAGCACACGGCCTACGGCATCCCGTTCCCCGCCGACGCCAAGGAGCGCTTCGACCGGTTCGAAGAGCAGTTGGCGATCATCACCGGGCTGTGGGCTACCCCCGAGGGGGAGACGTTCACCTTCCACGGGAAGCACTACACCTTGACGGAGAGCCCGGCGCTGCCCAAGCCCGCGCAGTCGCCGCGGCCGCCCGTCCTGATCGGCGGCAGGGGACGGCGGCGTACCCCCCAGTTGGCCGCGAAGTACGCCGACGAGTACAACATCCCCTTCTGCGTGGTGGAGGAGACGCAGGCGGCCTTCGACCGGGTGCGTGCCGAGGTCGAGAAGGCGGGGCGTGAAATCCCCATGATCTACTCGGCGGCCCAGGTGGTGTGCGTGGGTCGGAACGATGCCGAGGTAGCCCGGCGCGCCGCTGCGATCGGCCGGGAGGTGGACGAGCTGAAGGTCAACGGCCTGGCGGGCACACCGGACGAGGTGGTGGAGAAGATCGGCCGGTTCGCCGAGATCGGCGCGGAGCGCATCTACCTGCAGGTGCTGGACCTTTCCGATCTGGACCATCTGGAGCTGATCGCTGACCGGGTCGCCCCGCAGGTGGCCTGAGGGCATTCCGGGCCGGGAGAACATGGGATGTTCGTCCGTGTGTCTCCCGGCCCGGAGGGGTAGTGGAGAAACGACAATCAGACATTACTGTCCAGTAACTTGATATCGAGATATACGTCCGATACCTTGATATCGAGATAACAGCGCGAGCGAATCACTGAGCATGTGAGGTTCACCGCTCTCGGCGGTCCACCATCCAGCGCGGCACAGCCGGCTCCGCAGCCCCACGTGCGGAATCCGGATCGTCGACGCAGGTGGTCCCCGTTGTCCCGCGCATCACGGGGAGAGCCGTCCCGGCTCGGGAGTGATCTTGTAAGGGAAGCCTCAGTGACGCCCCGGCTGTGCCGCTAGGGCAGGATGCTTGGAAAAAGTGGCGAGACCAGGAGGCGACAACCGTGTCGGCGAACAGCTTCGGCAGCCGCGACACGCTCCGTGTCGGTGACGAGTCGTACGAAATCTTCCGCTTGGATGCCATCGACGGCGTCCAGCGGCTTCCCTACAGCCTGAAGGTGCTGCTGGAGAACCTGCTGCGCACCGAGGACGGCGTGAACGTCACCGCCGACCATATTCGCGCGCTGGCCAACTGGGACTCCAAGGCGCAGCCCAGCCAGGAGATCCAGTTCAGTCCTGCCCGCGTGATCATGCAGGACTTCACCGGCGTGCCCTGCGTGGTCGACCTGGCCACCATGCGTGAGGCAGTCCGGGACCTGGGCGGCGACCCCACCAAGATCAACCCGCTGGCCCCTGCCGAGCTGGTCATCGACCACTCGGTGATCGTCGACGTGTTCGGGCGCCCCGACGCCTTCGAACGCAACGTCGAAATGGAGTACGAGCGCAACCGCGAGCGCTACCAGTTCCTGCGCTGGGGCCAGAACGCCTTTGAAGGGTTCAAGGTCGTCCCGCCGGGCACCGGCATCGTGCACCAGGCCAACATCGAGCACCTGGCCCGGGTCACCATGGTCCGCAACGGCCAGGCCTACCCCGACACCTGTGTGGGCACCGACTCCCACACCACCATGCAGAACGGCCTGGGCATCCTGGGCTGGGGCGTGGGCGGTATCGAGGCCGAGGCAGCCATGCTCGGCCAGCCGATCTCCATGCTCATCCCGCGGGTCGTCGGCTTCAAGCTCACCGGTGAGCTGCCCCCCGGCACCACCGCCACCGACCTCGTGCTCACCATCACCGAGATGCTGCGGGAGCACGGCGTCGTCGGCAAGTTCGTCGAGTTCTACGGCGAGGGCGTGGCCTCGGTGCCGCTGGCCAACCGCGCCACCATCGGCAACATGAGCCCGGAGTTCGGCTCGACTGCCGCGATGTTCCCCATCGACGACGAGACGATCCGCTACCTGAAGCTGACCGGCCGCAGCGACGAGCAGACCGCCCTCGTCGAGGCCTACACCAAGGAACAGGGGCTGTGGCACGACCCGTCGGTGGAGCCCGAGTACTCCGAGTACCTGGAGCTCGACCTCTCCGAGGTGGTGCCGTCGATCGCCGGACCCAAGCGCCCGCACGACCGCATCGCCCTGTCCGACGCCAAGACGGCCTGGCGCCGGGACGTGCGCGACCACGTCAACAACGACGGCATCGTCACCCGCGCGGACGAGGCGTCCGCCGAGTCCTTCCCGGCCTCTGACGCGCCGGCGATCTCCAGCAACGGCGTGGTGACCGAGCGTCCGCGCAAGCCGGTCAAGGTCACCCTGGGGGACGGCACCGAATTCACCATCGACCACGGGTCCGTGGTCATCGCGGCCATCACCTCCTGCACCAACACCTCCAACCCGTCGGTCATGCTGGGTGCGGCCCTGCTGGCCAAGAAGGCGGTGGAGAAGGGGCTGTCCCGCAAGCCGTGGGTGAAGACCTCGCTGGCCCCCGGGTCCAAGGTCGTCACCGACTACTACGAGCGTTCCGGCCTGACCCCGTACCTGGACAAGCTGGGCTTCAACCTCGTCGGCTACGGCTGCACCACCTGCATTGGCAACTCCGGTCCGCTGCCGGAGGAGATCTCCAAGGCGATCAACGACAACGACCTCGCGGTCGCCGCGGTGCTGTCCGGTAACCGCAACTTCGAAGGCCGCATCAACCCCGATGTCAAGATGAACTACCTGGCCTCCCCGCCGCTGGTGGTGGCCTACGCGCTGGCCGGGACGATGGACATCGACTTCGACACCGAGCCGCTGGGCACCGACACCGACGGCAACCCGGTCTACCTGCGCGACATCTGGCCTTCGCCGGAGGAGATCCAGGAGGTCATCGACTCCGCGATCGCCGCGGAGATGTACCAGCGGGCCTACTCTGACGTGTTCGCCGGCGACGAGCGGTGGCGCTCGCTGCCCACTCCCACCGGGGACACGTTCTCCTGGGACCCGAACTCCACCTACGTGCGCAAGCCGCCCTACTTCGACGGCATGCCGCTGGAGCCCGAACCGGTCAGCGACATTGTCGGCGCCCGCGTGCTGGCCAAGCTCGGCGACTCCGTCACCACCGACCACATTTCGCCCGCCGGCGCCATCAAGCCGGGCACCCCGGCCGCTGAATACCTCATGGCCAACGGGGTGGAGCGCAAGGACTTCAACTCCTACGGGTCGCGTCGCGGCAACCACGAGGTGATGATCCGCGGCACCTTCGCCAACATCCGGCTGCGCAACCAGATCGCACCGGGCACCGAAGGCGGCTACACGCGCGACTTCACCCAGGAAGGTGGTCCCGTCACCTTCATCTACGACGCCGCGCAGAACTACGCTGCCCAGAACATCCCGCTGGTGGTGCTGGGCGGCAAGGAGTACGGCTCCGGTTCTTCGCGCGACTGGGCGGCCAAGGGGACCCGCCTGCTGGGCGTGCGCGCCGTCATCGCCGAGTCTTTTGAGCGCATCCACCGCTCGAACCTGATCGGCATGGGCGTGCTGCCGCTGCAGTTCCCCGAAGGCCAGTCCGCGGACTCTCTCGGCCTGACCGGTGAGGAGACCTTCTCGATCACCGGCGTGACCGAGCTGAACGAGGGCCGCATCCCCGAGACGGTCAAAGTCACCACGGACACCGGGGTCGAGTTCGACGCTGTGGTGCGGATCGACACCCCGGGTGAGGCCGACTACTACCGCCACGGCGGCATCCTGCAGTACGTGCTGCGCCAGTTGATCAACAAGAAGTAGTCAGCCTAGAAGAACTCCCCCGGGCCCACCAGGCCCGGGGCGACCCACAGGGCCCGCCACTGTCCAGGAGACGGTGGCGGGCCTCTGCCCTGCCAGAGCCGTACCCGTGCCCGGGGGCGTAGAAACGCGGCGCGGCAGCGGGCGGGCCGAATGGTGGACCCGCGGGTGGGAAGGAGCTGCCCTAGCCCTGCTGGGCGGGCTGGTGGGGCGCTGTCCCGTCGATGACGACGTCCGCATACTCCCAAGGGGTGTGCGCGGCGTAGAAGACGTTCTCCTGGTGTGCCCAGATCCCCCGGTAGGGGGCGTAGGCTTCAGCGTCGTCACGGAGGTCCAACCGCCGGTAGCGGACCTCGTCGGGGGCGTCGATCCACACCAGGATGGACAGGTACGGGCGGATCTCTGCGGCCCCGCAGCCGGACCCTTCAATGATCAGGCCGTCGGTGACGGATGCGGTGCGCCACTCGGCGAGCCGGCCTTGGACCCAGTCGTACCGTCGCCACCGCGGGTTGGCGCCGTTGAGCAGCGGCATGACCACCCAGCAGGCGAGGAGGTCCACCGAAGCAGCCAGACCGGTCCATCCGGGGTAGACGTCGTCCATGTGGAACACGGGCCACCCGGTTTCTGCGGCGAGTGCCTCGGCCAGGGTCGTTTTCCCGGCTCCGGACCGGCCTTCAATCGCCACCAGCCGCGCGTTCCCGGCGAGGGGCGGACGGGTACGGGACGCCTCCGCGAGGGACTTCACCGTTTCGGAATCCAATCGGTCACCACCCGTCTTCTCGTGGACCACCGCTTCTTCCGAGGGACTACCCTTAGCGCCCTCTCCCTCCCCAGGGCTCGCCTGGCGGAGGGCATCCACGGTAGCGTGGGACGGCGCGCCGCTGTTGCTGGGCGCACCACCAGCGCGCTGGGGAGCCCCGGGCTGCTGTCGTTGCAGCGGCAGTGCCTGGCCCGTGCCGGGGCGGCCGGTGGTCCGGCCTGTCCTCCTGGCCGACTGCGCCTGTTATTACCCTGCGTTCCGCGTCACCCAACACCCCGCCCTCGCTCCCGCCGGTTCTTCTGGGAAGCCCGGTGCCCGTCCAGTACCCCGCAGCCTGCTGCCGACACCCGCGGCTGCTCGCTGGATCGCGCTGCGGCGCGGAGGGGACAGTATTTGCGCAGATTGCGCCAGTATGGCTCACAAAACCGACTTTTCTGCGTAAGTTGGGCAAAAACCTTGCCTTCAAGCCTTGTAAGCTCCCATGCGGACAGCTTTTCTCCGCCTCTTCCGCGGCCCGAACAAGGAGCGCCAGTGACGACAGATGCCCAGGTCACCCCGGGATCTCAGGCTGCCCTGCGGCAGGCTAACCGGGAACGGGTGATCGCTGCGCTGCGCAGGGGCGGAACGCTCACCCAAGCCGAGATCGCCCGTGCCACCGGCCTGTCCGCGGCGAGCGTGTCGAATATCGTGCGCGACCTGCGTGCCATGGGCGTGGTGTCCGTCCGGGAGACCTCCTCGAACGGACGCCGGGCCCGGGCCGTCACCCTGCAGCGCCCACCGGGGGTACTCGTCGCGATCGACTTCACGCACTCCCGCCTCACCGTGGCCCTGGGCAACACCGACGGGCGCGTGCTGCAGGAGGAGAGCATCGCCTACGACGTCTCCGAAGACCCGGTGCGGGGGGTGCGGCGGGCGGTCTGGCTGACCGAGACCCTGCTGACCCAGGCGCGGGTGGACCGCTCCATGGTGCTCGGAGTCGCGGCGGCGATCCCCGGACCCGTCGACCCGGCCACCGGCCTCATCGGGGATATCACCAGCATGCCGCACTGGGCCGGCTTCAACCCCGGGGCGGAACTCCAAGAGCGCCTGGGACTGCCGGTCTCCGTGGACAACGACGCGAACCTCTGCGCCCTCGCCGAACTGACCGAAGGCGCTGCCCGCGGCCTGGAGCACGTCGTCTACGTCAAAGTCGCCCACGGGGTGGGCGCGGGCGTGATCCTCGGCGGGCGCCTGTTCCGCGGGATGAACGGCAATGCGGGGGAGATCGGGCACATCGGGCTCGACGAGCGCGGGCAGGTGTGCCGGTGCGGCAACCGAGGCTGCCTGGAAACCCTGGTCGGCACGCCCTACCTGCTGGACATGCTGCCGCAGCAGGGCCGGGTCAAGCACGGGGCCAGCCTGGTCGACCTGCTCGAGGCGGCCCAGGAGGGCGACCCCGGGTGCCGCCGGATCATCGCGGAGGCCGGCGCTGCACTGGGCCGCGGCGTAGCAGTCGTGGTCAACATGGTCAACCCGCAGATGGTCATTGTGGGGGGCGAGATCGCCGAAGCGGGAGAGCTGCTGCTCGACCCCATGCGCCGGGCCATGGAACTGGGAGCCCTGGGGAACGCGCTCACCGGACTGCGCCTGGTCACCGGGGAGCTGGGGGAGCGCGCGGCGCTGCGGGGAGCGCTGCAGGTCGTGCTTGACTCCACCTTCTGAAACGATCAGAGAAAAATTTTTAGGGGATTCTCTGATCTTCACATCAAGACAAAGCCCGCATGACCTGCGATTTCTTTGTATTTAAGGAGTGAAGTCAAGGTTTTGTGACACTTCGGTTATGCGTTCAAGTCTTGACGACAAGGTGGTGACGAGTTTGACTTCACGGCATCAGTCCACCACGTGACCCAGTCCACGTTGACGCGGATGGGTTCGCGATCCCCCGACGCCCGGTGGGCTTCCAAGGAGGTCAAGCGATGAGCAACCGAAACATCGTCCGCCGCGTCGCGGTGGGCGCAGCCGCGGTCCTGCTGGCCACGGTCGGCTGCACCACCGGAACCGAAGGAGAACAGCAGGCCGCAGCCTCAATCGACGAAGGCTTCACCATCGGGTTGCTGCTTCCCGAGTCCAAGACCGCGCGCTACGAGAAATTCGACCGCCCCTACTTCGAAGAGGCCGTCGCGGAACTCTGCCCCAAGTGCGAGGTCTCCTACCAGAACGCTGACCAGGACGTCTCCAAGCAGCAGGCCCAGGCGGAAGCTATGCTCACCGAGGGGGCCAGCGTCCTGGTGCTCGACGCCGTGGACGCGAAAGCCGCGGGCAGCATCGTCCAGCAGGCCAAGGCGCAAGGCGTTCCGGTGATCGCCTACGACCGGCTCGCCGAAGGCGGGGTCGACTACTACGTCTCCTTCGACAACAAGACCGTCGGCCGCGTCCAAGGCACGGCGCTCATTGAAGGCATGGAGAAGGCAGGCACCGCCGGCGAGGGCCAAGTCATCATGATCAACGGATCGCCGACTGACCCCAACGCCGCAGACTTCAAAGCCGGAGCCCACGAGATCCTCGACGGCCAGGTCGAGATCGGCGCCGAATACGACACCCCTGACTGGTCGCCCGACAAGGCTCAGCAGCAGATGGAGCAGGCCATCACCGCGGTCGGCGCCGACAACATCAGCGGTGTCTACAGCGCCAACGACGGCATGGCCGCCGGCATCATCGCTGCCCTCAAAGCCGCAGGCGTGGACGAGATGCCGCCCATCACCGGCCAGGACGCCGAACTCGCCGGCATCCAGCGGATCATCTCCGGCGACCAGTACATGACGGTCTACAAGGCCATCCGCCCTGAGGCTGAAGTGGCCGCCGCCATGGCAGTCGCCGCCGCCACCGGCGAGAAGTACGAGGGAAGCCAGGAGCACCCGCTCACCGAGGTCACCGATGAGGCGGGCAACACGATTCCGGCCGTGCTGCTGGAACCCATCGCGGTCACCGCGGACAACATTGAAGACACCGTGATCTCCGACGGCTTCTACACCATCGAGGAGATCTGCACCGACCAGTACGCCGACACCGAGCTGTGCAAGGGGGCAGGCTCCTAACGGAGTACGTCGCGCGGGTTCCGCAGGCCTCCCACCGGAAACCGGCGGGCCCCGCGACGACTGGAGCGGCACCCGCCCCGGAACCGGGGCTGCCGCTCCAGTCACACCCCGAGAGGCTCCCAGGAGACCGGATCGGGGGCCGGACAGTCCGGCCCCCGAACAGCGGATCACCACGAGGACACGTTATGGCACAACCGATCCTGGAGCTGTCCGGGATTTCCAAGAGATTCGGCGCGGTCCAGGCGCTCAGCGACGTCGACCTGACCGTCCACGCGGGCGAAGTCGTCGCGCTGCTGGGCGACAACGGGGCCGGAAAATCCACCCTCGTCAAGGTCATCGCCGGGGTCAACCCGGCGGACAGCGGCACCATCCTGTGGGAAGGCAAGCCGGTCCAGATCAACCGTCCCAGCGATGCCCA
>NZ_BCWB01000025.1 GCF_001592045.1 Thermobifida fusca NBRC 14071 = JCM 3263 | reverse complement strand
GGCACCATCCTGTGGGAAGGCAAGCCGGTCCAGATCAACCGTCCCAGCGATGCCCAACAGCTCGGCATCGCCACCATTTACCAGGACCTGGCGCTCTGCGACAACCTCGACATCGTGGCCAACCTGTTCCTCGGCACCGAGCGCACCGCGCTCGGAGTCCTGGACGAGTTGGAAATGGAGCGGCGCGCCCACGAACTCCTGGACTCGCTTTCCGTGCGGATTCCCAACCTGCGCATTCCCGTTGCTGCCCTCTCCGGCGGGCAGCGCCAGATCATCGCCATCGCCCGCTCCCTGCTCGGCGACCCCAAGGTCGTCATGCTGGACGAGCCCACTGCAGCCCTGGGCGTGGCGCAGACCGCGCAAGTACTCGACCTCATCGAACGCCTCCGAGACCAAGGCCTCGGAGTCATCCTCATCAGCCACAACATGGCCGACGTGCGAGCTGTTGCCGACCGCGCTGTCGTGCTGCGCCTGGGACGCAACGCCGGCGACTTCCGGATCGAAGACACCAGCTACGAAGAGATCGTGGCGGCCATCACGGGCGCCGCCGACAACCCGGTGTCCCGACGTGCCGGTCGCACTGCGGTTCCGGGAACGGAGGGGGCGTGATGGCTCAGCAAACCACCCCGGCTCCCCAGGGCGCCACGGTCGCCCGGGACCCCCGGCTCATCATGGACGGCTCCGGTCTAGGCGGGCTGGTGCGCGGCGCGCTGCGCCGGCTCCGCAGCGGAGAACTCGGCCCGCTGCCGGTCCTCGTCGGACTCATCGTGATCGCCGGCGTCTTCTGGAGCCTCAACCCCAAGTTCCTCACCGCCCAGAATCTGTCCAACCTCACCCTGCAGATCGTCGCCGTCGGCTTCATGGCCTGCGGCGTGATCATGGTGCTGCTGCTCGGGGAGATCGACCTCTCCGTCGGATCGGTCGCAGGCGTGTGCGGCGTGATCGTGACGCTCCTGGCAGTCAACTACCAGTGGAACGAGATCGCCGCGATCGTGGTCGCCATCCTCGCCGGCACCCTCATCGGCACCCTGCACGGCACGATCTTCGCCAAGATCGGGGTACCCGCCTTCGTGGTCACCTTGGCCGGATTGATCGGCTGGCAGGGCGCCCAGCTCTACCTGCTCGGCCCTGAAGGCACGATCAACGTCCCCTACAACGGCCTGATCGGTGCCATCACCCACACCTATCTCGTCCCGGCGGTCGGCTGGGGGATCGGAATCACCGCGGTCGCCCTCTACGGGCTGATCAGCGTCCGCGGGGCGCGCCGCCGCGCCGCGGCCGGGCTGCCCGCCAAGTCGGTCACGGAGATCGGGGTGCGCACCGCGCTCCTCGCCCTCCCCGTCCTCGGCGGGGTGTGGGTGCTCAACTCCTTCCGCGGAGTGCCCGTCGCTTTCCTGCTCTTCGTCGGGGTCGTGGTGCTCTTCGACCTGATCCTGCGGAAGACCCGCTACGGGCGGATGGTGTTCGCCGTGGGCGGCAGCGCAGAAGCGGCACGCCGCGCCGGCATCAACGTCGACCTGATCCGCATCTCCGTGTTCGCTCTCGCCTCCACCCTGGCCGGGGTGGGCGGCATCCTCCTCGTGTCGCGCAGCTACGCCGTCAACCAGCTCACCGGGGGCGGCGACGACCTGATGATGGCGATCGCGGCCGCGGTCATCGGCGGCACCAGCCTCTTCGGCGGACGCGGCAGCGCCTACTCGGCCCTGCTCGGCGGCCTCGTGCTCGGCGCGATCTCCTCGGGGCTGTACCTGCTGCAGATGGACTCCTCGGTGCGGTTCATGATCACCGCGGTGGTCCTCCTGGTAGCGGTCATCCTCGACGCGGTGTCCCGCCGGACCCGCAAAGCCCACGCCCGGGAGTAGGGGGACCCGGGCGTGCCCGGCCGCGCGCTGCTGCCCGCGCCACTCCCTCCCAGCGGCGCGCGGCCACCCACCCGCGGTGTTCCCGGAACCTCCTCCCTTCCGGGAACACCGCTCCTCCCTGCGGCCCGCACAGGGCCGACCGCTATCCTCACCTCACGTGACCGAGTCTGAGCTGGTATTCCTCGCCGCGGCCGGAACCGCAGTGCTGATCGGCACCGTTGTGCAGAGCAGTGTCGGGCTGGGCCTGGGGCTGACCGCGGCACCTGTCGTCGCGATGCTGGACCCCACACTGATGCCCGGCACCCTGCTGGTCCTCACCGCGGTGCTGCCCCTGTTCACCGTCGGTGCCGAGTGGCGCCACGCCGACCTGCGCGGCATCTCCTGGGCTCTCGCTGGACGGCTGGTAGGGACGGTCGGCGGCGTGTGGGTCGTCGCCCTCGCCACACCCGACACCCTCGGCCTGTGGGTGGGGGTCGGCGTCCTCCTCGCGGTGGCCGCGAGCCTCACCACACTCCGGCTGCGCCCCACCCCCGCCACGCTCAGCGTGGCCGGAGTGATCTCCGGGGTCATGGGCACCGCGACCTCGATCGGCGGCCCGCCCGTCGCCCTCGTGTACCAGCACGAGGAAGGCCCGCGGATCCGTGCCACCCTGGGCACCTACTTCTTTGTCGGCGTCCTGCTCTCCCTAGCCGCGTTGGCGGTAGGCGGCCAGCTCGGGCTGCGCGAAGTGGCGACGGGAGCCGCCCTCATCCCCTTCCTCGTAGCCGGGTTCCTGCTGTCCCGGCCGCTGCGAAGCATGCTCGGCGGACAGCGGCTGCGGATCGCGCTCCTGGCCGTGGTCGCGGTCTCGGGAAGCACCCTCGTCCTGCGGGCCCTAGTCTGAGAAAACCCCGACCGGAGCGGAGCCGAGGAGGAAGCACACCCATGCGGAAGCCGCGGCGCGGCCCCGACGCAGCGGAACTCGCGGCGGCCCGTGCCACAACCGTCCCCGACGTTATCGGCCCCGGCCTCACCATCCTGTTCTGCGGGATCAACCCGGGGCTGTATTCGGCCTGGAGCGGGCACCATTTCGCCCGGCCCGGCAACCGGTTCTGGCCCGCCTTGCACGCCGCCTCGCTCACCCCCCGCCTCCTGCGGCCCGCCGAACAGCACCTGCTCCTTGACCTAGGCTTAGGGGTGACCAACCTCGTGGACCGGGCTACCGCGCGGGCCGATGAGCTGACCGCAGCGGAACTGCAGGCGGGCGGGCAGGCCCTGGCCGCGAAACTCCGGGCCTACCGGCCCCGGCTGCTCGCCGTGCTCGGCGTCACCGCCTACCGGAAAGCGTTCGCGCGGCCCCGGGCCCGTATCGGTCCGCAACCCCCCGAGGACGCGATCGAAGGAGTCCCCGTGTGGGTCCTGCCCAACCCCAGCGGGCTCAACGCCCACTGGACGACCCAGGGCATCGCCGAAGAACTGCGTCGCATGTGTGCGGCCCACGGAATCGAGGCCGGTGCCCCCGCCTCCCACCGGACCGCGCAACAGACCGCTGCCTCAATCCCGCCGCGTGGTGGATCAGCATAAGCTGTGTGCCTATGGTGGTGCCGGTTGATCGTGGTTCGTCCGGTTCCCACTACCGAGCCGTCGGGGAATCGGACACCGTGTCGGCCGTGTCCACTTCCACCTTCGGTCCGTTTTCCGTCTGCTCGGGAAACGTCCGTGGTCCGGCGGCCGACCTGATGTCTTGCATACGAGGGGAATGACGAGAGTGACGCTGCTCGACTCGGTGCACAATCCAGACGACCTGAAAAAACTCCCCGACTCCCAGCTTCCCCAATTGGCGGCGGAAATCCGGGAGTTCCTCATTTCCCAGGTCGCCCGAACCGGTGGTCACCTCGGCCCCAACCTGGGTGTCGTCGAACTCACCATCGCCTTGCACCGCGTGTTTGACTCGCCGCGCGATCCCATCCTGTTCGACACCGGCCACCAGGCGTACGTCCATAAGATCCTGACCGGCCGGAAAGACTTCTCTAAACTGCGGAAAGAGGGCGGCCTCTCCGGATATCCGTCCCGCGCCGAGTCCGAGCACGACTTTATTGAGAATTCGCACGCCTCCACCGCACTGTCCTACGCTGATGGGCTCGCCCGCGCCTACGAACTGCAGGGGATCACCGACCGCACCGTGGTCGCCCTGGTCGGCGACGGCGCGCTCACCGGCGGAATGGCGTGGGAAGCGCTCAACAATATCGCCGAAGGGAAAAACCGCCGGATCGTCATCGTCGTCAACGACAACGGCCGCTCCTACTCGCCGACGATCGGCGGGCTCGCCGAGCATTTCGCCAACCTGCGTATGACGCGCGGCTACGAGCAGATGCTGGCGACCGCGAAGAACGCGATCAACCGGGCGCCGGTGGTCGGCCCGCCGCTGTACGACGCGCTGCACGCGTTCAAGAAAGGCCTCAAGGACGCTATTCAGCCGCAGATGATGTTCGAAGACCTGGGGCTGAAGTACGTCGGGCCGATCGACGGGCACGACGTGGCAGCGGTGGAGCGGGCGCTGCGCCGGGCCCGCGATTTCGGGGCGCCGGTCATCGTGCACGTCCTCACCCAGAAGGGCAAGGGGTACGCGCCCGCGGAGAACCACGACGAAGACCAGTTCCACGCCCTCGGCGCGTTCGACGTGGCCACGGGACGCCCGCAGTCCACGCCGGGCCTGAAGTGGACGTCGGTGTTCAGCGACGAGATGGTGCGGATCGGCGCGGAACGCGAAGACGTGGTCGCGATCACCGCGGCCATGCTGCACCCCACCGGCCTCGCCGCCTTCGCCGAGGCCTACCCCGACCGGGTCTTCGACGTGGGCATCGCGGAACAGCACGCTGCGACGTGCGCAGCCGGGCTGGCCATGGGTGGCCTCCACCCGGTCGTCGCGGTCTACGCCACGTTCCTCAACCGCTGTTTTGACCAGGTCCTCATGGATGTGGCGCTGCACCGCCAGCCGGTCACGTTCGCGCTCGACCGGGCGGGCATCACGGGAGACGACGGTGCGAGCCACAACGGGATGTGGGACCTGTCCATCCTGCAAGTCGTCCCCAACCTGAGCATCGCGGTGCCGCGCGACGCGGTGCGGCTGCGGGAACTGCTGCGCGAGGCGATCTCCATCGACGACGGGCCCACCGTGGTGCGTTACCCCAAGGGCGTGGTGCCCCCCGCCATCCCCGCGGTCGACCAGATCGGCGGGATGGACGTGCTGCGGCGTCCTGCGAGCGGCACCGAGGCCCCGGACTTGCTGCTGGTCGCGGTCGGGCCCATGGCGCAGACGTGCTGCGAGGTCGCCGACCGGCTGGCCGACCAGGGGATCGGGGTGACCGTCGTGGACCCGCGCTGGGTCAAACCGTTGGACCCGGCGTTGGTGTCGGAAGCCGCCCGGCACAGCGTGGTCGCCGTAGTCGAGGACAACGGCCGGGTGGGCGCGGTCGGTGACGCGGTGGCCCGCGCCCTGCGCGACGCCGACCTCGACATTCCGGTGCGCACGTTCGGGATCGAGCAGCGCTTCCTGGAGCACGCCAAACGCGACCGTATCCTCGCCCAGATGGGGTTGGACGCGCAGGGACTAGCGCGCAAACTCACCGAGATCGTGGCCCAGCGCGCGGAGCAGTCCCTGGAGGACGAGCCGGCGTCCTGACCGGAGAATACGGGCTTTGCCCGCTGGGGAGCACCATCGTTGGTGGCGCTCCCCAGCGGGTAGCGGTCCTGGGAAGGTGAAAGATCGGAGGATGACGATGGCTCACCGTCCCGTAGGACCGGACTCCCCCTACCAGCGGGGAGTGAACTACGCCGAGATCTACCTGGCGGACGACGCCCACCAGGATCCCGACGAAGTCGAGCAGTTGCGCAAGGCCCTTGCCACGCGCAACACGCAAGAGCTGCGGATTCCCGGCATCCTCGACTGCTTTGCGGCCAGCGGCCACCCCGACCACCCGTCCATCGTCGACCCGGAAGACGACTTCTGGCAGGGTTTCCTCGACCGGGTCGACCAGCGGATACCGCGCTGAAGAGCCGGGCTGCCGAAAAGAATCCGAGAGTTACGGTGCGTGCCTGACGGGAACCGCAGGGCGCTCCCTGCGCTCGAAACCGCAATATCGCATGCGTCACAATGGGCGCATGAGCACTCCCGACCCGTTGCGGGTAGCCGTGATCGGCTCCGGCCCCGCAGGAATCTACACCGCCGAGGCGCTGACCCGGCAGTCCCGCGAGCCGGTGGCCGTGGACGTGCTGGACCGCCTACCGACCCCCTACGGCCTGGTCCGTTACGGTGTCGCCCCCGACCACACGTCAATCAAGCGGGTGGCGCACACTCTGGCTCGTGTCCTGGAACATCCCGACGTCCGCTTCCTGGGCGGTGTGGAGTACGGTACCGACCTCACCCGGGCTGACCTCGCGCGTGCCTACCACGCGGTCGTCTACGCCACGGGGGCGAGCGTGGACCGCCGAATGGGGATTCCCGGCGAGGACCTGTCCGGCAGTGTCGCTGCCACCGACTTCGTGAACTGGTACAGCGGCCACCCCGACCTCGAAGTGACCCGGTTCGTCCTCGACGCGGAAGAGGTCGCCGTGGTCGGCGCGGGCAACGTTGCCCTCGACGTGGCACGCATCCTGGTCCGCAGCGTCGACGAACTCCGCCAGACCGACATCCCTGAACCCGTGCTGCAGGTGCTGGCCGCCAGCAAGGTGCGCTGCGTGCACATAGTCGCCCGGCGCGGCCCTCTCCAGGCCAAGTTCTCCGCGAACGAACTGCGGGAGCTGGGCAAGCTCACGGACGTCGACGTCACAGTGGACCCCGCTGTCGTCGACCTCGACCCCAACAGCGAAGAAGTGGCGACCGCGGCCCGCGCGGCCCGCACCAACCTGCGCACTCTTGCGGAGTGGGCGCAACGCCCCGGCGGTGGCACGGGACGCCGGGTCGAACTGCACTTCTGGCGTAAACCCGTCGCCGTGGTGGGCGACACCCGAGTCGAAGGACTGGAGGTGGAGCACACCGCGCTCGACGCTGATGGGCGGCTGGTCGGCACCGGACAGCGAGAAGTCCTGCCGGTGGGCATGGTGGTGCGGTCGGTGGGCTATGCCAGCTCCCCCCTCCCCGACCTGCCTTTCGACGAGACCACCCGCACCCTGCCGCATGAGGACGGCCGGGTGGTGGACGAGCAGCGCACCCCGCTGCTCGGCGAATACGTGGCGGGCTGGCTCAAGCGCGGCGCGACCGGCGTGATCGGCACCAACAAGTCGGATGCTGCCGCCACTGTCCGCTCCCTGCTCGACGACGCCCCGAAGCTCCGCACCTCCCGGGTCCCGACGACCACCATCGACGACCTGCTCAAGGAGAAAGGGGTGACGGCCAGCAGCTACGCTGACTGGCTGGCTATCGACGCGGCCGAAGCGGCCCTGGCAGCGGAGCTGTCCCGCGGGGAGCGGGTCAAGCTGAGCGGCTGGGCGGAGCTGCGCCGCGTGCTGGCGGAACGCAACTGACCCTGCCGAGCCAGTAGTGCCCGGTGGTCTCCGGACGACCGGGGTGCCCGGGGAGGCCGCAGCGCACCGGAGAGCGGGCGGTCTCCCCGGGGCGTGCTGCGCTGGCCGCAACTGGACGGGGTAGAGCACCGCACCCCGGGGCGGCCTGGCACTGGGGCATGCTTTCGGGCAGGGGAGCGGGCAGGCTAGCGGACCAAGCGGTCTTCGGCCGCGAAAGTGTTGCACGCCGCCATGGTCTCCGCGGTGGCTCCGGCGTTGAACCAGTGGACGCGGTTGTCGGCACTGCCGTGGGTGTCGCTGTCCCCCGTGCCTTCGTTGAAGTTGCGGTTGACGAACGCCACGTCGGCGTGGTCGTGGCCGGCGATAGCGGCAACCCCGGTCCCTGCCAGGCATTCGGCTTGCAGTTCGATCTGCCGTCCCAACTGGAGTTCTTGGCGCGTGGACTTGGCATCAAGCTGCAGGGTGTAGGCCGCGTCAAGAAGACCGGTCTCCCCTTGGAGGTGGTGCCCGTATTCGTGGGCGACCAGGGCAAACCAGATGCGCTTGTCGTCCATGCCCGGGTACCGCAGGAGTTTCCGCACGTTGGGCACGAGGATGGTGATGCTCAGCTCGTGCTCCAAGTAGTAGGCGAGGGTGACTCCTTCTTCCTCGGACTCGTCGCGCAGCTCCGCGGGGATCTCGTCGAGGATCACGTAGTGCGGCTCCTGCGGGCGCAGCCCGAGCTCTTCTAGCGGGGAGAGCCACATCGCGTTGAGGCAGGGGCCGATCACCTCGGTGAACTCCTCCCACCCCGCCACCGTGGCGGCGTTGAACTCGGGGATCTCGCATGCCACGGCGCCGGGGGCGGGCAGGGCATAGAAGGGGTGGTCGGCGACGTCGACCGGGATGGCTCCGGCGGTGTGGAACCAGGAGTCTGCGTAGCGGACATCCCGGTGCGGCTTACCGGACGCGTGGACTGTGCCGCCGCGCAGCGTCGCCGCTGTCATCACGGCACACAGCACGAGGCAGAGCGCGGCAACGAACGCGGTTCCCATCGCAGCCAGCCAGAGCCGCACATCACCCTGCCGCGGGGGCGGGGCGAGAGGAGGGTGCTGCTCCCAGGCGCCGAAGGCGCCGTCGAACGCGGCGGGGGCAGAGAACTGGGGAGTGACGTGGGCCGCGGTCAGCTCCTGCCGGTACTGGGGGGAGGGCGGCGAGGCCTCTGGCGGGTTGGGGGGCAGCGGGCGGAAACTTGGGGGCGGGGGTCCGGCGGGCGTCCAGGAAGCCGGGAGAGGGCTCGCATCCGCGCGCGGTTCCGCGGCTCCCGTCCCCGGAAGCGGGGGTACGGGGCTGCTGTGCTGCGTCACCGAAGGCGGGATTGGAGTGTCGTCCTGAGAAGAAGCCTGAGGGGTCGGATCCGGGGCGGCAGCGCCGCCGCGAGGCGTCTCCACGGGGGGTCCTTCGTCGTCGGGGGTGGACAGCGGAGAAGCCCACACTATTCGGACATCCTGCTCAACGGCGAGCGAGCAGGGTGTTCCGGGCGGGCACTTCTGTGAGACGTTGCGGGGTGCCAGCCGGTTCCGGTCAGGAGTGCGGCGCCCGGTAGCGGACCCCGATCGACGTCAGCACATCGCAGAGCTCCGCTTCGAACAGCGGTTCCAGGTCGCCGACGGTGAACGGCATGCTGCGGAAGACTTCCATGCAGACCAGTCCGTAGAGCCGGACCCAGCATGCGGTGAGGACGCGCAGCGCCCCCTCGGTGGCGTTCGCCCCGGCAAACCCGGCGTCACGTGCGAAGAGGTGCAGTTGCGCGCGGAGCTCGGGGGAGAAAGACGCGGTGTCGGGGAGCGGTACCCGCCCCTCTTCGAGCAGCCGGTTGAAAAGGGAGAGGAAGATCGCGGCGAACCGCTGCTTTTCGTGTTGCAGCGCGGCGCAGTGCGGTTCGGTGGTCGTAAACGGTTCGTCGCGGGGCCCGAAAAGCAGGATGAACTCGGCCCGGTTGGCGAGTGCCCAGGAACGGAAGGCCCGCAGTGCGGCGAGCAGGCGGCCGTCGACGTCGTCGGCGGGGAGGCGTCCGCTGGCGTCGGTGATCTGCGCGCTGAGTTCGGCGAAGAACTCGGCACGGAGAGCGAGCAGCAGGTCGTCGAGGCTGGAGAAGTACCGGTAGAGGGCGGGAGCGGTCATGCCCATCTCCCGGGCGATCGCGCGCAGCGAGACCCCGCCGGGGCCGTGCGCGCTGAGCAGGTTGCGGGCGATTGTTTTGATCTCCGCCAGCGTGGCTGCGCGGATCCGCATCCGCCGAGACATGGGAACGGACGCGGCCCCGGTCTCGCACCTCGCGGGGAAGGTCGTGTCTTTAGGCACGGAAAGTCCTTCGCGGTGGGATTTGTGGCTGGTGGAAAGGTCCCTGTACAGTAAGCGCCGTACTTTATGGTTAACGGTGTTTGCTAACGTTACCGCCATTTATCACAAATGAACACCCGAGGGAGACATTCATGTTCTCTGCGCTCGGCCGGTTCGCCTACCGGTGTCGGGCTTGGGTGCTCCTAGGCACGGCGGCGTTCGTCGTGTTCGCGCTCGGCTGGGGCACCGGGCTGTTCGACGCAGTCAGCGACGGGGGCTTCGAAGACCCTGAGGCAGAGTCCACCCGAGCCGCCGAGGTGATCGAGGAGAGGCTCGGCCACGACGGGGTGGACGTGGTAGCCGTCTACCGCAGCGACGAGCTGACCTTCGACAACCCCACATTCGCCAAGGCGGTGCAGCGAGCCGTCAGCGAACTCCCTGACGAGTACGTGGTCTCGGCCACCACCTACCTGGACGACGGGCTCAGCGACCTCGAACGGGGCGTGCTCATCTCCGAAGACCGCCACGCGGTGTACGTGCCCATCACTCTCGCCGGGGACGACGCGGTGGAGCGGATGGAGTCCTTCCGGCAGATCGCCCGCGACCTGGACGCCGGACCGCTGGACACCTACGTGGGCGGTCCGATAGCGATCCAGAACGAACTGTCCGAGCAGGCCCGGACCGATGTGGTCCGCGCCGAGCTCATCTCCCTGCCGCTGGTGCTCGTCCTGCTCGTCGCTATTTTCGGCGGTGTGGTCGCCGCATTGATGCCGCTGGCCGTGGGCGGTCTGGCGATCCTCGGCGCCCTGGTTCTGCTGCGCGCCCTCACCTACGTCACCGAGGTGTCCGCGTTCGCCGTCAACGTCGCCAGCATCCTCGGCCTGGGCCTAGCCATCGACTACGGTCTGTTCCTCGTCAACCGGTTCCGCGAAGAGATGCGCCGCACCGGGCAGGTCACCAGCGCCCTGCCCGCCACCCTGGCCACGGCGGGGCGGACCGTCGCCTTCTCCGGGATTACCGTCCTCATCGCTTTTGCCGGGCTGCTGTTCTTCCCGCAACCCATCCTGGGATCGATCGGCTTGGGCGGGATCGCTGTCGTCCTGTTCGACCTCGTGGCCGCGCTCGTCGTCCTCCCCGCTCTGCTCGCCGTGGTCGGCCCGCGCATCGACGCGCTGCGGCTGCCCATCCGCGTGCGGCGCAGCTCCGGCACGGACGTCGACGACCGGGTAGGCGGCTGGTCGCGGCTGGCCCACAGCGTGATGCGCCGTCCCATCCTCTACCTGGTCACGGTCGCTGCCGTGCTCGTCACGTTCGCGTCGGCGCTGGCCTCTCTCAACGTCGGCTCCACCGACCAGCGCTACCTGCCCGACAACGCTGACAGCCGCCAGGCCACGCAGATGCTCCGCGAGGACTTCCCCGCAGGCGGGATCAGCCAGATCGACGTGGTCGTCACCGGAAGTGTCACCGACGACGACCTGGAAGCCTTCCGCGCGGAGCTCGCCGACCTGGACGGCGCGCACGGCGCCCAGATTCTCCGCACCGGCGACGAGACCGCCCACCTGGCCGTGACCTACGAGGGCGAGATCGACGACGACTCCACGTCCAGGCTGGTGCGGGACGTCCGCGCCGCGGAGCCTCCCACAGGCGCGGACGAGGTGCTGGTGGGCGGCCCAGCCGCGCAGCAGCTCGACAACACGGACGCAATCGTGCGGACCCTGCCCACCACCCTGGCGTTCGTCACCCTGACCACTCTCGTCCTGCTGTTCCTCGCCTTCGGCTCGGTAGTCCTGCCGGTCAAGGCGGTCATCATGGGCTTCCTGTCGCTGGGCGCATCCCTCGGTGCGGTCATCTGGGGTTTCCAGGAAGGGCACTTGGCCGACGTGCTGGCCTTCACCCCGGTCGGCACAATCGACCCCACCTACCTGGTGCTCATCATCATCGTCGCGTTCGGCCTCGCCATGGACTACGAGCTGTTCCTGCTCAGCCGGGTCCGCGAAGAGTACTTGGCGACCGGCGACAACACCCACTCGGTCGCGGTGGGGCTGCAGCGCACCGGGCGGATCATCACCAGTGCCGCACTGCTGCTCATCGTGGTGCTGCTCGCGATGGGGGTCTCCGGCCTGCTGCTCCTCAAGATCGTCGGTATCGGCCTGGCCGTGGCGGTGGTCGTGGACGCCACCCTGGTGCGCGCCCTGCTGGTGCCCGCCACGATGCGGCTGCTCGGCAAGGCCAACTGGTGGCTGCCTGGCCCGCTGCGCTGGCTGCACGACCGTATCGGGATTACCGAGAGCGACGAGGCCCCGCAGTCCACGCAGGACACGGCCGCGGCGGCGAAAGTCGGCTCCTAGCCGCGCAACCCGACCGATAAGGCGCCCTGGACGCCCGGGCGGCCCGCGAACCGGCGTCCAGGGCACGCGGCAGAGCAATCTCAAGAAACCTCTCTTTTCTTCCAGGAAGTCGGTGTTATTTTCATTCCAGGACGACGTAAGAGGGCCTCGAAAATCGTCCTATCGTTCTTTGTAGAGTGGAAGGGGAGGTTTTCGATGAACGGAGACGGAAGCAACTAGCAGCGAAAATAAAGACCGTGAGGGGGTGGATGGGAATAACTTCCACTCCTTCGTTGTCTATAAAATCCCCTTTAGAGACCAGATTCTCTCTGGTCTCTAAAGGGGATTATTCGATTTGCTGGCGTGCGCTCCTGATGCGCTCGGCTAACGCAGCCAGTTCTGTGTCATCAGCACGGGCATGGTCGTGAGAGGACAGGTAGCCCTCGTACCGGTGGAAATAAATGTCTACTGAGGAGTGCACGGCTCTCCAGGAGGCGCCTTCGTTTCCTGCTGTGCCGTGCATGGGGAAGAGTTTCGCGTGGGCATGGTCGACGCCATAGCCCTCGTACATGATTCCGGTGCGTGCCACATCCTCGAACGCATTGTCGAGGCATCGAGCCGCCTCACGAGCGGCAAGGTGAAGGGCGAGATAGGCATCGGTGTCCATCTGGACCACGTAGCTAGGTTGATGGATTTTGGGGATAACCACCGAAAACCCTTCGGTATTGGGGTAGATCGACAGAAATGCCAAATGGTGGTCATCCTCCCAGAACGGATGACAGGGTGCCTGTCCGGCAGCGATCGCACAGAAGATACAGGAAGAAGACAAAGGAAATGAACCCCCGAGGTTAGACAGAGCTCTTGGACGAAGCCCGCATCGATCCGGATGCCGGGCATTCAGGGTTGCGCGGACTGGACTGTTCGTCTAGCCGTAGTTCGTGGGTCCACAATCCCACTTTCCGATTCAATGACTGCACAGAACCGAAGCCGCCCAGGTACTTCAAGACGTCAAGGCTGGCGAGCGCAGCAGCAGGCATATTGGTCGAGCCATGAGAGGGAGACTGATAGCGACTGTTGATGCGGGATATCAGGATATCGAGCTCTGTATTCCCTGGGGAGTCCCGAGCAGTGAGTCGTTGACAAGCCCAGCACCCGGTCACACCAGGGATGACTAAGGGGCCCCATACCGCAATGTCATTGACATAACACACGTTAAGCCAGACCTGTCCGGTGGTGACGCAGTGAGCGTTGACGAGTTCGGTGATCCCTGGAGAGTCGGCTGAAAGCACGATCAGGTCGGCTTTGGTAAGGGTATCAAGATCCGCGCGGTTGATGATACGCCGTTGCATGAGGGAAACCTCGACGGCGGAGTTACGGGAGCGCAATTCCCGTGCTAAAACCTCGCATTTGGGTCTACCGACTCGGCCCCGATGAACAGGTATTGTCTCGTCAAATTGCTTTTCTCGATGAGATCGCTGTCGACAAGGGTCACCTGGCCGACTCCAGCAGTGGCCAGATTGACGGACATCAGATTCCCGATACCACCGCATCCCAGGAAGACAACGTGACTTCTTGCCAGGCGTTCTTGAACTTCTTGCGGGTCGGCTCCTGAGAGCCAGTGGAATAAAGAATGTCGACTATACCTGTCTACCGGGTGATAGGAGTCGGCGGGAATGAGGTAAGGGCCGTTGTAGAGGATCGATACGAGCTCCTGGGAAAGTTGAGAAGAAAATCCGCATTCTCCTTCCAGAGGTTCTTGCCTCCGCTAAGGTTCGGGGAATCGAGTAGTAGCCGACGAGGCGGATCAGCGGCTCCCAGACGGATGTGGTGCTGAAGACTCGTTGAATGGATCCGGATCCGAGAAAGAGTCGACCGTCCTGGACACCGACTCGAACGTAGGGGGTAAGCACGTGCTTCTCAGATTCCTCAACTGCACACCGGTCCACAGTGGACGCCTTTCTGAAACGTTCGGTGGATTCTATGTTTCCCACCATGAACGGTAGAGGCCTCGGAGAAGAACGGGGGAGAGATTGCTCGAGATTGCTCGCGCAGGGGAGGGAAATCTCTAGCAATCCTTCTTCACAATAGACAAACGGGGACTATCCCTGCGAAGGAGAGGACATGAAACTTCGCAAGCTTGGTACGACGTCAGTGAGTGGGAAGTTCCCGACCCTGTACGAAACCGACACGGGAGACATCGTTGTGCAGGGTTATCGGCTTGTTGACGCTGAGGCACTGGCTCAGTTGGAAAATGTGTTGCCTAACGAGGCGGCTGTCGTCGTCCCTCGAGAGCTGATGGTCCGCTTTGCCCCCAAGGATAACGGCGTGCGGGAATATGTGAGCGATGATGAATTCACTGATCTTTTCCGGGCCTATCGGTACACCGCGTGGCGTCTGGAAACCCGAAGCTGGTACGGAAACGTGGGGGAGGACAAGCCGTTTCAAGAATGGCTGGCCGGAAAAGACCCCGGAATCGAGTGGCTCAAACCGTGGTTGACCATGGTGCGGGAAGAGCTCGCCAAAGGGAAGCGGATGGAGAGGGTGCGGATTGTTGACGATCCGCCCTCAGACTACCTGCGTTGGGAGTTGCGGGCGACACCTTGAAATCTCGCAGCAGGCGAGGATATCCGCTACCTACCCCGGGAACATCCGGTGGTCGCGGAACTCCCCGACGAGGATTTCTGGATCTTTGACAGTCGCATAGGCGCGCGGTTTGAGTTCGACGGCGATGACGTCGCTGGCATCTGGCTCGACGATACTCCAGAAACTGTCGTCGCTGCGGTGACCACGCGAGACGCGGCGTGGCATCATGCGCTGACCTATACCGACTACTTGGCGACCAGAGTGCAATGACCGACTATCAGATGGCCTGTACCTCTCTTGGGGCGCGCTTGCGGGAGATCCGGGTAGCGGCCGGGCTGTCTGGCCGGGCACTGGCTCAGGCGTTGGGCTGGCATCCGTCGAAAGTGTCCAAGCTGGAATTGGGCAGGCAGACCGCTTCGGTGGAGGACCTGAAGGCATGGGCGGGAGCCTGTGGCGCTCCAGGTTCCATTGCCGAACTGCTCGCTATGCGCAGGACACTGGAAACCCACTATGCGAACTGGCGTCGTCAACTCGCTGGGAACCCGAGCCAAACAAGCGGTTTTCGGCGATCTGGAGAGGCGTACACGCCAGCTCCGGGCTGTTGAGACCTCGGTGGTTCCGGGACTGTTGCAGACCCCGACTATGCCCGGTGGGTCCTGCGCAGTGTGGTGGCCCCTGCATGGTGCGCCTGACGATGTCGAGGCCGGCGTTCGAGCCCGGATGGAGCGTGCCCGTATTCTCGACGATCCGGAAAAGACATTGGACATCGTTCTTGGGGAGCCAGTCCTGTATGCGCGGATCTGTCCAAGCAGGGTCATGGTCGGTCGGTTGGACCGTATCGTGGAGCTCATCGCACGCAAAGGCACGGTGATCGGAATTGTGCCGCTGCACGTCCGACTCCCCGCGATTCCCGAACACGGTTTCTGGATTTTCGACGATGACCGGGTGAACGTAGAAACCATTGGTGCGGAGCTCTCTCACCGATCACAACGCCATCGAGCCCTACCGTCGCGTGTTCGCGGAACTGTCCCGGGCAGCGCTGCGCAGGCAAGCAGCGCTCCGTCTGGTGGCCCGAGCTCGGTACCAGCTTGTCCCGGATCGGACGGGGATGGAAGACGGGAACGCCCCCACCAGCCGGACATGATCAGACCGGGGCCGGGACATGGCACGGCCCCGCTGCCCGGCAAGGGAGCAGCGGGGCCGCAGCGCGGGAGCCGTGGTGCGGGCTACAGCGCCTTCAAACCGTCGGGGTGGAACCGGACCCCGTTGACCTTCTCCGAGATTCCCGTGCGGTCCAGGTACGGGGTGATACCGCCCAGGTGGAACGGCCAGCCCGCACCGGTGATCATGCACAGGTCGATGTCGGCGGGCTCGGCGACCACGCCCTCATCGAGCATGATCTTGATCTCCCGGGCCAGCGCCTCCAGGGCACGGTTGAGGATCTCCTCCTCACTCTTGGGGGAGTCGCCGCCGGTGAAGAACGCCCGCACTTCAGGGTCGATGGTGAAGTCGGGGGCATAGATCGTGGTCTTGCCCGCCTCCACCATTGCCTTGAGCTGCTCTGAGACGCGGAACCGGTCGGGGAACGCGGCGTGCAGGGTTTCGGCCACGTGCAGGGCCACGGCCGGGCCGACCAGTTGCAGCAGCATCAGCGGCGACATGGGCAGGCCGAGCGGCGCGACCGCGCGGTCGGCGACCTCCGGTTCGGTGCCTTCCTCCACCGAGGACAGCACTTCACCCATGAACAGGGTGAGCAGCCGGTTGACGACGAACGCGGGCGCGTCCTTGACCAGCACCGCGGTCTTCTTCAACTGCTTGGCGACAGCAAAAGCAGTCGCCAGCGTGGCGTCGTCGGTGCGTTCGCCGCGGATGATCTCCAACAGCGGCAGCACCGCCACCGGGTTGAAGAAGTGGAAGCCGACCACGCGCTCAGGGTGCTTCAGGTCCGCGGCCATCTCGCTGATCGACAGCGAGGAGGTGTTGGTGGCGAGCACCGCCTCGGGGGAGATGTGCTCTTCCGCCTTGGCGAACACCGTCTTCTTGACCGACATCTCCTCGAAGACGGCTTCGATGACGAAGTCGGCGTCGGCGAACGCCTCGTACGACAGCGACCCAGTGACCAGGGCTTTAATCCGGTTGGCCTTGTCGGAGTTGACCCGGCCCTTGGCGAGCAGCTTGTCGACCTCGTCGTGCACGTAGCGCACGCCGCGGTCCACGCGCTCCTGGTCCAGGTCGGTCATGACGACGGGGACTTCCAGCCGGCGGGCGAACAGCAGCGCCAGCTGGCTTGCCATGAGTCCTGCGCCGATGATGCCGACCTTGGTAACGGGGCGGGCCAGCGACTTGTCGGGGGCGCCCTTGGGGCGGCGGGCCCGCTTCTGCACCAGGTCGAAGGCGTACAGTCCGGCGCGGAGCTGGTCGCTGAGGATCAGGTCGGCGAGCGCTTCGTCTTCGGCGGCGAAGCCTTCATCCCGGGTGCGGTTCTTCGCTTCGGCAACCAGGTCGATCGCCCGCACCGCGGCGGGGGAGGCCCCGTGCAGCTTGGCGTCCATGGTCCACCGCGCGGTCGCCACGGCCTGGTCCCATGCCTCGCCCTTGTCGACTTCGGGGCGCTCGACGGTGATCTCCCCGGTGACCACTTTGGCGGCCCAGCGCAGCGACTCTTCGAGGAAGTCGGCGGGTTCGAAGATCGCGTCGGCGATGCCCATCTCGTAGACCTGCGGGCCCTTGATCGTCTTGTTCTGGGCCAGCGGGTTGTCGATGATGAGCTTCAGCGCCTTTTCCGCGCCGATGAGGTTGGGCAGCAGGTAGGTGCCGCCCCAGCCGGGCACGAGGCCCAGGAACACCTCGGGCAGCGCGAACGCAGGCACCCCGGAGGAGACGGTGCGGTAGGTGCAGTGCAGCGCCACTTCCACACCGCCGCCCATGGCCGCGCCGTTGATGAACGCGAAGGTCGGCACGTGGAGTTCGCCGAGCTTGCGGAACACGTCGTGGCCGAGCTTGCCGATGGCGTGCGCCTGCTCCCGGTTCTGGATCTTGGGCACCCCGTTGAGGTCGGCGCCTACAGCGAAGATGAACGGTTTGCCGGTGATCGCTACGGCGACGATGTCGGTGCGTGCGGCAGCGGCGTCGATCGCTTCGTTGAGGCTCAGCAGGCCGGCAGGGCCGAAGGTGTTGGGTTTGGTGTGGTCGTGGCCGTTGTCGAGGGTGATGAGAACGGCCTTGCCCGCCCCGTAGGGCAGTTCGACGTCGCGGGAGAGTGCCCGGGTGACGACTTCGTCGGCAAACTGTTCCCGCGCGGCCTCGATCGCGCTGATCACTTGGCGTTCCCCTCCCAGTTGGTGTTCTCCCACAGGACCGTTCCGCCCATGCCCATGCCCACGCACATGGTGGTCAGGCCGTAGCGGACATCGGGGCGTTCCGCGAAGAGGCGGGACAGCTGCATCATCAGCCGCACGCCCGAGGAGGCCAGCGGGTGGCCCATCGCGATGGCGCCGCCCCACGGGTTGACCCGCGGGTCGTCGTCGGGGATGCCGAAGTGCTCCAGGAAGGCCAGCACTTGGACGGCGAAGGCCTCGTTGATCTCGATGAGGCCGATGTCGTCCATGGTCAGGCCGTTGCGGGCGAGCAGCTTCTCGGTGGCCGGGATGGGGCCGACACCCATGACCTCGGGGTCCACTCCGGCGAACGCGAAGTCGACCAGGCGCATCTTGACGGTCAGGCCGAGTTCCGCGGCGACGTCTTCGGCGGCGAGGATCGCCCCGGTGGCACCGTCGTTGAGGCCCGCGGCGTTGCCCGCGGTCACGCGGCCGTGCGGGCGGAACGGGGTCTTCAGGGTGGCCAGCGCCTCCATGGTGGTGCCGGGTCGCGGCGGTTCGTCGACGGTGGCCAGGCCGTAGCCGTTCTCGCTGCTGCGGACCGCTACTTCGACCAGGTCAGGCTGGATCTTGCCTTCGGCGTAGGCTTTGGCGGTCTTCTCCTGGCTGCGCACCGCGTAGGCGTCGGCGCGCTCCTTGGTGATGGTGGGGTAGCGGTCGTGCAGGTTCTCGGCGGTGTTGCCCATGATCAGGGCGGAGGGGTCCACCAGTTTCTCGGAGAGGTAGCGCGGGTTGGGGTCCACGCCTTCGCCCATGGGGTGACGGCCCATGTGTTCGACACCGCCGGCGATGACGACGTCGTAGGCGCCGAAAGCGATGCCGGCCGCGGTGGTGGTCACCGCGGTCATGGCGCCCGCGCACATGCGGTCGATGGCGTAGCCGGGCACGCTGCGGGGCAGTCCGGCGAGGATGGCGGCGCTGCGGCCGATGGTCATTCCCTGGTCGCCGATCTGGGTGGTGGCGGCGATAGCGACTTCGTCGATGCGTTCCGGGGGCAGTGCGGGGTTGCGGCGCAGCAGTTCGCGGATGACCCGGACGACGAGGTCGTCCGCGCGGGTCTCGGTGTAAAGGCCTTTATTGGCCTTACCAAACGGAGTGCGCACCCCGTCGACGAATACGACGTCGCGGGCAGTTCGCGGCACGATTGCCCCTCCTTTATCAGGCGGATGGCGGGTTGTCGCCCCTATGCTACTCATCAGTAACTAATGCTGCGAGTATAGGAGAAAGCCGCCTTCCGGGGAATACTCCGCAGTAACCCGCGGCGTTGCCCACCGCAGCCGCAGACCGGGACACCGCAGCGGAGTCAGCGCAGTGCCGCTACCGCCTGAGGACGTCCCGCGGCACGGTACGCCGCTGCCAGCTCACGGCGCACCCGCAGCGCCAGCCGGCGCACCTCCGGATCTCCCACTGCAGCGAGGCAGTGGCGGTAGACCTCGCGCAGGACCCGCACCGCCTCCTCGGGACGGCCGGACCGTGCATACGACAACCCCAACTGGTAGTGGACGGCCAGCGTGCGCGGATGCCGCACACCGAGGCGGAGGCGGCGCTGGGCCACCACCAGCCGGAGCTGTGCCCGGCACTCGTCGTCCTGACCCATCCGCCGCAACGTCCGGGCCAAGCCCAACCGCCACGCCTCCACATCCTCCGCGGAGAACGCCGCCGAATGCTGCAGGACGTCACGGTAGTGGTCGGCTGCCTCGCGTAGCCGTCCGGCACGCCGGCACGCCACCGCGAGCCGGGCCCGGGCCAGCAGCGTGTCCGGGTGATGCCGACCCAGCCGCGCAGCCCGCTGCGCTACGAGCTGTTGCCAATGGTGCGCGGCGTCGCCGAAACGGTCGGCATCCTCGTGGCACACGGCGAGGTTCTCCCGGACGACCTCGGCCAGCACGTGGTGCTCGCCAAGCGTCCGGACCGCGTCGCTTAACGCCCGTTCGAACTCGGTGACGGCGATATCGCGCCGCCCAGTAGCGGCATACCGGCCGGCAAGGTTGTTGCGCGCAGCAATGGTGTCCGGATGCTCCTCGCCGTGCCGCTGAGCACATTCGGTCAGCACGCGCTCCAAAGCCGCGGTCTGTTCCGCTGCGTCAATGTCCTCCCCTCCGGCGGGAAGGCTAGGAGGAGCGGTAGGGGAACCGCACGACACTGCCCGCCGAACGGCTGAGAACCACGAGAAAACCAGGGACGCCAGTCTGCTGAGAACCGTGCGAATATTTCTCTTCAGCTCCAGAACAGACACGGTTCAATAACATCATGTGTCTGGGGTGCACGGTACCCGAAACAGTCCGCCACCGGCTATGGGGTTGGTCACCTCAAGTGCTGCGCCTCAACGGTCCGCGGCACGCAGCGCCTCGGCCAGCGCAGCCGCAGTCAACTCGATCTGCCAGTCACGGGCCTGGTGCGTGCGCAGGTGCTCGGCCACCGAGTCGACACTGACCTGGCTCGGCGGCGACCAGGCGAGACGGCGGACCGCATCCGGCTGCAGCAGGTTCTCCGTCGGCATGCCCACCCGCTCCGCGATCTCCGCGACCACGGAACGCGCCGCCTCGAGCCGCCGCGCCGCGGCTGGATCCCGGTCGGCCCACCGGTTCGTGGGCGGGGGCCCGTAGCCTGGCGGACTCGGCTGGGGCAGCTCCGCCGGTTTCATGTCCCGCACCCGGTTGATGGCTTTGAGCCACACCGGGACATAGCGGCGGGCCAGGCGGACCGTGAACGTTTTGATCGCGGTCAACTCCTGCGGGGTCCTGGGCATGGCCAGGGCGGCCTCCACGATCGCCGAGTCTTGCAGCACCCGGCCCGGAGACAGGTCGCGCTCCCGGGCAATCCGGTCGCGTTCCAGCCACAGTTCCCGAACCACACCCAAGCCGCGCTGGCTGCGGACCCGGTGGATCCCCGAAGTGCGCCGCCACGGATCAGGACGCGGCTCTTTCGGCGGAGCGGCCAGTACCGCCGCGAACTCCTGGCGTGCCCACTCCAGCTTGCCCGTCTCAGCCAGTTCAGCTTCCAACGCGTCCCGCAGCTCGATGAGGACCTCGACATCCAGCGCGGCATAGCGCAGCCAGTCCTCCGGCAGCGGCCGGGTCGACCAGTCCACCGCAGCATGCTCTTTAGCGAGCCGGACGCCCAGGACCCGCTCCACCATGGCACCCAAGCCGACCCGCTGGTAGCCGAGCAGCCGCCCGGCCAACTCGGTGTCGAACAAGCGCCGCGGGCGCAGGTGCACTTCGGTGAGACAGGGCAGGTCCTGGTGGGCCGCGTGCAGCACCATCTCGGCGTCGCCGACCGCGTCCCGCAACACCGACAGATCAGGACAGGCCACCGGGTCGATCAGCGCCGTGCCGGCCCCGGCCCGGCGTAGTTGGACCAGGTAGGCGCGCTGTCCGTAGCGGTATCCCGAGGCGCGTTCGGCGTCCACCGCGACCGGCCCGCTGCCCGCGGCGAACTTGGCGGCCACGCGTGCCAGTTCCTCATCGTCGGCGACGACCGGGGGAATCCCGTCTCTGGGCTCGCTCAGCAGGGGAGCTTCAGGCGTCTGTTCTGAGGCAGTGGACTCAGGATCGGGGCTTTCTTCGGTCTTGGAGTTCAGCACGTTCGCCACACCCCTACGGTATGTGCTCCCCGCTGCCGCCTGGGGGCCGCCCCAACCGACAAGCCCCGGCCGAGGCGGGGCCGTACAAGCCCCACCCTAACCGTCAAGCATCAGAACGCGCCCTGCGAGAGATATCCGTCACATCCACCGGGGGGAGTCCGGCGGCAACGGACAGCAGATCCAGCCAGGCGGCCCGGTGCGCGGACAGGTCTTCGGCCTCCGTCGGCGTCCACGAAGCCCGGACCTCCACCTCCGTCGTCGTGGGCTCCCCAGCTTTGAGGCCGAAGCCCTCCGTGGTGGCGCGGGTGACCGTCCCGCTCAGTGCGCGATGGTCCGCGCCCTGCGCCTCCAGGGCCTCGGTCAGCCAACTCCAGGCCACCTGGCCGAGCAGCGGGTCCCCTGACAAGTCCGGTTCCAGTTCGGCGCTCACATAGGCCACCATCCGGAACGGCCCCGGCCAGCCTCGGGACTCCTCCGGGTCGTACAGCACGATCAACCGTCCGAACGCCGCGTCCCCCTCGTCGGTGTGCACCGTCGCCGCCATTGCGACCGTATACGGGGCAAGGCGCCGCGGCGCAGGAATGTCCTCCACCACGATCTCAGGCCGCACCGTTCGGGTGTGCAGACTCTGCACTGCCCGCAGGAACGCGGGCGGAGCCTCATCAGACCTACTGTGAGGGGGCATGTGGAAGTTCAGCCTTAATCTTTTCGGGTCACCGGAAAGAGCACACTGACGACAGTGTCACGACTCCTGGCAGCTCCTGGAAGTTTTTGCCGGCGTGTCGGAGTTTCGTGATGATCTTGGGACATGCCGCGCGGTCACTCAGAGAGCATGGCACGATCAGAAGTGTGACGCTACAAGACTCTGCTTTTCTCCGGGCCTGCCGCAGGCAGCCCGTCCCGCACACCCCGGTATGGTTCATGCGCCAGGCCGGACGCTCCCTGCCGGAGTACCGGAAGCTCCGCGAAGGCGTGCCCATGCTGGAAGCCTGCGCCCGGCCGGACATGATCGTCGAGATCACCTTGCAGCCGGTGCGCCGGTACAACGTCGACGCCGCGATCTTCTTCAGCGACATCATGGTCCCGCTCAAGGCCATCGGCGTCGACCTCGACATCAAACCCGGCGTCGGCCCGGTCGTCGCCGAGCCGATCCGCGACCTTGCCGCCACTCGGCGGCTGCGTGGCCTCGAACCCGACGACGTGCCGTACGTAACCGAGGCGATCCGCGAACTGGTGCGGGAACTCGGCAGCCGTCCACTCATCGGGTTTGCCGGAGGGCCGTTCACGCTCGCCTCCTACCTGATTGAAGGCGGGCCCTCCCGGCACCACGAGCACACCAAGGCCTTGATGTACGGCGCGCCCGAGGTATGGACTGAACTGATGCGGCGGCTGTCCGCCATCACCTTGGAATTCCTGCGGGTGCAGATCGCCGCGGGGGCCAGCGCCGTGCAGCTGTTCGACTCCTGGGTGGGAGCGCTCAGCGCGGAGGACTACCGGGCCAACGTCCTGCCCTACTCCTCGTGGATCTTCGCCCAGCTCGCCGAGTTCGACGTGCCCCGCATCCACTTCGGGGTCGGCACCGGCGAGCTGCTGGGATTGCTCAGCGAGGCCGGTGCCGACGTGGTGGGCGTGGACTGGCGGGTGCCGCTCGACCAGGCAGCGCGACGGGTCCGTCCCCACACCGCACTCCAGGGGAACCTCGACCCGGCGGTGCTGTTCGCCCCGTGGAGCGTGGTCGCGGAACGCACCGACGACGTCTTGGCCCGCGCCAAGGCCGCCGAAGGCCACGTGTTCAACCTCGGCCACGGAGTGCTTCCCACCACCGACCCGGCAGTCCTAGAGCGGCTGGTGGAGTACGTCCACACGCAGACCGCGAACTGAGACCACGAAGAAGCCCAGTGCGTGCCCGTCCGAAACGGCCGGACGGGCACGGGGCTAGTCCCGGTCTTGGCCAGGGGCGGCTGGATCCTGTTCCTGGGCTGCGGAAGGCTCATGGGTAACCGGTGTGTCCGTGCCCGTACCTGCTGCGGTGTCTTCCTTGCGTCGGGAGCGCCGACGGCGCAGCCACACCACGGGCACGGCGGCCGCCGCAGCCACCACGGTGAACGGCAGCAGCCAGCCGATGACCACGACGACCACGTCCACCACGGTCAGCAGAGCGCGCCAGCCCGCAGCAAGACCCCCGACGAAGCCGGGGGAGTCGCCGTCGTCCACGGGGACCGCTGAAGAGGGCAGCCTCAACTCCACGTCCACCGTGGCATACGAGGTCTGATCGGCCAGGACCCGCTGCCGCGCCTGCATGGCCTCCAACTCGGCTTGGCGGGAGCTGATCTGCTCCTCGATCTCCAGAATGTCGCTGATCGTGTCCGCCTCGTCCAGCAGCTCCTGCAACCGCGCCACGGACTTTTCCGCGGAAGCCACCCGACTGTCGACGTCAGCGACCTCTTCGGTGACGTCCGTGACGCTCCGCTCCAGACTCTGCCGGGTCCCCAGCGCGGCGAACGCGTTGAGCGCCTCCTCATAGGAGTCGACCGGCACCCGCAGGCTCAGCCGTACTTGCGGGTTGCGTCCGGACGCCGCATTCGCCGTCTCGGAGGCGACGTACCCGCCGGCCTGCCGGACCCACTCTTTGACTTCCGCGGCAGCCTCGTCGACATCCTCGACGAGGAGGCTCATGGACGCGGAGTGGACCACCATCCGCTGGTCGGGGAGCACGAGCAGGCCGTCCGTGTCCGCCGGAAGCGCTTCCGGAGCGGCGTCGGCGGGCTCTGCGACAGCGGGGACTTCACCGGCCGAGTCCCCGGCCAGGTTGGAGGAGGCACACCCTGCCAGGAGCAGGGCGGCAAACAGCGTGACGATCGATGCGGCACCCCTGCGGCGCTGCCGCGGCCGGGGGGACACGTTGGTGCTCATGGCTGGTGTGACGACCCCCACAGCCCCGGAGGTTCCTGGTCATCTGGTCACATAACGGTCACGGGGTAGCCGCTTGGAAACGGGGGGTGGTGCAAGGCTTCTAAAAGTATCTGGGAAGCTGGCGGCATGGACACCACACCACACACCGTGGTGGTCGGTGGCGGCGTGTCCGGTCTGGCCGTCGCACACCGGCTCGCCCGCAGCGGACACCGCGTCACCGTGCTGGAAGCCGCGGCACGGCCCGGCGGCAAACTCGCGGTGGAGAAAGTCGCAGGGGTCTCCGCCGACGTCGGCGCGGAAGCAGTCCTGGCCCGCCGTCCCGAGGCGCTCTCCCTCATTGACGAACTCGGTCTCACCGAGCGGGTCACCCACCCAGGAACCGTGACCTCGCAGATCTACAGTCGCGGCAAGCTCCGGGACTTCCCGGAAGGCCATGTCATGGGAGTGCCCAGCGACTTCGCGGCCCTAGCCCGCAGCGGGGTGCTCTCCCCGCTCGGCGTGCTGCGCGCCGCCCGCGACCTCGTCTGGCCCGCCACCCCCGTCAAGGCGGACGTCCCGGTCGCCACCTACATCGGGATCCGGATGGGCCGCGAAACCGTCGACCGTCTCGTGGAACCGCTCTTGGGCGGTGTCTACGCGGGCCGCGCCGACCAACTGTCCCTGGACGCCACCCTGCCGCAGCTCGCCTCGGCCGCCCGCACCCAGCGGTCCCTGGCAGCGATCGCACGCGACACACACTCCCGGACCGCCCGCCCGACCGCAGAGCCACCGCCTCCGCTCTTCGCCACCTTGCGCGGCGGCCTGGCCACCCTGATCGACGCCCTTGCCGCACAGCCAGGCGTCACCGTCCGGACCGCCACCCCGGCCCGGGACCTGCGCCGCACCGAGCAGGGGTGGCAACTGGCCGTGGGCGACCCGCCTGCCGAAACGGTCGATGCCGACGCGGTCGTGCTGGCCTGCCCCGCGCCGGAGGCGGCACGCCTGCTGCGCACGATCGCCCCGAGCGCCGCAGTGGAACTGGGCGGTGTCCGCTACGCGAGCATGGCCGTGGTCACCCTCGCCTACCCGCTCTCCGCGTTCCCCGCCCCGCCTACCGCCAGCGGATTCCTGGTGCCCAGCGTGGAAGGCCGCACCATCAAAGCGGTGACCTTCAGCAGTGTGAAGTGGCCGTGGCTCGCCGCGGAGCTGCGCGACGCCAACCCGGGGGAAGAGATTGTGCTGCTGCGCTGCTCGCTCGGCCGGTTCGGCGACGACGCAGTCGTGGACTACGACGACGACACGCTGGTGGCCCGGGCCACCAGCGACCTTGCAGACCTGTGCGGGGTGTCCGGACCGCCAGTGGACAGCCACGTCACCCGCTGGAACGCCGGACTCCCCCAGTACACGGTGGGCCACCGCGATCGGGTCGCCCGGATCCGGTCGGCCCTGGACGGTATCGACGGGCTCGCCGTGTGCGGCGCCGTCTACAACGGCGTGGGTATCCCCGCGTGCCTCAGCAGTGCTGAAGAGGCCGCGCGCCGTATCACTCACACAACCGGAGGACAAAGGAGTCACAGGTGAGTACGGAAACCACCACTCCCGACGTTGAGGAACTCAACAAGCTGATCCGCTACACCATGTGGTCGGTGTTCCGGGTCGGCGACATCACCGCGCTGGACCGCGCCGCTGCCGGAGACGAACTGACCGGCTTGCTGGACGCGGCCGCGGAGAAAGGCACTGCCACCCGGGGCGTCTACGACGTGCAGGGCTTCCGCGCCGACGCCGACGTCATGTTCTGGTGGATCGCGGACACCCCGGAACAGCTCCAGACGATCTACGCCGACTTCCGCCGCACCGCCTTGGGCCGGGCCAGCACCCCGGTGTGGTCGGCGATCGGCATCCACCGTCCGGCGGAGTTCAACCGGGGCCACGTCCCCGCCTTCCTGGCCGGGGAGGAACCGCGCGAATACCTGTGCGTCTATCCCTTCGTGCGGTCCTACGAGTGGTACCTGCTGCCGGAAGAGGAGCGCCGTCAGATGCTCGCCGAGCACGGCCGGATGGCCGCACCCTTCCCGGACGTGCGCGCGAACACCGTGTCCACTTTCGGGCTGAGCGACTACGAGTGGCTGCTCGGCTTCGAAGCCAACGAACTGCACCGCATCGTTGACCTGGTGCGGGCGCTGCGTGCCGCCCAAGCCCGCCGGCACACCCGCCTGGAGATCCCGTTCTTCACGGGCAAGCGCAAGAGCGTCGCGGAACTGGTGGAGGCCCTGCCCTAGTCGAGGCGGCCGTCCCGCCCCGTTCCTGGCTGTGCGGCGCCTCCGCCTTCGAGGCGGAGACGCCGCACCCCAGAAACCGTCCGGTCAGGGGCGCCGCCGCAGCGACATCGGTGCCAAGACCAGCACGAGCAGCATCAACAGCGCGCTGGAGTAGAGCAGCAGGAGCCCGCCAGGAGCGTCCATCGCCCACGCCACCAGGCATCCCGCGCCTCCCACGAGAGACGCCACAACGGTGTAGGCCGACCGGCCGCGGGGCTTGGGGTAGCGGATCGAACTGACCATCAGCCAGGCCACCACGAGGATCGCGAGGCTCCCCACGTACACCGGCGGGTGCAGCAGCACGATGACGATCACCGTCATCGCACCGAACGGGCTGGGCAGGCCGGTGAAGTGGCGGTCCCCGGGAGACTGGCAGGAGAACCGGGCCAACCGGACCACGACCGCCAGCAGGACTGCCGCCGCGACCACAAGCACCAGCACCGAACCAGCGGAGTGGGTGAAAGCACCCCAGGTGACCACGAAGAACGCCGGGGCGAACCCGAAGCTGATCACGTCGGCCAGGTTGTCGAGCTCGGCGCCCATTGCGCTGCCGCCGAGCCGGCGCGCCACCCTCCCGTCGAACAGGTCGAAGGCTGCCGCACCCAGCAGCAGGATGATGGGCATCGTGACCGCTTCGCGGGGCAGCGGTCCCAGGGCACCGGACGCGGTGTGCGCGAGCTGTGCGGTGACGAGCTGGCAGACCGCCATGAACCCGCACAGCGCATTGCCGAGTGTGAGACAGTCGGCTACGGAGAGGCGCGGTTCCGTCCGAACCGCCGTATCCGGTGGTGCGGTCACCGGATTAGTCGCGGTCGAGGCGGGTTTCGCCGGCGCGGACCTTCTGTCCGACCTCCACCGCAGGCGCAATGCCTGGGGGGAGGTAGACGTCGACTCGAGAACCGAAGCGGATGAGACCGATTCTCTCGCCCTGCTCGACCTTCGCACCGACCGGGTGATACGGGACGATGCGGCGGACCATCGCCCCAGCGATCTGGATGACCGTGACTTCGCCCACTTCGGTGTCGAAGGTCCAGATGACGCGTTCATTACGTTCGCTGTCCTTGTCGAAGGCCGGGAGGAAGCCGCCGGGACGGTGTTCGACCCCGGTGACCACACCGGCGATCGGAGCCCGGTTCACGTGAACGTTCAGGGGGTTCATGAACACCGCGATCCGGGTCCTGCCATCGGGCAGTGGATCGACGCTCTGGACGACACCGTCGGCGGCGGAGAGAAAGCGACCACTCGCGGGGCCACGGTCGGGGTCACGGAAAAACCAGGCCATCCCCGCCGCCAGGGCTACTACGGGGACTGCGAGCGCCTTGCGCGTTCGCGAACCCCGGCTCGTAAGTACGGCCAGACCCGCGGCAGTGAAGGCGGGAAGCAGCCAGGGGGCGGAGCCGCGAGCCATCCGCGGAACCAGCCGTCGTGGTCCGGCTGGATGACGCTTGGGGGTCATAGGGGAGAACCTTCGTCAGAGATGTTCCACAGGGGTAAGGGGAGGGGTGACATGAAGAAGGATGCTATTCCACTGTGTCCTCTGCTTCCAACGTCAAAGCGATGGAGTTGATGCAGTAACGGGCATCGGTAGGGGTGGGATAACCCTCCCCGTAGAAGACATGTCCCAGGTGGGAGCCGCATCGGGCACAGCGGACCTCGGTGCGCACCATGCCGTGGGAGAGATCCTCGTGCAGGGTCACCGCGGAACTGTCTACAGGATCATAGAAGCTCGGCCACCCGCACTGGGCGTCGAATTTGTGTTCGGAACGGAAGAGTTCCGCCCCGCAGGCCCGGCAGCGGTAGACGCCCTGGGCTGTCGTCGACACGTATTCGCCGCTCCACGGTGGTTCTGTGGCACCGAGGCGGAGTACGGCAAACGCTTCAGGGTCGAGGATCGCCCGCCATTCTTCTTCGGATCGCTGGACCGGTGGATTCTGTTCGCTCATGGGTAATGACGCTACCCCTTCCCAGGATTCTTTACCGGTTTCCACCTCTGAGGAACGTAAAGGGATTTCTAGAGCTTCATGTCCCTTTTCTTCATATGTGGGAGGTTCTTGGTCGGGGGTGGTCGGGTAGCGGCCCGCCGAACGAGAGTACGGAGGTGGGCATGTCCGTCGCACACCGGCAAGCGGTGGGCCGCCGCCGCTCGCCTGCCAAGGGAGCACGTATCCGGCAGCGCGCCGCACATCCCAGGCGGGCCAAGAACCGCGGGGCCGCGCCCCGGAAGCGGAGCATCAAGGCGTGGCTGACGTCGCTGGACTGGACACACCGGTACCCGATGTCCGATGGCCGCCTGATGCTCATCCTGATGGCGTTCAGCGTCGTGGCTGTGGCTGCGGCACTGCTGACCGCTGAAGCCCTCGCTGCGTGGGCCAGCACCTCCGGGGATCTGATCCCCGCGCTGCTGAGCGCAGTCCTCGTCAGCGCGCTCTTCGCCGTGGCACTGGTTCCCGTGCGAGGAGAGCTGCGTCGGCGCCGCGGAAGACGCAGCACCGCAGAGTGAGAACGGACGGGACGGGCCGGAGCCGTCCTCTCCAGCCCGCCCTGTCGCGGTCCGCGCGCTATCCGGTCAGACGCTGCGGCGGGCAAGACGGATCCCGGGTTTTCCGCTGCCTTCCAGCCGCCGCGCAGGTTCAGGAGGGCAGGGCTTTCGTCACCCCCTTGAGCACCAGGAACGACCGGTCGATCACGGTGACGTCGCTGCCGGCGGGCAAGTAGGGGCGGCCGGCCACCTCAGGGTCGGCCGTGTCGACCACCGTCTCCCACGCCGCGCTGTAGCTGGGACCGGGCAGGGTGAACTGCACGTCGTTGATCCCCGCGTTGAGCAGGAGGAGGAACGAGTCGTCGCGGATCCGGCGGCCCATCCGGTCCGGCTCGGTGATCGCGTCGCCGTTGAGGAACACGCCGAGGGCGCGCCACCCCCGCCCCCAGTCGGCATCCTCCATGAGCGTGCCGTCCGGGCGCAGCCAGGCGATGTCGCGCTGCTTGCCCCGCCCGGGGAGGGCCCCCTGGAAGAAGCGGCGACGCCGGAACACCGGGTGCTCCCGGCGCAGCCGGGACAGGGTGCGCACAAAGTCGAGCAGGTCGGCGTTGCGGCGGGCGAGCTCCCAGTCCACCCAGGAGATGGGGTTGTCCTGGCAGTAGGCGTTGTTGTTGCCGTGTTGGGTACGGCCGATCTCGTCGCCGTGGGAGAGCATGGGCACGCCTTGGCTGAGCATGAGCGTGGTCAGCATGTTGCGCATCTGGCGGCGGCGCAGCGTGGCGATGGCAGGGTCGGTGGTGGGGCCTTCCGTGCCGTGGTTCCACGAGCGGTTGTCGTCGGTGCCGTCCCGGTTGTCCTCCCCGTTGGCTTCGTTGTGTTTGCGGTCGTAGGAGACGAGGTCGGCCAAGGTGAAGCCGTCGTGGCAGGTGACGAAGTTGATGGAAGCCACGGGGCGGCGCCCGTCGGCCTGGTAGAGGTCGGAGGAGCCGGAGATGCGGGAGGCGAGCTCCGGCAGTACGGGGTAGCCCCGCCAGAAGTCGCGGACAGTGTCGCGGTATTTCCCGTTCCACTCGGTCCACAGGGGCGGGAAGTTACCGACCTGGTAGCCGCCGGGGCCCACGTCCCACGGTTCGGCAATGAGCTTGACCTGGGAGATGACCGGGTCCTGCTGGACAATGTCGAAGAATGTGCTGAGCCGGTCCACGTCGTGGAACTCCCGGGCGAGGGCGGCGGCGAGGTCAAAGCGGAAACCGTCGACGTGCATGTCGAGCACCCAGTAGCGCAGCGAGTCCATGATGAGCTGCAGCGAGTGCGGGTGGCGCACGTTGAGGCTGTTGCCGCAGCCGGTGTAGTCCAGGTAGTAGCGCGGATTGTCTTCCCGCACCCGGTAGTAGGCGAGGTTGTCGATGCCGCGCAGGGACAGGGCGGGGCCCATGTGGTCGCCTTCCGCGGTGTGGTTGTACACCACGTCGAGGATGACTTCGATCCCCGCCTGGTGGAGGGCCTTGACCATGGTTTTGAACTCCTGGACTTGATGGCCCCGGGTCCCGGTGGCGGCGTATCCGCTGTGCGGCGCGAAGAACGCCAGGGTGTTGTAGCCCCAATAGTTGGTGAGCCCTCGGGCGACCAGGGCGTGCTCCGGCAGGAAGTGGTGGATCGGCATGAGCTCCACCGCGGTGACGCCCAGGGAGAGAAGGTGCTCGATGATGGCGGGGTGCGCCATTCCGGCGTAGGTGCCGCGGAGCGGCGGCGGCACGTCGGGGTGGCGGATGGTCATCCCGCGGACGTGGGCCTCGTAGATGACCGTCTCGTGGTAGGGGATGTTGGGGTGCTGTTCGGCCCCCCAGTCGAAGAACGGGCTGACGACGACGCAGGTGGGGACGTAGGGGGCGCTGTCGTGGTTGTTGACCCGGCCAGGGTCGGCAAAGTGGTAGTCGAAGAGGGACTCGTGCCAGTGAATCTGCCCGTCGATGGCCTTGGCGTAGGGGTCGACGAGGAGCTTGTTGGGGTTGCAGCGGAGGCCACGTTCCGGATCGTAAGGTCCGTGGACGCGGTATCCGTACCGCTGTCCGGGACCCACCGTCGGCAGGTAGCCGTGCCAGACGTGGCCGTCCTGTTCGGTGAGCGGAACCCGAGTCTCCGCCCCGTCGTCGTCGAACAGGCAGAGTTCTACCCCGGTCGCGACTTCGGAGAAAAGCGAGAAGTTGGTTCCGGACCCGTCGTAGGTCGCCCCGAGCGGATACGCGTGACCAGGCCAGACTTCCACCATGGGCATCGGCGCCCTTCTGCGCTGTGTGGACTCGGACAGAAGCGTTGTTCCGCTCTCGCGGAGGTCTATGCCTTGACTGGGCGTCGGCACCCCCTTTCGTCCTGTGGGGACTCGTGTGGGTCCTAGTACCCTCAGGCGTGCCACATCATCGGAAATATCCGCGAACAGGAGCGAGCCCTGGCAGCGCAGTCCGGTGGCGCTGGGCTGCGCCGTTGAGGCTGGACACCGCCCCGTGAGGCAGCAGAAGCTGTCCGAAGCCGCACCACGTCCGGGAACGCGAGCAGCAGCCCCGCTATGAGCCGGAAACAGAAGCGGGGCACCCGGTGCTGCACACCCGGATGCCCCGAGAGGAGATGCTGCTACGGGGCGGCTGATTCGGACACGGGTGCGGCGCGGAGCGCTTCGTCGTAACGGTGCAGCACCACCGCAGCGAGCTCCGGGCAGTCCCCGAGAGGAGCGGAGACGATCTGTGCCCCCGCAGCCGTGCAGTGGGTCCGTACCCGGTCCGCGAAGAAGCCTTCCGCCAGCAGGTAGCTGGCGACTGCTACGCGCTGGGCGCCCGCCGTGCGCAGCTCCTCCACCGCTTCGGCGAGGGACGGGCGGGCCGCGGACGCGAACGCGGTCCGCACCTCACGCCACGGACCGCGGGCAGCCAGGTCGCGAGCTGCCGCGGCGACCACGGCGTTGGCGTGCGGGTCGCTCGACCCGGCAGCGGCCAGCACCACCGCCGTGTCTGGGTTGGCTGTGGCCCCCGCCTCCGCGAGACGCCGTTCGAGCGCATCCAACAGGAGAGGGTGCGGGCCGAGGGTGGTGGCGTAGCGGATCCGGAGCCACGGAGAGTCGGCACGCACCCGCTCCAGGACGCGGGGCAAGTCCACTTTGCTGTGGTAGGCGGCCGTCAACAGGGTCGGCAGCACCACGACTTCCCCCGCTCCTTCCGCGGCGAGCGCAGCCAAAACCTCGTCTGGCGGGGGAGTAACGTGGTCGAGATAGCTCACCCGCACGTCCAGGTCCGGACGCTGGTGCCGCACCCGGGCGAAGAGCGCTTCCACGGTGGCTGCCGCCCGCGGGTCAGCGCTGCCGTGGGCGACCGCGACAAGCGGGATCCCGGCCGGGGCGCTGTTCAACTGTGGAGACCGCATTCGACTTTCCCTGTTCCCGCCCAGCGACCGCTGCGGGGGTCGGCGCCTTCCGGCACCCGCTGAGTGCACGGCGCACACCCGATCGAGGGGTAGCCGTCGTCCTGCAGCGGGTTGACGAGCACCCCGTGCTCAGCGATGTAGGAGTCCACCTGCTCTTGGGTCCAGCGGGCGATCGGATTGACTTTGATCTTCTTCTTGCGGGCGTCCCACTGCACGACCCCCACGGTGCGGCGGGTCACCGCCTCGTCGCGGCGCAGCCCGGTCAGCCAGGCGTCGTAGGACTGCAACGCCCGCTGCAGCGGCTCTACTTTGCGCAGGTAGCAGCAGAGGTCGGGGTTGCGGGCGTACAGCCGGGGACCGAGGTCGCGATCCTGTTCCGCTACGGTCCGGCTGGGGGTGACCGTGATCAGGTTGATCGGGTAGGTCTGCGCGACCGCGTCGCGGGTCCCCAGCGTCTCCGGGAAGTGGTAGCCGGTGTCCAGGAAGATCACGTCGATGCCCGGGACTACTTTCGAGACCAGGTCCACCATGACGGCGTCCGCCATCGACGCGGTCAGGCACAGCCGGTCGCCGAACGTGTCGGCGGCCCACTGGATGATCTCGGTGGCGCTGGCTTCTTCCAGGCGGGCGGCAGCCTCAGCGGCGAACGCCGCGCCGTCGGCCGTGATGTTCAACGCTGCTCCTCCCCGGTCGGCGTCGTAGTGGAAGGGGGGAACGCCGCGGCGTGGAGCCCGACGAAGGAGAGGCGGAAGACTCGGGCGCACGAGCCGCAGACCCACGGATAGCCTTGGCCCCGGGTGCCGTCGCCCTCGTGCGGCCGGAGGTCTTCGTCCCCGCAGTAGGGGCAGTAGAAGGGGACAGCGCGCTCACTCACCGGCGTTCCCTTTCCGTGGCGTGGCTTCGCTGAGCGCTCATTTCAAGTCCGCCTCGTCTGCGCGTGCCACCCATTCCGCGAAGGTCTCTTCGGCCTGCCGCTGCTCCGCGAACCGGCGCACTACCCGTTCGATGTAGTCGGGGAGTTCCGCGGCGGTCGTCTTCAGCCCGCGCACCTTGCGGCCGAACCCGGCTTGCAGGCCCAGTCCTCCGCCCAAGTGGATTTGGAAGCCTTCCACCTGGTTGCCGTGGGCGTCGGTGACGAGCTGGCCTTTCAACCCGATGTCCGCGATCTGGGTGCGGGCGCAGGCGTTCGGGCAGCCGTTGACGTTGATGGTGAGCGGTTCGGTGAAGTCGGGGAGGCGGCGCTCCAGCTCGTCGATGAGGGCCATCGCGCGGTTCTTGGTTTCGACGATGGCGAGCTTGCAGTATTCGATGCCGGTGCAGGCCATGGTCTGCCGGCGGAAGACGCTGGGGTTCACCTGGAGATCTTCGGCTTCGAGCGCGGCCACGACCGAGTCCAGCCGGTCTTCGGTGATGTCCAGGATCGCCAGCTTCTGGTCGGCGGTGGTACGCACCCGGTTCGAGCCGTGCGCTTCAGCGATGTCGGCGATCCGTCCCAGGATGGTGCCGCTGACCCGGCCCACCCGAGGGGCGAAGCCCACGAAGAAGCGGCCGTCCTTCTGCCGGTGGATGCCCACGTGGTCGCGGCGGGTGCCCGGGTCGAGGACCGGTTCGGGGCCGTCCGGCAGCGAGTAGCCGAGGTATTCCTTCTCCAGTACTTCGCGGAACTTCTGCGGACCCCAGTCTTTGATGAGGAACTTGATGCGGGCGCGGTGCCGGAGCCGGCGGTAGCCGTAGTCGCGGAACACGGAGCAGACGCCCGCCCACACTTCGCTGACCTGTTCGGGGCGGACGAACGCGCCGAGCCGCTGGGCGAACATCGGGTTCGTGGACAGGCCGCCGCCGACGAACAGGTCGTAACCGGGCGTACCGTCGGGTCCGATGACGCCGACGAAAGCCACGTCGTTGACCTCGTAGTTGGTGCAGTGCACGGCACACCCGTCGATCGCGGTCTTGAACTTGCGCGGCAGGTTGGAGAAGAGCGGGCTGCCGATGTGGTCGGCGACGATTTGGCGGAGCTGCGGGGTGGCGTCGATGATCTCGTCTTCGGCGATCCCGGCCAGCGGGCAGCCGAGCAGGCCGCGAGGGGTGTCGCCGCAGGCTTCGGTGGTGGTGAGCCCCACGCTTTCCAGCCGCTCCCAGATGGTGGGGACGTCCTCGATACGCACCCAGTGCATCTGGATGTTCTGCCGGTCGGTGATGTCGGCGGTGTCCCGGCCGTAGGCGGTGGATACTTCCGCGAGCACGCGGAGCTGCGCCACGTTGAGCTGTCCGCCGTCGGTGCGGACCCGCATCATGAAGTAGCGGTCGTCGAGCTCCTCGGGCTCCAGCACCGCTGTCTTACCGCCGTCGATCCCCGGGGCGCGCTGGGTGTAGAGTCCGTACCAGCGGAATCGTCCGCGCAGGTCGGCAGGGTCGATGGAATCGAAGCCCTGTTTGGAGTAGATGTCGATGATGCGCTTGCGGACGTTGAGCCCATCATCGTTCTTCTTGATCTCTTCGTTCTTGTTGAGCGGCTCGCGGTAGCCGAGAGCCCACTGCCCCTCGCCGCGGCGCGGGCGCGTCGTCTTCCTGGCGGGACGGCCGGTCGGTGTGGGTGCGGACGGCATGGGTGAAGTCCTCCGAGTCTATGTCGTCCACCGGGGCGCGGACCGTGACTCTGCGAGTCCGGTCAATCGCGTTCTGGGCGCGTCGCGGCCCGACACCCGTCCGACCGGGCTGTAATGCGGCACATAACAGCGGAGAGGAGGGGCAACGTCGGTGCGAGCACGCCCAGGGCGGAACTGGTGCTCAGCAACTAGGCGTTGAGGCGACGTTGCGACAGAGAGCGCTGCGGACCCGAAGGTAGTCCACGTGACGGCGCACGCAGAGCATGGGGTCGAGGGCAGCGATCATGGCAACGACCATGTCATGCCGTCAATGATTTGTCTACCCACTAAGTGGGAAAAGTTTCGTGAGTCGTATCACAGCGTCGAAGGCGGCTCCGAATTACGGTTCGTCAACGGAACAGCGAGGAAACCACGACGATCCCCGCAGGGCATACGGCAAAACGGACATTTCAGGGCTATGTTCGAAGGTGTGCGACCTCAATGGGCGAACCTCGAGCGGCTCCAGGAAGCGGTCAGAACCTGGCCTGACCGCCATCCCCGCTCCGGCGCCGCAGCCATGCTGGTCGCCCGCACGGTGCGGTCCGCGCTGCGAGTCCGCATCATCGGGTTGGCCGCCGAGTCCGCGTTCTTCTCCCTCCTGTCCCTGCCGTCCCTCCTCCTCGGCCTCGTCGGCACCCTGGGCCACCTCAGCTCGGTGCTCGGCCACCAGACAGTAGTGGAGATCCGCGCCTGGATGCTGGACCTGGCCGCCACCGTCCTGACCGCTGAAGCCGTGCAGACCACCGTCGAACCCCTTGTCGACGACTTTCTCGGTGGCGCCCACGGCGGGGTGCTCTCGCTCACCTTCCTCGTCTCACTCTGGTCCGGCTCCCGCGCCATGAGCGTGTTCATCGAGGCCATCACCATCGCCTACGGGCTGGAAGGCATGCGCGGCTACCTGCGCCGCCGCCTGCTCGCGTTCGTTGCCTACCTCGGGGCGCTGCTGTTCGCGCTGGTCGTGCTCCCGGCTGTGGTCGCGGGCCCGGACGCACTCCGCGCCCTGCTCCCCGCAGCCGACACCTACCTCCACCTGGGCTACTGGCCGCTGGTGGGACTGCTCAGCCTCGGCAGCATCGTGGCCCTCTACACCTTGAGCGTCCCGGTGCGCACCTCCCTGGTCCGCCAACTGCCGGGAGCGATCGCTGCCGTCCTCATCCTGCTCTGCGGCACCGTAGGGTTGCGGCTCTACCTGGAAGCCTCCTTCGGACAGGTGAACCTCTACGGTCCGCTCACCGCGCCCATCATCATCGTGATCTGGCTGTACCTGACCGCGCTCGCCGTGCTGGCCGGATCCTCCCTCAACGCCGAGATCGACGCCATGTGGCCGGTCGCGGAAACCGCGCGGGCCCGGGCCGAGCTCGCCGCCCGCCGCCAGGCCAGCGCGGTCCGCCTCGCAGAACGCCACGAGCAGGCCCTGCAGCGGATCGCCCAGGCGCGCGAGCAGGACACGAGGGTTGCTGAAAGCCGGGCGGGGAAAAACTCCGAAGTGCAGTCCTCCCCCCGGCCCGATCGCGCTGCCGCAGCCCGCCGGCGGCCTGCCCGCCCGCGCCGGCGCCGCCGCTGAGGCAGAGTAGATCGCGGTACCCCCTCGTAGTGATGACAGGAGACTGAGCTTCCATGCCCCCCACGCAGCGCCTCGGCAGAACGCGGATCGGGATCGCAGCGGCGGCCGCCGCAGTGCTCTTCACCACGGCCGGCTGCCAGTTCCTCGACGACGTACTCGCCGAACTGGAAGACGGGCTCGCCACACCGTCGCCAAGTGAGCCCTATGCCCCGCAAAGCGAAGACCCGGATGCGGCCGCGGCCTGGGAGCAGCTCGAGTCACTGCAGCTCGCGGAACCTGCTCCGCGCGGCGACTACCGGAGGGAAGAGTTCGGCCACGGCTGGATCGACACCGACAGCAACGGGTGTTCCACGCGCAACGACATCCTTGCCCGCGACCTCGACAATGTGCAGCTCGCCTCCGACGGCTGCAAAGTCCTCTCCGGTACGCTGCACGACCCGTACACCGGGAAGACCATCGAGTTCACCGCGGACGACCCGCGGGCCGTGCAGATCGACCACATCGTGCCGCTCTCCCTGGCCTGGCGGATGGGCGCCAGTGAATGGGACCGCGAGACCCGCATCGAGTTCGCCAACGACCCCGGCAACCTCCTGGCCTCTGACGGCCCGGCCAACCAGCAGAAAGGCGACGCCGGCCCCGGCGAATGGCAGCCCCACGAGGCATTCCAGTGCACCTACGCCATCCGCTACATCGACGTGCTCTACCGGTACGACCTCCCCGTCTCCCCAGAGGACTACCAAGGGCTCTCCGCCATGCTCGACACCTGCGCGTAAGCAGGTGCGGCCCGGGTAGTCCGGGGATCGGATCCCGTTTCTGCTGACCCCGCAGACGCGGTGTGCCTGCGTACCTGCGGGGTCACCCGTCTTCCGAGGTGCGGGGCCGGAGACTGGTGGCCAAGGCAGCGCCGATGAGCGCGGCGACAGGGAAGAGGGCCAGGCCGACCCGCAGCGAAGTCGCGTCCGCGACCAGGCCGACCAGCGGCGGGAACGCCAGGAAACCGAGCCGGGCCAGCCAGGCCACCATAGACACACCGGTCCCGCTGTGCACCCCGGGGATCTCGCCCGCAGCGGCCAGCGTCAACGGGAACAGGGTGGCCACACCCAACCCGCACAACCCGAAGCCCACCACGGTGGTCACCGGGGTGGGGAACAGCAGTGCCCCGCTCAACCCCACCGCGGACAGCAGCAGACCGGTCCGTGCCACCGCCACCGCCCCGAACGCATCGGTCAGCCGGTCCCCGGCCAGTCGCCCCGCGGTCATCGCCGCCTGGCAGGCGACGAACGGCAGCCCTGCGAGGAACGCTGTCGCCCCGATGCTGTCCCGCATGTAAACCGCACCCCAGGACGCTGCCGCGTCCTCCACCGCGGCTGCGAGCATGAGGAGGACACCGAGCGCCACCATCAGCCCCACTGCTCGCGCAGCCGGAAACCATCGGGCGCCGTCCCCGAGAGAGGCCGCGCTGCGTTCGGCGTGCTCCGGGCCGTCCAAGAGCAGCCGCGACGAGGCCACCACGAGTCCGGTGAGCATGCATGCGAGCCCGATGAGGAAGACCAGGAAAGGCAGCCGCAGTCCGACCGCGGCTGCGCCCAGCAGGCCGCCCGCGACCGCCGCCACACTCCACACCGCGTGGAAGGTGTTGATAATGCTGCGCCCGTAGCGGCGCTGTACCCGCAGCCCGTGAGCGTTCATCGCCGCATCGCACCACGTGTCCACGCAGCCGATGACGAACAGGATGGCCACCAGCACCCCCCATTGGGGTGCCAGCGCGATCACCGGCAGCAGCCACGTGGACACCAGCGCGCAGACCACCGCGGTACGGCCGCTGCCCCACCGGGAGATGAACGGTCCGGCGAGCATACCGGTCAGCAGCGCACCCAGCGGCATGGCAGCGATCGCGGTGCCCAGAGCCGTATTGGACAGCTCAAGCTGGTTTTTGATCTCGGGGAGCCACGGCACTACAGAGGGATAGCCGAGCCCGTTGCTCGCGAACAGCCCGGCAACCCCCCAGCGGGCCCGCCGCGCTGCCGGGTCAGGCGCCGCGGAATTCAGCCGATGACCGGACAACAAACCTCCTCAGAGCGCGGCGGTTGCGGAGAATCATCCGCAAAACAGGATCACGGTGGCGATCCGGGGTGATCCTAGGGCCAATCAGGGCAGTGGCGTAACTCCCCGCGGCGAGCAGGTCCCTGTCGGCAGGGGGAAGCCGGAGCACCGCGCCCGCACCCCGGCAGACAGCGCGACGTGCAGCCGCGCAGCAAGTCAACGGTTCTTTACCTTTTGACCAGGCAAAACAACAGGAGTAGCAGGGTTGGTCGACGGCATGGAACGGGTAGGGCAGTATCACCCTGCTTACCTGAGAAGTCTGCGGTGGTCACCGTGAGTCCACTACCCGTATCCCTGCCTTTCCCCGATCGGACCGTCGCCGGACACTGGCTGGCGGAGCGCGTACGCGACGTCACCGGAGCCACCCCCGTCGTCATCGCCCTGCCGAGAGGCGGGGTGACGGTGGGCGCCGAGGTCGCCCGCGTCCTGCACGCCCCGCTCGATGTGGCCGTGGTCAACCGGATCAGCCTGCCGGACCGGCCCGACGTGGACCTAGGCGCGGTCGACGAAGACGGACACGTCTGCTACGACGACACTGCCCTGGCCCGGCTGCGGATCCCCCGCAACCGGCTCTCCGACGTCGTCGCGGAAGCCCGGGACAAGATCACCCACAGCCGCGAAATGTACCGGGGGGCCCGGACACTGCCGCGGCTGACCGACCGGGACGTCATCGTCGTCGACGACGGCGCCACCACCGGCAGCACCGCCCGCGCAGCGCTGCGTATGGTGCGCCGACACCGTCCCGCGCGGCTGGTGCTCGCCCTGCCCGTCGCCTCGACCGAGGCGGTGGAACGCCTCCAGGAGGAGGCCGACCGCGTCGTCGCGCTCGCCGTCCCCGAGACCTTCCACTCGCTGGACCGGTGGTACCGGGATTTCTCCGAAGTCGACGAGGGACAGGTCGCTGCCCTGCTCGCCGAGCACCGCGACCTGGGAGAGAGCGGGGATTCCCGGTATCCGGCGCGCTTTTCGGCGGGCGGGGTCGAACTCGAAGGGGAGCTCATCGTCCCCTCGGTGGTGCGCGGCACCGTGGTCATGGCCTCGGGGCACGGCCGGCTCGTCCCGCACAACCAGGCGATCGGGACGGTGCTGCGCGCCGCGGGGTATGCGACTCTGCTGCTCGACCTGCTCACTCCCACGGAAGCGAGCCCGGAAGCCGACGAGTTGGCCCCGGCAGTGCTGGGGGAGCGCCTGGCGGCCGGGGTGCGCTGGATCCGCCGCACCCCTGTGGTGGCCAGTGCGCCGATCGCGCTGCTCGGCGCCGGGCAGGCCGCGCCGGGAGCGTTGGATGCGGCTGCCCGGCTCCCCGGAGAGGTGGGGGCGGTCGTCACCCACGGGGGCCGCGTCGACCTGGCCGGCGAAGCCCTCACCCAGGTGCGCGCGCCCACCCTGGTCCTCGTGCAGGGATCCGACTCTTTTGTTCGGGAGCTCGCCGAGTGGACGCTGGGCCGGATGACCGGGCCGACCGCGGTCGAGATCGTGGCGGGAGCCGAACAGCTGCTGCACCAGCCGGAAGAGTGGCGCAGGGTTGGGGTGCGCGCTGCCGAGTGGTTCGATCGGATTCTGTGATGAAAATCGCGAAAAATGGGAATAAAGATGGGTAAGAAACACACCGTGGCGCCCTCGACGTGCTTGTCGGGGCGCCACGGTGAATGACCCTGATGGTCGGGCGATCAATCAGTGTGGGAGAATCGGTGAGAAATTACTCCCGGCCGGGGCGGCAGAATCAGGCTGCGTTAGCGCGACGCATCCGGCGCCGACGCTCGGACGCGCGCTCGTCCTCGTTGAGTCCACCCCAGGTTCCGTACTTCTCGGGACGCGAGATCGCGTAGTCGAGACATTCCGTACGGACAGGGCAGTGAGCGCAGATCTCCTTGGCCTTGCGCTCACGAATCTCCCGTTCCGGCTGACGCTCGCCGTCGGGACCGAAGAAGAGCACAAGGTCCTCGCCCCGGCACGCGGCGGCATCCTGCCACCCCCAGCTCGGGCGGGGGCGCAGCGTGGCCTGCCGACGTACCTGAGACATGGTTGAACCACCTCTACATAAAATCGCAGTAAGCTGTGTGCAAGCTGATGAACAAATTGGATAAAGCCGCGTAAGCGACCCGGCACAGCAATAACGCTGAGCTCTGCTCTGGTGTTCCCGTGAGGTTGAGAGCACGTAGGCGCAGATTTGCCGAACCGGCGGGTGCTCACGCACGAGGCTGCGGAGGCGGTGGGAACGCTCTCCCCGCGAACCGGTACGTAATCATGCCATCCCCGCTCCCGATTCCGCACGGGGGTAGGGAAATTACTCGCTCAACCGTTATCGAAATCGGATCTTTCCGGATGTGGCGCTCTGACGCACCGGAAGCAGATCCGACATCGCCGGGAAGACGTCACGGTCCGGGCCGGAGCCCAGACAAAACCATCGTATGGGGACAGTCGTTCCCGTTCCAGGGAACGGTTCTGATAACCAGGTCACAATTTCGGACTGGCTTCCAGCGCTGAGGGTAGTGCCCGGAACCGAGGAGGCTCGGGAACATGCAGGTCACCGCAGTCCGGAACCAGGACGGGCCTCTCGTCGTCATACCGGGCAGGCACGGCCGCGAGACGAGAGCGGCGAAACGGACAGGAGAAAGTGGGGCCAGTGACTCTGCTGCGGTTCATCCTCAACGTCATCTGGTTGTTCGTTGCGGGCTTCTGGCTGGCCGTGGGCTACGCCCTCGCCGGTGTGCTCTGCTGCCTGCTCATCGTGACCATCCCCTTCGGGGTGGCGTCCTTCCGGATGGCCAGCTACGCGCTCTGGCCGTTCGGCCGGACCCTGGTCCGCAAACCGGGAGCGGGCACCGGGAGCACGATCGGCAATATCATCTGGATCATTGTGGCCGGGTGGTGGCTGGCCCTGGAGCACATCGCCACAGCGATCGGGCTGGCTGTCACGATCATCGGTATCCCCATGGCCTGGGCTTCTCTCAAACTGATCCCGGTGGCGCTGGCGCCGTTCGGCAACGAGATCGTGCCCGTAGGAACACAGCGCAGCACCTGGGGCATCTGACACCTTGCTTTAACAAGCGGACAGTCCGGGCCGCAGAGTGCCACTATTGACGGGGACGGAGGACCCGGAAGCACGACCATCGGGAAGAGGGAGACGCAGAGTGCGCTGGAACTGGCCCACCACATGGACGCTGCGGAAGGCCGCCAGGAGCGTGCGATTGCCCGAGCGGGAGGTCCGCGTGGTGGTGGAAGAGGCGCCTCCCGTTCCCGAAGTCGAAGACGACCTGCTGCGCAAGGCCAGCGACGTGGCCTGGCGGCTGCTCATCATCGGCGTCGTGATCGCGCTCATCCTCTGGGGCGCCATCTACATCCGGGTGGTGACCATCCCCGTCATTCTCGCGGTCTTTGTCACCGCGCTGCTCATGCCACCCACCCAGTGGCTCCGGGACCGCGGACTGGGACGAGGGCTGTCCACGACCATCAGCGTGCTGGGCGCGGTCATCATCTTCGGAGGCGTCGTCACCCTCATCGTGCTTCCCGCGATCTCCGGGTTCGACGCCATCGTGGCCAGCATCAACGAGTCGGTGGTCACCCTGCAGCAGATCGCCGCCTCGTTCGGGATGGACGACCAGCTCATCAACGAGTGGATCGCCAGCGCCCAGCAGTGGATCCAGCGCAACAGCAGCCAGTTGATCAGCGGCGCCTGGGCGGGTGCGGTCGCGGTAGGCGAAGTGCTGGTCGGGATCATCCTCGTCATTGTGCTCACCATCTACTTCGTCCACTCCGGGGACGAGTTGATGCGGTGGGTGCGTTCGCTCTTCCCGTCCGCCACCCGCCGCGCCCTGCGGGACGCCGGGGAACTGACCTACGACGTCATCGGACGCTACGTGCGCGGGGTCGCTCTCGTCGGCCTCATCGACGCGATCGGTATCGGCGCGGTCCTGCTCTTCGTGTTCTGGGATGACCTCTCCCTCGTGATGCCGCTGGTCATCCTCACCTTCATCGGCGCGTTCCTCCCGGTGATCGGCGCGTTCCTGGCTGGGCTGGTCTCCGTGCTCGTGGCCTTGGTCGTCGAAGGACTGTGGATGGCGGTGGTGGTGCTGGCCGGAACCATTGCCGTGCAGCAACTGGAGAGCCACATCATCGCGCCTCGGATCTACGGGCGCTCCCTGGAACTGCCGTCGGCCGTGGTCCTGCTCTCGATTTCCGTAGGGTCGATCATCGGCGGGATCACCGGGGCGTTCCTCGCCACACCGGTGGTCGCCGTCCTGGCCGTGCTGCTGCGCAACCGGCCATTCACGGTGGAGGCCTCTGCCCAGGAACAGGAAACAGCGGAGACACCGCAGCGCCCCGGAGCAGGGGAGGAGCGGTCCGCTGCTGGCGCGCGGCCCTCGGCCCGGGGCAGCGCTGCAGAGCGGAGCGGAGAGCACGCAGACAAAGCCCACCGCACCGCAGAGAAGGGGGAATAATCGGCCCGGTGCCGCTGTCGAAATGAGACGACCAGCGATTCCGCGCTGTAGTGACGGCGGCTGCCGGACGGTTTTTCCTGCGTGAACGGCTCCTTTTCCCAAGGGCCGCCTGCTATCCGACCCACTGCTGTCGACGCCGGATGTGAAGAAAGCTTTTCACGACCCATGATCATCGCCTCTGACCTTGAGCTCCGGGTGGGCGCACGCCTGCTGCTGGCGCCTGCGTCTTTCCAGGTGGGGCCGGGTGATCGCATTGGTCTCGTCGGCCGCAACGGCGCGGGCAAGACCACCTTGACCAAAGTGCTGGCGGGGGAGGCGATTCCGGCCGCGGGAAAGGTCACCCGAACCGGCACGGTCGGCTATTTGCCGCAGGATCCGCGGACCGGTGACCTGGACGTAGTGGCGCGCGACCGTATTCTCTCGGCCCGTGGAATCGACGAGGTGCTGCGTCAGTTGCGCGTCGCGGAACAGAAAATGGCCAGCGAGGTCCCCAAGATTCGGGACCAGGGGGTGCGCGCCTACGCGCGGCTCGAGGAGCGCCTGCACGTGCTCGGCGGGTACGCGGCGGAAGCCGAAGCGGCGTCGATCGCTTCCAGCCTGGGCTTGGAACAGCGGATCCTCACCCAGCCGCTGCGCACCCTCTCTGGCGGGCAGCGGCGCCGCGTGGAACTGGCCCGCATCCTGTTCAGCGGGGCGGATACGCTGCTGCTGGACGAGCCCACCAACCACCTCGACGGCGACTCCATCGCCTGGCTGCGCGACTTCCTCAAGTCCTACCAGGGCGGGCTCGTGGTCATCAGCCACGACGTGGACCTGATCGAGCACGTCGTCAACAAGGTGTTCTACCTGGATGCCAGCCGCAGCACTCTCGACATCTACAACATGGGCTGGCGGGCCTACCTGGAACAGCGGGAGGCCGACGAGCGGCGCCGCAAGCGGGAGCGCGCCAACGCGGAGAAGCAGGCGGCGGCGCTGCAGCGGCAGGCCGAACGGTTCCGGGCGAAAGCCAGCCGGGCCCGCGCCGCCCAGCAGATGCTCCACCGGGCGGAGCGGCTGCTCGAGTCGGTCGAGGAGGAACGGGGGCCGGACCGGGTCGCTAAGCTCCGCCTTCCGGATCCCGCGCCATGCGGGCGCACCCCGCTCGCCGCGGAAGGACTGTCGAAGTCGTACGGTTCACTGGAAGTGTTCTCCGGGGTGGACCTGGCAGTGGACCGCGGCAGCCGAGTGGTGGTCCTCGGGCTGAACGGTGCGGGCAAGACGACGCTGCTGCGCCTGCTGGCGGGGATCGAGCAGCCCGACACCGGCCGGGTGATCCGCGGGCACGGTCTACGGCTCGGCTACTACGCCCAGGAGCATGAAGAGCTCGACCTCGACCGCACGGTGCTGGAGAACATGGTGAGCGCGGCCCCGGACCTGCCCGAGGTGGAGGTCCGCCGTGTGCTGGGGTCCTTCCTGTTCAGCGGGGACGACGTGTACAAGCCCGTGCGGGTGCTCTCCGGCGGGGAGAAGACGCGGCTGGCCCTGGCCACGCTCGTGGTGTCCAGCGCCAACGTGCTGCTGCTGGACGAGCCGACCAACAACTTGGATCCGGCGAGCCGGGACGAGGTCCTCAACGCGCTCCGCACCTACCGGGGAGCGATCGTCTTGGTGACTCACGACGAGGGCGCGGTGGAGGCCCTCCAACCGGAACGGGTGGTCTTCCTGCCCGACGGGGTGGAGGACTTCTGGGACGCGGAGTTCACCGATCTCGTGGCGCTGGCTTGAGTCATTTTGGACGTAGTTTCGCCATAACCGAAACACGGTCGCCGGAGGAAGTATGTGGTTTTCCGGTCTCAATGGGTAGCCCACTGAAGCCGCCATGTCTGATCATGGCAGCAAGCGACTTCGTTGCCGTACCGAGAGCATCGGGAGGTACTTGTGTCCGAGACGTTGCGCAAGGGCACCCGGGTGACCGGAGAGGAGCGGTCAGATCTGGCCTCTGACCTGAAACGGCGCTACGACAACGGGGAGAGCATCCGCGCGCTGGCTGCGGCAACCGGCCGCTCCTATGGCTTTGTGCACCGGCTGCTGCTCGAAGCGGGAGCGACACTGCGGGGCAGGGGAGGCGCGACCAGACGCAACCGGGGGTGACCCTAGGGTGGGCAACCCGTGAACTGCTATGTTACTCGTTGGTAGGAATCGGGTGGGCTCGCGATCCCTTGGGTGAAAGGCGTGTGCGATGGCGCAGACGAAGGCCCCCACAGCGGAAGAACTCGCTGCGGCTGGACTCACACTGACGATCGACGGAGAGGTCGCACGGATCACGCTGTCGAGGCCTCACCGGCGCAACGCCATGACTGGCCGGATGTGGACAGAGCTGGCCCGTATCGGCCACACCCTTCCCCAGGCTGTCCGAATTGTCGTCATCACGGGAGAGGGTCCGACCTTTTCCTCAGGGATCGACCTGGACATGTTCCAAGCCGGGAAAGTCGACGGCGAGCCGACCCCGTTCACCCTGTTGGCCCGTGATCCGAACAGCACCGCGGCCCTGGACCAGGTGATCGCCTCCTACCAGGAGGGATTCCTCTGGCTGCGACGCGCCGACATTGTCTCCATCGCCGCGGTGCGCGGACACGCCATCGGCGCGGGATTCCAGCTTGCACTCTCCTGCGACATCCGCATCCTGTCCGACACCGCCCAGTTGTGCATGAAAGAGCCGGCGCTGGGCCTCGTGCCGGACCTCACCGGGACCCAACCCTTGGTGGAGCTGGTCGGGGTCAACCGCGCCATTGAACTATGCCTGACCGCCCGCACGATCGATGCCGCAGAGGCGGCGCAGCTTCGGCTGGCAGAGCGCGTGGTCGCCGACGCGGAGCTCGACGCGGCAGTCGACGCACTCGTGGCGCAGCTCCTCGCCGTACCTGCCGCGGCGGCGCGGGCCACCAAAGAACTGCTGCTCCAAGCGGGACGCAACGACCTGGCCACGCAGGCCCGGGTCGAACGCACCGCCCAGCTTGCGCGGCTTGCCGAGCTGGCCAAGGCATCCGCGGCGCCGCGCCGTCCCTGAACCCGCCGGCGCGCCCGCCCTGCGGGCTGGACCAGGCAGCGGACCGCTGGGCAGCGCTGCCCTGAGCCGCACCGTGGGCGGCCCCCGCCGCACGGACGCCACGCTGCGGTGCTCATGCCCTATGCAGTTGTCTGCCGGCGGACGGAACCGGTCGTGCGTCAGGAGGCCCGGTGGTGCTCCTCCTCCGCGCCGAGCGGGTGTTCTCCGTGCTCGAGGCTGTCGTCCAGGTACTTCTCGGGTTCTTCAGCCACCCCGGTGTCTTTGAAGATGTCGATGGCGTAGGCGATGATCCCGCCGATTGCGAAGATCACCGCGCCGCCGATCACCACGGCCCATTGGGGCGGGCCCAGGGTCAGGCCGACCCCGCCGACCAGGAAGCCGAGGATCATCAAGGTCACAGCAATCCAGGAACTGGGCCGTCCCCAGTGCGAGTAGCGTTTCTCCGATGCGCTGATGTCGGCGGTATCGCCGGCGTGCCGTTGACGGTCCATAGGGCTCATCATGCGGGCACCTCCTGGCAGGCACGCTGCCCGGCGCGGCGGTTCCCAAACACCGGGTAACGGGACACCCCACCCCCGCACCGCGCCATACCGGTGGGTATGGGAAGGTCGTTCTGGGACATGGGGAGGGACAGTCCCACAAGCAGCCAAGGAGAGCTATGCCGACAACCGCACGCGAGTTCCACCTGATCGCCCGGCCGCAGGGCGAGCCCGCGGTGACCGACTTCGCGCTCGTTACCCGCACCCTTCCTGATCCCGGTCCCGGGGAGCTGCTGGTCCGCAACCTGGTGCTCTCTGTCGACCCCTACATGCGGGGGAAGATGTCCGGGGTACGGACCTACACCGACCCTTACGAGCTCAACGCCCCCATGGAAGGCGGCGCCGTGGGCGTGGTCGAAGCCAGCACCGATCCGGCGGTGCCGACGGGGACACTGGTGGTGCACAACGCGGGCTGGCGGTCGCACGCCCTGCTGCCCGCCTCCCGAGTCCGTCCCCTCCCCGCCGACAGTCCGGTGGACCCCAGCGTCTACCTGGGAGCGCTGGGGATGCCCGGTCTGACCGCCTATGTGGGCCTGCGGCACAAAGCCGGGATACGGGAAGGCGACACCGTGTTCGTCTCCGGCGCGGCCGGTGCCGTGGGCAGCATGGTCGGCCAGCTCGCCGCGCTGTACGGGGCTCGGCGGGTGATCGGCAGCGCCGGTTCCCCGGAGAAGGTCGCCTACCTGCGCGACGAACTGGGCTTCGACGCGGCTTTCGACTACCGGGCCGCCCCGGTGCGCGAACAACTGGCCGACGCTGCTCCGGACGGCATCGACGTGTACTTCGACAATGTGGGCGGCGACCACTTGGAGGCGGCAATCGCCTGCGCCAACGACTTCGCGCGGTTTGCGATCTGCGGGGCGATCTCGGGTTACAACGCGACCAGCGCGCCGCGAGCGCCGCGCAACCTGTTCCAGATCGTCACCAAGCGGCTGACCCTGCGCGGCTTCATCGTGAGCGACGAACCCCACCTCGCTGAGGAGTTCCAGCGCGAGGTCGCCCCCGCCGTCGCCGACGGACGGATCAAAGTCCGCGAGACGGTCGTGGAAGGCCTGGAGCGCACGCCGGAGGCGTTCATCTCGATGCTGCGCGGCGGCAACATCGGCAAGATGGTGGTCCGCGTCGCGGAGTAGCCCTGCGCTGGGAGACCGCGAACCGGCCTGCGTGCGGGGCGTGTCGCCGCGCCGCAGGCCGGGTATAGGGCGAACACGTCCCAGGCCTCCCCGAGGTGTGCGGGCGAGGGGCGCGGCCGTCCCGCTGCGGACTGGGGAGGCAGAGAACACTGCCCGCGGGGTTTCGGGCGTGGCGAATTCCATGGGGTGTTTCCCGCCGAGTTTTCCAAAACCCCAGAGAAGCCGGCGCACTCAGGGGTAGCATGACCCGCAGTGGTGATCTTCCTACATTCAGTGAGGACTCCGCGTGTCGGAACAACCCTCCCGCACCCCCGCCTCCACTCCTTCCCTCGGCGCATCCCTGATCCGCGACTGGGACGAGCCTGCTGACGGCCAGGAGCTCCCGCCACCGGAGTGGGGACGCCCGCCACGGTCCCGCACTACCGCCACGGTCTGGTGGTTTGTGCTGTTCATCGCGGTGCTGCTTGCGGGACAGGCGCTGCTGGCCGGACGGTTGACCCACGAGGCATTCCTGGCGTGGGCCACGGTCTTCACCGCCATCAGCCTGCAGGCACTGCCGTTCCTCGTGTTCGGGGTGGCGCTGTCTGCCGCCATCACCGCGCTGGTCCCGCCACAGGTGTGGCAGCGGATCGTTCCGCGCCGGGCGGCGCTCGCGGTCCCCGCGGCCGGGCTCTCCGGTGCGGTGCTCCCCGGGTGCGAATGCGCGTCGGTGCCGGTCGCTGGCGGGCTGATCCGGCGCGGGGTGCCCCCGGCGGCTGCGCTCACCTTCCTGCTCGCCGCGCCCGCCATCAACCCGGTCGTGATCGTGGCGACCATGGTCGCCTTCCCCGGGCAGCCGGAGATGGCTGTGGCGCGTTTTCTCGCTTCCTTGGGGGCCGCGGTCGCGGTGGGCTGGCTGTGGGCCGCATTCGGCAGGACCGACTGGCTGCGGCTGCCCCGCACCGGGGGAGGGAGAACCACGGGGTGGCGGGCGTTTGCCGACACGATGCGGCACGACCTGATGCACGCCGGAGGGTTCCTCGTCTTGGGGGGACTGGTTGCCTCGGGGGTGAACGTGCTGGTGCCGCGGGAGTGGCTGGCGGCTGTCGCCGACACTCCGGTGCTTTCCGTGCTGGCGCTGGCGCTGCTGGCCGTGGTGCTGTCGATCTGCTCGGAAGCCGACGCGTTCGTCGTGGTGAGCTTCACCGAGTTCTCTGCTACCGCCAAACTCGCTTTCCTCGTGGTTGGGCCGATGGTGGACCTGAAGCTCATCGCCTTGCAGGCCGGGGCGTTCGGCTGGGCGTTCGTACGCCGCTTCGTCCCCCTCACCCTGGCAGCGACCCTGCTGGGCACGGTGCTGGTGGGAGGACTGCTGCTGTGAACCGCCTGGCGCAGGGCATGGTGATGGTGCTGCTGGGAGCGGCTGCGCTGAGTGTGACTGTGGCCTCCCAGGACTACCTCAACTACGTGCGCGGCGAGTTCCGGCCGTTCCTGATCGCCGCCGGGGCAGTGCTGGTGCTGCTCGGCCTGGTGGCGGTGGTCGCGGAACTGCGATCGCCGGAGGATGAGGCGGAACCGGGGCATGATCCCGCCCACGGCCACGACCACGGGCGGGCTCCGGTGGTGGCGTGGCTGCTGTTGCTGCCGGTCGTGGTGATCTTCGTGGTGGCGCCGCCCGCGCTGGGGGCCTACACGGCGGCGGCAGCCGACCCCGCAGCAGCGGTGGAACGCGCCCTGCCGGATGACGTCCCCGCAGACACCCCTGATGCGGACGGGCCGGTGGAGATGTCGCTGCGCGAATTCGTGGTGCGGGCCTGGACCGACGAAGAGCGCAGCATGGCCGGACGGGAGATCCGGCTTACCGGGTTCGCGGTGCCCAACCCGGACGGGGAGGGCTGGTACCTGGCCCGGCTCCAGATCGCCTGTTGCGCCGCCGACGCCATCGTGAACCGGGTGCTGATCGTCAACCAGGAGGAGCCGCCCGCGGATTCGTGGTGGACCGTAACCGGCCGGTGGGTGGAACCGGAGGGTGACATTCGCCGGGTGCGCGACCACCGGTTCGAGGTGACAGAGATGGTCCCCGTCGACCATCCTCCCGACCCCTACGAGTAGCGTGCTGCCGCGGCCGGGGACCCCGGGCCGCCCATGTGTGCTGCGCCGCTTTCCGGGAGAGGGCGTGCCGGGAGCGGGAACGAGGCGCGAGCGGCGGTCCCGGTATGAAGGGGCAGCGGCAGCCCGCTCCTCGTCTCGTCACTGTGAGTATGTTTCGAGTTTCCCTGAGTGGCGGTTGCTGCTGTGGTCAGCAGATGCGCGGGGCGGGGGCGGTGCTCGCCTCGGGAGGGATGTCGCTCCGAGTCGGGGCAGGAAGTGCTGACTGCGAATTATGCAATGCCTTAGTGGTGTGATTACTCGAACACTTCTTGTTCGCAAATTTGCGCATTTTGTGCACAAATGTCGGAATTGTGCGGGTTGACTTCCGCGGCTCTCTGCATTGAGACTGTCGGCGGTAGTTAGGCAAGGTTTGCCTTAGTTGGTTTCTTGCGGAGCTGTGTGGGGGAGACGTGTCCCATAAGGGGATCGCAGGATCGGTCGCCGTCGTCACCGGTGCAGGAGGCGGGATCGGACGCGCTGTCGCCACGGCTCTCGCCGCGCAGGGCGCCGCGGTCGCCGCAGTCGACGTCAACCCCGAAAGCACTGCCCAGACCGTCACCGGCCTGGCGCAGGCCGGGCAGCGCGGAAAAGGCTACGCGCGCGACGTCACCGACACCGCGGGAGTGGAGCGCCTCTTCGACGAGATCGAACACGACCTGGGCCCCGTCGACATCCTGGTCAACGCCGCCGGCATCCTGCGCACCGGACCCGTCGTCGACTGCCCCGACCACGACTGGCACGACCTGATCGCGGTCAACGCCACCGGGGTGTTCACCGTCTCCCGCGCCGCGGCACGGCAGATGGTGCCCCGCCGCCGCGGCTGCATCATCACTGTGGCATCCAACGCGGCCGGCGTCCCCCGCGCCGCCATGGCCGCCTACGCCGCATCCAAAGCCGCCGCAGTCGCCTTCACCAAGTCGCTCGGCCTAGAACTCGCACCGCACGGCATCCGCTGCAACGTGGTGTCCCCCGGCACCACTGACACCCCCATGCTGTGGGCGATGCGCCCGGAAGGCTACACCGAAGCCGACGCCGTCGCTGGAGACCCCGACCTGTACCGGATCGGCATCCCCCTGGGGCGCATCGCCCGCCCCGAGGACATCGCCGACGCCGTGTGCTTCCTCGCCTCCCCCGCAGCACGGCACATCACCCTGCACGACCTGTATGTCGACGGCGGCGCCTCCCTGCGCTGACCGTCGCCCTGCCCCACAGTGAACCGCGGGCCCGCGCGGCCCGTTCCCCCAGCGTGCCCGAAAGAAAGGCCAACGATGCCCCGACAGTGCGTCGCCACCCCGGCCGCGACCGTCACTGAACTCCTGGACGCCTACCGTCCCCGGGACTTCTTCTTCACCTCCCCTTCCGGGTCGCTGCTCGGGCAAGGCGTCCTGACCACCGTGACCGGGGTCGACGACCTGTCCGATGCACTGCACGCCACCGCCGCCGAGCCGGGACGGCACGCCGTCGCGGTCGGAGCGCTCCCCTTCAACCGGACCGCACCCGCTCGCCTCGTCATCCCCGCAACCGTGCAGCGCGGCCCCGCGATCATGCCCGGCACCGGCGCCACCCGCGCGCGGCGCCCCCGGAACGGCACCTGGACCGCCACCCCCGTTCCCGACCCCGCCGCACACACCGCCGCGGTCAAACGCGCCGTCGCCCTCCTGGCCAGCCCAGACAGCACCCGGCTGCGCAAAGTTGTCCTGGCCCGCTGCCTCCGCCTGACCAGCAGCCACGACGTGGACGTCGCCGCGGTACTCGCCAACCTCGCGCAAGCCAACCCCGGCGGGTTCACCTTCGCCGCCGACCTGCCTGCCCCCGACAGCCGTCCGCGCACCCTCGTCGGGGCCAGCCCGGAACTGCTCGTCGCCAAACACGGCCGCGCCGTGGTGTCCCGCCCGCTCGCGGGCTCCCGCCCCCGCGACACCGACCCGACCCGGGACCGGGAACGCGGCGCTGCCCTGCTCGCCTCCGCCAAAGACCGCGCCGAACACGCCGTCGTCGTGGAAGCCATCGTCGAAGCGCTCCGCCCCTACTGCCGCTCCCTGGATGTCCCCGACGAACCCCAGCCGGTCACCACTCCCACCATGTGGCACCTGGCCACCCAGGTCACCGGCGAACTGCGCGACCCGCGCACCCCCGTCCACGTGCTGGCCCAGGCCCTCCACCCCACCCCCGCGGTCTGCGGCTATCCCACCGACCAGGCCTATGCGGCCATCGCCGAACTCGAACCGTTCGACCGCGGCTTCTACACCGGGGCTGTCGGCTACACCGACGCCGCCGGCGACGGCGAATGGGTGGTGACCATCCGCTGCGCCGACATCCACGGCGCCACCGCCGAACTGTTTGCGGGCGGCGGCATCATGCCCGACTCCGACCCCGAGGCCGAACTCGCGGAAACCACCGCCAAATTCCGCACCCTGCTGCTCGCCCTCGGAGCCGACCAGCTCCGGTAACCCCCATGGAAAGGACCCTGATGCTCGACGGCTGCACCCCCTGGCCCGCGGAGTTCGCCGTCCGCTACCGCGAGGCGGGGTACTGGACCGGGGAGACTTTCAGCGACTTCGTCACCGACCGCACCCGCCGTTTCGCCGACCGCCTCGCCGTGGTCGGCGCGGGCCAGCGCTGGACCTATGCCGAACTGGGGGAGCGCTCCGCGGTCCTCGCCACCGGGCTGGCCCGGCTCGGCATTGCCGCGGGCGACCGCGTCGTCGTCCAACTCCCCAACATCCCAGAACTGTTCGAAGTGGTCTTCGCGCTGTTCCGGCTCGGCGCGCTGCCGGTGTACGCGCTCCCCGCCCACCGGGCCCACGAAATCACCCACCTGTGCACCACGGCCCAGGCGAAAGCACTCATCATCCCTGACCGGCACGCCGGTTTCGACTACCGGACCATGGCCGCGCAGCTGCGCCACGCCGGCACTGCCCCCGAACACGTGGTGGTCGTCGGGGAGCCGGGCGGCTTCACCCCGCTGGCCGAGCTCCGTGCCGACCGGCCCGACCCCGGCGTCTTCACTCGGCCCGAGGCGAGCGACGCGGCCTTCCTCCAACTCTCCGGCGGCACCACCGGGCTGCCCAAGCTCATCCCCCGGACCCACGACGACTACCTGTACTCGGTGCGGGCCAGCGCGGAGATCTGCGCCCTCGGCACCGACACCGTCTACCTTGCGGCGCTGCCCGCCGTGCACAACTTCCCGATGAGCTCCCCCGGCTTCCTCGGCACCTTTCACGCTGGAGGCACCGTCGTGCTCGCCCCCAACCCTTCCCCTGACACCGCGTTCTCCCTCATCGAAACCGAGCGGGTCACGATCACCGCGGTCGTCCCCCCGATCGCGCTGCAGTGGCTGGACGCGGTGGAGCACGGCTCCCAGAGCCACCGGGACCTCTCTTCACTGCGCGTCCTGCAAGTCGGCGGCGCCAAGTTCGCCCCGGAAGCGGCCCGCCGGGTCCGCCCCGTCCTCGGCTGCACCCTCCAGCAGGTGTTCGGCATGGCCGAAGGGCTGGTCAACTACACCCGGCTCGACGACCCCGACGACATCATCACCACCACCCAGGGGCGGCCGATCAGCCCGGACGACGAGATCCGCATCGTCGACGACGCCGACCGGCCGGTGCCCGACGGCGAAGTCGGCCACCTGCTCACCCGCGGCCCCTACACCATCCGCGGCTACTACCGGGCCGAGGAGCACAACGCCACCGCGTTCACCCCCGACGGCTTCTACCGCACCGGGGACCTGGTGCGCCGCACCCCCACCGGCCACCTCGTCGTCGAAGGCCGCGCCAAAGACCAGATCAACCGGGGCGGCGAGAAGGTCTCCGCGGAAGAAGTGGAGAACCACATCCTGGCCCACCCTGCCGTCCACGACGCGGCCGTGGTCGGCATGAGCGACCCCTACCTGGGGGAACGCGTCTGCGCCTACGTCATCGCGCGCACCGAACCACCCAGCCGGAGCGAACTGCTGCGCTTCCTCCGCGAACGGGGCCTGGCCTCCTACAAGATCCCCGACCGGGTCGAATTCGTGGACCGCTTCCCCGTCACCGGCGTCGGAAAGATCTCCCGCAGCGAACTCCGCCGGGAACTCGCACGTAGATTGGACACCACCCGATGAGCCTGCCAGCCATCACCCCCTATCCGCTGCCCACCGTGGACCAGTTGCCCGCCAACCGGGCAGAGTGGCAGATCACCCCTGCCCGTGCGGTGCTCCTCGTCCACGACATGCAGCGCTACTTCCTGCGCCCCTACGCAGAGAGCGCGGATCCGCTGCGGGGCGTGCTCACCAACATCTCCACCCTGGCCGACACCTGCCGGACCCTCGGAATCCCTGTGATCTACACCGTAAAACCCGGTGGTATGGACCCGGCACAACGCGGCCTGGAACTCCACTTCTGGGGGCGCGGCATGAGCGCTACCGACGAACACACGGCCATCGACACCCGGATCGCCCCCCGACCCACCGACCTGGTGGTCGTCAAAGCACGCTACAGCGCATTCGTCGGCACCGACCTGGCAGCCCGCCTCGCCGACCTCAACCGGGACCAGATCATCGTCACCGGCGTCTACGCCCACATCGGGTGCCTGCTCACCGCTGCCGACGCGTTCATGCGCGACATCCAACCGTTCCTCGTCGCCGACGCGACCGCGGACTTCAGCGCCGAGGAGCACCGGTTCGCCCTGACCTACGCGGCCACCCGCTGCGCAATGGTGACCAGCACAGCAGATGCGCTCGCCGCGCTGCGTTCCGCCCGCGTCGACGTGGAAACCGGAGGCTGACCCATGACACCGTCCCTCGACCACGAGGTGTCCGACACCTCCGAACGCCCCGTCCACGACCTGGTCGGCGTCGGCTTCGGCCCCTCCAACCTGGGCCTGGCCATTGCGCTGCGAGAGCGCCGCGCCGCAGGCGGAAAAGCCCCCACCGGGCTGTTCCTGGAACGCCAAGAACGCTTCAGCTGGCACCAGGGGATGCTGCTGGACGACGCCACCATGCAGATCTCCTTCCTCAAAGACCTGGTCACCCCCCGCAACCCGGCCAGCGACTTTAGCTTCCTGTCCTTCCTCCACCGGATGGGACGGCTGCACGACTTCATCAACCACAAGACGCTCTTCCCGCTGCGCGCCGAATTCCACGACTACCTGGTGTGGTGCGCCCAGCGGGTCAGCGACCAGGTGCGCTACGGACAGCACGTGGTGGCGCTGCGCCCCGTCACCCGGCACGGGAAAGTCGTCTACCTCGACGTCGTCGCCCGCGACACTGCCGGCCGGGAAACCGTGGAACGCGCCCGCAACGTCGTCCTCGCCCCCGGCCTGCGCCCCAGCATGCCCGAGGGGGTGCACCCCTCAGACCGGGTCTGGCACAGCGAACACCTGTTACACCGCCTCGCTGATCTGCCCGCAGCCCCGGTGCACGGTTTCGCGGTGGTGGGGGCAGGACAGAGCGCTGCCGAAGTCGTCGGCCACCTCCACCAGCGGTTCGCCGACCTCCCCGTCCACGCGGTGTTCTCCCGCTACGGCTACAGCCCGTCCGACGACACCCCGTTCGCCAACCGCATCTTCGACCCCGAGGCAGTCGATGCCTACTACGACGCACCCCAAGAGTTCAAAGACGAACTCATGCACTACCACCGCAACACGAACTACTCCGCGGTGGACCCGGACCTCATCGCTGAACTGTACCGGCGCTTCTACGCCGAACGCGTCCGCGGAAAACCGCGGCTGCAGATCCACAACATGACGCGAGTCGTCGCGCTTACCGAGACCGACGACCGGGTCGACCTCACCCTGGAAGACCAGGTCAGCGGAAAACAGACCGTGCTCACCGTCGACCACGTGGTCTACGCGACCGGCTACCAGCCGGTGGACATCCGGCCGCTGCTCGGCGACCTCGGCCACCACTGCGTGTTCGACGCCGCCGGTCGGCCTTCTCTGCAGCGCGACTACCGGATCGTCACCGACGACACCGTCACCTGCGGCCTGTACCTGCAGGGCGGCACCGAGCACACGCACGGGATCTCCTCGGTGCTGCTGTCCAACGTCGCCACCCGCGCCGCCGAGATCATCGACTCCATCGAAGCGCGCCGCGCCACGTCCTAACCACTGCAAACCCCCGCAACGGAGACAACCATGACCAACGACGACACGGTACGTCACTCTGTGATCACCGAAGAGCGGATGCGCGCCGACATCGCCCGGCTGCTCGGCGAACCCGCCGACTCCATCGACCCCCACGAAAACCTGCTGGACCGGGGACTGGACTCCATCAGGTTGATGAGCCTCCTCGAAACCTGGCGGAAAGACGGCATCTCCGCCGACTTCGCCGACCTCGCGGAAGAACCCACCATCGCGGCCTGGCTGGTGCTCCTCACCCAGCAGCCCTAACCCCGCCCCGTGTCTAAGGAGCAGTAACTGATGTCGGACACCTCCACCACTCGGCTGCCTCTCACCGACGCACAGGCCGGAGTCTGGTACGCCCAGCAGATCGTGCCGGACAGCCCCGTGTTCAACGTCGGCCAATACACCGACATCCCCGCCGACCTCGACGTCGACCGGTTCATCCGTGCCGTGGAGAGCGTCGTCCGGGACAGCGAAACGCTGCGGTCCCGCCCGGTGGCCCGGGGCGACACCGCCGTGCAGGAGATCCGTGCCGACGGTGCGGGAGTGGTGGAGGTCCACGACCTCACCGCGGAAGCCGACCCGCGGCACGCCGCCGCCGCGTGGATGCGCCGCGACATGGCGCACCCGGTCCGGTTCGACACGGACGAGCCGCTCGTCCGCTACGCCCTCCTGCGGGTAGGGGAACGCCGCTGGTACTGGTACCAGCGCTACCACCACATCCTCGTCGACGCCTACGCGGTCACCCTGCTCGCCCGGCGGGTCGCCGACGTCTACACCGCCCTGGGACGCGGCCAGGAACCGCCGCCGTCCCGGTTCGGCAGCCTCGCCGACATCGTCGCCGACGAAACCGCCTACGCCGCCTCCGAACAGTGCGCGGCCGACCGCGCCTACTGGACCGGACTGCTCGGCGACGGCTACCCCACAGCCCTGCTGTCCTCCCGCCCGCAGGCGCCCTACGCCGGGGTGCTGCGGGCACGGGCCGACGTGGCCGCCGACGTTCTCACCGGGCTCACCGAACTGGGGGAGCGCACCGGGGCCACCTGGGCGGACACCGTGATCGCCAGCTCTGCCGCCTACCTGTCCCGGATGACCGGGCACCGCGACGTAGTCCTCGGCATCCCGGTCATGGGGCGGCTCGGCCGGGCCGCGCTGCGCACCCCCGCCATGGTGGTCAACGTGCTGCCGCTGCGGGTGCACGTCCGCCCCGGGGACACGGTGGAACAGGTTGTCGCCGCCACCGCGGCCGCGCTCCGCGACCTGCGCGCCCACCAGCGCTACCGCGCTGAATGGCTGCGCCGCGACCTCGCCCTGGTCGGCACGGACCGCCCGCTGTTCGGCCCTGAGATCAACATCAAACTGTTCGACTACGACCTGTCCTTCGACGGGGTTTCCGCTACCACGGTGACCCTGTCCGAGGGGCCCGTCGACGATCTGGCTCTCTCGGTCTACCGCGCCCCGCACGGCGGCCTCACCCTGGAAGCCAACGCCAACGACCGCCGCTACGATCCCGCAGACGTCCAAGCTCGACTCGCCGAGATCGTCCGCCTGCTCGACGCGGCCGCTGCGGCCCCGGCCCACACTCCTGTGGCACGCCTCGACTACACCGGCGCCACCGCGGCCGGGTCCGCTGCACCACCGGTCGACGAGCACCCCCCGCTCATCCCCAGCCTGCTCGACCAGCTCGCTGCAGACGACCCGGACGCTGTCGCCGTGGTTGCCGACGGCCGCAGTGTGACCCGGGCCGAGTTCCTCGACCGCGTCGACCGGCTGGCCCGGCTCCTGCGCGCACACGGGGTCGGCCCGGAGCGGATCGTGGCGCTCGCCCTGCCCCGCACCCTGGACGTGCTCGTCGCCTTGTTCGCGGTGCTGCGCGCCGGCGGCGCCTACGTGTACCTGGACCCGGCCCACCCCGTGGAGCGGCTCGCCGCCATCGTCGCCGACACCCGTCCGGTGGTGGCGGTGACCGCACCGGACTTCGGCGCGCCCCTCCCGGACTTCGGGGACGCGCACCGCATCGACCTCGCCGACCCCCAGGTGCGCACCCGCCTCGCGGAAACCCCCACGACCAGCGAACCGCTGCCCCTGCCGCACCCCGACAACGCGGCCTACCTCATCTACACCTCCGGAACCACGGGGAAGCCTAAGGGCGTCGTCGTCCCTCACCGGGCCCTCGCCAACCTGGTCGCCGCCCACCGCCACGTCCTGTTCGACGGTACGGCCGCGCAGCGCCTGCGGGTCGGCCACACCGGGTCGTTCGGTTTCGACGCGTCCTGGGACCAGTTGCTCGGCCTGCTCTACGGCCACGAACTCCACCTGCTCGGCGACGACTACATCTACGACTACGCCCGCCTCGGCGCCTACATCTCCGCCCACCGCATCGACTACCTCGACTTCACCCCCACCTACCTGCGCGGCCTGCTCGACTCCGGGCAGGTGCGGCACCTGCCGCACCTCCTCAGCTTCGGTGGGGAAGCCTGCCCCGAGGACCTGTGGCGCCGCCTGCGCTCCCTCCCCGCCACCCGCGCCGTCAACTGCTACGGGCCCACCGAGAACACGGTGGACGCGCTCGTGGCGTCCGTGGCAGACAGCGACACCCCTACCGTGGGCCGACCCGTCCCCGGCGTGGCCGTCCGCATCCTCGACGACGCGCTGCAGCCGGTGCCGGTCGGGGTGGCCGGCGAACTCTACCTGGCCGGCGTCCAGGTCGCGCGAGGCTACCTGGGCCGCCCCGACCAGACCGCGGACCGGTTCGTTGCCGATCCGTACGGTCCGCCCGGCAGCCGCATGTACCGCACCGGGGACCGGGTGCGGCAGCGCGCTGACGGCCAGCTCGAATACCTCGGCCGCGTCGACACCCAGCTCCAGGTCCGCGGATTCCGCGTCGAAGTAGAGGAAATCGAAGCAGTCGCGGAAACCCATCCCGCGGTGGCCCGCTGCGCGGTCGCCGCCCACACCGCTGCCTCCGGATCGGTGCGGCTCAGCGCCCACGTGGTGCTCCACCAGGGAGTCACCCTCACCCCCGACCAGCTCCGCGCCCACCTCGCCGAACACCTGCCCGACGCTATGGTGCCCGCGGCGGTCGTGTTCACCAGCGACCTTCCGGTGACCCCCAACGGGAAACTGGACCGGGCCGCCCTGCCCGACCCGGGAGTGGAGAGCGCCGGCAGCCACGATGCGCCCGCCACCCCCCGGCAGCAGACCTTGGCGGACATCTTCGCCTACGTCCTCGGCGTGCCGACCGTGGGAGTCCACGACGACTTCTTCCGGCTCGGCGGGGACAGCATCACCGCGATCCAACTGGTCAACCGGGCCCGGGCCGCCGGACTGGCGCTGCGGGTGCGCGACGTCTTCGACCGGCCCACCGTGGCCCGGCTCGCCGCGGCCGCCACCCCCCTCACCGGGCATTCTGCCGCTGAGCCGGACGACGATCCTGTCGGCGACCTGCAGCCCACCCCTCTCATGGCTGACCTGCTCGACCAGGGCGTGCCCCCCGCGCGGTTCGCCCAGTCGCAGGTCCTGTGCACCCCGCCCGGCCTCAGCGAAGAGGTCCTCGCCGCCGCCCTGGGCGACCTCGTCCGCCACCACGACGCGCTGCGGCTGCACGCCACCGGCACCGCCCTGCAGGTCGCCCCGCCTGACACGGTCCCCTCCGGTCTGCTGCGCCGGGTGGATGCCGCCGAGTGGACCGACACCGACCTGGCCGCAGCAGTGGCCCGGGAGAACGCGCGCGCCGCTGACCGAATCGACCTGGCCCAAGGCCGCACCCTGGCCGCGGTCTGGTTCGACCGGGGTGCGCACCGCACCGGGCGGCTGCTGCTGCGCATCCACCATTTCGTGGTCGACGGGGTCTCCTGGCGGATCCTCGGCCCCGACCTGCGTGCCGCTGTGACAGCCCGAGCCCAAGGACACCCCCCGGCCCTCGCCCCGGCCGGAACCTCGCTGCGCCGTTGGACCCGCCTGCTCGCCGCGGAAGCGCGCCGCGCCGCACGCGTCGCGGAACTCGACTACTGGCAGCGGACCGTCGACCCCGCCACCCACCAGCCGCTCGGCATGAGACCCCTCAACGCAGGCGACACGGTAGCTACGCGCCGCAGCATGGAGTGGACTGTCGACCCCGACCTGTCGGCCGCTGTGCTCACCGACACCGGTCCCGCCCTGGGCATGGGCGTTGACGAACTGCTGCTCACCGCCCTGGCCGTGGCTGCCGCCCGGCTGCGGGCACGGCACGGCCACGCCGACAGCGGCGTGCTCGTCGACGTCGAAGGACACGGACGCTACGAGCTGGCCGAACCCGCCGACACCACCCGCACCGTCGGCTGGTTCACCAGCGCCCACCCGGTCCGGTTGGCGCTCACCCGCGACCAGGCCGCCGACGTCGGAGCGGCCCTCGCCCGCGTCAAGGAGACCCTGCGCGCCGTACCCGGCGACGGCCTCGGCTACGGCCTGCTGCGCCGCCTCAACCCCGAGACCGCGCCTGCTCTCGCGCATGCGGCCCGCTCCGACATCCTCTTCAACTACCTGGGCCGGTTCGGCGCCTCCCACGACGAGCCCTGGCAGACCGCCCCAGAGGTGGCGGACCTGCTGCTCGACGAAGACCCCGACCAGCCGCTCACCTGCGGTTTGGAAGTCGGTATCGCCGCCCGCGACACTGCCCGCGGCCCCCAGCTGGCGGTCACCTGGCGGTGGGCCGAAGGCGTCCACGACACCGCCGACGTGGCTTTCCTCGCCGAAGAGTTCACCGCGGCGCTGCGCAGCCTCACCACCTACGCCGCCACCCCCGGCGTGTGCACCCTCACCCCCTCCGACGTGCCGCTCGTCGCCGTCGACCAGGAGCGCATCACCCGGATCGCCCGCGACTGGGCGGAGCACGCCGACGTCGCCAACCCGCGGATCGTCGACCTGTGGCCGCCCACACCGCTCCAAGCCGGGCTAGTCTTCCACAGCCTCTACAGCGGCGGCCGCGACGCCTACACCACCCAGTCGTGCACGGACATTACCGGGCTGTTGGACGCGGACCGGCTGCGGGATGCCGCTGCTGCCCTCCTCGACCGGCACCCGTCGCTGCGCGTCGGCTTCTGGAGCGACGGCACCGACACTGTCCAGTTCGTCCCCGCTGAGGTGGCGCTCCGCTGGCGCATCGTCGACCTGTCCGGACAGGACGCGGCAGCCCAGGAGGCCTGCTGCGCGCAACTACGCGCCGAAGAACGGGACACCCCTTTCGACCTCGCCCGTCCGCCCCTGATCCGCTTCGTCCTCATCCGCCTGGCCCCGGACCACCACCGGCTCGTGGTCACCGACCACCACACCCTGCTCGACGGCTGGTCCACCCCGCTCTTCCTGCGGGAGCTGTTCACCCTGTACGCCAACCCCACCAGCCCGCCGCCCACGGCCACCTTCCGCGACTACCTGGTGTGGCTGGCCGACCGGGACCTGGCAGCCGCGGACCGCGCCTGGCGGGCGGAACTCGCCGACCTGCCCGGACCGTCCCTGCTCGCCCCCGACGCCGACCCCTACGGCGGTGACGGAGCCCAGCAGGAACTCTTCGCTGAACTCAGTGAGGAGGAGACCGCCCGACTCACCGAGACCGCCCGTTCCCTCGGCGTGACCGTCGGAGTCCTCGTCCAAACAGCATGGGGCCTGCTGCTGGCCGGGCTCACCGGGCGCGACGACGTCGTCTTCGGGGTCACCGTCTCCGGGCGGCCCGCCGAACTCGACGGGGTCGACGACATCCTCGGCCTGTTCATCAACACCATCGCGGTACGGCTCCGCGCCCACCCGGCCCGGAACATCGCCGACCTCCTCATCGACCTGCAGCGTCGACAGGCCGCGCTCGCCGAACATCACCATGTCGGCCTCACCCGGCTGCAGGAGCTCACCGGTACCGCACCGCTCTTCGACACCCTCCTCGTCTTCGAGAACTTCCCGTACCGGGACGCGGTGGCCGACGAAGAATACGCGGGCGTGCGGCTGCGCGACGTCGACGTCACCGACACCACCCACTATCCGGTCTCCGTCAACGTGTTTCCCGGACCGCGCCTGCAACTGCGGTTGTGCCACCGCCCCGACGCGGTCGACTCCGCGCAGGCCCACGCGCTCCTGGACCGCTTCCGCGACCTCCTCACCCGCATCGCCACGGATCCGGGGGCCCGCGTCGGCACCGTGGGCGTAGCCGCGGAGGCAGAACAGTCCCGCATGCTCGGGGAGTGGAATGCGACGGGGCGGCCGGTGACGGCGGTGCGTCCGGATCGGGCGGTGGCTGAGTGGGCGCGGCGTGTGCCGGGGGCGGTGGCGGTGCGCTGTGGTGGGGCCGTGTGGTCGTATGCCCGGTTGGATGCTGAGGTGGAGCGACTGGCTGGTCTGCTGGTTGCGGGTGGGGTGCGGCCTGGTCAGGTGGTGGCGGTGTTGCTGCCGCGGGTTCCGGAGCTGGTGGCTGCGCTGTTGGCTGTGCAGCGTGTTGGTGCGGTCTATGTGCCGTTGGATCCGGATTTCCCGGCGGAGCGTCTCGCCTTCATGCTCACCGACTCGGGCGCCGTCACCGTGGTCACCACTCGCGGACTCGAGGCGGCAGTACCCGCGGGAGTGGGCCGAATCCTCCTTGACGATACAGCACCCGCTGCCCCCGACACTCCGGCACCGGCCTGGGACGGCCCGGATGGGGCGGCGTACATCTTGTACACGTCTGGGTCGACGGGGCGGCCTAAGGGTGTGGTGGTGTCGCACCGTAATCTGGCGAACTTCCTCACCGATATGGCTGAGCGGGTGCCTATGGGGCCGCAGGATTCTTGGCTTGCGGTGACCACGGTGAGTTTCGACATTTCCGCGTTGGAGCTGTACCTGCCGCTCCTCGCCGGAGCGACGATCACCCTCGTGGACGCCGCCACGGTGCGCGATCCGCGGGAACTCGCCGCGGTCATGCGCGCCAGCCAGCCCACGATCATGCAGGCCACCCCCACGCTGTGGCAGATGCTCGCCGACGAGGATCCGGACGTGCTCAACGGGTTGCGGATCCTCGTGGGAGGCGAGGCGCTGCCCGTACCGCTGGCGGACGTGCTCGCCAGCCGGGCAGCCGTCGTCCACAACGTGTATGGGCCGACGGAGACGACGATCTGGTCGACCGCCGACCGGGTACGCAGCGGCGCCCCCGTCACCATTGGCGTGCCGATGGCGAATACGCGGGTGTATGTGCTGGATGCGGGGTTGCGTCTGGTGCCGCCAGGTGTGGCGGGGGAGCTGTATATCGCTGGTGAGGGGGTGGCGTGGGGCTACCACGGCCGGTTCGATTTGACTGCGCAGCGGTTTGTTGCTGATCCGTATGGTCCGCCCGGGTCTCGCATGTATCGCACGGGGGATGTGGTGCGGTGGCGATCGGATGGGCGGTTGGATTTCCTGGGTCGTGCCGACTTTCAGGTCAAGATCCGCGGTTTTCGCGTCGAACTCGGGGAGATCGAAACCGCGCTCGCCCGTATCGACGGGATCTCCCAAGCAGTGGTGGTGGCCCGTAACGACAGCGGAAACCACCAGCGGCTCGTCGCCTACCTCGTCCCAGCCGGGGCAGCGGCGCCCGGCACGGCCGAGATCCGGGAGAAGCTCGCCGCGGTTCTGCCCGCCTATATGGTGCCGTCGGCGTTCGTGGTGGTGGACGAGTTCCCGCTGACCGCCAACGGCAAGATCGACCGCAAAGCCCTCCCCGACCCCGCGCCCGCAGCAGGGGACGGCCCGGCCGGACGGGACCCGGTCACCGCCTACGAGGAGATCGTCTGCCAGGTCTTCGCGGCTGTCCTCGACCGGTCCGACGTCACCGCGGACGCTGACTTCTTCGCGCTCGGCGGCCACTCCCTGCTCTCACTGCGTGTCGTCGCCCGGCTCCGCGCCCTCCTCGGCGTCGACGTCGGGGTCCGCGACCTGTTCGAAGCACCTACCCCGGCCGCGCTTGCCGCCCGCCTCACCACACAGACCGGACGGCGGCCCGCCGTGACCCGCCGCGGCCCAGACGCCCCACCTGTCCTCTCCCACTTCCAGCGGCGGCTCTGGCTCATCGAGCAGGTCTACCAGACCCGCGGCGCCTACAACGTGCCGCTCGCCGTCCACGTCTCCGACCGGCTCGACCTCGATGTTCTCCGCGCCGCAGTCCGCGACCTCGTGGCCCGCCACGAGGTGCTGCGCACCCTTGTACGCAGCAGCGACGACGGCCCCGACCCGGTTCTCCTCGCCCCCGAGGACGCCGCGGTCGACGTCGCGGAAGTTCAGGCCGCAGGGCCGGTGGCGGACCTGCTCGCCGAACTCACCGCCCAGCCCTTCGACCTCGCCACCCAGATCCCCCTGCGAGTCCGCATGATCACCGGGGAACAGGTCGACGGCTGTGTGCTGCTCCTCGTCTGCCACCACATTGCCGCAGACGAGTGGTCTTTCGCGCCGCTGCTGCGCGACCTGGACACCGCCTACCGGGCGCGGGCCGCGGGACGCGCCCCCGACTGGGAGCCGCTGCCCGCCCAGTACAGCGACTACGCGGCCACGCTGCACGACTGGTTGGGCGAGGCCACCGACCCCGCCAGTCCGCTGCGCCGCCAACTCGACTACTGGCAGCACGCCCTGCAGGACCTGCCCGACGAACTGGACCTGCCCACCGACCGGCCCCGGCCGGCGACAGCAAGCCACCGCGGCGGCCTAGCGCGTGCCGAACTCCCCCCTGAACTGGTCGAAGCTGTGCGCCGCCTCGCCGCCCAGCACGGCGTCACCGTCTTCATGGTGGTCCAGGCCGCTGTCGCCGTGCTCTTGCACCGTCTGGGCGCCGGCGACGACATCCCGTTGGGCAGCCCGGTCGCCGACCGCGCCGACGAAGCCGTCCACGACACTGTCGGCTTCTTCCTCAACACGCTGGTGTTGCGCGTGAACCTGTCCGGCAACCCTACTTTCGCCGACCTGCTGGACCGGGTCCGTGCCGTCGACCTGGAAGCGTTCGCCCGCGCCGACGCGCCGTTCGACGCGGTAGTCGACACGGTGAAACCGCCCCGGGCGGTCAGCCGCCACCCGCTGTTCCAGACGATGGTCTCCTACCAGCGTCGCCCTTCGGATGTGGACCGCCTGTTCGGCGCGGCCACCCGGCTCGTTGAAGTCCCGCTGGACACCGCCAAATTCGACTTGGAGTTCGCGTTTATCGAGGACGGGCACGGCGGAGCCCACATCGCCCTCAACTATGCGGCCGACCTGTTCGACCATGACAGCGCGGAACAGCTGGTGGCGCGCCTCCGCACCGTGTTGGAGCACGCCTGCGCGGACCCGTGTCGTCCGGTTGCTGGGGTGGAGGTGGTGTCGGGGGCAGAACGTCGCCGGTTGGTGTCTGAGTGGAATGCGACGGGGCGGCCGGTGACGGCGGTGCGTCCGGATCGGGCGGTGGCTGAGTGGGCGCGGCGTGTGCCGGGGGCGGTGGCGGTGCGCTGTGGTGGGGCCGTGTGGTCGTATGCCCGGTTGGATGCTGAGGTGGAGCGACTGGCTGGTCTGCTGGTTGCGGGTGGGGTGCGGCCTGGTCAGGTGGTGGCGGTGTTGCTGCCGCGGGTTCCGGAGCTGGTGGCTGCGCTGTTGGCTGTGCAGCGTGTTGGTGCGGTCTATGTGCCGTTGGATCCGGATTTCCCGGCGGAGCGTCTCGCCTTCATGCTCACCGACTCGGGCGCCGTCACCGTGGTCACCACAGCAACGCTGGAGCCGACCCTGCCGCAGGACACCGCACGGATCTGCGTCGACGACCCGGACCTGCGTCCCGAACCCGGCACAGCAGTGCCGTCGGCCACCGTGGATGGGGCGGCGTACATCTTGTACACGTCTGGGTCGACGGGGCGGCCTAAGGGTGTGGTGGTGTCGCACCGTAATCTGGCGAACTTCCTCACCGATATGGCTGAGCGGGTGCCTATGGAGCCCGAGGATTCTTGGCTTGCGGTGACCACGGTGAGTTTCGACATTTCCGCGTTAGAGCTGTACCTGCCGCTCCTCGCCGGAGCCACCGTGGTGCTCGCCGCCCCCGACACTGTCCGCGACCCGGCCGCGCTAGCCGACCTCATCGCGGCCGAGCGTCCCACCGTCATGCAGGCCACCCCCACGCTGTGGCAGATGCTCGCCGACACCGCACCCCACGCGCTGCACGGGCTGCGTGTCCTCGTCGGTGGGGAAGCGCTCCCCGCCACCCTCGCCGAGACCTTGGCGGAACGGGCGGTGGAGGTCACCAACGTGTATGGGCCGACGGAGACGACGATCTGGTCGACCGCCGACCGGGTACGCAGCGGCGCCCCCGTCACCATTGGCGTGCCGATGGCGAATACGCGGGTGTATGTGCTGGATGCGGGGTTGCGTCTGGTGCCGCCAGGTGTGGCGGGGGAGCTGTATATCGCTGGTGAGGGGGTGGCGTGGGGCTACCACGGCCGGTTCGATTTGACTGCGCAGCGGTTTGTTGCTGATCCGTATGGTCCGCCCGGGTCTCGCATGTATCGCACGGGGGATGTGGTGCGGTGGCGATCGGATGGGCGGTTGGATTTCCTGGGTCGTGCCGACTTTCAGGTCAAGATCCGCGGTTTTCGCGTCGAACTCGGGGAGATCGAAACCGCGCTCGCCCGTATCGACGGGATCTCCCAAGCAGTGGTGGTGGCCCGTAACGACAGCGGAAACCACCAGCGGCTCGTCGGTTATGTGGTAGCCGAACGCCTGGTCACCCCCAGGGAGTTGCGGACCGCACTCGCTGAGACCCTGCCCGCCTACATGGTGCCGTCGGCGTTCGTGGTGGTGGACGAGTTCCCGCTGACCGCCAACGGCAAGATCGACCGCAAAGCCCTCCCCGACCCCACGCCCACGGCCGACAACGCCGCGCCGGTCCGCGAACCCGCAACCGAGGCGGAGGCCGCGCTGTGCGCCGTCTACGCCGAAGTCCTCGGCTTGGACAAGGTGGGAGCCGACGCCGACTTCTTCGCGCTCGGCGGCGACAGCGTCCTCACCCTGCGCCTCGTCCACAGGGCCCGCAGTGCCGGATGGGAGATCAGCGCCCGCCACGTCTTCCGCCACCCCGTGGTCGCTGACCTCGCCGCGGTCGCCCAGCCCGTCACCGAGGAGGGACCTGCCGCCCCCGCACCGGAGGAACCGCTGGTCTCCCTCGACGCCAACCAGCTCGCCCAGCTCGAATCACTGTGGAGGAAACGGCGTTGACTCAGCGACCCAGCGGAATCAGCGAGGTGCTCCCCCTTGGCCCCCTCCAAGAAGGGCTGCTCTTCCACCACGCGCTGACCGGAGCCGACGGGGACGTCTACGCCCTGCAGTGCCGGGTGGCCCTGCACGGCCGGATCGATACCGCCCGGCTGCGGCGTGCCGCCCGCGCACTCCTGCAGCGCTACCCCAACCTGCGTGCCGGATTCGCCCACGAAGGCCTGGACCAGCCTGTCCAGTTCGTGCCCGCCGACGTCGACGTGGCGTGGGAGGAGACCCGGGCCGAGGGGGACCCCGCGGCCGCCGCGGAGCCGCTCGCGGAACGCGAACTCGCCCACCGGTTCGACCTGGCCGCGCCGCCGCTCCTCCGATTCCTTCTCGTCCGCGGCTACACCGAGCACGTCCTCGTCGTGACCGCCCACCACATCCTGCTGGACGGCTGGTCGCTCCCACTGCTCATCACCGAACTGTGCACGCTGTACGCGGCGGACGGCGACACCGCCGCGCTGCCGCCCGCCCCCTCCTACCGGGACTACCTGGCCTGGCTGGCCCGCTTGGACCGGGATGCCGCGGCGGATGCGTGGCGCACCGCGCTCGCGGACCTGCCGGGACCGTGCCTGGTCGCTCCGGGACGTTCCGGGACGGCTCGGCCGCCCCGCCGGACGACCCGGGTGCTTCCCGCAGCGCTCGGCGCCAGGCTGCGGGACGCGGCCCGAGCCCACCGGGTCACCCCCAACACCGTGTTCCAAGCCGCGTGGGCGATCGCCCTGGCCACGCGCACCGGGAGCACCGACGTGGTCTTCGGTCAACCTGTCTCCGGACGCACCCCTGACGTGCCTGGCTCCGAGGCGATGATCGGACTGTTCACCAACACGCTTCCGGTACGGGTCCGGCTGGGGGTAGCCGAAACAGCCGCGGCCCTCCTACGGCGGATCCACACCGAGCAGGCAGCCCTGGTCGACCACCATGCCCTCGGGCTCAGCGCGGTGCAGCGTGCCGCCGGCACGGCAACCCTCTTCGACACCCTCCTTGTGGTGGAGAACTTCCCGGTCGACCGTTCCCGGCACGCCGCCGACCACGCGGGCATGCGCGTCACCGGCGTCACAGTGCGCGACGCCACCCACTACCCGCTGGTGCTGGTGGTGCTTCCCGAAGAGGACATCACCCTCTGCGTCGACTACGACCCCGACCAGTTCTCCGCCGCGGACGCCGAGGCCGTCCTCGACCTCGTTGTCCGCGTCCTCACCCAGCTGGTGGACGACAGCGAGCGGCCGCTGTGCGCATTCGACCTGCTCGGCGACGCGGAGCGGGCTGCGCTCGCCGCGCACAACGCCACGAGGCACCCGCTCGCCGAGCACACTCTCACCGCGCTCGTGGACGCGGCCGCGCACACCCACGCCGACCGGGTGGCGCTCATCGCCGACGGCATCCGGCTCACCTACCGTGAAGTGCACGACCGGGCGGGACGGCTCGCCGCGCTGCTCGCGGAACGCGGCGTAGCCCCAGGGGACGTGGTGGCGGTGGCGCTGCCCCGCTCCGCGGACCTGGTCATCGCGCTGCTGGGCGTGCTGCGTGCGGGGGCCGCCTACCTGCCGCTGGACGTGGACCATCCCCCGGCCCGGCTGGCTGCCATGGTGGAGCGGGCCCGCGCCGGCACCGTCGTCACCTGCCAGGGGGCCCTGCCGCGCCTCGGTGACCGGCTGCCCGGCACTGTCGTGGTGGACGACGCTGCGACCCGGGACCGCCTGGCCGGACTCGAGCCGCTGCCGACCCGGGACGTCCACCCCGACCAGCTCGCCTACACCATCTTCACGTCCGGATCCACCGGCGAGCCTAAGGGCGTGGGGGTCGCGCACCGGGCGATCGCCAACCGGTTGCAGTGGATGCAGCACACCTACCGGCTCACCCCCGAGGACCGGGTCGCCCAGAAAACCCCTGTCGGCTTCGACGTGTCGGTGTGGGAGTTCTTCTGGCCGCTGATCACCGGAGCCACCCTGGTCGTGGCCCGCCCAGGCGGCCACCGCGACCCCGCCTACCTGGCCGCTTTGTTCGCCGAGCACAAGGTGACGGTCTGCCATTTCGTGCCGTCCCTGCTGCGCGTCTTCCTCAACGAGCCCACGGCCCGCCGCGCTACCGCGCTGCGGCAGGTCATCGTGAGCGGGGAAGCGCTCGACGCCGACCTGGCCCGCGCTTGGGCGCGCACCCTGCCCCAGGCGCGCCTGGACAACCTGTACGGTCCCACCGAAGCCGCCGTCGACGTGACCTCCCACCCGGTGTGCGGGGCGGGCACGGAGCCGGTCCGCGACCCGGTGCCGATCGGCCGTCCCGTGTGGAACACGGAACTGTACGTCCTCGACTCGTCCCTGCGGCCTTTGCCGACCGGGGCCGTCGGCGAACTGTACCTGGGCGGGGTGCAGCTCGCGCGCGGCTATGTCGGCCGCCCCGGCATGACCGCGTCCCGGTTCGTCGCCAACCCGTTCGGCCCGCCCGGCTCCCGCCTCTACCGCACCGGTGACCTGGTGCGCCGCCGCGCTGATGGGGCCGTGGAATACCTCGGCCGGGTCGACGACCAAGTGAAGATCAACGGGGTGCGCGTGGAGCCCGGTGAAGTGGAGGCGGTGCTCCGCGCTCAGCCCGGGGTTGCGGACGCCGCGGTCGCCGCCCGCCCTGCCCCTGCCGGCGGGCTCCGCCTGGTCGGCTACCTCGTCCCCGACGGCTCCCCGCCTGACGTGGACGAGGTCCGCCGCGGGCTTGCCGACCGCCTGCCCGCGGCATGGGTGCCCGCCGCGTTCGTGGTGGTGGACGCGCTGCCGCTCACCGTGAACGGCAAACTCCGCCGGGACGCGCTGCCCGACCCTGACCCGGGCCCCGTCTCCAGGCGCGCCCCCCGCACCCCCCTCGAGCACGCCCTGTGCGCGGCGTTCGCCGAGGTGCTGGGGATGGCCGAGGTCAGCGCGGACGCGGACTTCTTCGCACTCGGTGGGGACAGCGTCTCTTCACTGCGGCTCGTCGGCCGGCTCGTCCGCGAAGGAATCCACCTCACCGTGCGCGACGTGTTCACCTACCGCACCCCGGAGCGGCTCGCCGACGCCGTCCCCACGACCCCACCGTCCGAAGCTGAACCTCCCGCCTCGGAGGAGACGCCGGAGGAGGACGACTTCTCCGACCTCATCACCCCCGACGAGTTCGCTGAACTCGCCCAGACGTGGCGCGAACAGGACTAGGCCCGACCGTTGAGGAGTACCACCATGACCACCGCAGCCGCGGGTTCCCGGGAGATCCACGAGGTCCTCCCGCTCACCCCCCTCCAAGAAGGGCTGCTCTACCACGCCACCGTCGACGAGTGGCAGCTCGACGTCTACACCGTCCAGAACATTTTCACGTTCTCCCGCCGGGTCGACGCGGCCGCGCTGCGGGCCGCCGCGGACGCCCTGCTGCGCCGCCACCCGGCGCTGCGCGCCGGAATCTGGTACGAGGGCGTGGAACGCCCCGTCCAGTTCATTCCCCGGCAGCTCCGCGCCGCCTGGCGGGAAGTCGACCTGTCCCACCTGGATGCCGCCGAAGCCCAGCGCCGCCTGGAGCGGATCCGCGTGGAGCAGCGGGAACGCCGGTTCGACTTGACCCGGCCCCCGCTGGTCCGCCACGTCCTCGTGCGTCTGCCGGGGGAGCGGGACGTGCTTGTGCTCACCTTCCACCACATCGTCATGGACGGCTGGTCCGGTGAGCTGTACAACGCCGAACTGATGGAGGTGTACCGCAACGGCGGTGACGCTTCCGTGCTGCCGCCGTCCCGCCCCTACCGGGACTACCTGGTGTGGTTGCGCCGCCAGGACCAGGCGGCCGCGCTCAACGCGTGGCGGCACGCTCTCGGCGACCTCACCGAAGGCACCCTGGTCGCCCCCGCCGAGGACGGCACATCCGGGACGGTCATGCCGCACACCGTGGACACGGTGGTCGCCCGGCCTCTCCTGGACCGGCTCACTGCGCTGGCACGCCGGATCGGGGTCACGGTCAACACCGTGGTGATGACCGTGTGGAGCCTGGTGCTGCGCAGCCACACCGGCGCGGACGACATCGTCTTCGGCAGTACCGTCTCTGGCCGCCCACCCGAGATCGACGGGGTGGAGTCGATCGTCGGCGTGTTCTTCAACACGGTTCCGGTGCGGGTGCGGATCCGCCCCGGCGAGTCTGTGGCGGCGCTGCTCCACCGCGTCCAAGCGGAACAGGCCGACCTGCTGCCGTACCACTACGTGGGGCTGGCCGACATCCAGCGCGCGCTCGGCGGCCGCCGCCTCTTCGACACCCTCTACGTGCTGCGCAACCTGCCCTACGACGACGAGGGCTACCAGCGCATCCGAGAAGCCACCGGCTTGGAGTCGGTTACCGGCTTCGACGCCACCCACTATCCGCTGACGTTCGTCGCCCAGCCGGGGGAGGAGTTCCGGCTCAGCCTCGCCTACCGCGGCGACCTCGTCGACTCGGGGACCGCCCACGCCCTGGTCGACCGGTTCCTGCGGCTGTTGGAGCAGGTCACCGCGGTACCCGGCCAGCCGGTGGCCGCCCTGGAAGTGCTGTCTGACCGGGAACGCGCCGCGCTTGCGGCAGCGCACGGCGACACCGCACGCGACCTTCCCGAGCAGAGTCTGATGGACCTGTTTGAGCAGTCGGCGCGGGCCTGGCCGCACCGCACCGCGCTGGTCGCCCGCGACGCGACGCTGACGTTCGCGGAGCTCAACGCGCGCGCCAACCGGCTTGCCCGGCTGCTGCTCGCCCGCGGCGTGGGCCCGGAAACCCCGGTGGCGATCGCGCTGCCCCGCTCCAGTGACTGGGTGGTCACCCTGTTCGCGGTGCTCAAAGCGGGCGGCGCTTATGTGCCGCTGGATTTGGAGTATCCGGCGGGGCGGCTCCGCGTGATGCTTGCCGACGCCGCTCCGGCGCTCACCGTTACCACCACGGCTGCCCGGGGCCACCTTCCCGCCGACAGCGGGCCGCTGCTCCTCCTCGACGATCCCGCCATCCGGGACGAGCTGGCCCGGATGGCGGACACCGACCCCACCGACGCGGACCGGTCGCGTCCGCTGCGCGGCGACCACCTCGCCTACACGATCTTCACCTCCGGGTCCACCGGGCGGCCCAAAGGCGTGCAGATCACGGGCCGCGGCCTGGTGAACATGCTGGTCAACCACCGTGAGACGATTTTCGGCCCGGTGGTGGACTCCCTCGGCGGCCGGGTGCTGCGCATCGCGCACACGGTGTCGTTCTCCTTCGACATGTCGTGGGAGGAGCTGCTGTGGCTGGTGGACGGCCACGAAGTCCACCTGCTCGACGAGGAGCTGCGCCGCGACTCGGACCGGCTCGTCGACTACTGCCGCCGCCACTCGATCGACGTCATCAACGTCACCCCCTCCTACTGCGGGCAGCTCATCGAGGACGGACTGCTCGACCCGGACCAGTACCGGCCGTCCCTGGTGCTGCTTGGCGGGGAAGCGGTCAGCGACACGGTGTGGCAGGCATTGCGCGGCGCGGAGGGGGTCCTCGGCTACAACCTGTACGGGCCGACCGAGTACACCATCAACACGCTCGGCGGCGGCACCGCAGACAGTGCGACCCCCACGGTTGGCGGACCGATCGCTAACACCCAGGTGTACGTCCTGGATTCTGCGCTGCGCCCGGTCCCGCCCGGCACCCCCGGCGAGTTGTACGTGTCCGGCGTCGGACTGGCCCGCGGCTATATCGGCCGGGCTGATCTGACCGCGGAGCGGTTCGTCGCCAACCCGTTCGGGCCGCCGGGGTCCCGCATGTACCGCACCGGGGACCTGGTGCGGTGGCGGCCGGACGGCCACCTCGACTACCTGGGCCGGGTCGACGACCAGGTGAAAATCCGCGGGGTGCGCGTCGAACCCGCGGAGATCACCGCCGTGCTGGAGGAGCAGCCGGAGGTGGCGCAGGCCGCGGTGGTTGTCCGGGAGGACACTCCTGGACGGGCGCAACTGGTCGGCTATGTGGTGCCTGCCGCGGGGGCGCGCATCGACCCGGCAGCGCTGCGCCGCACCCTAGCGGACCTGGTGCCGGCGGCGATGGTCCCCGCCCACCTGGTGGAGCTCGACCGGCTGCCGCTGACGGTCAACGGCAAGCTCGACCGTGCCGCACTGCCCGCGCCTGCGCTCCCGGAACGCGGCGGACGCGCCCCGCGCGACGAGTTGGAGCGCGCCCTGTGCGAGCATGTCGCCGCGGTCCTCAACGTCGACCAGGTCAGTATCGACGACGACTTCTACGAGCTGGGCGGGCATTCACTGTTGGCGATGCGCCTGGCCGCGCGTCTCCGCAAGCACGTGGGGGTGCGCGTGGGGGTGGGCACCCTGTTGGCGGCTCCCACGGTCGCCCAGCTCCGCGAATACGTGGACACCGGGCGCCGCGACGACCTGTTGGCTACTGTGCTGCGCCTCCGCGAAGGCGGGCGGAAGCCTCCACTGTTCTGCTTCCACCCGGCGAGCGGGTTCGCCTGGTCCTATGCTGCGCTGGCGCCGTTCGTGGACCGTGAGCACCCTCTGATCGGCGTCCAGTTTCCCGGATTGCGCGGCGAGCAGGTCCCCGGCTCCATGGAGGAACTGGTCGACCTGTATGCCCGGCACGTCCGCCGGGTGCAGCCCCGCGGCCCCTACTACCTGGTGGGCTGGTCGTTCGGGGGCCAGGTCGCGCACGCTTTGGCGACCCGTCTGCAAGCCGAAGGGGAGCAGGTGCCGTTCCTGGCACTGCTTGACACCTATCCCACGGATACCCCCGAAGTGCTGGCGGCCGGGGGAGTCCCGACTACTGAGGAAGCGGAACAGGAGGCGCTCGAGTTCCTGCTGTCGAGCTCTCAACGGGAACTGCCGAGCTGGCTGACCAAGCCGTACCGGCGCGAGCAGGTGGTGGAGTTCCTGCGTGACAGCGGGGGAGTGTGGGCGGGGTTCGACGCGGAGGTCATCGACCGGGTGGTGCGGGCCCGCGCGTTCACCATGGAAGTCATGTACCGGGCGCGCTACCGCGTCTACGACGGCGACCTGCATTTCTTCACGGCCGCGGCGGACCGTGACCCGCACAGCGGGATCGGTGCGCACCTGTGGCGCCGGTACGTCACCGGCGAGGTGGTCGACCACGAAGTCGACTGCGGACACAACGACCTGGTCGGACCGGCGGCGCTGGCGGTGATCGGCCCGCTCCTCGCTGAGGGGGTGCGGCGGGCCGAGGCCGCGGCCAGTCACCGCCCGCTTCCCCCAACATCACGATCCGGACACAGCTAGCCGATGGGGTTGGGAAAGCCCTCCACCACCCTCTACCGTTCACTTAGGCAAGGCTTGCCTAACTTAATCGTGGTTGTAGGACACTGGCCACCGACACGAAGAAAGCGATCAAGAGTGCAGCAGAAAGCCCCCCGCAGCGGACTTGTCCTCGGCGCAGGCGCCCTCGCCCTCAGCCTCACCCTGACCGCCTGCGGTGATGCGCAGGAGGCAGCGGACACCCCCGCACAGGGCGACACGGTCACCGTCGAAACGGACTACGGGACCGTCGAGATCCCCGCTGACCCGCAACGCATCGTCGCCCTGGAATTCGGCACCGAGGTCGTGCTGGAAGCCGGGATCGAGCCTGTCGGTGTGATCGAACCAGTAGCCACCCTCTACACCGCTGAAGAATTCGAGCAGCTCTCTACCTACCCGGTCGTGCAGTCGGCGAGCCTGGAGATCAACATGGAGGCCATCGCGGAGGCCCAGCCCGACCTGATCATCGGCGGGGTCCGCGTGGAGAGCCACGACGAGTACGTCGGCATCCGCGAAGACCTCGAGAAGATCGCCCCCACCGTCTTCTTCGACTTCGACGGTGCGGGCTCCGGGCTGCGCAACATGACGCTCGAACTGTCGCGGGTCGTCGGCGACGGGGAGCGGGCCGAAGCCGAACAGCAGCGCTTCGAAGAGCGGGTCGAGGAGATCTCCACCGCCTACGCCGACCAGTTGGCCGACACCACCTTCGCGCTGGTCTTCGGCGTGGACGGCGAATTCGCCGTGGTCAACACCAACGCCTGGGGCGGGGAGATCCTCCACACGCTCGGTGCGAAGCAGAGCAAGGCGCAGCAGCCGGCGGGGGAGAACTTCGCTGCCTTCTACTCCTACGAGGAGATCGACGAACTCTCCGACGCTGACGTCATCTTCTACGAGACCGACGCCCAGGAGAACCCCGACCCGTTCACCGAGGCGCTGCTCGAGCAGAAGCTGTGGCAGAGCCTGCCCGCGGTGGAAGCCGGCCAGGTCCACCCCCTGCGCTACAGCGCGGCCCGCACCTACGCCCAAGCCAACATCGTCCTCGACCAGATCGAAGAGGTCCTCAAGGGCCTATGACCCCCTCCGGTGCCCGCCGGACCTCGGCGGGCACCGCCTCCCCGAGGAAGGAGCACCACCGATGACCAACCCGTTCGACGACGATGAAGGAGTCTTCCTGGTCCTGGTCAACGACGAAGACCAGTACTCCCTGTGGCCCGAGTTCGCTGAGGTTCCCCAAGGGTGGCGTACCGTCTTCGGGCCGACGTCCCGCGCCGCAGCCCTGGACTACATCAACACCCACTGGACCGACCTGCGTCCGCGCAGCCTCCGTGAGGCGATGGAGGCGCACAGCACGGCGGGGTGAGCCCCGCGTGCGGTCGGCAGCCCGGCGCGCGGCCAAGCGCCGCGCGCCCCACCAGGAGCCCGCTGTCACGGTTCGGGAGGCGATCCGCCTACCCTGGGCGTCGACAACGGATCACTCGGGCGAACAACCCGCCCGGGGACAGACCCGACGACCGCAAAGGGAGGTCTACGGTGCTGCGCACCATGCTCAACGGAAAGATCCACCGGGCCACGGTCACCCACGCGGACCTGCACTACGTCGGTTCCATCACCATCGACGCCGATCTGATGGACGCGGCCAACCTCGTCGACGGCGAACAGGTCCACGTGGTCAACATCACGAACGGGCACCGGTTGGTCACCTACGTGCTGACCGGGGAGCGCGGCAGCGGTGTCATCGGAATCAACGGGGCCGCCGCCCGCCTCGTAGCGCCGGGAGACCTGGTGATCATCATTTCGTATGTGCAGCTCACCGAGGCTGAGCGTGCCACCCACCGGCCCCACGTGGTGCACGTGGACGCCAACAACCGCATCGTCGCCCTGGGCGACGACCTGGCTGAGCCGGTCCCCGGAAGCGACCAGAAATCGGGGGCGCTTCTCCCCTAAAAGTGCGCGGCGACACGGCTCGGTGGTGTTAAGGTATGCCTTGCCTAAGTAACAACCCGTGGGGTTGTTGTCGCCGATCCGTGAGGACGCCGTGAAACTCACCCGACTGATGATCGACGTCACCCCGCTGCGCATCAGCCGGGAATTCCGCATTGTCTTCGTCGCCAGGATCGTCTCGATCTTCGGACTGGGATTCGCCGCGGTCGCCCTGCCCACCCAGGTCTACCAGCTCACCGGTTCGTCGTTCCTCGTCGCCACGGTCCACACCGCCAACGCTGTCTCCGTGCTGGGTGGAACCCTCGTCGGCGGGGTCCTCGCGGACCGGGGCGACCGGCGCCGCCTCATCGTCGTCGGTCGCGCCTCCGCGGTGGTGGGCTACACCGTGCTCGCGGCCAACAGCTTCCTCTTCGACCAACCCCTGCTGTGGGTCATCCACGCCTCGGCCCTGTTCATCGGGTTCTTCGGCTCCTTCAGCGCGGTCGCGCTGCAGGCGGCGGCCCCCGGGTTCGTCCCCCGCGACAAGCTGCCCGCAGCCGGAGCGCTCCTCGCCCTCAACGGGGAACTCGGGGCGGTCCTGGCCCCCGCTCTGGGCGGGGCCCTCATCGCCGCTGCCGGAATCGGCGGCAACTACGCACTCACCGCAGCACTGTCGCTGGTGACCACGGTCCTCGTCTGGCGGCTGCCGCGCCTCGAACCGGACGGCGACCGCCAAAGGGAATCGGTGCTGCAGTCGGTCCGCACCGGGACCCGCTTCGCGCTCCACCACCGGGTCGTCGGCCCGCTGCTGCTCCTCGGCTTCGCGCAGCTCCTGTTCGCCTCCCCCCAGGTGCTCATCAACGAGTTCACCGACACCGTGCTGGGGGGCGGCCCCGCCACGGTCGGCCTGCTCTACACCGCTCCGGCGCTGGGCGCACTGCTCGGCTCCCTCACCAGCGGCTGGACCGGCCACCTCCGCCGTACCGGCACGGTGCTGATCGGCGCGGTCGGGCTCTGCGGCCTCGCCGTACTCGGCCTCGGGCTCAGCCCGGCGCTCCCGATAGCGTTCGCTTTCCTCGTCCTCCTGGGCTACGCCCAGGTCAGTGAAGAGATCCTCCGGTACGCCCTCGTGCAGTCCCATACGCCTGCCGACCTGCGCGGCCGGGTCAACAGCCTATGGACTGCTCAGGCCACGGTCGGCGACTCCGCGGGGGCGCTTGCCCTGGGCGCCCTGGCCCCGCTGCTCGGCGTGGCCGCCACCATCGCCGCGGGGGGTGTCCTCACCGTGCTGTCAGTCGCCGCGCTCGCCCTCGTCTTCCCCCGTTTGCGCACTGCCCAAGTACTGGTCGTTTCCGACGACTCCGGCGATTCCGCGAACGAACCGGTCGCCGGCCACCAACCCCGCCAGGAGCGGCCACGGGGGGCTGCTCCCGCACCAACCGAGTAGAGGAGTGCCATGACCGCAACCGTGACGGAACGCACCGTCGAGATGTACCCGCTGAAGTCCCGACTGCTCGAGGTCGTCAACGTCCGGAGAATCACCCCCCGGATGGTCCGCGTCGACCTCGGCGGCAGCGACATCGCTGGACTGCGCAGCGACAACTTCGCCGACCACGTCAAACTGTGGTTCCCCAACCCTGAGACGGGAGAGCATGTGCTCCCTGTCGTCGAAGACGACCGCTGCCTCAACTTCCGGGCTCCCGGCGTCATCTACCGCGACTACACGGTCCGCCGTTTCGACGCGAAAGCGGGACTCCTCACCATCGACTTCGTCGTCCACGACAACGGTCCTGGCGGGCGCTGGGCGGCCACCGCCCAGCCGGGTGACCGTCTCGGCGTGCTCGGTCCGCGCGGCACTGTCTACTACCCCGAGGCCGACCACTACGTGCTGCTCGCCGATGAGACCGCGCTGCCTGCCGCGGCACGCCGCATCGAGGAACTGCCGCGTGACGCCTCGGTCACCGCGTTCTTCGAGGTCGCTGACGCCGCAGAGGAGCAGGAACTGGACGCACCGGAGGGCGCCGAGATCACCTGGCTGCACCGCAACGGCGCCGCCCCGGGCACCACCGACCTGCTGCTGCGTGCGCTGGAGCAGACCGAATTCCCCAAGGGCCGCGTGTTCGTCTGGGCTGGCGGGGAGGCTGACGCCCTCAAACCCATCCGTCGGCTGCTCAAGGAACGGGGCCTGGTGCGCGGCCGCGACTTCGAAGTCGACGGCTACTGGCGGCGCGGCGTGTCCAATCTCGACCACCACGCCGCGGACGATGACGACGAGTAGTCAAGGACTGAAGTGCGCGGCTATATGGAGGAAATAAACCGATTCCGCGACGATTTCCGGTAGTGGTCTTTCCTCTGGGCGGCAACCGTGTGACGCTTGACGGAGGCAGCGGCCTCCGTCAAGCGTGCGAAGGGAAACGTCCGGTTGGGCAAACGTGCTGGAACGGGTCGTGCACCAGGGGAGTTCTACGATCCTGAGCGTCGGGAAGTCGCCGCGCACATCGAATGGCAGAAGCAGGGGGCCTGGGTCGTGATCTGGGGCCCTTACACTCGCCGCTACTGGGCGTTTGCGTGCTGGCCTCTGCCTGAGGGCGGGCAGGTGGTCTCCGCGTCGGATCCAGACGAGCTCTACACCGAGATGCGCCGCGTGGAACGTGAAGGCAAGTACCTGAAATGGCGGTACGGCCGCCGTCAACCGCAGCGCCGCACCGGGTCGTAAGCCTGCCGGGACCGCGGTCTGGTCCCAGGCCGCTGGGGCAACGCCTGAGAGGGCGAAGGGCGCACCCGCAGGGGCGGGCCGGTGTGCGCGGCCAGAGCCCTGCGCCGGGCCCCGGAACCAGGCGCAACACCGGCCAGTGCAGAGAAAAGAGGTCAGAAGCTTTCCTGATCAGGGGTGCGCAACTGGCGGCGTGCCCCGTGGAGCGGAACGGGCCGCGGAGCCAAGGCTTCGTGTCCCCGCGACCCGTGCTGCCGGCGCAGGGCCGTGCCGGCGGCTCTGCGCCCGGGCACAAGGTGAGCACTCCCGAAAACCCCGAGGGCAGGGCCGCCGGAAGCCGCTAGGGGGCCAGCGCGGGGTTGCGCAGCCACTCCTGAAGCTCGTTGCGGCGCTCGTTGTCGCACTTGTGCGGGCAGGTCGTGCAGTAGCCGTGCTCGGGGTCGCCCTTGTAGTCGAAGCAGCACGTGCCCCGGACCGCCCAGGTGCCACGCGGATGGTTGTCGCAGAACGGGAACAGGCGGGGACGGGCCCGTGTCACCGCCCCGGCCTCGAGGAGAGCATCGGCCAACCGGTTGGCCAGCGCCCATGCTGCCTGTGCGTCGCGGCCGAGGAAACGCGCCGGGTTGAGCATGTAAAAGTGCGCAGTGTCCAGCACCCAGCCCCACAGGGTCCGCTTCCCCACCCGGGTGTGCGCGGACAGGGCGTCAATCACCGGGGTGAACGCGGCGACCATCGCGTGCGCTGCGGCGCGGACCACGTCGTCGCTGCCGGGGAAGGTGACCGTTTCCGGGTGGCCGGCGAAGCGGTCGTCGGCGGTCACAGCCACTTTCAACTCCGTGAGCATCGGAGTGCCGAGGGTGCGGTCGGCGCGGACTGGAAACCACAGGTGGCTGGCGTCCAGGAGCGGGGCACGGCCGGTCAGGTACAGTCCCGCCGCGACAAGGAAGATCGGTTCCCGGAACACTGCGCGCAGGAAGTGGGTGGCGGCGGGCAGCCGGTGGCCGGGCCGAGTGGCCGCGACGAACCCGTCGTAGACCGGTGCGAAGGCGTTTTTCGCGGCCAACAAGTCGGCACGGCACCACTGCCCGGCGTCACCCTGGTCTCCGGACCGGGTGAACGACCGGAGGCGCAGGTCCGGCAGCGGAGCGAACCGGAGAGGCGCACAAGCGTCGACTACGGTCGCAAGCGGGTGACACTGACGGGTCATGTGCCGGAGAAGCCTTTCCGCGTGGCACGTTAATGGAGATAGCGCAACAAAACGCGCAGCGCTGACGCGGAACTAAGGCTAGCCTAAATTAACTTGGGAAGGCAATTCTGGCTACCGGCACATTCCGCAGGTCAGGACGTACTCCGCAAAAGTACGAGGTGGTGCTGGACGAGTACCCGCGCCAGCGCGGCCGCCGTCTCCACCTCCGCCCCGGCACGCTCTGCGAGCTCCGCGACAGTCAGGACACGCGCATCGACCAGGACTTCCAGGAGCGGCTGCGCGGCTTTCGCGAACGTGTAGCGGCGGCCCGCCACCGTCAGCGCGACTTTCTGCCCCTCGTCGCGGAGCGCCGACGGCAGAATCGGCGTGAACTCCACCACAGTGTCCGGCTGCGGCGTGGCACCGTCCACCGCCCACGGCAAGGAGAAGGACTGGCGGCGCGGGAAACGGGAGTCGCGGTCGGTGAGGAACTCGTCGAGGCCGTGCTGTTCTGCCAGGTCCATCAGGTGACGGAGCAGTTCGTGCTGGTGCTTGCGCCGCTCCTCCGGGGTGGCGAACCGGGGCAGGTCCCGGCGTGCGAACTCGACCTCGTAGAGCCGGTCCACCAGCCACCGCGCCCAGTCCACCCCGGTAGCCCGGGTGAACCCGAACGTCAAGTGCATGCTGACGTCCCCGGTTCCGGTCACCGTGTGCCACCAGCCGCGCGGGACGTGCAGGACCTCCCCGGCACGGACGGTCCCCTCCCACACCGTGCCCTCAGGAGGCTGGTGGGAGTGGTCGATGTCTTCTTTCATCGGATACGGGCGGGTGCCCTGGCCGTGGACCTGCCAGTGCTTGGTGCCCGCCACCTGCACGATGAACGTGTCGTGGTCGTCCCAGTGGGTGTTGAACCCGTGGGAGTCCCCCCAGATCAAGTACAGGTTGACCTGGACCCGTTCGTGCACGAGACGCATCAGGTCGTCGGCGGCCGCGCGGATCGGCGGATGGATCCGGTCGATACCGTCAAGCACCAGGCTCGCGCCCTGCCGCAACTGTGCGTAGAGCGCTTCCGGCCGCACCAGACGGCGCTGCACCCCCGAAGCCTCACCGACCTCGGTGTAGTTGTCGAGGGGGACCGGTGCGCCGGCGCGATGCAGCCGCAGCCGGGGCGGCTCCAACTGGTGGGTGCTGAGCAGTTCGCTGAGCGCGTCGAAAGTGAGGAGCGGCGCCACGGTCTCTGCGCCCAGGTCGACGCGGATGAACTCCTCCGACAGCCGAGTGCGCAGCAGGTCTTCGCCCACCGCGGCAAGCAGCGTCTCAGTGAACAGTCGGTCAGTCATCGGATCCTTTCCAAAGTCGAAGAGGGCGTGGAGAGGGGAAAGCCGCCGAGGCACAGGGCCTCGGCGGCGCGCGGATCAGATGAAGTCGGAGCTACCGTCCGTACCGTCGCTGTCCTGACCAGCGGTGACATCACGCGACGTGACTTCCGGCAGGTCCTCGACCTCGACTTCGAAGAGGGCGTCGTCCATGGATCTCTTCACCTCCCTTGCTGCGTGCTGAGGGCCGCGCCCGCCGAGGGCCGGCGGGTCGGGGACAGCCCTGTCTGCGCGGCCGCGAACGCATGGGCGTCGGCCGCGAGTTCGACCGCGCGGCTGACCGCGCGCGGCCCGTGGCCCACCCCGTGCTCGTAGCGCAGCAGGATGGGACGCGGGCCGCGCGTCCGTTCTTGGAGGGCCGCGCACATCTTCCGGGGATGGGCAGGGCCGGTGCGGGTGTCGCCGTGGAAACCGGTGAGGAGCACCGCCGGATACGCGGCGGGCGGAGTGCGGAGCACACGGTGGTAGGGGGAGTAGTCGAGTAGTGCCGCGAAATCCTCGGGGTCGGTGACGCTGCCGAATTCGCGGCTCCACATCGCGCCCAAGCCGAGCTGCGGGAAGCGGATCATGTCCGCGAGCGGGGCCAACGCGATGACTGCGGCGCACAGGTCCGGGCGGCGGGCGATCGCGGCCAGCACGAGCAGACCGCCGGCGGAGCCGCCGGAAAGGCACAGTTCGTCGCGGCGGCACTCTCCCCGGGCGACAAGGAAGTCCGCGGCGGCGACCAGGTCGCGGACCGCGCGTACTTTGTGCCGTCCAGCACCGGCGAGGTGCCAGGTGCGGCCGAAGTCGCCGCCGCCGCGCACGTGTGCCACGGCGTAGCGGCCGCCATGGCGCAGCCAGGCCAGCACGGTGGCGGAGAACCCGAACTGTCGAGGGCGGCCGAATCCGCCGTAGGCGTGCAGGATGGTGGGGCCCGGCGGGGTGCCGGGAAGCGCAAAGATCGTGAGGGGCACCCGGACCCCGTCGAAGGACAGGTACGACAGGCTGCGCCGTTCGATCGGGGTGCGCGGGGGCAGGGAGGCCGCGTGCGGTGGCCAAGGGACGGGGACGCCGTCCGCCCCGAGCGTGAACACCGTCAACGGGGTGGCCACGTCGGCGTAGCAGAAGTACACCTCCCCGCTGGTGTCCGCGGTTACCTGGGCGACCATGCCTTCCCCGGGCAGGGGGACCACCCAGTCGGCGCGGGCGCTGCCGGGGGTGTGGACGCGCAGTTCGCTGATGCCGAGCCGGGTGCGGGTGTACACCACGTCGACGGCGTCGGCACGGCCCGCCACCGCGAACCCGTCGAGGAGGGCGTCCGGGGCCTCGGGGACCACTTCCCGCCAGTGTTCCGGGGCGGGGGCGGCCGGGTCGGCCACACAGATCCGGCGCAGCGGGGCATGCCAGGTGGTGCGCAGGTACAGCAGGCCGTCTGGGCCTATCGTGGCCTCCGATTCCACGTCGCGGCCCACGTGCACCGGCCGCAGCACGGGAGCTTCGGGCGGGCTCGCGGCCAAGTCGGCCAGCCACAGGTCGTTGCGGTGCCCGGTGCCGTGGCTTTCGGTGACGACGAGCCACCGGTCGCGGTGGAGTCGCACGCCGGGCACGGTGCGTGCCGCTTGGCACGGGTGGACCAGCGTGTCCTCCTTGCGGCCTACCCGGTGCAGCCACACACCGCGCCGCCCGTTAGCGCTGTCGCGGCGCACGAAGTAGAACGCCGGTCCGTAGGAGGCGGGCAGCCACGCCACGTGGGCGTAGCGGACCCCGGGAATCGGAGGTTCGACGGGCCTGCCGGTGGCGACGGACAGGACGTGCAGTTCCCCGCGTTCGGTCCCGCCGTGCGACGTCTGGACTGCGACCAGGGTGCCGTCCGGGCTGGGCTCCCAGGCGTCGAGGGTGGTGGTGCCGTCCGGGTCGCCGACGGTCGGGTCGAACAGGACGCGTTCGCGGCCCGAAGGTTCGATGACGACGAGGCGAGGATGCTCGTCGCCGCCGTCGCGCCGGGTGGCGAACAGCAGACCGCCGCGCCGCAGGGGCGGAGACCACTGGGTGGTGGCGACCAGGTGGCGGATCTCCGCGGCGAGTGCGTCGCGCAGGGGCCAAGTCGGGAGAGCTGACTGGAACTCGGCGTCTCGGGCGGCGAGCCAGCGGAGGCAGCGCGGCGAGTCGTCGTCCTCCAGCCAGCGGTAGGGGTCAGGGACAGCAGCAGGCGACAAGAGACGCGGCGGGTTGCTGGGCACGCTTTGAAATACATCAACACCGCTGAAAGCGGGTCAAGGCAGGAACGGCTTACCTGACCAGCACAGGAATGTGACCCTTCCGCCATGTTTGACCCCGCCGGGACACGGGGCAGCCGCGGGGCCGAGTCCCGCTGGGACCGGTCTTACCGGGGGTTTGGCAGAAGCGCAGACCCCGAATCGAACATCTGCCGTGATTGGTTTAACAAAACAGAGGCGTCGTGGACGGCCACCGTGACCGGGCGGGCGGAGACCACGGCCAGCGCGGCGCGGTAGTCGGCCCCGGCGTCCAGGTCGCACAGCCACACCTGAGTGGGGGCTTCCGGCCCGTGCCAGGCCAGCAGGGCTGCAGCCGCATCGGGTGGACTGACCTCCACCGAGGTCAACCCCCCGGCCAGGCCTTGGCCGGTGGCTTTGAGGAGCGCCTCCTTGCGCGCCCAGTAGGTGAAGAAGCCCGCAGCACGGTCGGCGGCGTCGAGGGCACGCCACGCGGCGTGCTCCCGCGCGGTCAGTGCGTAGGAGGCGAGCCCGTCCAGATCGCGGTCGGTGATGCCCTCCACATCCAGCCCGACGGGGAGGCCACGGGTGAGGGCCACACCGACCCGGTCGCCCGAGTGGGTGATCGAGATCTCCCAGCCGGCCGCCGGACCGCCCGGATGCGGTTTGCCGTGCGGTTCAGGCCGGGTGCAGTGGCCGCAGCGGCGGTGGAAGACCACCTCGCGGGGGTCGCATCCGGCTGCGTGGGCGCAGAGGAGGCGCGCGAGGGCGTGCGCCACCGCGTAGCGGTCCCGGTCGTCGGAACGGCGGAAGCGGGAGTGGCGGGCCCGTTCGGTTTCGTCGAGCAGGCCGAGCAGCTCAGGGGAGGCGAGCGCAGGGGAGGCCCACCACACGTCGCAATGGTGGGAGGGAGACGTGGCAGACACCTCCCCATTGTGGCCTACGAGACCGGACCAGAGCGCACTGTGCCACCAATCACTCACAAAGGCTGATAGTTCACACACAAAAAATCGCCTAATAAGGCGAAAACGAACAAGTTCTGTGTTTGAATTGAGTCGTGGACAGTGCAGAGCGGATGGACCTCATCGTGGCTCGCCTCCGGGCTGAAGGGGAGGTGAGCGTTGCCGAACTTGCCGAACTCACCGGCCATTCGGAGATGACCATCCGCCGTGACCTGGACCACCTGGCGGATAAGGGCGTCCTGCGGCGCGTGCACGGGGGTGCAGTCAGCCTCCTACCACGTGGCCAGGAACCGCCCTACGCCATCCGGGAGCGCATGGCCGTCGACGCGAAGAAGCGCATCGGCCAGGCCGTGGGCGAACTCATCAGCGACGGGCAGGCGGTCCTCTTGGACCGGGGCACCACCGTCGTGGAGGTCGCCCGTGCTCTCGCAGAACGGCACGTCACCGTGATGCCGCTGTCGCTGCAAGCGGCAGCGGTGCTCAGCGAGAGCACCACGGTCCGGCTCCTCATGCCCGGGGGAGAAGTGCGTTCCGGAGAACTGGCCATGACCGGTCCGCTGACCGAGGCCTCTTTGGCCGCGGTCCGCTTCGACACTGCTGTACTGAGCTGTTGCGGGCTCTCCTTGGCCGACGGGGTCACCGCCTACGACCTGGCCGACGTCGCCATCAAACGGGCTGCGATGCGGTCGGCGCAGCAGGTCGTCCTGGCCGCCGACTCCACCAAGATCGGCCAGGTGACCATGGGCCATGTCGGCCCCGTCAGCGACTTTGACGTGCTGGTCACCGACACTGGTGCGTCCGACGACAGCGTCACCGAGATCCGGGCCGCCGGAGTGGCGGTCCACCGCGTCTGACTGACCGGACACCGGTCCCTACAGGGTCCCGCCGGTCCCCGCGGCGGTCGTCCGCCGCAGTCCACCGTCCCGCCTGCGATCGCCGCGACCCTGCGGTCCAGGCTGTCCCTGCTACCCCCCATCGGATTGGTGAGCCGTGGCTGAGAACCAGCACGAATTCCGTCTGCCCGTTTCCGTCAAGCTGCTCCGGGAGCGAACCTCCCGGCTCCGTCGCGCCCGCATCGCCGTGGTCGCCCACTTCTTCATCGCGGGCATGATCATCGCGGTCTGGGCATCCCGTATCCCCGAGGTCAAGCAGCGCGCCGGCCTCAACGACGGCGAGCTGAGCCTGGCCCTGCTCGGTATGGCGGTCGGCTCGCTGGCCGCCATGCAACTGGCCGGGCGCATGGTGGACCGCTACGGCAGCGGCGCAGTGATGCCGCCCGCAGCGCTGCTTGCCTCCCTCACCCTCATCGGCCCAGGATTCGCCAACTCCCTGCCCTACCTGTTCACCGCACTGGTCGCGGTCGGGCTCGGCAGCGGACTCCTGGGCGTGCCGATGAACGTGCACGCGGCCCGGGTAGAGCGGCGCTACGGACGCCCCATCATGGCCTCCTTCCACGCCGCTTTCTCCATCGGCGGCTTCACCGGAGCAGCCGTGGGCGGCGCCACCGCCTACTTCGACGTGGCCGCGCCGCTCACCTTCGCTGCCGTGGCGCTGGCCATGGCAGGGCTCGCCCTTGGGGTGCGCCCGTGGCTGCTGCGGGGCCGCGACGTGGACACCGTGGCCGCTACCCGCCCCACCCCAGCCCCACCGCGACCGCAACGGGGGATACCGTGGCGGATCGTCCTGTTCGGGGTGGCAGCGTTCTGCTGCATGCTCGCCGAAGGCTCCGTCACCGACTGGGCCGCGGTCTACCTGCACGACGCACGGGGCGCGTCCGGGGCCGTAGCCGCCCTCGGCTTCTCCGCATTCTCCGCCCTCATGGCGGCGGGCCGCCTGGTCGGCGACCGGCTCACCGCCACCCTGGGCGCAGTGGCGATCGTGCGCGGCGGCGCGCTGGTGGCCACCGCAGGACTGACCCTGATCCTGGCCACCCCGTGGGCAGGGACCGGGATCGCCGGGTTCGCTCTCATGGGTGCCGGACTGTCCTGCATCATCCCGCACGTGTTCGGTGCGGCCGTGGAGTACGACCCGCGGCGCGCGGGCCGCAACCTCAGCTTCGTCTCCGGCATGGGCCAAGTGGGCCTGTTGAGCGGCCCGGTCGCGATCGGCGCGGTCGCGCACACCATCGACATCGCTATGGCGCTGGTGGTCCCAGCCGTGCTGTGCCTGGGGATCGCCGTCGTGGCGCCCGCGCTGCGCGGAGCAGTCGCCACGCGCAACGCTTCCGTGGACGCTACGGCATGACCTCGCGGGGGATCAGGCAGTCCGTCCTGTCCCCCGCGCTATCTTCTGCTGACCTCGCCCACGACGCGTGTAAGAACCGGATAAAGGGGGAATGCGTCCGCTGAGGTCGTGAGAGGAAGGTCGGCATGTCACCGCTGATCCTGCTCGGCATCGGCGCTCTCGCTGGTTTCGTCGTCTTCGTCATCCTGTTTATCCTCGCCCTGACACTGGGGGAGGTCCCGGAGAGCGCAGTGCACCCCGCCGACTACGCGGACGATGAGGCGATAGAACAGACCCTGCGCGCCCACGGGGTCCGTTTTTGCTGATGAATGCCCCCTATGATCATCCTCAACCCGCATCGGGTCTGAGGGGAGTGAGGGGTGGAAAGATGACGGTGCAGGACCGGCCCGCGTTCGCCGCCCGGCGCCGGGAACTCATCGTGGAACTGTTGCGCGCCCACGGCACGATGGCCCTCCGCGACCTGGCCCATGAACTCCAGGTCTCCGAGGTGACAGTCCGCCGGGACGTCCGGGTCCTGGAAGCCCAAGGAGTATTGGACCGCCGCAGGGGAGGCGCCTCTCTTCCCGGCTACCAGGGTCGGCGCAGCCAGGAGCAGACCACCACCCCGGAACTGGTGGCGATCGCCCGCACCGCCGCAACCCTGGTCGCGGAAGGAGACGCGATCGTCCTCGGCCCGGGCGAGGCGACCGCGGCACTGGCCGCCGAACTGGTCCGCCGCCGCGGCCTGACCGTGGTGACGAACTCGCTGCGCAACGCCCAGATCCTGGCAGACGCTCCTGAAGTAGAAGTAGTCGTCACCGGGGGAATCCTGCGCGGCGCTGACCTGGCGCTCGTCGGCGGGGCCGCCGAACAGGCGTTGGAAGGGCTGCGGGTGCGCCGCGCTTTCCTCACCGGACACGGGGTCACCGCGGAGCGGGGGGTGAGCACCTCGAACGCGGCGATCGCCGGAGTGGACCAGGCACTCGCTGCCTGCGCCGAAGAAGTGATCGTGCTGGTCGACCACACCCGGCTGGGGACCGACACCATGGTGCAGACCGTCGCCCCCGAGTCCATTGAACACCTGGTGACCGACAGCAACGCCGACCCGGAAGTACTGCTGACCTTCGAAGACATGGGAACCACCGTGCATGTGGCGGTGCCCGACCCCGACCGGGGCCGGTAGCGGTACGTCCCAGCGCTGCTACCCGCAGGCAAGAGAAAGCCGCTACGCTGAGCCGAGTCCGATAGTTGGAGGCTCGTTGCCATGCCTGTTGCGGTCACACTCCCCGAACCGTGGTCCCGCTCTCGGCTGAGTGTCGTCGTCCCCACCTACAACGAGGCGGAGAACCTGCCGGTCCTCGTCGAACAGGTTTTGGCGCTCCCCTTGCCGGAGCTGCGTCTCGTCGTTGTGGACGACAACTCACCGGACGGCACCGGTGAGCTCGCCGACAAGCTTGCTGCCGCGCATCCGGGGCGGATCACGGTCGTGCACCGCACCGCTAAGGACGGGCTCGGCCGGGCCTACGTGGCGGGCATGACCCGCGCCCTCGCCGACGGCGCAGAGTTCGTCGCCCAGATGGACGCCGACCTCTCCCACCCGCCGTTCTACCTTCCGCAACTGCTGGGCACCATGCTGTCCACCAATGCGGGAGTGGTCATCGGCAGCCGGTACGTGGCGGGCGGCAGCCTGTCGCAGGAGTGGGGACTGCGCCGCCGCCTGCTCAGCACCTGGGCCAACGCCTACGTCAAGGCGATCCTGGCGATGCCGCTCCGCGACATCACGTCCGGGTTCAAAGTGTGGCGGCGCAGCGCGCTCGAAGCCATCGACCTGCCCAGCATCCACAGCAGCGGCTACAGCTTCCAAGTGGAAATGCACTTCCGCGCCTACCGCCGCGGCCAGAAGATCGTGGAGATCCCCATCCACTTCGAGGACCGCGCTGAAGGCCACAGCAAAATGGACCTGGCAGTCCAGGTCGAGTCAGCGCTGCGTCCTTTCCTCCTGCTCCGCCACGAGCGGGCCCGCTCCCGGCACCGCACCTGAACCAGGCCGCGCCGGGCACGGTCAGAAAGGCTTGGCGGCCTTCTGCCGCCCCACACCGCCCAGCAGTTGCGACACCCGCTGCGGCGTGACCCCCAGACAGTAGGCGATCTCCCGGCCGTTCAACCCCTCCCTGTGAAGCCGGGCGACGACCGCGCGGGCCTGCCGCGCTGCTTCCTGCTGCGCCTGTGCTGCCTGGCGGGCAGCCTCCCGCGCCTGCCGGATCATCGCCTCGATCTCCGGGGCGAGGCAGACCACGACGTCCACGGCAAACGAGTCGTCCGGGACCCCCAGCGCAGCGGCGATCGACTCGCGCGCCACCGCTTCAGCCTGGGTCACCTTCGCTGCCGTCGCTGCCCCCACCCCTTCAATGTGGAGTTCCCAGCCCGCACCGCGGCGGTGCGCCCGGACTTGAAACCTCCTCATCCACCCTCCCCGCATCCTCCCCACCAGGCAAATCTAGATCAGGGAGCCCCAGAGAGGCCGGAAAAGCGCGCAGCGAGCCGCCACCGCAGGACAGCAGCGCGGCGCCCCGGCACCCTGGCAGGGCGCCGGGGCACGCCCACGACAGCGGCTACTGGGCAGCCAACTGCTCGGTGACCGAGACCCGGGAGGCGCGGTGCGCGGGAAGCACCGCGGCAAGCAGGCCAGCCACGACCGCCACCGCCACCAGGCCAGCGATCTCCGCGACAGGGACCGTGAAGATCAAGCCCATGAGGGTGACTTTCCCCGCGGCCCACCCGAACAGCAGGCCCAGGGCGATCCCCAGCGCACCGCCCGTCACGGAGAGCAGCACTGCCTCCACGGCGAGCATGCGACGCAACTGCGGCCGAGTCAGCCCCAGCGCGCGCAGCAGCGCCGACTCGCGGCTCCGCTCCAGCACGGACAGCGCCAGCGTGTTGGCGACCCCGAACACCGCGATGATGACCGCCAGCCCCAGCAAGGCGAGGATGACGAGGAACACGGAGTTGAGGAGTTCTTCGAACTCCAGCTTCATCTGGGAGACGTTGGCGACCTGCACTTGCGGGTAGTCAGCGATCGCCGCGTTGACCGCGTCGGTCACTTCCTTGGGGGAGGCGTCCGCGGCAGCCGTGATGTAGGCCTGGGAGTCCGGCACGTCCGGGAAGAGCCGCTCGAAGTCGTCGACGGAGACGAGCACACCGAGAATTCCGCCGCCGGCAGGCAGGATGGCCACCACCGTGGGGGACAGGTCGCCGTGCTCGGTGTGCAAGGACAGCGAGTCCCCGATGCCGACCTCGTGCTTCTGGGCGAGGTTCTCCGAGATCGCAGCCGTTCCCGGGACCACGTCAGCCAGGTCCCCTTCCTGTGCTTCCCCGATGTCCGTGCCGAGCTTCGCGTGCGGGAAGGCCGTCACCGGCGTGTTGTTGTCGTCCTGTTCGGTGCGCTGGGTGACCACGGTGGAGATCGCCGGAGAGGACCGCAGCTCCGCCACGACTTCAGCGGGCAGCTCCTGGTACTGGCCTGCCTGGTCCGGGTCGAGCTGGGTGACCATCATGTAGTCGACGGGGAACTGCTCATCGAGGCGGGTCTCCAGCGTGTCGAGCATCGAAGCGTTGACCACCGAGTAGCCGGTGATCAGGGTGGTGCCGACCGTCAACGCGATCATCGCGGCCGCTGCCCTCCGCGGCGCCCGCAGCGCATTGTCTACGGCTAGCGACGCAGGCACCCCGAAACGCCGTACCAGCCAGCCCAGGACGGTGATAACACCACGCACGATCAACGGCGCCCACACTGCCACGCCGACGAAGCACACCAGGCCTGAGGCCACCACCAGGATCATGGCGATCTGGTTCGGCTCCAAGCGCAGCGCCACCGTCAGCAGCGCTGCCGAGCCGAGGAGGAACAGCGAGCCGGTAACGGCCCGCAGCCAGCCGACACGCCGGTTCTGCTCCTCGGTCAGCGCACTGCTCCGCAGGGCAGCCAGCGGGGGGACGCGGGTGGCGCGCACCGCGGGGTGCAGCGCGGATGCCACACTGGACAGCACCCCGACGAGCAGGCCCACCACAATCGGGACAGCGGTGATGACCAGCGGGCTCGACGTCGTCGAATCGGTGATGAAGCGCTCTCCGAGGGCGAATGCGCCCCAACCGAGCCCGATCCCCGCGACGACCCCGACCGCGGAGGCAGCCATCCCCACCACGAGCGCTTCCACCAGGACAGCGCGGAAGACCTGGCCGCGGGTGGCGCCCACGCAGCGCAGCAGCGCCAGTTCCCGCTGCCGTTGGGCCACCAGGATCGTGAACGTGTTGTGGATCACCAGCGCGGCAACGAACACCGAAACGGCCGCGAACAGCAGCAGTGCCGTGGTGAAGATTCTCGCCTGGACTCCCGCTGTGCTCGCCAGTTTCTCCCCGTACTCGCGGCCGGTGTACACGTCAGCGTCCGCGCCTAGGGCGTCGGCCACCGCGGATTCCGCTTGATCCGCGGGCACCCCTTCGGCGGCACGCACGTAGATCTCCCGGTATCCAGTAACTCCGGTCATCCGCTGGGCGGTGTCGAGGGTGAAGGCGACCGCGCCCCGGTAGCTGATCGAGGTCTCCGGTCCGAAGTCGATCACCCCGGTCACTGTGAAGTCGTGTTTGGTGCCTTCCGGGTCGAGCACGGTGACCGTGTCGCCTACCTCGAAACCGCTGCTCGCCGCGGTGGCTGTGGCGAGCGCCACTTCGTTTGCGGTGCTGGGGAGGCGTCCTTCAACCGCGTCGTAACGCGGGACGTCGCCCCCCACAGAGATGCCCACCGTGGGAACCGTGCCCAGGGCGCGCCCTTGCTCGTCCAGCAGCGGCGCGGATCCGATGACGGCTCCCGTAGCTGCAGCGACTTCGGGAAGCTCGCGGACGCGGCGCAACGCCGACTCGTCCAGCAGCGGTGGCTCGTCTTCGTCGGCCGAAGTTCCCGTGGCGAGGGCGATGACGTCGACCCGGTCCATGGAGCCCATTGCCTGCACCGTGAAACTGCGGTGCAGGGAGTCGCCGAAGACGAGGGTGCCGGTGACGAAGACGACACCCAGGATGATGGCGAGAGAGGTGGCTATCAGCCGCCGCCACGCGAAACGCAGCCCAGCCAGTGTAGTGCGCAGCACGGGTCAGCCCTCCAGTCCAGCGAGCCGGTCGAGGATGAGCTGCGGGGTGGGGTGGGTGACGTCGTCGACCACCCGGCCGTCCCGCAGGAACACCACCCGGTCGGCGTAGGAGGCGGCGATCGGGTCGTGGGTGACCATCACGATGGTCTGCCCTAGTTCGCGGACCGAGTCGCGGAGGAAGGACAGCACTTCCGCGCCGGAACGGGAGTCGAGGTTGCCGGTGGGCTCGTCGGCGTAGAGCACTTCAGGGGAGCCCACGAGGGCCCGGGCCACCGCCACCCGCTGCTGCTGGCCGCCCGACAGTTTGGCGGGCAGGTGCTCCAACCGGTCGGCGAGGCCGGTGACCTCCACGATGTGGCGGAACCGCTCCGGGTCGACTTTGCGCTTGGAGATCTGGGAGGGGAGCAGGATGTTCTGCCGCGCAGTGAGCATCGGCAGCAGGTTGAACGACTGGAAGACGAAACCGATCCGGTCGCGCCGCAGCAGCGTCAGCTGCTTGTCGCTCAAAGCGGTCAGTTCCGTTGCCCCGAGGCGCACCGAACCGGACGTGGGCGTGTCCAGCCCGGCCATGCAGTGCATGAGCGTGGATTTCCCGGAACCGGAGGGCCCCATGATCGCGGTGAACGCGCCTCGTGCGAAGGACACGTCCACCCCGTCCAAGGCACGGACCGGTTCTCCCCCGGTCGGATAGACCTTGGTCAGTCCTTGGACGACAACAGCGTGGGGCTCCGCGGTCCCCGAAGGTGCGGGGGGTGTAGGCACGGTGGTTCTCCCTCGTCGAGATGGAACAGAACAACGTCAGATACCTCGACGCTAAATCCGCGCACTCCCCGAGAATCTCCGCCGCGCAGGCGATTCCTGCGTCCCCGAAAGAAAGGGGAGAAACGGCGGGAAACCGACTTTCGAAGAACGGCACCACCAACTTTCGTCGATCCGGGAATCCCGTCTTCAGGGGGAAGAAGCCCTGTTAACCAGGCTTTTAGACTCTCAGGTATGACACGGCGGTGGGGCGAACGGGTGTACGCGGCGTGGCAGTGGGGCAAGCAGCACCGCTTCACGCTGGCCGATGTCGGCTACGCGATATTTTTCTTCCCTCTGATCGTCGGGGGGATGGCTATCTCCGTCGTCGCTAGCGAACGCGGGGAGTGGGGTCTGGGTTACCTGCCGAGCCAGCTCTATGAGGTCTCCCCGGTCGCCGCGATGCTCGTGGGTGCCCAGCTCATCCTGGTCATCCCCTGCCTGGTCGCAGCAGCCATCCTGGTCCGCCGCCGCCGCCCCGAACTGCTGCTGGCGTCGAGCCTGCTGCTGATCGTGCTGTTCGGGAACGTCTGGGCAGCGCCTGTCGCGCTGTACAGCTATGCGGCGTGGTTCACCAACCGGTGGCGCCCGCTCGCGCTGTGGGCGGCCGCCCACAGCGCGGCGCTGGCGTTCGTCTACACCATGTGGGAGCCGTTCCTCATCATCCCGCTGGGAGTCACGTTCATCCTGCTCCCTCTCTTTTTCGGTATGTGGGTGGGGACGCGCCGGCAGCTCGTGGAGAACTTGCGGGAGCGCGCCGAACGGTTGGAACGGGAGCAGCATCTGCGCGCGGAGACCGCGATCGCTGCGGAACGCACCCGGATCGCCCGGGAGATGCACGACGTCGTCGCCCACCGGGTGAGCCTCATGGTGCTGCACGCGGGCGGTCTGGAAGTCTCCGCGCCGGATGAGCGTACCGCTGAGATCGCGGAACTGATCCGCACGACCGGCCGGGAAGCGCTCAGCGAACTCCGGGAGATCCTCGGCGTGCTGCGGAACGGGGAGGCGGCGCCTACCGCCCCCCAGCCGGTTTTGGACGATGTGGGCAGCCTGATCGACGCCGCGTGCGCTGCCGGGGCCAACGTCGACCTCACCACGACGGGAACTCCGCGCCCGTTGAACGCCCAAGTGGAACGCACCGCATACCGGGTGGTGCAGGAAGCGCTCACCAATGCGGTCAAGCACGCCCCGGGGGCGGAGATCGACGTCCGGATCGACTACGGCAGGACCGCGCTGACCGTTACCGTTGTCAACGGCCCTGCCACGGTGAAGGTCGCCAATCCCGTGCCTGACAGCGGGTACGGCCTGATCGGCCTGCGGGAGCGGCTGGCTCTCGTCGGGGGAACTTTTGTGGCGGGTCCACTTGCAGACGGCGGGTGGTGGGTGCGCGCTATCATCCCCGCGGCTCCCACCGAAACTCCCCGTCCTGCAGAGGAGATCTCGTGATCTCGGTTCTCGTGGTCGACGACGAGCAACTGGTACGTTCCGGACTGCGGATGATCCTGGAGTCCGCGCCTGACCTGGAGGTCGTGGGGGAGGCCGCGGACGGTGCCGAGGCCGTGGCCTTGGCGCGGAAGTTGCAGCCCGATGTGGTGCTGCTGGACATCCGCATGCCGGGCATGGACGGGCTGACCGCTGCCGCGCATCTCGCGGAACTCCCCAACGCGCCCAAAGTGGTGCTGCTCACCACGTTCGACTTGGACGAGTACGTGCACCGCGGGTTGCGGGCCAAAGCCGTGGGGTTCCTGCTCAAGGACACTCCGCCGCGGGACCTGATCACTGCGGTGCGCACCGTGTACGAGGGTAACGCGATGCTCGCGCCCAGTGTCACCAAGCGCATGCTGGAGCGGTTCGCGGCTCCTAGCGGGAACAGTGCCGCGGAGGCGGCCCGGCGGTTGGAAGTGTTGAGCGAACGGGAGCGCGCAGTGCTGGTCGGTGTGGCCCGCGGGTTGTCCAACGCGGAGATCGCGGCAGAGCTCGGCATGCGCGAGGCCACGGTCAAAGCCCATGTCAGCCGTATTCTGACCAAGCTGGAGAAGAACAACCGGGTGCAGATCGCGATTCTCGCCCACGACGCCGGGCTGGTGTGAGGGCAGCGGCCGGTAGCGGTGCGTGCGGGACGTGAGTCCCGCCTTTATGAGCCCTGTCCACTGCAGCGGCTAAAACACTGCGAAGAAACGGGAAGGCCCGTCTCGTAAGAAAACCGGGCGGATTCTTTCAAGGCCCGCTGCGCCAAAGAGAGGGTCCCGGTCTTTTCCGGGGAAGACGCGGATTGCTCCCTGGAGGTTCCCGCTACGCGGAATGGGAGATCCCGGCCCGGTGTCGCGTGCCGGAAATCTTTTTCTTTCCGATAGCGGCGGAGTATTTCAGCGCGATTGTTGCGGGATTTTCGCGTGGATTCGTGCTCGGGGTGACCGAGGGCGGCGGTTGGCTTTTCCGTGCTAGCCGCACGGGGTGGGTGAGCCGCGGAAACAATGCGTCCAGGGGCGCGGAGAGGGCGGCGCAGCAAGGGGGACTCGGCTGGATGGCGGCGGGGAGGAAGCCTGGTGGGAACAGCTCCGCGCACCACCCCGAAAATACCAGACTGACTGGACGGTATGTTCCTGGAGTCCCGTGGTCTCTCCGGTAAGAGCGCTCAGGGTATATTCCTGTTGCCCAGTGAGATACCGGCCAGTCGGTCAATTGGTAGAGGAGTGGCGATGAGTGTGGAGAACCCGCCTGGGCTGGACTTGCAGCGGCTGCACGCCTACCTCGACGAGGTGCGGCCCGGTCTGGTCACCGGTCCGTTGACCGGGGAACTCATCGAAGGGGGACGCTCCAACCTCACCTACTCCGTCACCGACGGCACCACACGGTGGGTTGTGCGCCGCCCCCCGCTCGGCCACGTCCTGCCCACCGCGCACGACATGGCCCGCGAATACCGGGTCATCTCTGCGCTCGCCGACACCGACGTTCCCGTCCCCGCTGTAGTCGCGCTCTGCGAAGACACCTCCGTCATCGGCGCCCGCTTCTACATCATGGAGTTCGTGCCGGGCACCCCGCTCCGCCGGGCAGACCAGCTCGCCAGCAGAGGTCCGCACCGCACCCGCGACATCGCGCTGCGGCTGATCGACACCCTCGCCGCCCTGCACTCGGTGGACCCCGCGGCCGTCGGACTCGCCGACTTCGGCCGCCCGCACGGTTTCCTCGAACGCCAGGTCCGCCGCTGGGGCAAACAACTCGACGCCTCCCGCAGCCGCGACCTGCCCGGCATCGACGAGCTGCGTGCCCGCCTCGCCGACACCGTGCCGGAGTCGGGGGCAGCCGCCATCGTGCACGGCGACTACCGGCTGGACAACGTGCTCGTCGACACCGACGACCGGATCACCGCCGTCCTGGACTGGGAGATGTCCACCCTCGGCGACCCGCTCACCGACCTCGGGCTCATGCTCGTCTACTTCAGCGACGAGATCCTCGCCACCCCCGGGCCCAGCGACGTGCACCGGGCCCCCGGCTTCCCCACCACCGACGAGCTCATCGCCCGCTACGCGGAACGCTCCGGCCGCGACATCTCCCGGCTCGACTGGTACACCGGCCTGGCGTTCTTCAAACTCGCCGTCATCCTGGAAGGCATCCACTACCGCTACGTCCAAGGCAAGACCGTCGGCAGCAACTTCGAATACATCGGCCAGGTCGTGCCGGTCCTCGTCGAAGGCGGCCTCGCCCGTCTCTCCGCCTGAGGCCCGCCGCGCAGCAGGCCCCGGGCAGCCGCGGCACGACTCCTCGGCTGCACCCCGCCCAACCCGGTCCGCCGCGCACCGGGTTGGGGCTACCCGGCGGTAGGTGGATACTCTGCTGTGCGTTCCACACACGTCTGTTGTTTCTGCCTGGCAGGGTTTCGGAGGTGCCGTCATGTCTCGCTCGGTTCTGGTCACCGGTGGCAGCCGCGGAATCGGTCTGGCCATCGCCAGGGAGCTCAAGGAAGCGGGCGACGACGTCGCGGTGACCTACCGCACCGGGCAGCCCCCGGAAGGACTGTTCGGGGTCCAATGCGACATCACCGACAGCGCCCAGGTGGACGCCGCTTTCAAGCAGGTGGAGGAGGCCCACGGCCCGGTCGAGGTCCTGGTCGCCAACGCGGGCATCAACAAGGACCAGTTGCTGGCCCTCATGAGCGAAGAAGACTTCAACGCGGTGCTCGACACCAACCTGACCGGCGCGTTCCGGGTGGCCAAGCGCGCAGTGCGCGGCATGATGCGTAAACGCAGTGGCCGCATCATCCTCATCTCCTCCGTGGTCGGCCTGGCCGGGTCGCCGGGACAGGCGAACTACGCCGCATCCAAGGCCGGGCTCGTGGGCTTCGCCCGCTCGCTCGCCCGGGAACTCGGGTCCCGCAACATCACCGTCAACGTGGTCGCCCCCGGCTACATCGAGACCGACATGACCGCGGCGCTGCCCGAGAAACGCCAGGAGGAGATCAAGAAGAACGTGCCGCTGGGCCGGTACGGCACCACCGCCGACGTGGCGAAAGCCGTGCGGTTCCTCGCCAGCGAGGACGCCGGCTACATCACGGGTGCGGTCATCCCCGTCGACGGCGGCCTCGGCATGGGCCACTGACTCTGTCCACACCAGCCACCCGTCAAGGAACGAGACAACGCATGGGAATTCTCGAAGGCAAACGCATCCTGGTCACAGGCGTCCTGACCGACTCCTCCATCGCCTTCCACGTGGCACGGCTGTGCCAGGAGCAGGGGGCCACCGTGGTCCTCACGGGATACGGTCGGCTCACTCTCGTGGAGCGGATCGCTAAGCGGCTGCCCGAACCCCCGCCGGTTCTCGAACTGGACGTCACCAACGACGAGCACCTCGACACCCTCGCCGACCGGGTCGCCGAGCACGTCGACGGGCTCGACGGCATCGTCCACTCCATCGGCTACACCCCGCAGGAGGCGCTCGGCGGCAACTTCCTCAACACCCGCTGGGAGCACGTCGCTACCGCGCTCCACACGTCCACGTTCTCCCTCAAATCCCTCACGACCGCGCTGCTGCCGCTGATGAAGAACGGCGGCTCGGTGGTGGCGCTGGACTTCGACAACAGCGTCTCCTACCCCATCTACGACTGGATGGGCGTGGCCAAGGCCGGACTGGCCTCCACCGCCCGCTACCTTGCCCGCTACCTCGGTGAGCAGAAGATCCGGGTCAACCTGGTCTCGGCCGGGCCGCTGAACACCATGGCAGCCCGCAGCATCCCCGGCTTCGAGGAGCTCGCCGCGGAATGGCCGAAGCGCGCCCCGCTGGGCTGGGACATCACCGACCCGGAACCCGCGGCCCGCGCGGTCGTGGCCCTGCTGTCGGACTGGTTCCCCGCCACAACCGGGGAGATCGTGCACGTCGACGGAGGATTCCACTCCACCGGCGCATGATCCGGTGAACGGTCGGCTCCCGGGTAGTCGCGTCCCGGGAGCCGACGTACGGGCACGGACGAGAGGAGACGGGCATGGAGCTGGGACTGCGTGGTGCCGCGGTGCTGGTCACCGGAGCAAGCCGGGGGATCGGCCGGGCGATCGCCCAAGTCTTCGCTGAAGAAGGCGCCAACCTGGCGATCTGCGCCCGCACCCGGGCACCGCTGGAAGTCGCGGCACGACAGTTGCGCGAGACCGGCGCGATCGTCATGGCCCGGGAAGTGGACGTCGCCGACGCCCCGGCGCTGCGCGCGTTCGTCGACGAGGCAGCAGCCGAACTCGGCGGCCTCGACGTGGTCGTCTCCAACGTCTCCGGCGGCGGCGCCGTGGGATGGGAAGGAGCCCTGCGCACCGACATCCTGCCGTTCACGGTCCTCACCGACCAAGCACAAGAACACCTCGCCTCCTCCCAACGCGGCGGCGCAGTCATCCTCATCTCCAGCACTTCTGCGCTGCACGTCACCGCACCGTCCGGTCCCAAGCCCTACGGCGCGGTCAAAGCAGCCCTCAACCACCACGCCACCGCCTTGGCCCGGGCGCTGGCACCCCGGGGCGTGCGGGTCAACATCGTCTCTCCCGGCCCCATCGAGTTCGAAGGCGGCAGCTGGGCCCGGCGGCGGGACACCGACCCCGACTACTACGCGAGTGTGCGGGCCCGCATCCCGTTCGGTCGGCTCGGCCGCCCCGAGGAAGTCGCCCGGGCGGTCGCGTTCCTCGCCAGCCCGGCCGCGAGCTTCATCACCGGCGCCAACCTGGTGGTCGACGGCGGTTTCCTGGACCGCCTCTAAACCGGCCAGCGGCCTGCACCGGTTCAACTCCAGACGCCCGAAGCGTCCTCAAGCGCCCGGAAGTCCCCACAGCCTCACCCCTCGCGGAGGAGCCGCACCAGCCGGGTTGCCCGGGAGACGTCAGGAACACCGCGCACCGCCTTCGCAAGCGCGTCCCCGGCCGCGTTGACGATCGACACGTGCCGTTCCCCCAAAGCCAGCGCGGTGCGCACCGCTGGACGCGACAGCGCCGCATCCGGGGTGAACACCACGACCACGGCAGGCCACGTGCCACCCAGTGCGGCCGCCAGCGGCACCACCCACCCCGGGCGCAGATGGGCCGCCTGGGTCACCGTGACCGTGGAGCCGTCAGCCAGCTCGACGATGCTGCTGGCCCCGCTCTGCCCGCGCAGCACACCCGTGTCCCCGGGCGCATATCCGTGGCCGCGGCCCGCCAACAGCACCCGGTCGCCCACATCCAGGCCCCCCACCAGACCCGGACCAGGGTTGAACCGGGCCTTGCACACCGCGTTGAGCTCGGCAGCACCGGCCGGACCGTCGGGAGCCGCCGTGACCACCTGCACCTGGGCGAGGTCTACACCGAACGTGCGGGGAATGGAATCCGTCACCAGCTGCAGGGTGCGGTGCACGGCCTCCTCCGCCGACCCGGTTGGCACGACCACCACCTCGTGCCCGGGAGCATCCACCCGCTCCGGCAGCCGACCCGCGCCGACCTCAGCGGCCAGCGCCGCCTGCGCCGTCGGCCGGGCATCGTCCGGCAGGGCAGCCACCGCCACAGTCCGCGAAGCGATCAGATCGGCCACCACCTGCCCGGGCCCCGCCGAAGGCAGCTGTGCGGGATCAGCCAGAAGCACCAAGTGCGCGTGCCCGGGGCAGGCCGCAGCCAGAGCCGCGAACGTCTCCGTGTCCAGTGCCGTGGCCCGGTCGACCACGACCAGGCCGCACTCGGCAAGAGCGTGATCGTCCAAGGCCGCGGCCACCGTGCGCGCCCGTATCCCTTCCTCGGCCAACACCCGGTTGAGAGCGGCCGCCCCGCTCGCCTGGGGGGTAAGCAGTGCCATCCCTGTCTGGCTCTCCACGGCGATCGCCGCGGCATAGCGGATCGTCGCCAGCCGCGCCTCCTGCGCCGCAGGCCCGGCCACCACCACAGTGACGCCGCGCAACGCCACCGTGACTAGGGCGGCCACCAGCTCGGGTGCGGGGTCGTGGCCTGCCTTCTCCGCCGCCGCTTGCACGGTCTCCGCCGCGGTCGCCGAGTCCATGATCGGCTCGCTCGCGGTCAACCGGACCAGCTCCCGGGCCAGCCGCTGTTCGGCTTCCCCCAGGGACGCCAACGCGAGGAACCGGTCGGGGGCGGGAGGCTCCGGCAGGTCACCGTCGAACTCGCTGTCGTCCCCCTCCTCCGGCATGTCCTCGATGAGTCGCACCCGGTCGTCCTCAGCGGCCGCCTGCCCTGCCGCGTCCGGCGCCGTCACCCCCAGGCTGCGCAGCGCCCGCGCGACCCGGGCGTACTCGACCGCGGTATGCCCTTCCCGGGCAGCGCGCCGCACCAGGCGGACCACGAGGGCACGCACCCGCCGCGGATCGTCGGGACGGGCCGCGGCGCCGAGCAGCGTGCGCGCACAGAAATCCGCTTGGCGAGGGGTGACCGACGAGAGTTCCAGCAACTGCCACGGGTCAGCGGTGAGCCGCGCGGCAGCGTCCGGGCCGAGCACGGCCACCAGCGGGGCCGCCAGCCGGTCAGGCGCCCCCATGCGGGTGAGCGCCTCACGCGTCCGCGCAACAGCATCGTCCAGGACAGCAGGGGAGGGATCGACCACGGTAGGGAACCTCACAGGCTCAGACCGGACACGGGCGGAAAGCCACCCCCGTGAGCTTAGTGGGGCGCGCGCTCCGCTTCACGGCGCCGCAACCAAAGCCGCGGCCCGCGGTCACACCGCGGCAGCCGACGCGTCAGCGAGCGCCTCGCTGATCTCCCGGGGCAGCACCACGTTCTCCGCGGCCAGGATCTCCGACAACTGGGCGACCGTGCGCGGCCCCACGCACGCCGCAGCCACCCCCGGCTGGCTGAGCACCCAACGCAACGCCACCCCCAACGGGGGCACGCCCAGTCCTTGCGCGGCCGTGTACACCGACTCCACGATACGGCGGCCCTGCTCATCCAAGTAGGGTTCCACAAACGACGCCATGTGCGCGCTCGCGCCCCGCGAATCGCGGGGCACCCCGGTACGGTACTTGCCGGTCAACACACCGCGCCCCAGCGGCGACCATGCGAGAATTCCCACTCCGCAGGCTCTGGCGGCCGGCAGCAGCTCCCGCTCGCATTCCCGGTTCAGCAGCGAATACTCGGTGCCCACCGCCACGATCGGGGAACTGCCTGACGCCAGCGTCGCCTGCTGCCAGGTGGCGTAGCGCGCCAACTGCCAGCCTGTCACCTGCCCCACCCCCACATAGCGCGCCTTCCCGGACGCCACCGCGGAGTCCACCGCTGCGAGAGTTTCCTCCAGCGGCGTGGTGGGGTCGTACACATGGAGCTGCCATAAGTCCACGTAATCGGTCTGCAACCGCCGCAGGGACGCTTCCAAAGCGGCCAGCAGATGCCGCCGCGAAGTGTTGCTGGGACGCCGACGATCCAGACAGTGCCCCGCTTTGGTCGCTATGATCACGTCGTCCCGACGAACCACGGTGGGCAGCAACCGTCCGAGGATGCGTTCTCCCTGCCCGCCTTGGTAGATGTCGGCGGTGTCGATGAGTGTGCCGCCCGCGTCCACAAACGTCGCGAGCAGGTCGGCCGCCTCACCCTCCTCGGTATCCTCGCCCCAGGTCATCGTGCCTAGGGCGATGGTGGAGACCCACAGGCCCGATCTGCCCAGATGTCGCTGTTCCATGGCGCGGAGAGTACCGTCTCACGACAGTCGAGCGATACCGCTCTTCCACACGTGGACGCCCGGTGCGCGCTAAGCTTCCCGGGTCTTTCCGCACTGCGCGGTGCGGTCCTCATCACGCCCCCCATCATGTCGCCCTTCTGTGACCAGGAGCCGAATCCGCCGTGTCCATCATCGAGGCCATCATCCTTGGGCTGGTCCAAGGATTAACCGAGTTCCTGCCGATCTCCTCCAGCGGCCACCTGCGTATCGTCGCGGCCTTCTCCGGCTGGCCAGACCCCGGCGCGGCGTTCACCGCGGTCAGCCAGATCGGCACCGAGCTCGCCGTGCTGATCTACTTCCGCAAAGACGTGGGGAACATCCTGGCGACGTGGTTCCGTTCCCTGGGCAACAAGGAGCTGCGCCGACACATCGATGCGCGCATGGGCTGGTACGTCATCATCGGCAGCATCCCCATCGGGGTGGCGGGCCTGCTGTTCGAAGAGCAGATCAGCGCGCCCTTCCGGGACCTGCGGCTGACCGCGCTCACCCTGATCGTCTTCGGCGTCCTGCTGGGGATGGTGGACCGCTACTCCCGCAAGCACCGGGAACTGACCGACCTCAACGCCCAGCGCGGCCTCATCTACGGGCTGTTCCAGATGCTCGCGCTGATCCCCGGCGTCTCCCGGTCCGGTGCCACTGTCACCGGTGGCATGCTCATGGGTTTCAAACGGGAAGCCGCCGCCCGCTACGCCTTCCTGCTCGCCATGCCCGCCGTGTTCGCGTCCGGGCTCTACAAGCTCAAGGACATCGGCGGCAACGAGTACGCGGGCGTGGGCGCCACGATCGTCGGCACCCTGGTGGCGTTCGCTGTCGGCTACGCGGTGATCGCCTGGTTCATGCGGTTCATCTCCACCAACAGCTTCATGCCGTTCGTCTACTACCGGATCGCCTTGGGCATCCTCATCCTCGCCCTGGTCAGCTTCGGCGTGCTGACCCCCGAATCCGGAGCGGAGTTCGAAGGCAGCGCGGCTTCGGTGACCGCAGCCGAAGCGACTCACTAGGGTACGGGGCATGGCGAACTCATCCAGGACCGCGGCCGTGACCCTCCTGCTGGTGCGGCACGGTCTGACCGCGGCCACCGGGAAGACACTGGCAGGATGGACGCCCGGCATCCACTTGGACGAGCGGGGCCGGGCCCAGGCAGCGGCGCTCGCGCAGCGGCTGGCGTCCCTCCGCGTGGACGCCATTGTCAGCAGCCCGCTGGAACGCTGCGTGGAAACCGCACAAGCGGTCGCCGACACGGTCGGCGTGCCCGTCACCGTGGACGAGCGGTTCGGAGAGTGTCGCTACGGAGAGTGGACCGGACGCCCCCTCACCGAGCTTGCCAAGGACGACCTGTGGCCGGTCGTCCAGGCCTACCCCAGTGCCGCGCGCTTCCCCGGAGGAGAAAGCCTCGCCGAGACCGCGCACCGCGCGGTCTCGGCCGTGCACGACTACAACACGCGGCTGCTCGCCCAGCACGACACGCCCGTCTACCTGGTGTGCAGCCACGGGGATGTGATCAAAGCGATTCTGGCTGACGCGCTCGGCCTGCACCTCGACCAGTTCCAGCGCATCCAGATCGACCCGTGCTCGCTGAGCGCGGTCCGCTACACCAGGCTGCGCCCGTTCGTGCTCCGGATCAACGACGTGGGAGGCGGCACGGCAGGGCTGCGGCCCCCCGAGGACGCCACGGGGGACGCCGTCGTCGGTGGCGGGGCAGGAGAAGCCTGATAGAAAAGGAAGAGTCAAGCCCACCAAGCACAAACCCAGACCCATCCACGGAGTCCCCGTCGATGCCCCTATACCAGTACGACTCCCCGGACCGGTTCGTCGTCGGCACCGTCGGTCCGCCCGGGGAACGCACCTTCTTTCTCCAAGCGGTGGAAGGCGGTCGTATCACCAGCGTCGTCTTGGAAAAAGCACAGGTGGCTGCGCTGGCGGAACGCGTTGGGGAACTCCTGGAGGAGGTGCGCCGGCGGTTCGGGGACGCACCCGACCTGCACGAGGTTGCGGAAAGCGACAACGACCCGCTGCAACGCCCCATCGAGGAAGAGTTCCGGGTCGGCACCCTGGCCCTCGCCTGGGACGCGCAGACCCGCCGGGTCATCGTGGAAGCCCAGCAGCTCCGTGGACCCGACGAAAGCGGGGAATCCCCCCGAGTACAAGCGTTCGCCGACGACGTGCCCTACGATGTTCTGCGCGTCCACCTCACCCCCGCGGAAGCCCGGGCTTTTGCGGAGCGTGCGCGGCGCGTGGTCGCAGCGGGCCGCCCCAACTGCCCCTTGTGCGGCAACCCCCTCGACCCCGGCGGGCACATCTGCCCGCGCCAGAATGGCTACCGTCCCGTGCACATCATGTAGCTGGTTGTCCCCTCGAAACGGAGTTCCATGACCGCGGCACCGCACGGCCGCCCCACCGACGACGAGGACCTCACTCTGCTGCGCTACGGGCGTCTCACCGTGCTGGGCAGGCTTACCGGAGCCTCCAACACCACCCTGTACTGCGAGGTGACCGACGGTAGCCGGACAGCGGCGTGCGTGTACAAACCGGTGGCGGGGGAGCGGCCGCTGTGGGACTTCCCGGACGGCACACTCGCTGGACGCGAGGTCTCCGCGCACGCGGTGTCCCAAGCATTGGGCTGGAACCTCGTCCCGCCCACCGTCTACCGGGAGGACGCCCCGCACGGCCCCGGCATGGTGCAGTTGTGGATCGCTGCGGACACCAGCGTGGACCTGGTCGCGCTCGCCCGGGACAGCACCAACCCCCAACTGCGGCTGATGGCGGTCTTCGACGCGGTCATCAACAACTCTGACCGGAAGATCGGCCACCTGCTGCCCACCCCGGACGGCCACCTCTACGGCTGTGATCACGGAGTGTCGTTCTCCGCGGAGTACAAGCTGCGCACCGTGCTGTGGCAGTGGGCGGGTCAGCCGCTGCCCGAACCGGCCGTGGTACGGCTTGACGCGCTTCGGGCGATGCTCCAGGACCCGGGCAGCGACGTGGCCCGTGTCCTCGCCCGCCACCTGACCCCGCAGGAACGGTATGCGACACTGCGCCGCGTCGAAGTGCTCTGCGAGCACCGCATCCACCCCTACCCTCCCGAGGACTGGCCTGCGCTGCCCTGGCCGCCGATCTGATCCCGACCGCACGCTCAGGAATCCCGGGTGTCCCGTTCCCGGGAGAGCCACCGGGCGTCCACGACGCGGATCACGGTGATGATCGCGGCCGCTACCCCCGCCACCGCCAACGCGGTGCCCACCGCAGCGGGGTCGCTCATATCCAACGCGAAGAACGCCTGCCCCACGGGGGTGAGCAGCGCTGCCAGCAGCAGCCCCACCATGGCAGCGACCAGCACCGCCTTCCACCACACATAAGGGCGGGCCACGAGCAGCAGCACCCACAGCGTGGTGGCACACAGCGTGATCAGTACCGCCGTACGGTCGGCCAGCG
>NZ_BCWB01000024.1 GCF_001592045.1 Thermobifida fusca NBRC 14071 = JCM 3263 | reverse complement strand
GTGTCCGCCCCGTCCAACACCAGGAAGTAGGTGGTCATCGCGGCGAGTCCACTGACGAGCCCTGCGGGCACGGCCAGCCGCAGCGTTCGCGCCACAAACCCCGGCCGGGCCCGCTCCGTGGTGGGCGCCAGCGCGAGGAAGAACGAGGGGATTCCGAACGTGACGGCGTTGATGAGCGTGGCGTGGCGGGGGAAGAACGGGTAGGCGACCGCCAGCAGGCTCACCACGGTCGCCATCGTCATCGAATACACGGTTTTGGTGAGGAACAGGTTGGCGACCCGTTCAATGTTCCCGATCACCCGCCGCCCTTCCGCGACCACGTGCGGCAGGGTCGCAAACCGGTCGTCCAGCAGCACGATCTGCGCGACCGACCGAGCCGCGGGACTCCCCGACCCCATGGCCACCCCGATGTCGGCTTCTTTGAGCGCGAGCACGTCGTTGACCCCGTCCCCGGTCATGGCCACGGTGTGGCCATGCTGCTGGAGCGCCGCCACCATGGACCGCTTCTGCTCCGGGGACACCCGGCCGAACACGGTCGCTTTCTCCACCTTCTCCGCGAAATCTGCGTCCTGCGGGGCGAGGTCGCGGGCGTCCACCGGCTGGTCTGCGCCGGGCAACCCCAGAGTGTGGGCGACCGCGGCCACGGAGGCCGCGTTGTCCCCGGAGACCACTTTGACCGCCACATCCTGGCGGGCGAAGTAGTCGAGGGTCGGCGCCGAGTCGGGCCGCACCCGCTGCTCGAGCACGACCAGGGCCATCGGGGTCACCTGGTGAGGGCCGTCTACGGCTGCGTCGGCCCGTCCCAGCAGCAGCACTCGCAGGCCCTGCGCCGCCGTCCGGGCAGCGGCCGCCACCGCTGGCGAGTCGGCGTCCGCCAGCACTTCAGGCGCACCCAGCACCCAATGCTGCTTCCCTTGCGGCGTCGTGAAACTCGCCCCGCTCCACCGGCGTGCCGAGGAGAACGGCCGTACCGCGGCCACCGGCCAGTCCGGGGGCGTGCCGCAGGAGTCGCGGATCGCGGCCATGCTCGGATTGGGGTGCGGGTCGGCCGCGGCAAGCGCGGCGAGCACCTCGGTCAACGCGTCCGCGTCCGCGGCAGCGTCCAACGGCCGTACTTCCGCCAGCCGCATCCCCGCCTCGGTGAGCGTGCCGGTCTTGTCGGTGCAGACGACGTCCACCCGGGCCAGCCCTTCGATCGCGGGCAGCTCCTGCACCAGGCAGCGCCGCCGTCCCAGCCGGATCACCCCCACCGCGAAAGCGATGCTGATCAGCAGCACCAGCCCTTCCGGGACCATCGACACCAGCGCGGCCACCGTGCCGCGCAACGCATCCGCGAACGGCCCGGAAATAGTGCCGCCCGCCGAGACTTCCGCGGTGACGTGCGCATCCAAGAACAACTGGCTGTACAGCAGCAGACCGCCGATAGGGAACAGCAGCCAGGTGATGAACCGCAGGATCCGGTCCACCCCGGAGCGGAGCTCCGAACGGACCAGGGAGAACCGGGACGCCTCCTCCGTGATCCGGGCCGCGTATGCGTCACGGCCCACCCGAGTGGCCCGGAACCGGCCGCTGCCCGCCACAACGAAACTGCCTGACAGGATCGGGTCGCCGGGCTGTTTGAGGACCGGGTCCGCTTCCCCGGTCAGCAGCGACTCGTCCACTTCCAGACCGGAGGCGGACACCACAACCCCGTCCACCACGGCCTGGTCCCCGGACCCCAGCTCGATCACATCGTCGAGCACCACCTCCTGGGGGCGCACCTCCACCGCTACCCCGTCGCGGACCACCCGCGGCCGGGCCGCATTGATGATCGCCAACGAGTCCAGGGTCTTTTTCGCGCGCAGCTCCTGGACGATGCCGACCAGGGTGTTGATCACGATGACGAGGGCAAACAGCCCGTCTTGGACCGGCCCGATGACCGCGATCACTCCGAACAGCACCGCCACCATCGCGTTGATCCGCGTGAAGACGTTGGCCCGGATGATCTGCCCGACGGTGCGGCTGGCCCGCACCGGAACATCGTTGCCTAGTCCGGCAGCCAGCCGCTGCGCGGCCTGCGCAGAGGTCAATCCGACGTCAGAAGCCTCCGGCAGCGCCGCCTGCCCGTCCTGCTGGACCATCGACCACCATCCCGTCCCATACTGGAAGAAAGCGTGCTGCGACAATCGGAGCCGCGGCGCGCAGCCAGAGCCTACGGGAGACGCTGACGGTGCGCGTTCGCTCCCGTTGCCCGGTGACACTGAGGAGCAGTCCCAATGTGTACCGCCATTGTGGGATTCGATCCCACCGCTCCCGTCCCGATTGTGCTGGCCGCCCTCCGCGACGAAATGGTGGACCGCCCGTTTGACCGGCCAGGACAGCACTGGCCGCAGTGGCCGCACCTCATCGGTGGTCGCGACGCCCAGGCCGGCGGCACCTGGCTGGCGGTTGCACCCCCTGAGTCGGCAACGCCGCGCGTGGCCGCAATACTCAACGGGCGGGTGGAGAAACTCACCGCTACGGGACGGCGGCCCGTGTTCGACTCCACCGTGCCTCCGGGAGTGACCCGCCGCAGCCGGGGCGAGCTTCCGCTGCGGGCCGCCGCCACGGGCACCCTGGGCCTGGGCCGGGACGAGCTGCGGGCCTTCGACCCGTTCCACCTCGTCATCGCCGATCCCGAGCAAGCCGCCCTGGTGAGCTGGGACGGCTCCGACCTGACCGAGGAGAAACTCGCGCCCGGCGTGACCGTCGTCGTCAACACCGGGCTGGACGCCACCGCGCCGCGCGCCGCCCAGCACGGTCCACGGTTCGCTGCAACCCGGCCTGCCCCGTCCGAGGACGTGCTGCGCACCTCGTCGGACATCCGCGAGATCTGGGGGGACTGGGTGCGCCTGCTGGACGAAGCCGCTGCGGATACCGCCCACTCCGCAAGCGGGGGAGGGGACGACAGAACCTCCCTGGTCGCCCGGCTCGAACTGCCGGACGGCCGCGTGTGGGCCACCAATTCGGTCACCCTGCTGGCCCTCACCCCCACCGTGCTGCGCTACGCCTTCACCGACACCCCCGGCGATCCCGCAGCTTGGTCGCTCATCCGCTAAGCCGACCGGTAAACCTCACTCCGGTCGCATACGTCCGTAACAGTGACCTGACCGGAAATACGGCAGCCGGAGCCGTCCGCGGCCGAGAAGGTGAGGTGCACCGTGGACAAACCGTGGGTATGGGAGAACGCCGCCTACTGGCTGCTGTACGTGGTGGCGCTAGGGGCGGTGCTGTGGCACTGGGCACACGGCAACCCGGTACTGGCAGGACTGTGCCTGATCGGGGTCGCGCTGAGCATGCGGTTCATCACCCAGTCCGCACGTCGGGAGGATGCTGTCGGACCGCCCAGGCCGTGAGGAAGCAGACCGGGGAAAGCAGCCGTCCCGCCTACCGGGCCGCTAGGGGCGGCAGATAACCTCATGGTCATGCGTTCCTGGCCTGCGCCCACAGTCGTCGCCCTGCCGGACCACGGCGGGCCGCTCAGTGTCCACGACACCGTCACCGGCTCCCGCCGCACCATCACCCCGGGGGCCACCGCGCGGATGTACGTCTGCGGGATCACCCCCTACGACGCCGCCCATCTAGGCCACGCCTTCACCTACCTCACCTTCGACCTGGTCAACCGGGTGTGGCGGGATGCCGGACACACGGTCGACTACGTGCAGAACATCACCGACATCGACGACCCGCTGCTGGAGCGGGCCGCAGCCACTGGACAGGATTGGCAAGAGCTCGCCGCGCGGGAGATCCAAGTCTTCCGTGAGGACATGGCGGCGCTGCGTATCCTGCCGCCCCGCGCCTTCCTCGGAGTCGTCGAGTCGATGGACCTCATCGCCGACTTCGTGGCCCGCCTCCGCGCGCAAGGGGTCACCTATGAAGTCGACGGCGACATCTACTTCTCCGCTGCCGACGCCCCCGGCTTCGGTAGCCTCTCCCAGCTGGACCGCACCGCCATGCTGGAGCTCTTCGCCGAACGCGGCGGCGACCCGGGTCGCGCGGGCAAGAAAGACCCGCTGGACTGGCTGCTGTGGCGGGCGGAACGCCCCGGCGAACCCGCCTGGGACACTCCGCTGGGCCGCGGACGTCCCGGCTGGCACGTGGAGTGCAGCGCGATCTCCGTGCACGAACTCGGCATGGGCTTCGACCTCAACGGCGGCGGCGACGACCTGATCTTCCCGCACCACGAGATGGGAGCCGCCGAAGCCTGCTGTGCCACGGGCAGCCGCCCCCAGGCCCGCCACTACCTCCACGTGGCCATGGTCGGCCTGGACGGCGAGAAGATGTCCAAGTCGCGGGGCAACCTGGTGTTCGTCTCCCAGCTCCGCAAGGCGGGCACTGACCCGATGGCGATCCGCCTGGCCCTGCTGGCCCACCACTACCGCACGGCCTGGGAGTGGACCGACGCCGACTTGCGCACCGCTGAGCAGCGGCTGGAGCGCTGGCGGGCCGCCGCCGCAGTGGAGAACGCCCCCGACGCCCGGCCGCTCCTGGCCCGGGTGCGCAGCGCCCTCGCCGACGACTTGGACACGGCCACCGCGCTGGCCGCGGTCGACGAGTGGGCGGACGCAGCCCTGAGCGGCAGCGGAGACGATCCGGACGCGCCCGCGCTCATGCGCACCACCGTCGACACCCTGCTCGGAGTGGCCCTCGACCGCTGAGTCCGGTGGGCCGGGACAGTGTCCCGGCCCACCGTTGGCGCCCGCACCAGCCGCAGGAAACCGAAAGCACAGCGCGAAACGTCGTTGCGCACCGTTATAGTTCGCTCGTCTTTGTACGAGAGAACAACGCCCCAGCGGCTGGAAAGGGCGGACCGTGACCGAACGCGCGTTCCAAGTAGACCTGCGGGGGTGGTCGATCTCCTCAGTCGACACCTATACTCCAGTCCCCGCGTCTACCTGCGCGAACTGCTGCAGAACGGTGTCGACGCCGTGACCGCGCGGCGCGCCGAAGAGCCGGACGCCCCCGCCCGGATCCACATCGAGACCCCCGAACACACCGGTGAAGGCAGCCTGCGGGTCCACGACACCGGGGTGGGCCTGACCGAACCGCAGATCCACGAACTCCTCGCCACTATCGGCCGGTCCAGCAAACGCGACGAGCTCGGCTACGCCCGCCACGAATTCCTCGGCCAGTTCGGAATCGGGCTGCTCTCCGGATTCCTCGTCGCCGACGAGATCGAAGTGCTGACCCGCTCCATGCACGGCGGCCCCACGATCCGCTGGGTCGGCTACTCCGACGGACGCTACCTGGTCGAGGAAGCCGAAGAAGAACGCAACGAAGTCGGCACCACCGTCATCCTGCGGCCCCGCCGCGACGCTGAGGAATGGTTCGCCGCCTCCACTGTCGCGAACCTCGCCCGCCACTACGGCGCATTCCTCCCCGTGGAACTCCGAGTCGGGGACACCCTTGTCACGGAAGGGGAACCGCCGTGGCGCCGGACCTACCCGACCCCGGTGCGCCGCCGCGCCGCGCTCGCCGACTACTGCCAGGCAGTGTTCGGTTTTGCACCGCTGGACGTGATCGACCTGGAAGCGGCCGCGGCCGGGTTGCGGGGAGTAGCGTTCGTGCTCCCGCACGCGGCCAACCCCACGGTGCGCGCCGCCCACCGGGTCTACCTCAAACGCATGCTGCTCGCCGACAACGTCACCGACCTGCTGCCCGAGTGGGCGTTTTTTGTGCGCTGCGTCGTCGACGCCGAAGAACTGCGTCCCACCGCCAACCGCGAAGCCCTCTACGACGACGACCTGCTCGGGCAGGTCTGCGACACACTAGGGGAGCAGATCCGCGACTGGCTGCTCACCCTCGCCCACAGCAGACCGGAAGAGCTCCGCCGCTTCCTGCAGCTCCACCACGTCGGTGTGAAAGCGCTGGCCGCGCACGACGACACCATGCTGGACCTGGTGTACCGCTGGCTGGACTTCGAAACCAGTTCCGGAACGATGCCCCTGGCAGAGTTCACCCGACGCCACTCCGAAGTCCGTTACACGTCCGACATCGACGAGTTCCGCAGCCTGTCCGCGGTCGCCGCCGCCCAAGGCGTGGGTCTCGTCAACGCGGGCTACGTCTACGACACCGAGATCATCTCCCGCCTCAGCGACCGGCAGGGCGCCGCTCTGCTCCGCCCACTGGACCCCGGCGAGCTCACCACCCGCTTCGGCAGGCTGCCGTCAGAAACCGAATTGCGGCTCCGCGACTTCCTCCACGTCGCGGAACGCGCCCTCGACTCCCTCGGCTGCACGGTACTGCTCCGCAGCTACGCCCCCGCTTCCCTGCCCGCGCTGTACCTGACCAGCCGGGCCGCGGAACACCGCAGAGAACTCGCCGAATCCCGGGCCGAGGCCGACCCGCTCTGGGCCGACGTGCTCGGCGCCCTCGAACCCGCCCTCGCCGCCGACCAGAACCGTCTCGTGCTCAACCATGCCAACCCCCTGACCCGGCGGATCACCACCCTCACCGACCCCGACCTGATCACCGTGGCAGTCCAGGCCCTCTACGGCCAAGCCCTGTTGCAGGGCCGCCACCCGCTGCGCCCGGCCGACAGCGCAGTCCTCAACCGGTCGTTCCTCGGATTGCTGGACTGGGCTGCCCCCACAGAATCCGAGGAGTAGAGAGCAGTGACCGAGCTGAACTGGCGCACCCTCACCCAGCAGTCACTAGCCCTGCCCTACGGCAGGGCCCGCACCACCGGCCTGGAGAAAGCCCTGGATCTGGCCATCCGCGGCGGCGCCACCGAAGAAGACGTGTTCCACCTGCGGATGTCCCTCACCGAGGCGTACAAGTACGGGGGCGAGCCGGCGCGGGCGATGACAACCTTCACCCGCTGCCTCACCGCCTTCGACGCGGACCCCGCCCGCTACGGCCCCGAAGCGCACCACCGGCTGCTGTGGCAGTTCAAGTGGATCATCGCCGCACTGACCGATTTTCCGGAGATCCCGCTCGACCGCACCTATGCGCTGCTCGACGATATGGAGCGCCGCTACCGGGAAAGCGGCTACAGCCTGCACCCCGTCCACGGCCTGCGCTGCCAGGTGGCCCGCCACATCGGCGACGTGGCGACCGCGGACGCCGAGTTCGAACGGTGGCGCACCGCCCCCCAGGACGAAAGCTCCGACTGTGCGGGCTGCGTCCCCACGGCTATGGCCTTCCATCTGGCGTGGCGGGGAGCCCACGCGGAGGCGATCGCCATCGCCGAACCGGTACTCTCCGGGGAACTCACCTGTGTCGAACAGCCGCAAGGCATCCTGAGTGCCCTCATCGAGCCCTACCTGCGCACCGGCCGCTACGAGGCGGCAGTCGACGCCCATCGCCGCACCTACCGGGTGCACCGACGCTATGAGACGCGCTACCTCTTCTCCCTCGGCACCCACCTGTTCTTCTGCGCCGTAACCGGGAACCACGCGCGGGGCCTGGAACTCCTGGAACGGCACCTGGGCGCGTTGGACGCACCCCCCAGCCCGATGGACGCCATGGAGTTCGCGGCCTCTGCCGCGCTACTGCTGGACCGGCTCGCCGCATGCGGGCACGGCGACCTCACCGTGCGCCGTCCCGCGCACCAGGACCGCCCCGCCGCGGAGCTCCGCGTCACCGAACTGCGCGACCAGATGCGGGACCACGCCTTGGCGCTCGCCGCCCGGTTCGACGCGCGCAACGGCACCACCGCGCAGAGCACGAGGATCCGCGACCGCCTTGCCGCCGAACCGGTCGTGGCGGAACTCCTGCTGACCGAGTACGCACCACGCCCCCGCCCCGCCGCAGCCTCACCGGAGCCGCTGCCTGAACCGCTCGCCGACACCTGGCAGGACCTCCTCGACCAGGCTGAGCAGTGGCGCCGCACCTGGCGCAAGGAACAGGCCCGGGCTGCCTGGCGCCGTTTCGACGAGCTCACCGTCGGCGTCGAACTGCCGTCCTGGGCCCGGGGCCGACGCGCGGAAGCCGAAGGATGGTTCCACGACATGGACGGGGACCACGCAGCAGCCGTCGAGCACTACCGGGCCGCTGCCGACCACTACGCTGCCGCACAGCTCGACGCCGACCGGCACCGGGTCCTCAGCCTGCTCGGCCAGTCCCTGGCCGAGGACGGGAACAGGACTGAAGGGCTGGCCCTCCTGCAGCAGGCGGTCGCCTACCTGGACGAGCACGGCACCCCCACCCAGCGGGTGGGCGCCCGCATCCGGCTCGCCGCGCACCTGATGTTCCGCGGTGAGCTTGCCCACGCCCGAAAGCTGCTGGAAGAGAGCGGCTACCCCGACGCTGACGCGACCGCGCGGGCCCAGGTGCTGCTGCTCCTCGCCACCATCAGTGCCGCAACACACGCCCCGTTCCCCGAACAGGAGGCCCTGCTCGCCCAGGCCAGGAGAGAAGCCCGGGACAGCGGAAGCCCGCGCCTGGTCGTCGAGGCCGCATGCCGCCACGCCCAGTTGCTGCGCGCGAGCGGCCAGGACGCGTGGGACGCTGCCTGGCAGGCGCTAGAGGAAGCCGAAGCCCACCTGATCCCCGACCTTCCTCCCGGAGCGGAGACCAGTGTGCTGCTCACCCGCGGCCAGTGGCTGTGCGAAGACCAGGAGTACGAGCAGGCCGCGGTTGTCTTGGCGGAAGCAGTCGCCCAGGCCACCGCGCTCGGGATCGCTCCGATGGCCGCGCACGCCAAGGTGCTGCTGGCCCGCGCCTACCACGCCATCGAACGCTACTTCGAGGCTGCGGAAGCCGCTGAGGAGATCCTGGCAGCAGAACAGCATCTCGTTTCCGTCGACCGCAAAGCAGTGCGGGAAATCCTCGCCCGCTCCCTTGGTGAACTCGGGGAACTGGAGGACGCCCTGGCCCGCTGGGACGAGATCATCGCTATGGAGGACGACCCGGCGCAGACCGCGGTCCTCCACGTGGAAGCTGCCCGCGTGCTGAGCCGGATGGGCCGCCACGCGGAGGCAGCCGAACGCCACGCCGCCACCGCCGTGCTGTGGGAGGAACTCGACGAGCCGTACCAGGTCTACGAGCAGCACTACTGCCGGGCGGTCGCGCTGCTCCTCGCCCACCGGGTTGCGGACGCGCACACCGCCCACCAGCAGGCCGAGCAGTGGCTGAAACGGGCGGAGGCCCACCCCGAACTGCGCATCCCTGCCGAGCACCTGAAAAACCAGCGTGGCTTACTGCACCACAGTAAGGCCCGCATCATGGCGGCTGAGGGCTTGCTCACCGCAGCGGTGGCCGAAGCCGAAAAGGCGTACGCCCTGTTTCGCGAAGTCGACGAACAGAGGGCAGCCGAATACCTGAAATTCCTGGCGAGAATGCGGGAAGCCGCCGACGAAGCAGAAGACGCGCGGTAGGGTGCGGGGGCGGGAAAACGGTCCGTCCACAAAAGGGTGAAGTCAGCGGAAACGTCAACGCTTGGTGTCAATCCGTGATGTGATGGAGCAATGGCAACCCCCGAGACTCTGAGCGCCGCGGCCACGCTCATCCGCGACTTCGTCACCACCGGTGACTCTTTGGCCGGCCGGGCAGATCTCGCCCGGTTCCTGCGTGACCACCGGCTGATCCCGGAGAGCGCCATTCCGATCACCCTTGCCGACTTCGACGAAGCGCTCGCCCTGCGCGACGGGCTGCGCGCCCAACTGCGGGCAGCGGCAGGGGAGAGCGCCGACGCCGAAGCGATCGCCCGCGCCCAGCGGGTATTGGACGGCTTGCGGGTCACGGTACGGATCAACCCCGGCGAGGCAGCGCTGTCTCCGCTGGCCCCCGCCGTGGTCGACGAGGTCCGCCGGGGCCTGGCCCGGATCGCCGGTGCCTGGGCCGCGGTCCTCGCCACCGGAGAATGGCGACGGATCAGCGTGGACTGAACCGCACACAGACACGCCGGTGGCCCGCCCCGGCCGGGACGGGCCACCGGCAGCTGTACCGCAGCGGCTAGGATCCGCCGCGCCGTCGCCGCAAGTAACGTTCGAATTCACGGGCAATAGCCTCCCCGGAGGCTTCGGGGAGTTCCGCCGCGTCTTTGGCCTCCTCGAGGCTGCGCACATAGTCCGCGATATCGGTGTCCTGGGCGGCGAGCTCGTCCACTCCGCGCTCCCAGGCCCGGGCGTTCTCCGGCAGTTCCCCCAGCCGGACCGTCAAATCCAAGGTGTCCTCCACCCGGCGGACCAACGCCAGCGTCGCCTTAGGGCTGGGCGGCTGGGACACATAGTGGGGGACCGCCGCCCACAGGGAGATCGTTTCCAGACCGGCAGCGCTGAAAATGTCGTGCAGCACGCCGACAATTCCGGTTGGTCCCTCGTAGGTGGCCGGCTCCAGACTCGCTGAGGTGGCTAGTTCGGGGTGGGAGAACATGCCCGTGACCGGTACGGGTCGCGTGTGCGGTACGTCGGCGAGCAGCGCGCCCAAGAGGACCACGCGTCGCACACCCAACTCCCGGGCGATCGACAACAGGTCGCTGGCAAACCCACGCCAACGCATGCTGGGCTCGTCACCTCGCACCAGGACCACGTCTCGCCCTTCGGGAGAACGGGTCAGCAGCACTTTCACCCCGGGCCAGTGGATTCCCTGGTGGGCACCGTTGACTGCGGTGACCTGAGGCCGGGTGACCTGGAAGTCGTAGTACTCCTCAGAGTCCAGGGAGACCAGCTCGGTAGCCCCCCAGACATCGGTCAGGTGGTCGATCACGGCGCTGGCCGCCTCACCGGCGTCATTCCAGCCCTCGAACGCGGCCACCATCACGGGCTCGACCAGCTCCGAGACGCTGTCGAGCTCAGGCACAGGCCGCCTCCTTCAATCATCGGGGTCATGGGTACCGGATCACTATCGATCCGCACCGCTGTTGTGTCCACCATATGTTCAAACAGGACTGCGCCGTAGAGGCGAAACCGAACAAAACGCCGAATCGCTGCCCAGGATTCCAGGTTTGTCGACGTTGTGGAGCGTGCCACACCCTGAGTTCCGCGGTCCGTAATTGTCCGACGAAAAGGCACAACCACGGTGCGCTATCGTCAAAGCACCCGGGGGGTGGCGTAGGCAGTAGCGTCCCACGGGGCTGCCCCAACCGTCCTCGCGGCCCGCTCAGCGGGCCGTACGTCCGTCAACAGCGAAGCCAAAGGTCGGTCTATGAGCGCTCGACTCTCCTTCCGTGAAGTCCTCGGTTCCCGCGTCCTCGTCGCCGACGGGGCGATGGGAACGATGCTTCAGACATACGACCTGAGCATGGACGACTTCGAGGGACACGAGGGGTGTAACGAGGTCCTCAACATCACCCGGCCCGACGTGGTCCGGGAGATCCACGAGGCCTACCTGCAGGCCGGCGTCGACTGTGTCGAAACCAACACGTTCGGCGCGAACTTCGGAAACCTCGGCGAATACGGCATCGCGGAACGCACCTACGAACTGGCTGAAGCCGGTGCCCGCCTGGCCCGCGAAGCCGCCGACGCGTACACCACTGCCGATCACGTCCGCTACGTCCTCGGCTCTATGGGGCCCGGGACGAAGCTGCCCACCCTTGGCCACGCCCCGTACGCTGTGCTGCGCGACCACTACGAACAGTGCGCACGCGGGCTCATTGACGGCGGTGTCGACGCGATCGTGATCGAAACCTGCCAGGACTTGCTGCAGGCGAAAGCCGCGATCGTGGGGGCACGGCGGGCCCGCAAGGCCGCGGGTACCGACACGCCGATCATCGTCCAGGTGACGATTGAAACCACGGGGACCATGCTGGTGGGCTCCGAGATCGGTGCGGCACTGACCTCGCTGGAACCGCTAGGGGTCGACATGATCGGCCTCAACTGCGCTACCGGTCCAGCAGAGATGAGCGAGCACCTGCGCTACCTCTCCCACCACTCCCGCATCCCCCTCTCCTGCATGCCGAACGCGGGCCTGCCTGAGCTGGGGGCGGACGGGGCCGTCTACCCGCTGCAGCCGCATGAGCTCACCGAAGCACACGACACGTTCATCCGCGAGTTTGGCCTGGCCCTGGTGGGCGGCTGCTGCGGCACCACCCCTGAGCACCTCGCCCAAGTGGTGGAGCGGGTGCAGGGACGCGGCGTGCCGGACCGCAAACCGCACGTCGAACCCGCCGCCGCCTCTATCTACCAGAGCGTCCCGTTCCGCCAGGACACCAGCTACCTGGCGATCGGGGAACGCACCAACGCCAACGGCTCCAAGGCGTTCCGCGAAGCCATGCTCGCGGAACGCTACGACGACTGTGTGGAGATCGCCCGCCAGCAGATCCGCGACGGCGCGCACATGCTCGACCTGTGCGTCGACTATGTGGGACGCGACGGGGTGCGCGATATGCGGGAGCTGGCTTCCCGGCTGGCCACCGCCTCCACGCTGCCGCTCGTACTGGACTCCACCGAAGTAGCGGTACTGGAAGCTGGACTGGAGATGCTGGGCGGGCGCGCCGTGCTCAACTCGGTCAACTACGAGGACGGCGACGGCCCTGACTCCCGGTTCGCCAAGGTCGCCGCGCTGGCGGTGGAGCACGGGGCGGCCCTCATGGCGCTGACCATCGACGAGCAGGGGCAGGCGCGGACCGCGGAACGGAAAGTGGAGGTCGCCGAGCGGCTCATCCGGCAGCTCACCACCGAGTACGGCATCCGCAAGCACGACATCATCGTGGACTGCCTGACCTTCACGATCGCAACCGGACAGGAGGAGTCGCGGCGCGACGCTCTGGAAACCATCGAGGCGATCCGTGAACTGAAGCGGCGCCACCCGGACGTGCAGACCACGCTGGGCGTGTCCAACGTCTCCTTCGGGCTCAACCCGGCTGCCCGCATTGTGCTCAACTCGGTGTTCCTCCACGAGTGCGTCCAGGCCGGCTTGGACTCCGCGATCGTGCACGCCTCCAAGATCCTGCCGATCAACCGCATCCCCGAGGAGCAGCGGCAGGTGGCGTTGGACATGATCTACGACCGCCGCACCGATGACTACGACCCGCTGCAACGCTTCCTGCAGCTTTTCGAAGGAGTGGACGCGCAGGCGATGCGCGCCTCGCGCGAGGAAGAGCTGGCCGCGCTGCCGCTGTGGGAGCGCCTGGAGCGCCGTATCGTCGACGGGGAAGCCGCCGGCATGGAAGCGGACCTGGACGAAGCGCTCACCCAGCGGTCCGCGCTGGACATCATCAACACCACGCTGCTGGCGGGGATGAAGACCGTCGGCGACCTGTTCGGCTCCGGGCAGATGCAGCTCCCGTTCGTGCTGAAGTCGGCCGAGGTGATGAAGGCCGCCGTGGCCTATCTGGAGCCGCACATGGAGAAGGTGGACGGCGACCTCGGCAAGGGGCGGATCGTGCTGGCCACGGTCAAGGGCGACGTCCACGACATCGGCAAGAACCTTGTGGACATCATCCTGTCCAACAACGGCTACGAGGTCATCAACCTGGGGATCAAGCAGCCCATCTCCGCGATTCTGGAGGCGGCCGAGCGGCACCGCGCCGACGTGATCGGCATGTCCGGCCTGCTGGTGAAGTCCACGGTGGTGATGCGGGAGAACCTGGAGGAGATGAACGCCCGCGGGGTCGCTGACCGCTACCCGGTCCTGCTGGGCGGTGCCGCGTTGACCCGCTCCTATGTGGAACAGGACCTCGCCGAGATTTTCAAAGGCGAGGTGCGCTATGCCCGCGACGCTTTTGAAGGCTTGAAGCTCATGGACGCCATCATGGCGGTCAAACGCGGGGTGAAGGGGGCTAAGCTGCCGCCGCTGCGCACCCGCCGGGTGAAGCGGGGCGCACAGCTTACCGTCACCGAGCCGGAGAAGATGCCGACGCGCAGCGACGTGGCCACCGACAACCCGGTGCCGACCCCGCCGTTCTGGGGGGACCGCATCTGCAAGGGGATTCCGCTCGCCGACTACGCGGCTTTCCTGGATGAGCGCGCCACGTTCATGGGCCAGTGGGGGCTGCGCGGCTCCCGCGGCGACGGCCCCACCTACGAGGAGCTGGTGGAGACGGAGGGGCGGCCGCGGCTGCGCATGTGGCTGGACCGGATCCAGACCGAGGGGTGGCTGGAGCCGGCGGTCGTCTACGGCTACTACCGCTGCTACAGCGAAGGCAACGACCTGGTCGTCCTCGGTGAGGACGAAAACGAGCTGACCCGGTTCACGTTCCCGCGGCAGCGCCGCGACCGGCACCTGTGCCTGGCTGACTTCTTCCGCCCCAAGGAGTCCGGGGAACTGGACACGGTGGCGTTCCAGGTCGTCACCGTCGGTTCGACGATCAGCAAGGCGACCGCGGAGCTGTTCGAGAAGAACGCGTACCGGGACTACTTGGAGCTCCACGGGCTGTCCGTGCAGTTGACGGAGGCACTCGCGGAGTACTGGCACACCCGGGTCCGCGCCGAGCTGGGCTTCGCCGGGGAGGATCCCGACCCGGCCGATTTGGACGCCTACTTTAAGCTCGGCTATCGAGGCGCCCGTTTCTCCCTGGGGTACGGGGCCTGCCCCAACTTGGAGGACCGCGCCAAGATCGTGGCCCTGCTGCGTCCGGAACGGGTTGGGGTGACGTTGTCCGAGGAGTTCCAGCTTGTTCCCGAACAGTCCACTGACGCGATCGTTGTCCATCACCCCGAGGCGAAATACTTCAACGTATGACCGCTGAGCAGCAACTTCCGCAGGCGGTGCTGTTCGATATGGACGGCACGCTGATCGACACCGAGCCGCTGTGGATCGCCACGGAGGCCGAGGTCGCCGCCGAACTCGGCTGTACCACGTGGACGGTCGAGGACCAGCGGCGCTGCTTGGGGAGCTCCGCGGCGATGGTGGCCTCCTACATCGCTGAGCGCTCGGGGACGTCGGTTCCGCAGAGTGAGATCGTCACCATGCTGTACACGTCGGTGGCGCGGCGGATGGCCGACAGTCCCCCCGTGCAGCCGGGCGCTAAGGAGCTGCTCAGCGAACTGGATGCCCTGGGGGTGCCGATGGCGCTGGTCACTTCCACGTACCGGTCGCTGCTGGGCACGGCACTGCGCGGTCTGGGGGAGCACTATTTCGCGGCGACGGTGGCCGGGGACGAAGTGTCCCAGGCCAAGCCGCACCCGGAGCCTTATCTCACGGCGGCACGCCTGCTGGGTGTGGATCCGCGCCGCTGTGTGGCGGTGGAGGATTCGCCCGCTGGCGTGGCTGCGGCCCAAGCCGCAGGGTGTGTCGTGGTCGCGGTGCCGCATGTGGCTCCGATCGAGGAGGCGGAGCGGCGGTATGTGGTCTCTTCCCTGACGGAGATCAGCGTGGACTGGCTACGACAAGTGGTCAACTCGTGACGCTGAACGGTCAGCAAAAACCTGGCGTTGTCGGGAAAAATCCGCTTAAGCGGCGTCCACTAGGGGAGAAACCCGATGTGGAGACAGCGTTCGCGGAGCGAGACTAGGGACCATGCCGACACAGATGCCGTTTGAAGGTCTGCTGCTAGGCGCCGCGCTCACCGTGGTGGGGCTGATCATCTCCTGGGTGGTGTGGCGCCGCAAGGGTGCTTCAGCAGGGCTGCGTGCTGTGGCGTGGTCGTTGCTGCCGCTGGCGTTCGGGCTGATCGGGTTGATGGGGCTGCTGGCGTCGCTGGCCGGCCAGTTGGTGCGGTTCTTCGGTGGGCTCGTGTTCGACCCGCTGGCGTGGGCCGGCGTGGTGGTGGCCGGTGTCGCGGTGGTGTTGTGGACCATCGGCCGCCTGCTGCGGGGACGTTCCAGACCGGCCGCACCCGCAGAGCAGCCCGCGTCCACTCAAGGCCGTCCGGCGAGCCCGGCGGTGGGGAAGGGCTCGCAAGGCCCCCGGTCCAGTGCGGGGGTGGACGACGAGTTCGCTGAAATCGAGGAGCTGCTGCGCAAGCGGGGGATTACGTAGGTTCCCCCTTCTGCTCACAGTGTTGAGGGCCTCGCCCGGCACGGGCGGGGCCCTGTTGTGTGTCCGCGGACCGGTGCGGGGGAGTACGAGTGCCGCACCGCCGTCAATACAACTTTGCGTTATTGTTTCAATTCTTTACGTAACATCAAAGATGAATGACAGTTGAGTAGTGCTCGTATCACGATTCTGGTACTCCGGGGTGATTTGGACGTTTTGCTGATTACCAGGGAGTATTTTTGGCGAAGTGTGTCGTAAGACGCACCAGAATTCCCGCTACTGTTCGGACTGTTGTGTCGAACGGTCACCATGAGTGGTCTTCTGGTGACGTCGACGTCTGCCTCGCTGGACAGGGGCCCAGAGGCACACGACACTGCGACATCCGGGACAACAGCCCGGCCTGATCCACGGCCACAAGCGCGAGAAGTGGGGGAAGGTGCATGACCGCGCCGTTGGACGCGCCTGAATCGGCGCAGCACGCCGAACCCGAGGCCATCGCCCAAGGGCGGCGTGACATCGCGAGTCGCTCCCTCACCCAGATCGCCTGGCGGAGGCTACGCCAAGACCGGGTCGCTCTGGGCGGAGGCATCGTCGTTCTCCTGCTGATCCTGGTCGCGATCTTCGCGCCGCTGCTCACCCACTGGTTCGGACATCCGCCCAACCAGTTCCACCAAGACCTCATCGACCCGGCCACCCAGGGCGTCCTCAAAAACCCCAACGACCCGTGGAGCGGGATCGACCCGACCGGCGGCATGAGCAAAGAACACCTGCTCGGCGTGGAACCGGTCAACGGGCGTGACCTGTTCAGCCGGATCGTCTACGGGGCGCGCATCTCCCTGCTCGTCGCCTTCCTGTCCACCCTGCTGTGCGTCACCATCGGCACCGTGCTCGGCATCCTCGCCGGCTACCTCGGCGGCTGGGTGGACACCGTGATCAGCCGCGCCATGGACATCTTCCTCGCCTTCCCGCTGCTGCTGTTCGCGATCGCCCTGGCCGGTGTCATCCCCGACGAAGCGTTCGGTCTCAGCGACAACGCCCTCCGCATCGCCGTGCTCGTGTTCATCATCGGCTTCTTCAGCTGGCCCTACATCGGCCGGATCGTGCGAGGGCAGACCCTCAGCCTGCGCGAACGCGAATTCGTGGAAGCAGCCCGCTCCATGGGCGCAGGTACCGGGCACATCATCTTCCGCGAAATCCTGCCCAACCTGGTGGCGCCGATCCTCGTCTACGCGACCCTGCTGATCCCCACCAACATCCTCTTCGAAGCGGCCCTGTCCTTCCTCGGCGTCGGTGTCAACCCGCCCACCCCCACCTGGGGCCACATGCTCTCCGAATCCCTCGACTACTACGCGGTCGCCCCCCACTTCGTGATCATCCCCGGACTTGCGATCTTCATCACGGTCCTCGCGTTCAACCTCTTCGGTGACGGGCTCCGTGATGCCTTCGACCCCAGGTCCACAGACTGACGCGTTCGCCCCGGCGACTACGCGCACCCGCACGGCGGGGTCTCCCGCCTATCCGCAGTGAGAAAGGGAAGTCAGTGAACAAACGTGTCATGGGATTCGCCGCACTGAGTGCGGCGGCCGCCCTCATGCTCACCGCTTGCGGCGGTGACAGCGGCAGCAGCGGGGGCGGCAGCGGCAACGGTGCCGGCTTCGACAAGGGCAGCACCGAAATCGTCAACCCCTCCGACGCCAAGGGCGGTACCCTGCGGTTCGCGATCTCCGCCAACATGGAGAGCACCGACCCGGGCAACACCTACTACGGCTACGTGTGGAACTTCAGCCGCTACTACGCCCGCACACTCCTCACCTATGCGGCTGCCCCGGGCGAGGCGGGAACCGAGCTGGTCCCCGACCTGGCCGCAGACATGCCCGAGGTCAGCGACGACGGCACCGAGTGGACCGTCAAGCTCAAGGAAGGCCTCAAGTACGAGGACGGCACCGAGATCGTCGCCGAGCACATCAAGTACGCGATCGCGCGCAGCAACTTCGGCGACCAGGCGCTGCCCAACGGCCCCAAGTACTTCCAGCAGCTCCTCGACGAGGACGACTACGACGGCCCCTACGGCGGCGGTGACCCGCTGGAAGGCTTCGACGCGATCGAAACCCCGGACGACTACACCCTCGTCTTCCACCTCAAGGAACCGTTCTCGGATTTCCTCTACGTCCTCGCGCAGCCGCAGACCGCTCCGGTGCCGCCCGAGGCCGACAAGGGCGAGCAGTACCAGACCCGCGTGGTCTCCTCCGGCCCCTACAAGTTCGAAGACGACTACACCCCCGGCAACGGCCTGGTCCTGGTCCGCAACGAAGAGTGGGACCCGGACAGTGACCCGATCCGCACCGCACTGCCCGACCGGATCACCGTTGAGGAAGGCGTCGACCAGAACGAGATCGACCAGCGCCTCGTCAACGGAGAGCTCGACGTGGACCTGGCCGGCACCGGCCTGGGCCCGGCGATGAAGGGCAAGCTCGTCGCCGACGAGGAGGCGCGCGCCAACATCGACAACCCGACCACCGGCGCCCACTTCTACGTCAACATCAACACCAAGGTCGAGCCGCTGGACAACCTCGCCTGCCGCCAGGCCATCCAGTACGCGGTCGGCCGCGAAGGCATCCAGCGCGCCTACGGCGGTGAACTGGGCGGTGAAATCGCCACCCAGGTGCTGCCCCCGGACATCCCCGGTGCCGACCCCTCCTACGACCCCTACGACGCGGCTTCCGGCAAGCCCAACGTGGAGAAGGCCAAGGAGAAGCTGGAAGAGTGCGGCCACCCCGACGGCTTCGCAGTCAACATCGGCGTCCGCTCCGACCGTCCCGCTGAAGTCGACGCGGTCGAGGCGATCCAGCAGGACCTGGCCCAGGTCGGCATCGAGGCCAAGGTCAAGGGCTACCCGTCGGACACCTACACCAACACCCAGGCCGGCTCGCCTGACTTCGTCGCCGAGAACAAGCTCGGCCTGACCTACTACGGCTGGATGGCGGACTGGCCCTCCGGCTACGGCTTCATGAGCTCCATCCTGGACGGCGACGCTATCAAGCAGGCGGGTAACTCCAACATCGCCGAACTGGACGACCCGGAGATCAACAAGCTGTTCGACGAGGTCGTCAGCGTCGAGGACCCGGAAGAGCAGGCCGCGATCTACGCCGAGATCGACCGGCTGACCATGGAGAACGCCGCCATCCTCACCGGCGTCTTCCAGAAGTCCGTGATCTACCGGCCCGACAACCTGACCAACGTCTTCTTCAACCCGAGCTGGCACATGTACGACTACATGACGCTCGGCACCACCGAAACCGAGTAGTCGCCACGCTCGACCAGTATCGGGAAGGCAGGTGAAGGCGCTGGCCTGGGCCGAACAGCCACGGTTCGCCCAGGCCAGCGCCGACCGCAATGCTGAGATACATCCTCCGGCGCCTGGGCGCGAGTGTGATCCTGCTCCTCGTCGTGACCCTGATGACGTTCGTCATCTTCTACGTGGTGCCACGACTCGCCGGGCGGACCACTGAACAACTCGCCACCATGTACGTGGGCCGCGCCCCCACCGAAGCCGCCATCCAAGCCACCATCAAACGGCTGAACCTGGACCAGCCGCTGATCATCCAGTTCTGGGAGTTCATCAAAGGCATCGTCCTCGGAGCCGACTACACCTTCGGCAACGACGTCGTGCACTGCGCGGCCCCCTGCTTCGGCTACTCCTTCCAGACCTACCAGGAGGTCTTCCCCGCCATCCTCGAGCGGCTGCCGATCACGTTCTCCCTCGGCCTGGGCGCCGCGGTGCTCTGGCTGGTCGGCGGGGTCGCCGTCGGCGTCATCTCAGCCGTCAAAAAAGGCAGCATCTTCGACCGGATCTCCATGGGCCTGGCCCTGGGCGCAGTCTCCCTCCCCATCTTCTTCACCGGCCAGCTCGCCTTGGCCTTCCTCGTGCACGACTGGGGCCTGTTCCCCAACGCCCGGTACACGCCGTTCACCGAAGACCCCATCGCCTGGGCCTCCGGACTGCTGCTGCCGTGGCTGACCCTGGCGTTCCTGCACGCCGCACAGTATGCGCGCCAGACCCGCGCCGGCATGCTGGAAACCATGGGAGAGGACTACATCCGCACCGCCCGAGCCAAAGGCCTCAAAGAAAGCCGTGTCATCCTCAAACACGGCCTGCGCCCCACGCTCACCCCGATCCTGACCATCTTCGGTCTGGACATCGGACTGGTGCTCGGCGGCGCAGTACTCACCGAACAGGTGTACTCGCTCAACGGCATTGGACGGTTCGCGGTCACCGCGATCGTGCAGAGCGACCTGCCGGTCATCCTCGGCGTCACCCTGTTCGGCGCGTTCTTCATCGTCCTGTGCAACCTGGCCGTGGACCTGCTCTACCCCCTGGTCGACCCCAGGGTGCGTACGGCCCGCTGACCTCGACCATGACCCACCGCCCTACCCGCCACGGCGGGGGACACCCAAGCAAGGAAGACAGGCAATGAGCACTCCGGAAACCGGAAGCCAAGGCAATGGGCTTCCCGTTGTCTCCGTGCGCGACCTTTCCATCACCTTCTCCACTGACGACGGCGACGTCCACGCCGTCCAGAACCTGTCCTTCGAAGTCGCCGAAGGTGAAGCGCTAGGCATCGTGGGCGAGTCCGGTTCCGGTAAGAGCGTCACCTCCCTGGCGCTGATGGGCTTGCACCGCGGCACCCGGGCACAGCTCTCCGGGGAGATCCGCGTCGCTGGAATCGACGTGGTCACCGCCAGCGACCAGGAGATCCGCGCGATGCGCGGCAACGACATCGCCATGGTCTTCCAAGACCCGATGTCCTCCCTGCACCCGCAGTACACCATCGGGAACCAGATCATCGAGGCCTACCTCACCCACCGCCCCACAGCGAGCCGGGCTGAGGCACGGCGGCGCGCCATCGACGTGCTTGACCGGGTCGGCATCCCCGAACCGGCGAAACGCATCAACTCCTATCCGCACGAATTCTCCGGCGGGATGCGGCAGCGCGTCCTCATTGCCATGGGCCTGGTGTGCGAACCGAAAGTGCTGCTCGCCGACGAGCCCACCACGGCCCTGGACGTCACCGTGCAAGCGCAGATCCTCGACCTTCTCGACGAGCTGCGCCGCGACCTGCGCATGGCGCTCATCCTCGTCAGCCACGACCTGGCCGTGGTCGCTGGATCAGTCGACAACGTCCTCGTCATGCGCAAAGGCGTGGCAGTGGAACGCGGCGACGTGCGTCAGGTGCTCAACTCTCCGAGCCACCCCTACACCCAGCAACTGCTCGCCGCCGTGCCCCGGATCGAGATCTCCCGGGCCCAGCGCCGTGCCCAACTGCGTGCCGAACGCGAAGGGAAAACCACCCCGGCCGCCGCGGAAACGCCTGCGCCGAGCCAGCGCAGCACCGATGAGGAGCCGCTGCTGAGCGTGCGCAACGTGCGCCAGCGGTTCCGTATCCGCGGCGGCCTCTTCGGCGGCGCCACCGACTTCTACGCGGTCGACGGCGTCTCCTTCGACCTGTACCGCGGCGAAACCCTGGGCATTGTCGGCGAGTCCGGTTCCGGTAAAAGCACCCTGTCCCGCATGATCATGCGGCTGTTGGAGCCCACCGAAGGCACCATCCTCTTCCAAGGCCGGGACATCACCCACCTGCCGGAACGCAAGATGCGCCCGCTGCGCCGCGACATCCAGATGGTCTTCCAAAACCCCTACTCGTCCCTCAACCCCCGGATGACCATCGGCGACAGCATCGGCGCACCCCTGCGCATCCAAGGGGAACGCGACGACAAACTGATCCGCACCCGCGTCCAGGAACTGCTGGAACGGGTCGGACTCGAACCGTCCCACTACAACCGCTTCCCGCACGCCTTCTCCGGTGGGCAGCGCCAGCGCATCGCCATCGCCCGGGCCCTGATCCTCCGCCCCCAACTGGTGATCTGCGACGAACCGGTCTCCGCGCTGGACGTCTCCACCCAAGACCAGGTGCTGCGGCTGCTCGCGGAACTGCAAGAAGACTTCAACCTGACGTTGATCTTCGTGGCACACGACCTGGCCGTGGTCCGCCAGATCAGCGACCGCGTCCTCGTCATGCGCAAAGGCAAAGTCGTGGAGACCGGCGACAGCGACGAGGTGTACGAGAACCCGCAGCACCCCTACACCAAGCAGCTGCTGGCTGCCGCCCCCGTCCTCGACCCGGACGCGGCCCGCGCTCACCGCGCTGAACGCCGCCGGCTCCGCGCCGCGCAGCCGGACACCGACGTCGCCTGAACCGCAGACCAGGGGCAGCCGGCGGTTGAGCACTCCCCGGCACTCTGCCGCGACTGCCCCTGTCCCGGCTCCAGCAGGAAACTAGTAGCCTCCCCGGGTCCGGCGGGCCGCCTGCCGACCCCGGCGCCCCGCACCCACGAGACCGCCCCACGAGAAGGCCCGCACCAGCTCACCACCGAGGTTCACCCCCGCACCCAGAGCCAGGCCGACCGCGACCGCCTCACCGAGGCTCGCCACCCCGGCCAGCGGCTCCCCCGTGCTCATCTCGATCAGTCCCCGGTACAGGATGCTTCCCGGCAGCAGCGGAGCGATCGACGGAATGATGAAGGTGAGCGGAGGACGCCGGGTCCGCCGGGCCAGCCAGTGGCCGATCACCCCGACCACGACCGCGCCCGCCCCGGTCCCCACCACAGGCGGCACGGCGAGCAGTTCCCGCAGCCCCGCATAGCACACCCAGATCAGCACCCCCATCGCGCCGATCGGCAGCAGGGCCCGCACCGGCGCGACCAGGGACACCGCGAACGCGAGCGCCAAACCTGCCGCAGCTGCCAGCACGACCGGCTCCAGTGACGTCCCCGCCGACGGCAGATTGTCGAGGTCCACATAAAGCCCTAGCCGCACCGCGGTATAGGCGACCGCGCCAACCCCCGCGACGATCGCCCCCAACATGAAGAAGACCTCCAAGAGGCGGGCCGCCGCCGACACGTACGCGCCGCTGATCCCGTCTTGCAGGCTGGAGACCAGGGGACGCCCCGGTAGCAGCGCCACAATGCTCCCGGTGATCACCGCGTTCGCGCGAAGCCCCAACTCCAGCTCCTCGCTCACCCACAGCAGCGCCATGCCGGTGCTCGCCGCCAACAGCGCGGCCACCGCCATCTGGTAGAACTCGGCCACCCCGCGTCGAGCCAGCCAGCCCGCGGCCCGGTCCCCGAGCACGGTGGCGGCGAACGCCGTGGCCGCCACGATGATCCCACCGCCCACCATGACACTGGCGCTGCTGGCGATCAGCCCCAGCCCGGCCACGATCACCCAGCGGGGATAGTGCGGCCGGGAGCGTTTGATGGCGTGGAGCCGCGCGGTTGCGCGCTCCACGTCGAGCAGGCCCAACGCAGCGTCTTCCACCAGCGCGTGCAGCTCGTTGACCTTGTGGTAGTCGAGGGAGCGGCGGCGCACCACGCGCTCCCCGGTCACCGGGGGCTCATCCCCGCCGGGGTGGCACGACAGGGTGATGCCGGTGAACGTCACCGACACTTCGCTGCGGGGCAATTCGAACGCCACCGCCAGACTCAGCATCGCGTCGCTGACCGTCTCGGTGGCTTCCCCGCTGGCCAGCAGCAGTTCCCCTACCCGCAGGACGAGGTCCATGGCCCGCGGATCGGGACGCGGCGCTTCGTCTTCGAACTCTTCTGCTTCCAGGTCGAGCACGCCGCGGCTGGCACGCCAGTCCCGCAACCGGGTCAGCAGGGTGGGGGAGTGCGATGTGTCGGAACGCCGCGGTGCCTGGTTCATCCGGCGCTCACCTCCTCGGGAGGGACCCCTGCCCAACGGGACGCATGCTCCATCCGGGAATGACGCATCCAAACCTGGGACATAAGGGAGTGGGTGGGATACAAGGGGAAGAAACGGAAAGCTCATTGGGGGAGACGTTCCCCACGCCGCCGAAGTTGCCCCCACCCTGCACCGATCCGCCACCGGACCGTATGAGATCACTCACCCCGGGACGAGCGGCCGTCTCCCGCACCCTCCCCGGGAACCACCAGCCCGTGCTCGTAGGTGTACACCACGGCCTGCACCCGGTCCCGCAGCCCCAGCTTGGCGAGCACCCGGCCCACATGCGTTTTCACCGTCGTCTCGCCGAGCACGAGCTGCCGCGCGATCTCCGCGTTCGTCAGCCCCCGCCCCAACAGCCGCAGCACTTCCCGCTCCCGACGAGTCAACCGCGCCACCTCCGCGGCCGGGCCGCTGGCCTGCGGGGCAGCGGGGAGCGCCGCCAGCCGGTCCAACAGTCGAGCAGTCACCTGGGGACACAGCGCCGCGTTCCCCCGGGCGACTTCGCGGACCGCCCGCACCAGCTCCTCCGGGGACGAATCCCGCAACAGCAGACCGCGCGCCCCCGCCTGCAACACCTCGAAAGCCGTACCCTCTGCCGCGGACGAAGCCACGACGACAACCTGCACCGTCTGCCCCGAGTCCGCTGCCCACTGCCGCACCTCGCGGCTGAGCACGGCACCGCCCCCGCCCGGCAGCTCCGCATCAGCCACCACCACGTCCGGCAGCAACTGGCGGACCGCTGCGAGGGCCGTGCGAACCTCCGCGGCCTCACCTACCACGCTCGTCTGCGCATCCGACTCCACGATGAGCCGCAGCCCGGCACGGACCAGCGGCCGACCGTCGGCAAGCAGCACACGAACCGGCATCAGCCCACTCAGGACGCGAGCGGCTTCACGACATCCTGCGCGGCCTGCGGGGGAAGCGGGGGAGGAGTCCCCCCGAACGCCGGGCACAGCGCCCGATGGTCGCACCAGTTGCACAGCGGCGACCGGCGCGGCAGCCACCGCCCCGTGCGAGCAGTCTCCACAATCGTGTCCCACACCGCGCGGATATGCGCCTCCGCGTTACGCATCTCCTCCTCGGTCGGGTCGTACCAGCGCACCGCCCCGTCCCCCAAGTACAGGAGCTGCAGCCGGTCGGGTACCCGACCGGTCTCCCGCCACACCATGACCCCGTAGAAGAAGATCTGGAACCGGGCCTTGTCCTCGTAACGCGGAGCCGGACTCTTCCCCGTCTTGTAGTCGACGATGCGCACCTGCCCCGTGGGCGCCACATCCACTCGGTCGACATAGCCGAGCAGCAGCGGGCCCGACTCCAACGGAACCTCCAAGCGGACCTCACGCTGCTGAGGCTCCAACCGTTGCGGGCTCTCCAAGTCGAAATAGCGCCGCACCAGCGCGCGCGCCTCCTCCAACCAGGCCGCCAACGCCTCCGCATCAGGGAACATCGCCTCGACATCAGGCTCCTGCTCCCGCATCCGCTCCCACTGCGGCTCCAGCAACGCAAGCGCCGCATCCGGCGTCCGCGACTCCGCAGGAAGCTCAAACAGCTTCTCCAACACCGCGTGGACGAGCGTGCCGCGCCGAGCCGCCGGACTCGGCGGCTCAGGAATCCGGTCAATCACCCGGAACCGGAACAGCAGGGGACACTGCATGAAGTCGGTGGCCCGCGACGGGGAGAGGGCCCGCAGCGGCACGGGGGACGGTGCGGAACTCATGACTCCCCACCTTAGCCGCCCGCAGCACCGGCACATCGACACCAGAAGCCGTAGCCTGGAAGAGTGAACCAACCAGACTCCGCAGCTTCCCAGCCCCGGGACAGGAAGGGTGGGCTACGCATCGGACGCCCATGGGGCATCCCGGTCTACATCACCCCGTCCTGGGTGGTGATCGCGGTGCTGCTCACCTTCCTCTACCAGCCGGTCGTCGACAGCATCCTGCACCTCGGCGCCGCCTCCTACCTGGTAGCGCTCCTCTTCGCCGTGCTGCTGTACGTGTCCGTGCTCATCCACGAACTCGCCCACTGCGTCGCAGCCCGCCACTACGGACTCCCCGTACGCAGCATCACCCTCTACCTGCTGGGCGGAGTGTCCGAAATCGACCGGGAAGCTGAACAGCCCCGCCAGGAGTTCTGGATCGCCTTCAGCGGCCCCCTGCTCTCCCTCGTCCTCGCCGGTCTCGGCTTCCTCTGCTACCTGCTGGTCGACCCTGCCACAGTGCTGGGCGTGCTCATCTGGCAGCTCTGGGTCGCCAACCTGCTGGTAGGCGTCTTCAACCTGCTGCCTGGACTGCCCCTGGACGGCGGCCGTATCCTCCGCGCCGCCGTGTGGGCAGCCAGCGGACGGCCGCTGACCGGCACCACCGCGGCCGCCTGGGGCGGACGCATCCTCGCGATCCTGGTGATCGCGCTCCCCTTCGTCTACTCCTGGCTGCTATGGCGGGCCGCCCCCAGCATCGTCACCGTCCTGTGGACCACCCTGCTCGGCGCCTTCATCTGGCGCAACGCCTCCGTCGCCCTGCACACCGCCCGGATCCGCGCCCGCCTGCCCCAGCTCGTCGCCCGCGACCTGGCCCGCACCGCCATCACCGTAACCACCGACACTCCGCTCGCCGAAGCGTTGCGCCGCCGTGCCGCAGCCGACGCGGAAGCGATCCTCGTCGTCGACTCTGCGGGCACCCCCACCTCCATCGTGGACGACGCTGCAGCCAACGCCGTACCCGTGGAACGGCGGCCCTGGCTCCCCGTCAGCCACACCGCCCAGACCCTCACCCCCGGCACTGTGCTGCCCGCCGACCTTGCCGGGGAAGACCTGATTAAAGCCATGAACGCCCAACCGGCGTCCCAATACCTACTCGTCGACGCGGACGGCACCGCAGTGGGGGCGCTGCGTACCGCCGACGTTCGCGGAGCCATGGAAGGCAACGGCTTCTAACCGCACCCCGCGCCCGCTCGGCATACAGCCGACGGGGACACCACGCCCGCACACCGCCCGTACGCCTCCGCGGAGCATCCCGCACCCCGCTTCAGCCCCAGCACCCCCACGATCCGATGCAGCCGACCGGCCACCCGCCCTCCCCGGCCAGTCCCAGCCTCAGCGGGACGCCCCCGGAGGCCAGATCACGTGGACCGGGCGGTCGTGCTCCCGGGCATAGGCGACAATGTCCGCCGTCCCCCCAGGCCCCCGGGCGGGCGCCCCGTCCCACACCGCCACCAGCGTGTCACACGAGTCCACAAGCAGTTTCCCCGCCGCCAGGTGCGCCTCCGGTGTGGACTCGACGAACGGCAGACGCTGCACCGCCTGCGCGCGGGCCAGCAGCGCGTCGTAAGCGGCGTGGTGGTCGGTAGGCAGCGAGTCACGGTAGCGCTCAGCGGGCACCACCACCTCCAACGCGCCGCCCACTTCCAGCACGATCTCCGCGAAAAGCGTGTCAGCGCCGTCGGCAAGGCACGACAACCCCACCAAGCCGGAGCCGAACCTGCTCAAATAGTCCCGAAGCTCCCCCGCGACAAGCCGCATGGTCTGCTCCGGCAGTCCGCGGTGCCCAGTAACCGCGACACGGTATCTGCTCACAGAGGCAACCTCCCGGTGGTCAGGCTGGCCAATTGCTCATCGAACGCGTGGACGCACCGCGCCTGCGGTCCCCGGTATTCACGACGGAACCGTCGCACCCGGTTGAGAACCTTCTCGGAGCGGTAGGCAACCCCCGTCTGCAGGGCGTGAGAGGCAAGCCGGAACGCCTCATCCACGTCCCCAGCATCAGCGTGCGCCGTCGCCAGTTCCACCATCAGTATCGACTGCTGCTTGGGAGCCGAAACAGTCCTGGGGAACGCCTCGAAGAACGCGGCCCGCGCCTCGTGCGGTCGACGCAGCCGCACCGCGGCCAACGCCCGGTACCCGGCCACCTTCGCCGAATCGAACCGGAACACCCACGGCCACGGCGGATCAGTGTTCTCAGGCCGTTCCGCGGCGTGCTCGGCGTGGGCGAGCCGCTCCTGGGTAGCGGCACGATTCCCCAACGCCGCATGACCAAGCGCGCACACACAGGACAGCCACGCCTGCGCAGTGGGGTGCACCTCGCCGCGCAGTTTGTGAGCAGCCTCCTCAGCCAGGCGCAACCCCAGTTCGGGCTCCTCCGAGTCGATCTCGAAGAGCGCCAGGCTGCCGAGCATGTACACGGTTAACAGAACATCCCCTGCCTGGTGAGCATGCTTCACCGCCCGGTGGTAGAAGGACCGCGCCGACCCGGAGTCGCCCATATCAGCGTGCAGCCACGCAGCGAACCCCGCCGCCTCACTGGACGCGGCAGCCACCTCAGCGGCGAACGGAGTCCGCTTGGCACGCGACAGCGTCCGTGCCGACAGCTCCCAGTGAGCCAAGGCAGCGTTGACCAGATCCCGGGAGGGCGACGAGGCGTCCAGCCTGCGCTGGCTCCCGGTAATGGCACGCAGGGTCGCTGCCGTCTCCTCGTGCACGTTCCCCACCGCCGAGAGGTTCGGCAAGGAGAGCGTCGCTAGAGCGACAGCCTTAGTGAAGTCTCGACGTCGCGTTGGACCCGCCCCCTTCATACGGCCCGCCGCGAATGCGGCGGGAGGGCGTGAGGCCGTCAACGGAACGGAACTAGGTTGTGCCGGAGCGAACCGCAACAGGTGAATGGGAATCCCCAGCCGCTCACAGACCTCCCTCACCTGGTCCAACGTGAGCGACTGTTGACCGTTGACGACTCGGGATACCCAGCTCTGGCTGTAGCCGACCGTCCGTGCCAGGTCGGTCTGGGACCACCCCCGAGCGAGCCGGACGGCTTCCACAAGAGCCGCCATGTCGCAGGTGGCTAGTGCGGCAGCCACCGCGGGGCGGGTCCAGAAATCCCCAGGCAGGGTTCCTACACCTTCACGCTGGGACATGAGCCTAGGTTAAAGACTTGGCCTGCACTTTGCGGCTATCTGCAAAAAAATATGATCATGCGAGACGCGCATAAAGCTTTCTTTCGGGGTGACGAAACGGGCACAGTCAAGAGGCCAGAGGTCCTGTGTTTGGGATCATCTCAGACATGGAGGGGGAACGAGTGACAGTTGAGATGCCACACGGAAGACCCGCACAGTCCTGGACAACGTCCCGTTTCGACGGGCACCGGGGGGAGACACGCTGGAGTCTGGCACTGTGCGAACTCGAAGCCTCACTCCGCCGCTCCGGAGTAGAGACCATGCTGAACGGCCAGATCGGAGCAGTCGACGCCATCCTACGGGACGCGGCCAGCCAACGCCCGATCCGCAGGCAGCGCACCGTGCTGCGCCCGCACCGCGGCCGGCTCTGGTGGTGGCTGAGGGTGCCCTCCGATGAGCTCAAAGCCCCATCGATGACACCCCTGGCCCCCGCCGCCGAACCAGCCGTAGCAGCCCGACGCATCCACGGGCTCCTCACCGCACCACAGCGGTGACCCCACACCCCGGTCACCCGTTCCCGGCTGCGACCGGCCCGCACACCACCCCATGGCATGCGGGACACCCCCGCCCCACCGGTCAGGCAGAGACCCGGTCACCCCCCAGCCGCTCCGCGGCCAGCACGGCCGCACCCACGATCCCCGCGGTATTGCGCAACTTCGCCGGCACGATCGGCGCGCGCAAGCGGAGATGCGGCAAAAACTTGTCCGCCTTGCGGCTGACCCCGCCGCCCACCACGATCAAGTCCGGCCACAGCAAATCCTCGATCACCGAGTAGTAGCGCTGCAGCCGCTCCTCAGCCCACTCCTTGTAGGAGAGGTTCTCGCGCTCCTTAGCGCTAGCAGAGGCCCGGGTCTCAGCGTCGTAGCCGTCGATCTCCAAGTGCCCGAACTCCGTGTTGGGGAGCAGCACCCCGTCCACTAGCACCGCCGTACCAATACCGGTACCCAAAGTAGTCAACAGCACCACCCCGTCGACGCCTGAGGCAGCGCCGTAGCGGTGCTCCGCCATCGCTGCGGCGTCAGCGTCGTTGACCACCAGCACCCGCCGCCCCGTCACCGCAGACAGCAGCTCCTCGACGTTGGTGCCGATCCACGAGCGGTCCACGTTGGCGGCGCTGCGCGCCACCCCGTGCTGGATCACCGCGGGAAACGTCACCCCCAACGGTGCATCCTGCGGCACATCGTCGGCGAACGCGGTGACTATCTCCGCCACCACCGCAGCCACCGCCTCAGGGGTTGCGGGCTGCGGAGTAGCGATCTTGACCCGGTCCACCACGAACGTTCCCCGGTCCAAGTCCACAGGGGCGCCTTTGATCCCGCTTCCCCCGATGTCAATCCCCAGCCCGACCCGTCCCCGAGATGCCATCAGCTCCCGCCTCCCTGCGCCTACCGGCCTTCCGACGCTACTCTCTACCGTTGCTGACGATTACGCTAGGCGCCGCCACTGGGACTAGGCTGGATCAACGGTCCGCAGACCCCACATAGTCACGAAAGAGACGACACCAGTGACCGGCATTCACGGCCGCCGCGGCCCTTTCGCCGAGGGCGACATCGTGCAACTAACCGACCCCAAAGGACGGATGCACACCATCACCCTGCGCTCTGGGGCAGCATTCCACACCCACCGGGGACGGCTTGACCACGACGACCTGATCGGCCGCCCCGAAGGCAGTGTCGTGACGTCAAGCTCGGGCATCGCCTATGTCGCGCTGCGTCCGCTGCTGGCTGACTTCACGCTTTCGATGAAACGCGGCGCCACCATCGTCTACCCCAAAGACGCTGCCCAGATCATCGCGCAAGCCGACATCTTCCCCGGCGCACGGGTGCTGGAAGCCGGGGTCGGCTCCGGAGCGCTGACCTGCTGGCTGCTGCGGTCCGTCGGAGAACACGGATACGTCTCCTCATACGAACGCCGCGCAGACTTCGCGGAAATCGCCCGCACGAACGTCACCCGATTCTTCGGCGCCGAACCCGGCCACTGGCGGCTCACCGTGGGCGACCTCCAAGACGCTTTGGACGAAGACCAGTTCGACCGGGTCGTCCTCGACATGCTCTCCCCCTGGGAGTGCCTGGAAAAAGTCACCAAAGCGCTGCTCCCCGGCGGGCTGATCTGCGTGTACGTGGCAACCACACCCCAGTTGTCCCGCATCGTGGAAAGCCTGCGGGAACAAGGCTCCTACCATGAGCCGTACGTCTTCGAAACCATGCTGCGCACCTGGCATGTGGAAGGCCTGGCGGTGCGCCCCGACCACCGTATGATCGGACACACCGGGTTCCTGGTCCTCGCCCGCAGGCTCGCCGACAACGTGACCGCACCGGAACGGCGCCGCCGCCCCGCTAAAGGCGCCTACGGGGAGGACTATCTCGCCGCCCGCGGTTACGAGGCCGAGCCGGAGGGGTAGCAGAAAGCAGCCCACTGACCCGGCGACGTTACTTTCTCATTACGCCGCATCCTGAACACCCGCTCTGACCTGGCTGTTTGCCGGATAGGGGAGTGTCCTGTCCCACACTCGCCAAGATCGGCAGGTTAGGAACGGGGCCTGGGTAGGTAGGCTCCCGAATAGATTTTTCCTCTTAACGGGAGGTGGCGGACGTGGCCGATCGCGATGACGAGCGTCATGCAGAGCGCGACCGTGACGAACTCGTGGCTCAGGTCTCCTACCTGGAAAAGGAGCTCAGCGTCCTGCGGCGCAAGCTCGCCGACTCCCCTCGGCACGTGCGGCTGCTTGAAGACCGGCTCCAGGAAGCCCAGACCGCTCTGGCAGCAGCAAACGCCAAGAACGAGCGGCTGGTCTCGGCTTTGAAGGAAGCCCGTGACCAGATCGTGGCCCTCAAGGAGGAGGTCGACCGCCTCTCCCAGCCGCCCTCCGGGTTCGGAGTTTTCCTCAGAGCCCGCGACGACGGAACGGTCGAGATCTTCACCAATGGCCGCAAGATGCGGGTCAACGTGAGCCCGTCAGTCAACGTCGACGAGTTGCGCCCAGGCCAGGAAGTGATGTTGAACGAGGCGTTCAACGTTGTCGAAGCCTCGTCGTACGAGACTGTCGGCGAAGTCGTCATGCTCAAGGAGATCCTTGAGGACGGCGAGCGTGTCCTCGTCATCTCCAACCACGACGAGGAGCGGATCGTGCGGATCGCCGAACCGCTGCGCGACGAACCGCTGCGCGCCGGCGACTCCCTGCTGTTGGAGCCCCGGTCGGGATACGTCTACGAACGCATCCCCAAGGCCGAGGTCGAGGAGCTGATCCTGGAGGAGGTCCCCGACATCTCCTACAGCGACATCGGCGGCCTCAACGGGCAGATCGAAATGATCCGCGACGCAGTGGAACTGCCCTACCTGCACAAGGAGCTGTTCCGCGAACACAAGCTGCGTCCGCCCAAGGGCGTGCTCCTGTACGGGCCGCCCGGATGCGGTAAGACCCTCATCGCCAAGGCGGTCGCCAACTCTTTGGCCAAGCAGGTCGCGGAGAAGACCGGCCGCGATGTCGGCAAGAGCTTCTTCCTCAACATCAAAGGCCCCGAGCTGCTCAACAAGTACGTCGGAGAAACCGAACGGCACATCCGGCTGGTTTTCCAACGCGCCCGAGAGAAGGCCAGCGAAGGCACGCCGGTGATCGTGTTCTTCGACGAGATGGACTCCATCTTCCGTACCCGCGGCTCGGGCGTGTCCAGCGACGTCGAGAACACCATCGTCCCGCAGCTGCTCAGCGAGATCGACGGTGTTGAAGGACTCGAGAACGTCATCGTGATCGGCGCGTCCAACCGTGAAGACATGATCGACCCGGCGATCCTGCGCCCGGGACGTTTGGACGTCAAGATCAAGATCGAGCGGCCCGACGCTGAAGCAGCCCGGGACATCTTCTCCAAGTACATCACCCCCGACCTGCCGCTGCACCCGGACGACCTTGCAGAGCACGGCGGTTCGCCCACCGCGACCGTCAACGCGATGATCCAGCGGGTGGTCGAGCGGATGTACGCGGAGACCGAGGAGAACCGCTTCCTGGAAGTCACCTACGCCAACGGTGACAAGGAAGTCCTCTACTTCAAGGACTTCAACTCCGGTGCCATGATCCAGAACATCGTGGACCGGGCCAAGAAGATGGCGATCAAGGACTACCTGGAGAACGGTTCCAAGGGCCTGCGGGTCTCCCACCTGCTCCAGGCGTGCGTGGACGAGTTCAGCGAGAACGAGGACCTGCCCAACACCACCAACCCTGACGACTGGGCGCGTATCTCCGGTAAGAAGGGCGAGCGGATCGTCTACATCCGGACTCTGGTGTCGGGCAAGAAGGGCGCCGACGCTGGTCGTTCCATCGACACCGTGGCCAACACTGGCCAGTACCTGTAACAAGCGACTTGGTGGGCCTGCCGGACATCCCCGGCAGGCCCTTCTTTCTGCTTGGCGGCCGTCGGCTTACCAACAGGCGCGGAACCTGCTCTGTCCAGCTCTGTAAAGGGGAGTGGTGGGATCGCGTGGGCTCTAGTCGGTGTGCAGGACTGTCGTCGTGTCCGTAGGGGGACCTGTGGGATGTGCGGTGAGGGTTTTCTACGCCTGAGGAATGGCTTTGTGCTGAAGGCTTCTCACATCGGTGGTTTCATTGCTATGCGAGACGACTCTGTCCTGATGCTCCATGCCTGTTGGGCCAAATTTTCTTATTGGGGAGCTTGGTCTTCTTTTCGGAAGTGAATGAAATTGGTGCTGCACGCTGGTAAAGTTGCAGGTCGTTTAGGGTGCTCCCCGCGCATGCGGGGATGGTCCGCTGCCCAGCCAGATTAAGTCTGCGCTGGGTAAGTGCTCCCCGCGCATGCGGGGATGGTCCCGCACAGAGCGTGCAGGCCGCAACACCCTGAGTGTGCTCCCTGCGCATGCGGGGATGGTCCCCGTCGTCCTCGTGCTCGGGGAGCGCGCTTATAGTGCTCCCCGAGCATGCGGGGATGGTCCATTCCGGATGAGGCCAGAGCGGCGGTTCTATTTGTGCTCCCCGCGCATGCGGGGATGGTCCCGTCCTGCCCCCTACTCGACCGTCACTCTCCACTGGCCGCAGCACCATCTGCTCGCCCAGGCCCTACACCCTGAACCGGTCGTTGCCATGGCGTATTCACCGGCCCTCGTGCCTCGCCAAGCATGTAAAAAAGTTGAACTCCCGGGAAATTCAGGGGTTCAGCCCGGATTCGGGTTAGAGCAGGATCGGCCATTCCCGACCTTGATAGGTGAGCCGGGCGCCGTCAGGGTCGATGATGACCTGACATTGGTGCCGTGCTGGTTGGCCGAGTTGTTCCCATGTGCTGTGGGCGGCTTCTATCTCATCCCATAGGTGGCGCCGTCCGCCTTGGACGACACGCCCATCAGGGGTGAGATAGCACCAGGAGTCTTCGGTGAGCAGCCAGTGGCGCGGAGGCCCGTCGTCGTGGATGGTCCCCAAGGAGACGGCGTCAGGCACGACAAGGGCAGCAAACCACGCCCATGGTTCCCCGCTTGTGCCCGTGGTGAGGCTGGTGGTTCGTGCCGTGCCACCTTCATCCGCGGCTGCTTGGTGGCGGTGGAGCAGTTGCACGGCGTCCGCAGGTGGCGTGTTCCGGGCCGGCATGAACCCGCCGTAGGCGTCAAGCACCTGGCCGCGCGCGAGACTGCCGCCGGTTGCGGTGAGTCGTAGCATCAGTCCAGCGGGAAGATGGCCACGCCACACTGGGACCACCAACACCCCGCCTTGCCGAGTTTGCTCTATCAGCTTCCACGGCAGGGAGGTCAGTGCACAGGTGACGATCACTCGGTCATAGGGGGCGCCTGGGGGATACCCATCTGCACCATCTCCCACGTGCACGATGGGCCGGTAGCCGACTTCTGCGAGCCGCTGTTGGGCCTGTTCAGCCAGTACGGGGTCTACTTCGACAGTGACCACGTGCTGGTCGCCAAGCCGGTGGCAGAGCAGTGCGGCGTTGTATCCGGTTCCTGTGCCCACTTCCAGTACCCGCACACCGTCGGTCACATCGAGGGCTTCCAGCATGACCGCCATGAGCCCAGGCGCTGAGCTGGAGGAGGTGGGCTGTCCTTGGATGGGTTCCCCATCCTTGGGGGTGGGGAAGGTCCCGTTGATTTGGGTGGTCCACCCCTCGTCTTGGTAGGCCAGCTCTTCAGGGGTGGAGGCGAGAGTAAACCCGCCGTCGGGGTGTGGCTGGTAGATGTGGGGCAGGAACAGGTGCCGGGGGATCGAAGCGAAGGCCTTAATCCAGGCGGGGTCCCGCAGCTTGCCGTCGTGTGCCAGCTTGTCGGCTAGCGCACGCGGCGATGAGGTGTGCTGTGTGGTCATCAGCCCTAGTCTTTTTCCACGTCGCTCTGCCCCGGCTTCTGGCCGTCGGGATAGGTGACTCTCATGGTGCCGGCTCTTTCGATTTTCGCGCACGGCTGGCCGTCTGCCACCACGAGGACCTGCTGGTCGGGATCATACTTGGTGTCGCTGAGGGGGACAGGGATAGGCGTGGGCTGTACGCCGTACCGCATTCCGAACGGGCGCCACTCGGTGACTTGGTCGTTTCTGTTCTCGTCCCTGCCAAGCGGGAAGGCGTCGGTGACCGCTGTCGACATTAGTTTTCCTTCCTTGTGAGAGCGTCAGCGATTGCGTCGCTGATCGGTTGTCCGGTGTGCTCCTCGATCCACCCGTACTGGCCATTGGGGTTGACCTCCAGAAAGTGCCATCGGCCGTCCGGGGAGACGATAAAGTCCAGGGCCGCGTAGCGCAGATGTAGACGGCGTAGTAGGTCACGCGCCCCTGTTAGAACACGCTGTGGCACGGTGGGAATGCTGTAGGTTAGCGCATCGTAGTCGGATCGCCAGTCGATACGAGCCGCGTCCGAGTGGGCGTGGATGGCCGCGGGAAACGCCTTGCCATCCACCATGGTGAGACGCACCTCGAACTCTTTATCCAGCCGTTGCTGGAACATATGAGCAGTGCGGCCGATGGCAGGATCACCCCACTGGTCTGGGGTGATCGGGGTGGTGAAGACGACATACGTGTCGCCGTTTTCCAACCACGAGGGGGCGCTAAGCGGTTTGTAGACGACGTCGCCGACCCGCGCACACCACCCCTTGGCTTGTTTAGGGTCGTTGGTGATCAGGGTTCGGGGCACGTTCAACCCTGCTTGCACCGCGTGGTGGAGCTGGTAGGGCTTGTATTCGGCGCGGCCGATCGCTGAAGGGTGGTTGATCCAGCCGGTCAGGCTGTTGATGATTCCACCGAAGCCGCGGCGGGCCTCAGTGGCCGCGAACTCGTACTCGGCTTGACTCATCTGGGCGGGTAGGCGGAATTTCCTGGGCCTGCGATACCAGATGCCGGTCACCGTGGACAGGTCGAGAATGCGGTGCGGGGTGGTAAGTGTGCCTGTCCATCCGTTGCCACCGATTTCGGAGTGCAGCACCACCTGTTGGGGGAAATCGGCTGGGTCCAAGCGGACGACGGGTACGCCACGCTCGGTGAGCCGCAGGATTACGTCGTCAGCGGTGATGTCAAACGGGTTGGTGAGGATGAGAACGGTCATGGCTCAGCCCTCCCGGTGGAGGGCATGGTGTTGAAGGCCATACTCAGCAGGGTGGCGCTTTCCTCTGACATGACTGTCCACTGTTTGGCCAGCGTGCTGATCAGCCACATGCCACGGCCATGTTCAGCCAGAGGGCCACTGCCGTCCACGACGTGAGGGCGGCTACTGGGGGTGAGCGGGCCCTCATCCTGCACCTCCACGTAGAGAGGACAGCCGGGCAGGTTGTGTAGGCGAAGGATGACCTCGCCGAGATTTCCGCCTTCTCGTGGCAGGCTGCTGCGGGAGTATCGGATGGCGTTGGTGACCGCTTCCGATACGCACAGGGTTACGGTCTCGGTCACGTCTTCGGGATACCCGTCGAGAATGCGGGACACCCATGCCCGTGCGGCGGCAACACTGTGGAGACAGGCGGGCAGACGTTTTTCTGCGTGCATGGTTCTCCCTCGGGGACTGCCTCAGCCTCCGTCTCAAGCCGGGCAGTCTTGCATTGCAGGGGGCTAGTCGGCGTGCTTGCTGCGCTGGGTCAGGTAGGCGCGGATGTAGACGGTGAGCTTGGCGGTGAGCTGGGTGTCGGCCTGTTCCGGTGGGGTGGCGACGTTCAGGTGCACGTCGGGAACACGCCCGCGTAGGGCGGCCTCGAGATAGTTGAGGTCGGGGGCGACCACAGGTCCATGAATGAGGTGGTCTCTATGCACCCAGACGCGGAACACCCCTTCATGGGGCACCCATACGCAAAACGAGCCAGGGTTTCGAGCTTCGAAATGGGCCGCGGACTGTTCTGGCTGGTCAGGCCAAACATGCCGAGGATGGGATCGGTTACGTGAAAGTGGCCTCCGGCGCGGAGGAGACCCTTTAGCGTTCAAGATCATGGTTGCCTACCCCTACGGGGCTAGAGGGCTGCACAGCCCAAGCCCATGCGGATGAATGCTTACTGTCATAATGCGATGCACATCTTTAGAAAATCAAGATGCGAATATCATGTGACCGATATGTCGGCTTCCTTGCCGTGGCTTATGATCACGCCAGGCAGGAGGAGGTGACCCGCATGGCCGGAAGGTACAGCCCCAGCGCGCGCCGCAGGCGGCTGTCAGCGCTGCTGCGGAAAATGCGCGAAGAACGCGGACTGACGATTGACGAGGTCAGCCGCAGACTTGACTGGCCCTCCGGGAAGCTGTCACGCATGGAGCGCAACGAATGGAAACGCCCGTCCCCGCGTGACATGCAGGACCTCGCCGAGGTGTATGAGCTGTCCCCGGAAATGCGGGAAGCGGTCATTAACCTTACCCGAGAGTCCCGTGTGCGCGGCTGGTGGGTGGAATACCGGGATGTGCTCCGTGGCGGCCTTGCGGACTTCGAGGCTGGGGCGAGCATGATCCGTACCTACGAGGCGCTGCTCATCCCGGGCCTGCTGCAAACCCCAGACTATGCGGCGGCCGTCATGAGAAGCGGCCGCGTCATGGACGGCGACGACATTACCCGGAAGGTCGCCGGGCGGATGCGCCGCCAGCAAGTGCTAGAAGGGGACGATCCCCTGTACTTGTGGGCGCTCATTGATGAAGCCGCGCTGCGTAAGCAGGTGGGCGGCCGGGAAGTGATGACCGCTCAGATCCAGCGCCTTATCGATATGGCAGCTCGGCCGAATGTTGACATTCAGGTGGTGCGAGACAGCTTCGGCGCTCACGCGGCGATCGATGGCAGTTTCATGATCCTAGATTTCCAGGACCCAGCAGATCCACCGATGGTGTACCTGGAAACCGCCACCGACGATCTGTATCTGGAAGACCCAAAGGTCGTCCAACGGTATGTGGGGATTTTCGGGCACACATGTAGTGCCGCGGAGACCCCGCAAAGGTCGGTGGCCTACCTGAAAAACCTCATCGCGTAAGGCGGGAGAACATGCATTCACCCAACGTACAGTGGCGCAAGTCCTCCTACAGCGGTTCAGGCGACAACTGCGTCGAGGTGGCCGAGACTCCCGAGGCTGTCGTCTTCGTTCGTGACACCCAGAACCGTCACCTCGGGTACTTGAAATTCAGCGCGCAGGAGTGGACTGCGTTTCTTCACACCCTGAAAGCAGGCCAGGTCTGATCTTGTAGGCGTGGAAAAGCCCCCGAGATCAGCATCTCGGGGGCTCTTTGCATTCAACCACGGATGAGTGTACCGATTTGTGTCGTCTCTTGGCAGGTGTTTTTCGACCCTCCTGCTCTGGCGCCTTGAGCAGGGATTTCTTTGTGGCTCTGTAAACCCCGAAAATTTTTTTTGGTCTGTACCCCGGCGTTTTCGCCTTTCCGGACCTGTAACCCTCTGTAGATGGTCAAGGTCAAGGAAAGGGTGCATGCCTGTGAGGGCGCTGGTCCGCAGTAGAACTTGGGGGTCTTTAATCCTCTCCGTGGTGGTTGTTGTTCGCGCTGTGCTGTGTTCTTCTGGCGGCGGCGTGGACTGGTGCGCCCACGCCGCCGGGGGTTTCTGCACACAACTCCCAGGACTGATGGGTTATAACAAGATCTAAGAATATTCCTCTATCATGTTAGAGGAGTATTGGGGAGGTGAATGTGGAAACCTGTGTGGCAGCTGTGGGATGGGAAACTCACCCCATGGCTACGTCACGCACTCCACGCCGCCCCAACACGCTCGGCCCCACCGGGCTACAGGTCGCCGCGAACATTCGGCGTATCCGACAGTTGCGCGGCCTGTCCACTACCGAGATGGCCCGCCGTCTCACCGAGCGGGGTAGACCGATCACCGCTGTGGCGATCACCAACGTGGAACACGGTCGGCGTCGGGTGGACGTAGACGACTTGGTCGCGTTTGCCGCTGTCCTGGACGTGTCCCCTTCGGCGTTGCTTCTTCCTCCCACGGCTGTGGGCCGGGTGGAGGTGACCGGGGTGGGGGTCGTGGCCGCGCATGATGCCTGGCGGTGGTTGGACGGCCAGTGGCCGTTGGGCGCGCCCCGTGACCCTGAGCAGCTTCGTAGGAGGTTGATGGACTTCTTCCTCATGTCTCGCCCCGAGGGGATTCCGCCGTACCACGACGTGGACCGTGTCGTGGAGTGGATGCGGAGCTTCGGTGAGACGCCGTTTGAGCGGGATAACGAGGTCCCACCGGAGTGACGAGGAGGAAGAAGCATGTCTGAACAGGTGAAGCAGACGGGAACGTTGGGGGGGTCCAATCGGCTGGTCACCCCTCAGGAGCTGGCTGACTGGCTGCACGTGCCGGTGAAGACGGTATACGACCGGTGGCGGCAGTGGGGGCTGCGTCCGTACAAGATTGGCAGGCACCTGCGCTGGCTGGAACGTGACGTGCTCGCCTGGTTGGAGAGACAGCGGGCCGCGGCTTGACTCGGTAGGACCTTGGTATCCGATCCACCCCTCGGAGGAAGCCTTGGCGTCCTTGTACAAGCGCTGCAAATGTGCGGCTGGTGTCGACGATGAGAAGAAGAGGCTCCGGATCTGGAAACGTTGCCCCCATTCGGTGACCGTGCAGTGGAGACCCGGCGGCCGCGGGTCGCGGATGCAGACCGTGAGTTTTTCTGCGAAGGCCTACAACGGTGACCAGTGGGGGCGGCGGAGCGTTGGGCCAAGCAGGTGGAGGCGAAGAAGGCGATCCACGAGGTCGTCATCGCGCCGAGGGGGCAGCGGCGCAGTTTCCGGGAGGCCGCGGAAGAGTTCTTGCGTACCCGGGTCGGGAACCGGAGTACGACCGCCCACTACGGGTACAGTCTGCGCAACCACGTGTACGGTTTCGAAGTTGCGGCGGGAGTCGCGTTCGGGGACCTGGCGGACGTCGAGGTGTCCCGAGAGCACGTGAAATCGTTGGTGCGGCACCTCACCGACCGGTTCGCGCCGAACACGGTGGCGAGCATTTTCATCGCGGTCGCCGCGGTGTTCACCGATCTGCGGAAGTCGGGGGTAATCGAACGGAGCCCATGCGCAAACGTACCGCTGCCTGAGCACGTGGAGTCCCGCGTGTTCGTGCCGGTCACGTTGCAGCAGTTGGACACGTTGGCGAGCCGCCTGCACGGGCCGTGGCAGATCGCCCCCTACTTGGGGCATGCTGCGGGGTTGCGGATCGGTGAGGCGTTGGCGGTCCGTCTCGACCAGTTGGTGGAGGGCGAGGAGGGGTGGGTGCTGCGGATCACCCGACAGGTGTTGGGGCGCAGCGGTTGGCGCCGCTGAAGCACAGGCGGGCTGACCAGTTCCGGGAGGTGCCGGTGCCGGAGTTCCTGTACCAGCGGATTATGGAGCATGCGGAGCGGTGGTCGATCCCGGAGGATGGTTTCCTGTGCCCGGGGAGGTCAGCTCCGTATGTTCATCGGCCGTCGTTCTATGAGGATTTCCGGGACGGGGTGGGGCCGCGGAATTGCCGGACGAATTCACTTTCCATTGGTTGCGGCACGACTTCGCGTCGCGGTGTATCAGTGGGGGGATGCCGCTTCCACAGGTGTCGCGGATTCTGGGGCATGCCAGCACGGCGACTACGGAGCGTGTCTACTGGCACATGTTGCGGGGGTCGGTGTCGGCGGCCCGCCGGGTGTTGGATGAGGGGTATCGGAAACTCGGTTACACGCCTGGTGTCAGCGTGTCAGCAATGTGATGGCATGGTGTCGGTGCTCGAAGTGTTGACCTGCGGAAAATGGGTTGAGTGAGCGGATCGTCTACATCCGGACTCTGGTGTCGGGCAAGAAGGGCGCCGACGCTGGTCGTTCCATCGACACCGTGGCCAACACTGGCCAGTACCTGTAACAAGCGACTTGGTGGGCCTGCCGGACATCCCCGGCAGGCCCTTCTTTCTGCTTGGCGGCCGTCGGCTTACCAACAGGCGCGGAACCTGCTCTGTCCAGCTCTGTAAAGGGGAGTGGTGGGATCGCGTGGGCTCTAGTCGGTGTGCAGGACTGTCGTCGTGTCCGTAGGGGGACCTGTGGGATGTGCGGTGAGGGTTTTCTACGCCTGAGGAATGGCTTTGTGCTGAAGGCTTCTCACATCGGTGGTTTCATTGCTATGCGAGACGACTCTGTCCTGATGCTCCATGCCTGTTGGGCCAAATTTTCTTATTGGGGAGCTTGGTCTTCTTTTCGGAAGTGAATGAAATTGGTGCTGCACGCTGGTAAAGTTGCAGGTCGTTTAGGGTGCTCCCCGCGCATGCGGGGATGGTCCGCCGCGCCCCATCCGGTCCCCTGAACGGGGGAGTGCTCCCCGCGCATGCGGGAATATATAAGGATTGCTGTACAGCTGGCTCGTTAGAATTGAGCTGATCAGAGATGGATCAACTGTCTTTTTCTCGATGTCGGTGACACCGTCAGAGATTATCCCTTCAACCATCCATGGTTGAGGGGGCGCTTCCCGCTGGGCACTACCGTGGTAGTGGGTTGATCTTCCGTATCAGCTGTATGGCGAACAGTCCTCCTGTATGCGGTTTTGAAGAACCGCGCACAAGTCTCTAGCTGCGCGTAGCTTTGAGATGTCCATGCCCTGTGTGGTTTCCATGAATTTCCGGTTTTTCGTGTCCATGAAGGCTCTTTGTAGGCTCTAATCAGCGAGAAATGTTCTGGCGGTCCAGTGTGCTGTTGGGGGTAGATTGGATTTTTGGTGGTTTGATGAAGATGATTTAAAATTGAATAAAATTACAAGTATTTTGCGATTTTTATTTTCTGATTCAAGGGGAAGGGGTGGTGGAAGATCTTCGTTTTAGGTTTTGCACTTTCGTATTGATTTGTGGATTTCGGTAGCTTGCGGCCAGAGGGCGTGCAGGGAGGGATGTCACGTTCTCGGGTCGAAAGCCGATATTGAGACGATTCTGCTCGCTGGTAGTCCTGGGGCTTCTCGCTAAGAAAGCGCCGATGCTGGCGGGAACCATCGGTCGGACGACCCAAAACCCTGGGTCCCGCCCTCGCGAATCGAGCTCGGAAGTGAGGACTGGCCGTCACCGTGGCGTACGGGGCGAACTCGGCTGTTCGAGCACAATTCGGCGGGTCATGCATCAAAGCGTGTCTCGGTGGATACCCTTCACAACATGACTGTGCGGCGGATTATGGGCATCGAGACTGAGTACGGGATCTCCGTGCCAGGAAACCCCGGTGCCAACGCGATGGTGACCTCGACCCAGGTGGTCAACGCCTACCTGACGGCTTCGGCCGCGCGGGCGCGCAGAGCTCGCTGGGATTTCGAGGAGGAGAACCCGTTGCGCGACGCGCGCGGCTTCGACCTGGCGCGCGAGGCGGCTGATCCGAGCCAACTCACCGACGAAGACTTGGGGTTGGCCAACGTCATCCTCACCAACGGGGCGCGGTTCTACGTCGACCACGCCCACCCCGAGTACTCTGCCCCCGAGGCCACCAATCCCCGTGACGCAGTCCTGTGGGACAAGGCGGGGGAGCGGATCGTGGCGGATGCGGCCCGGCGCGCTTCGATGCTCCCCTCCGCGGAGCCCATCCAGTTGTACAAGAACAACACTGACAACAAGGGCTCCTCGTACGGCTGTCACGAGAACTACCTGATGCGCCGGTCCACCCCGTTCTCGGAGATCGTGCAGCACCTCATCCCGTTCTTCGTCTCCCGTCAGGTGGTGTGCGGGGCGGGCCGGGTGGGGATCGGTATCGACGCACGCGACGCCGGGTTCCAGATCAGCCAGCGCGCCGACTTCTTCGAAGTCGAAGTGGGCCTGGAAACCACGTTGAAACGGCCCATCATCAACACGCGCGACGAGCCGCACGCCGACCCTGACAAGTACCGGAGGCTGCACGTCATCATCGGCGACGCGAACATGAGCGAGATCTCCACTTATTTGAAGCTGGGGACCACCTCGATCGTGTTGTCGATGATCGAAGACGGCTTCCTCACCAACGACCTGTCGTTGGAGACGCCAGTCGCCGACCTGCGGGCCATTTCGCACGACCCCAGCCTCACCCACCAGGTGCGGCTGCGTGACGGACGGCAGATGACTGCGCTGCAGCTCCAAGGCGAATACTTGGAGCAGGCCCGCAAATACGTGGAGGACCGCTACGGCACCGACGTCGACCCGGACACTGCCGACGTGCTCGACCGGTGGGAAACGGTGCTGACGACCCTCGCCGACGACCCGATGAAACTGGCCGACCAGCTCGACTGGGTGGCCAAGCTCAAGCTTCTGGAAAACTACCGGGCCCGCGACGGCCTGGCGTGGGACCACCCCCGCCTGCAGATGATCGACCTGCAGTACACCGACGTGCGCGAGGACAAAGGCTTGTACAACCGGCTGGTGGCGCGCGGCCGCATGCAGCGGCTCCTCGACGAGTCGGAAGTGCAGCGGGCCGTCACCGAGCCTCCCGCTGACACGCGCGCCTACTTCCGGGGCCGCTGCCTGGCCAAGTACTCCGACTCGGTGGCCGCAGCATCGTGGGACTCGGTCATCTTCGACATTCCCGGCTACGACTCGCTGCAGCGGGTCCCCACCATGGAGCCGCAGCGCGGCACCCGGGAGCACGTGGGTGAACTGCTGGACCGTTGTGAAACCGCTGCGGACTTGGTGGCCGCGTTGACGGGCAAACGCTGAGGCCTGGGTGCTCCCGGCCTGGATCCCCTACGGGCCGGGAGCACTGCCCGCATCCAATGCGAGGGCCGCCCACAGTTCCAGGCGGTGCCGGGGCACGTCCAAGGAACGGCCCATGACTCGTTCCGCGGTGCGCAGCCGGGCGCGCAGCGTGTTGCGGTGCACGCCCAAGGCGCGGGCGGTGGCTTCGATCCCGCAGTTGTGCTCCAGGTAGGAGCGGAGCGTGGCCACGAGTTCGGTGCCGTTGCGCGCGTCGTGCTCGCGGAGCGCGCCCAGCACGGTTTGCTGGAATTCTTCGGATGCTTCCGCGGGAAGGGAGTCGCGCAGCAGCGACCATGCTTCGGTGTCTGCGGCGTGCCGGTAGCCGGGACCGGAAGCGGCGATGCGGCGGGCGCGGTTCGCCGCATCAGCGAGGTACGCCGAGCCGCGGGCCTGGCATGCTCCCGCAGCACGCGGGCCTTCCGGACGTGCCGCCAAATCAGTGAAGAGGAGTTCACCCAGGCGGGGGCGGGTCCGTGATTCGGGGAGCACGACGAGGACCCCGTCGTCGAGCGCGCACAGCGCGGCCCGGTCGAGGGCTGGGCCGCTGCCCATGACGTCGGCGAGCGCGTCAACAACCTGGTCGACCAACGTGTCAGGGCGGTCGGTGGCCAGGTGCACTACTTCGAACGGGGGCGGCGGGAGCGTCAGGAGCCGGGCCGCGGACGCTCCGGCGGTGCGGTCGGTGACGAGGAGGCGCAGCAGCGGGGCGCGGGCATGGTGGTGCAGGCGCCGCGCGTCCCGGGACCGCAGCAGGTGCATGGTCAGCAGGGATGCAGCGTGGTTGGTGAGCATCCGGGTGGGGGCGGAGGCGGGGGAGGAGCAGCGCAGCGCCAGCCAGCCGAGGGTGCTGCCGCCAGCGCGCAGGTTTTGTAGGAGGATGGTGGCGTCCCCGTCGGCGAGGATCGACATGCCGCGCGGCCGGTCCCCGTCGAGGACGACCGCGGACCGCACCGTGCTGTGCCAGGGGTGTTCGCCACCGGGGACAGAGTGCGTGGTCAACCCGTTCTGGTCGAGGAGAAGGGCTTCCCCGGCGACTGCTTTGGCGAGTTCCGTGACCACACCGGGCAGACCCGTGCGCAGGGCGGAGCGGACCATGGCGTCCTGGGCGGTGAGCATTTTGCCTTGCAGGCGGAGCTGCTCGGTGGCGTAGTGTTCGGCGACCGCTTCCACGATCGCGATGAACGGGGTGTTGCCTTCCACGGACAGCAGCGGCATGTTGCGCTGTTCTGCCTCGTCCACCATGGCCGGCGGGATTTCGGTCAGCCACGTGTCAAGGGCGAAGCCGAGTCCGGCGCATCCCGCGGTGTCGAGCCGGGCGACGTAGGCGCGCTGTTCTGCTTCCGTGGCGCCGACGTTTAACCCCACGGTCAGCACGAGTTCTCCACCGCGGAGCCACCGCACCGGGTCGTGGAGTTCGGTGACGTGGGCCCAGCGCACGGTGCGGTCCAGTCCGCCGTGGCCGGCGCGGATCCGGATTTCCAGGTCAGGTCGGGCGGTCAAAGCGCGCATAGTGAGCGGTCTGCCGCCCGCAAACTGTGCGTACTGCACATTAGTCACGGTTTTGACTATACGAATCGTCTTTCACGGTTCCCTATGGGGGAGTCTAACGTCACATTGTTCCTATTTACGCAGGTCATCGTGGAGTTCAGGCAGTTTACCGGCACCTCCACGAGGAGGCGTCTGAAGAGACCCGCACGGAGCCATCATGAGTAAGCAGAGTCCCCCAACGACCAGCAGTCCGCTACGTGCCGCGATCGCGTCGTTCGTCGGTACCACCATCGAGTGGTTCGACTTTTACATCTACGCCACCGCTGCCAGCCTCATCTTTGCTACCGCGTTCTTCCCAGAGGACACGGATCCTCTCGTGGGACTCATGGCTTCTTTCGCCACGTTCGCGGTGGGCTTCTTCGCCCGTCCGCTGGGCGGCATCATTTTCGGCCACTACGGTGACCGGGTGGGCCGCAAGTCCGCGCTGGTCACCACGCTGGTCATGATGGGTACCGCGACGTTTTTGGTCGGGTTGCTGCCCACGTACAAGCAGATCGGGTTCGTTGCTCCGCTGCTGCTGGTGGTGCTGCGCTTCGTGCAGGGCATCGCCGTGGGCGGCGAGTGGGGCGGCGCGGTGCTGATCTCCGTGGAGCACGCGCCCGAGAACAAGAAGACGTTCTACGGATCTTTTGCCCAGCTCGGTAACCCCGCGGGTGCGCTGCTGGCCACCGGGTCCTTCAGCCTGATCGCTGCCGTGGGCAACGATTTCCTCTACTCGTGGGGGTGGCGCCTGCCGTTCCTCGCCTCCATCGTGCTTGTGGCGGTGGGGTTGATGATCCGCCTCAAGGTGGAGGAGTCCCCGGTCTTCACCGCGGTTCAGGAGAAGGCCCCCAAGGAGCTGCCGCTGCGCGCCGCGCTGCAGGGTTCGTGGAAGCCGCTGCTGCTCGGCATCGGTGTGCTTCCGGTGGCGGTCGGCGGCTACTACGTCGTCACCACTTTCCTGCAGAGCTACGGGGTGACGGAAGTCGGCGTGAGCGAGCAGGTCATCCTCAACGGCCTGTCGGTCGCGGCTTTCGTGGAACTGGTCGCGACCCTCGGCGTGTCCTGGCTGGGTGACCGCTTCGGCACGGTCCGCGTGGTGGTGCTGGGTTTGATCGGTGTGATCATCCTGGCGGTGCCGCAGTTCCTCGTCTTGGAGACGGGCAGCACGGCGCTGATCTTCCTGGCACTGGCTCTGATGCGCCTGGTGATGGCCGCGACCTACGGCCCGATCGCCCGGGTGCTGGCCCAGATGTACCCGCCGGAGGCCCGCTACACCAGCGTCTCGCTGGCCTACCAGGTGGCCGGGGCGATCTTCGGTGGCCTGTCCCCGCTGGTCTGCACCGCGCTGTACGCAGCGACCGGAACCATCTACTCGGTTGCGGGCCTGCTCATCCTCATGGCCCTGGTGAGCATCGCCTGCCTGGTCAAGGCGCCCCGCTACCGCGACAGCGACGTGCTCGCTGCTGCTGAAGCCTGACCCGTTGGACCCTGTCTGGTTGTGCCGCATTGGCGGCGCACCCTGTGACACCGATGACGAAGGAGTCGAGCTGTGTCCGCTCTGCTGATCCGCAACGCCACCGTGATCACCATGGACGAGGCGAACCCGCGTGCTGCAGCGCTGGCCGTCCGGGACGGCCGGATCCTGCTCGCGGGAACTGAGGAGGCGGCTCGGGCCGCGGTGGGTCCCGACGCGGTGGAGATTGATGCGGGCGGGCGCACGGTTCTGCCGGGGTTTATCGACCCGCACAACCACCTGCTGTCCACCGCAGAGTCGCTGGCGGCGCTCGACGCCCGCTATCCGACGGTGACGAGTGTCGCCGACCTGGTCGCGGCGGTGGCGGCCGCGGCGGAGCGCACCCCGCCGGGGCAGTGGATCCGCGCGTTCGGGATGGACGACGCCAAATACCCGGAGGGCCGTCCCACCCGGCGCGTGCTGGACGAGGCCACCACCGAGCATCCGGTGATCATCTACCACGTTTCCGGGCACCAGGCGGTGGTCAACTCTGCCGCGCTCGCGCAGAGCGGGGTCACCGATGACGTCACCGACCCGCCTGGTGGGGCGTTCCTGCGGGACGAGGCGGGCCGCCTGACCGGGATGGTGGTGGATTCGGCGATGGAGCTGCTGCTGCCGCTGGCGGTGGACATCGGCTGCCACGGGCCGAACTTCCACACCGACCTGCCCGCTGAGCAGTTGCTGGGCTGGCTGCAGGATGCCGCGGACACGTATCTCGCCGCCGGGGTGACCACGGTGTGCGACCCGCAGGTTTCCGCGCGGGAGCTGCGGGTCTACCGGGCAGCGCACGCGGCGGGGACTCTGCCGGTGCGGACCTTCGGGCTGCCGTTGTCCCACCAGTTGGACGCGTTCCACTCTGTGGGGCTGGCGGCGCCGTTCGGCGACGACTGGCTGCGTCTGACCGGGATGAAGTTCTACTCGGACGGCACTCTGCTGGGCGGCACGGCCCGGTTCAGCGTGCCGTACGGGGAGCACGGCGAGTTCACCGGCAGCATGTACCACGAGCCCGAGGAGCTGGTGGACTTGGTGCGGCGCGCGGCCGAGCAGGGCTGGCAGGTCGCCATCCACACGCAGGGCGACTGGGCGATGGAGCAGACCCTGGCCGCGATCGACGCGGCGGTCAAAGTGGCCGGGCCTGACCCGCGGCCGCGGATCGAGCACTGCGGCTACCCGACGCCTGAGCAGACGCGGCGGTTCACCGACTACGGGGTGATCCCGGTGAACCAGCCGAACTTCCTCTACGACAGCGGCGGCGACTTCCTGCGCCGCTTGGGGGAGCGGGCGCACCGGCTGCAGCCTATGCGGGAGGAGCTGGACTTGGGGCTGCGTCCGGTGCTGTCGAGTGACTCGTTCGTGTCCAGCCTGCGTCCGATGGACACGGTCGCCAACGCGGTCCGCCGCACCACCCGCGAGGGTGTGGAGATCGGCGCCGACCAGGCGATCAGCGTGCACGAGGCGCTGCGCGCCCACACGTGGGACGCGGCGTATGCGCTGGGCGTGGAGGACCGGCTGGGCGCGTTGAAGCCGGGCTATCTCGCAGACGTGGTGGTGTTGGACCGCGACATTGAAGCCATCCCCACCGAGGAGCTCAGCGACGTGAACGCGTGGCTGACCGTGCTGGACGGTCGAATCGCCTACCGGGCGGAAGAGCAGTAACCACAGTGCTGCACTGGTGGGGGCCGCGGGTCGGCCCCCACCTTTTTTCGTGGGGGGAGGGCCCGCCTCAGTTGCGGGCGGACTCCAGGTAGGCAGCGAACTCTTCGAGCGAGATCAGCCCGTCGCCGTCGGAGTCGATGCTGCGCACGGCCTCTTCGGCCTGGTCGAGGGTGATCGGCGAGCCCAGCACTTCCATGAGCCGCCCCAGTTCCCGCGCGGAGATGCGCTGGTCTCCGTCGCTGTCGACCAGGTTGAACGTTGCCGCGTACTCGTTGGTGTCGGCCACCGCCGTCCCCTTTCCGGACGTTGCGCTGTGTGGGTGAGCGCGATACGTGGACGACCGGTACCCTACAGCGGCCTGGCCCCGGGCGAGCACGGCAGGACAAGGCGAGAAATCCGGCCCTATTTTTCTGTTTTCCCAGGCGATACGGTGTGCATTGTGGCTGTTCAAACGTGTGTACGTGTGCCGCAGTGGGTAACGTGCGCGAAACGACGCTCTGCGTAAGGGTTGAGTTGGGCGTCAAGTGGCCAAGATAGAGGCGAGAGCTCGAACACAGGGAGGAGCCTCCACATGGCGACGAAGGAAACCGGGGGTCAGAAGCACGCAACCCGACGCAACCAGGAGGTTGAAGAGATCGAGGTGACCACGGAGACCTCGGTGCGCAACGAGAAGCTGGCCGAGGACGTGGACGACATCCTCGACGAGATTGACGAGGTGCTGGAGAGCAACGCAGAAGACTTCGTCCGGCAGTTCGTGCAGAAAGGCGGCGAGTAGTCCCGCACCGTACCCCAGGCGTCGATGCCGTCCCCAGGCGGAAGTTCGCTGAAAGAGAAGTCACCGTCGGCGGGTACCTCCGTCTTCTGAGCTGTCAGTAGGGTCACAGCAAGGCAAACGAACAAGTCCGCGGTGCCCCGTCCACGTGGACGGGGCACCTCCGAAGGGAGTCGCGTGTCTGAAGCGTTCATGGGTAGTGGACGGCTGCCCGCCGCGTTCATGAGTCCGGGGCCCACGTCGTTCGTCGACTTCCTCCGTCAGGTGAGTCCCGACCGGCTGCCCAATTTCGCCAACCTTCCCTCCGACAGCTCCCCCGCCCACTTGACTCCCGAAGCCACGACGATCGTGGCTGTTGTCTTTTCCGGCGGTGTCGTGCTCGCGGGCGACCGTAGAGCCACGTCCGGCAATGTGATCGCCAACCGGGATATGGACAAGCTGTTCCGCACCGACGAGTTCTCTGCGGTCGGTATTGCGGGATCGGCCGGAATCGGTATTGAACTGGCCAAGCTCTTCCAGGTGGAACTGGAGCACTACGAGAAGCGGGAAGGGCGCCCGCTGTCGCTGGAAGGCAAAGCCAACCGGCTGGCCACCATGATCCGCTCCAACCTGGGGCTGGCCATGCAGGGGTTTGTGGTGGTCCCGCTGCTCGTGGGCTACGACACGTCCCGCGGAGAAGGCCGCATTTTCAGCTACGACCCGGTGGGCGGCTGCTACGAGGAGCACCGCTACCACGCCATCGGGTCCGGTTCGGTCTACGCCAAAGGGGCTTTGAAGAAGCTGTACCGCGATGACCTTGCCGAGACCGACGCTGCACTGGTTGCGCTGCAGGCACTCTACGACGCGGCCGACGACGACTCCGCCACGGGTGGTCCTGACCTGCACCGCAAGATCTACCCGCTGGTCGACGTCATTACCGAGGACGGCCACCGTCGGATGTCGCACGAGGAAGTCGAATCGTTGGCGCAGACGGTGGTAGCCGCCCGCGCTGAACACCCCGACGGACCCACCGCCCCGGTGAGCTGACCCTGTCATCCGTGCTCTTCGACCAGTAAAGGAAACTACGCCGGTGTCGATGCCGTTCTACGTCTCGCCCGAACAGATCATGAAGGACAAGGCGGACTACGCGCGAAAAGGGATCGCGCGGGGCCGCAGCGCCGTCGTACTGCAATACGAGGGCGGCATCCTGTTCGTGGCGGACAACGTGTCCCGGACGCTGCACAAGATCAGCGAACTCTACGACCGGGTGGCGTTTGCCGCGGTCGGCCGCTACAACGAGTTCGAGAATCTGCGCCTTGCCGGTGTCCGCTTCGCCGACATGCACGGCTACACCTACGACCGCAGCGACGTCACAGGCCAGATGCTGGCCAACGCGTACGCCCAGACCCTCGGCGCGGTCTTCACGGAGAGCAGCAAGCCCTGGGAAGTCGAGATTGTCGTCGCGGAAGTCGGTGACTCCCCCGACTCCGACCAGATCTACCGGATTACTTTCGACGGTTCCGTGGTCGACGAACGCGACTTCCTGGCGATGGGCGGCTCCGCCGAGCGGGTGACTGCGGCGCTGCGGGAACGGTACGTCAAGAACATGTCCCTGACCGACGCGCTGCGGGTCGCGGTGCACGGTCTGGCGCACGAAAACGGTGAACGACGCGAGCTGAAAGCCAGCAGCCTGGAGGTGGCGGTGCTGGAACGTTCGCGGCCGCACCGTAAGTTCCGTCGCATCCAGGGGGAACGGTTGGCCCGGATGCTCCAGGAGGCGCGCGAGGCCGAGGAGGCGGCTGAAGCGCAGTCCTCTGAAGACGGCGGCGCCACTGACTGAGTGTGATTCGGCAGGCGCCGCGGGCCGCGGGTCCGCGGCGCCGCGGATGAAGAAGGACGGGTGAGGCCGCGTGGAACGCCGCATCTTCGGTCTGGAGAACGAGTACGGGGTCACCTGCACGTTCCGGGGGCAGCGCCGGCTGTCACCGGACGAAGTGGCCCGCTATCTGTTCCGCCGTGTGGTGTCGTGGGGGCGCAGTTCCAACGTGTTCCTCCGCAACGGCGCGCGGCTCTACCTGGACGTGGGCTCCCATCCGGAGTACGCCACCCCCGAGTGCGACAACCTGCTCGACCTGGTAGCCCACGACAAGGCCGGGGAACGCATCCTGGAAGGGCTGCAGATCGACGCCGAGCAGCGGCTGCGCGAGGAGGGGATCGCCGGGGACATCTACCTGTTCAAGAACAACACGGACTCGGCCGGCAACTCCTACGGCTGCCATGAGAACTACCTGGTGGCGCGGCACGGGGAGTTCGGGAAGCTCGCCGATGTCCTCATTCCCTTCCTGGTGACCCGCCAGATCATCTGCGGGGCGGGTAAAGTCCTGCAGACTCCGCGCGGCGCGCTGTACTGCGTCAGTCAGCGCGCCGAACACATTTGGGAGGGTGTGTCGTCGGCGACGACCCGGTCCCGTCCGATTATCAACACGCGTGACGAGCCGCACGCGGACGCGGAGCGGTTCCGGCGACTGCACGTGATCGTGGGCGACTCCAACATGAGCGAGACCACGACGCTGCTCAAGCTCGCCTCCACCGACTTGGTGTTGCGCATGATCGAAGCGAATGTGCCCATGCGCGACTTCACGTTGGAGAACCCGATCCGGGCGATCCGCGAGATCAGCCACGATATGACGGGCCGCCGCAAGGTCCGCCTGGCCAACGGTCGGGAGGCCAGCGCGTTGGAGATCCAGCGCGAATACTTGGAGCGGGTGCAGAGCTTTGTGGACCGCACCGGCACTGACGCGACCGGTAAGCGCGTTTTGGAGTTGTGGCAGCGCACCCTGGAGGCGGTGGAGAGCGGCAACTTGGACTTGGTGGCGCGGGAGATCGACTGGGTCGCCAAGTACAAGCTGCTGGAACGCTACCGGGCCAAGCACGGGTTGAGCCTCTCGTCCCCCCGGGTGGCCCAGCTCGACTTGACCTACCACGACATTCACCGGGACCGCGGCCTGTTCTACCTGCTCCAGCAGCGCGGGCAGATGGAGCGGGTGGTCAGCGACCTGCGGATTTTCGAAGCGAAGTCGGTGCCGCCGCAGACGACGCGGGCCCGGCTGCGCGGCGAGTTCATTAAGAAAGCCCAGGAGAAGCGGCGGGACTTCACCGTGGACTGGGTGCATCTCAAGCTCAACGACCAGGCGCAGCGCACCGTGTTGTGCAAGGACCCGTTCAAGGCGGTGGATGAACGGGTGGAGAAGCTCATCGCTGGCATGTGAGTGGTGATGCCGGGCTGCGGCGGGGAGCGGGAGCGTTTCTCCCCGCCGCAGCCCAGGCAGTTGTGCGCTGCGCTTCTGCCGTCGGGTGCGGCAGCCGGCTACGGTTCGCTGACACCGCAGCGGTCGACGACGTGGCGCAGCAGGTCTTCAGCGAGCTGGTCGAAGTGGGCGCGCATCGCGTCCCGGGCTGCGGCAGGGGAGCCGGCGGCGATTCCGGACAGGATCCGGCGGTGGTGGCTTTGGGCGCGGACCCGGATGTGGGCGATGGTTGCGGTCCGGGCGTGCAGGTGCAGCAGTAGCCGGTCCACGGGGGCGCAGATCGCTGGGATGAACACGTTGCCGCAGGACCGCACGATGGTTTCGTGGAAGGCGGTTTCAGCGCGGGCGAACGTGGAGGCGTCGTCCGCGGCGATGGCTTTGTCCATCTCCGCGACGTGTGTGGTCAACAGGGCGAGGTCGGCGTCGCTGCGGCGTTGGGCGCAGAGTTCGGCGGCTCCGGCTTCCAGGATGCGCCGTACTTCCAGCAGTCCGAGTGCTGCGGCGCCTGCCCCGCTGCGGCGTTGCGCCATGCGCAGGATGAGTTCCAGGTCAGTCCAGTGCTCGGGTGCGTTGACGTAGGTTCCCCGACCGCGTTTGACCCGGACGATGTTCTTGGTCCGCAACACTTTGACCGCCTCGCGGACGGTCAGACGGCTGACGTCGGCTGCTGCGGCGATCTCGGCTTCCGAGGGCAGGGCCTCGTCCACGGCGAGTTCACCGCGCACCACCTGGTCGAGCAGGCGGTCGGCCAGGCGGTCGGCCAGACTCTCACTCCCCATGCGCGGATACCTCAAACAGGTCGGTTTCCGCGAAAGTAACATTCCCTCACTTAATGTGCAAGAGGTCACACGGAGGGGTGATTGAGATGAAAGATCACCATTCAGCAAACGAGCCGTCGGGGTGCCGCCACACGGGGCCCCGCCAGTCGGGGACGGATCCGTCGGCGTCGCGGACGGCGCGCTCGTCCACGGTGATGCCCAGCCCGGGCGCGGTGGGCCGCGCCAGGAAACCGTCGGTGAAGGTGAACACGTCCGGGTCGATGAGGTAGTCGAGGACATCCGCCCCCTGGTTGTAGTGGATGCCGATGCTCTGCTCCTGGATGAGGAAGTTGGGCACGCAGCAGGCGATCTGCAGGCTGGCCGCCAGGGCGATCGGGCCGAGCGGGCAGTGCGGGGCCAGGAGCACGTCGAAGGTTTCCGCGAGCGCGGCGATCCGGCGCACTTCGGAGATGCCGCCCGCGTGGGAGAGGTCCGGTTGGGCGACGGCGATGCCTGCCTGGAAGGCGGGCAGGAAGTCGGAGCGGGAGAACAGCCGCTCCCCGGTGGCGATGGGCACAGTGGTGGCCGCGACCACGTCCCCGATGCGGTGGGTGTATTCGGGCAGCACCGGTTCTTCGACGAACAAGGGGTGGAGCGGGGCCAGGTGGTCGATGACGCGCCGGGCGTTCGCCGTAGTGAACCGGCCGTGGAAGTCCACGGCGAAGTCCCGGTCGGGGCCGAGCACGTCGCGGACGGCTTCGGCGCGTGCCACGATCTCGGCGACAGCGTGCGCGGTGGAGAGCGGGTCGGTGCGGCCGGAAGCGTTCATTTTCACCGCGGTGAACCCGGCGTCGACCCGTTCCGCTACCGCGTCTGCGACTTGGCTGGGCTCGTCCCCGCCTACCCAACTGTAGGCCCGCACCCGGTCGCGTACCGGGCCGCCGAGCATCACGTGCACGGGGACGCCGAGGACTTTGCCCGCGATATCCCACAGAGCCTGGTCGAGTCCGGCGACCGCGCTGGACAGTACCGGCCCGCCCCGGTAGAAGGACGCTTTGGTCATCAACTGCCAGTGGTCCTCGATACGCATGGGGTCGCGTCCGAGGAGGAGTTCCGCGAGTTCGTGCACGGCGGTGCGGACCGTGGAGGCGCGTCCTTCCACCACGGGTTCGCCCCAGCCGACGACCCCGTCGTCGGTTTCGACCCGGCACAGCAGCCAGCGCGGGGGGACGGCGAAGGTTTCGACACGGACGATCTTCACGGGCGGTCCTTCCGGTTGGGCGGGTCCAAGGCGGTGCCGGCAAGGCGGCGGAGGTCGGCGTCGGCGGCGGCGAGGAGGGCGCGCATCGCCTGCTCGGCGGCGTCAGGGTTGCGGGCGCGCACGGCGTCGACGACGGCGCGGTGCGCCGGCACCGGGTCGGCTTTCGGGTCGGCGGAGTGCACGAGGATGTCGCGTTCCACGAGGCCGGGGGCGACGAGCAGGTCCATGCGGGATAGCAGTTCGTTGCCGGAGGCAGCGAGGAGGCAGCGGTGGAATTCGAGGTCGGCGAGGGCGTGGGCGCGCGGATCCCCACGGGTGCGGTCCATGCAGTCGAGGGCCTGGTCCAGGTCGGCAAGCTGGTTTTCCGTGCGTCGCTGGGCAGCGAAGCGGGCCGCAGCGGGTTCGATGAGGGCACGCAGTTCAGCCAGGTCGGCCATGAGCCGGGCGGTGTCACCGCCTCGGGCACGCCAGCGCACGACGTCGGCGTCGAGCAGGTTCCACTCGGTGCGCGGACGCACGAAGGTGCCGCGTTTCTGGCGGGAGTCCACGAGGCCTTTGGCGGCGAGTACCCGCACGCTTTCCCGCACCACGCTCATGCTCACACCGAGTTCGGCGCTCAAGGAGCGCAGGTCGAGGGTGTCGCCTTCGCGGATCATTCCGGAGGCGACGCGTTCGCCGAGGAGTTCGACGACGCGGCCGTGGACGCCCCGCCCGGGGTAGGAGCTGCTCATGGTCACGCGGAGGTTTTGTAGGAGGTCCAGCCGCCGTCGACCAGCAGTGTGGTGCCGGTGATGTAGGAGGCGTCGGAGGAGAGGAGGAAGGCGATCGCGGCGGCGACTTCGTCGGGTTCGCCGAGGCGGCCTGCCACGGTCTGCTCCACGCTGCGGCGCACGTCGTCTTCGCTGACGTTGTCCCAAGCCCGGGTGCGGATCGGGCCGGGGAGGACGCTGTTGACCCGGATCTGCGGCCCGTATTCCACGGCGAGCTGCCGGGCCAGTCCAGTCAGCCCGGCTTTGGCCGCGGCATAGGCGGGGCGGCCGGGCAGGCCCACCATGGCGTGCACAGAGGACACCGCGACCACACTGCCGTTGCGGGCCAGGAGGTCAGTGAGGCAGGCGCGTACCCCGAGGAAAGTAGCGGTGAGGGTCACCGCGATCTGGTCGTTCCAGTCGGCAAGCGAGGTGGCGTGGGCGGGGGCGATGGTGACGCGGTAGGCGTTGCTCACGAGGGCGTCGACGGGGCCGAACGTGTCGTTGGCGGTGCGGACGGCGTGGGCCCAGGAGTCTTCGTCGGAGACATCGCAGTACTGGAAGACCGCCCGGTGGCCTTGGTCGCGGAGGCGGGCGGCGACGCGTTCTCCGCGTTCCGTGTCGATGTCGGTGAGGACCACGGCGGCGCCTTCGGCGGCTAGCCGCTGTGCGGTTGCGGCCCCGATGCCGCCTGCGGCCCCGGTGACGAGGGCGACGCGGTCGGTGAAGCGGGCGGTACGGACAGGAAGGGGCACGATGCGCTCCGGAGTCGGACGGTCACAGTCGCCTAAATAAATCTGAATTATTTTTACGCCGCAGGTCATCGCGGTGCAAGGGCCTATCGGTGAAATCACCGGTTCCGCGCGAGACCACTTCCAGGTGATCCAGGTCATAGGTAACTTGATGGTCCGCGGCGTTGTCCCCCCTTCAGTCCCTCCCCGGCGCGCCGCACTCGTGACCTCGCCGCATGCCAACCAGTTGGTATGCGGCGAGGTATATCCCCGCGGTCCAAGACGCGGTGGCTCCGCACTGACAGAAAGAGGCTTCATGGCCCCTACCGCACCCTCCCCCCTGATGGAGGTCGAGGGGGTAACCGTCCGATTCGGAGGCCTCGCCGCGCTCTCCGATGTCGGACTGACGATCGCCCCCCAGAGCGTGACTGGCCTCATCGGCCCGAACGGAGCCGGTAAAACCACGCTGTTCAACGTGATAACCGGCGTGGTGAGACCCCAGCGCGGCACGATCACCTTCAAAGGGCGCCCCCTGCGCAACCATCGTCCCCACCAGCTTGCACGCCTGGGAATCGCCCGCACCTTCCAAGGCCTCAACCTCTTCGAGAGGATGACGGTCCTGGACAACGTGATCGTCGGCGCCGACCCGCTGGGCCGCTCCCGACTCCCCGGCATGCTCACCGGACTCGGCAGCTACCAGCGCGACGAACGGGAGCTCACCGACCGGGCCATGGCCGTGCTCGAAGAGTTCGGGATCGCCGACGTCGCCCACGCCTACCCCTCGACCCTCCCCTACGGACTGCAGAAACGCGTGGCCCTGGCCCGCGCCCTCGTCGCCGAACCTGAACTGCTGCTCATGGACGAACCCGCCAGCGGCCTGTCCGGCGCGGACATGGCCGACCTGGCCGCCACGATCCGGCGGTGCAGCCAAACCATGGGCGTCGTCCTCGTCGAACACCACATGGACCTGGTCATGGACGTGTGCGACCACATCGTCGTCCTCAACTTCGGCCAGGTCATCTGCTCCGGTCCGCCGTCCGTCGTCCAAGCAGACCCCGCGGTTGCGGAGGCCTACCTGGGCACTCCGGTGCAGGAGGCTGCCGGTGAGTGACACCCCGATTCTGCAGATCGAGAACCTCTCCACCTACTACGGGGCGGTCCAAGCCCTACGCTCGGTGTCCCTGACCGTCCAGCCGGGAGAGATCTGCGCGGTCCTGGGCGCCAACGGATCCGGGAAGACCACCCTGCTGCGCACCATCTCCGGGCTCCAGCCCGCCGCCCCCGGCAGCCGGATCCTCGTCAACGGCGAAGACATCACCGGCGCCCCCGCCGAGAGCATGGTCCGCCGCGGTCTCGCCCACGTCCCGGAAGGCGGCGGGGTCATCGTCGACTTGACCGTGGAGGAGAACCTGCGGCTGGGCGGGCTGTGGCGCGCCGACCGGCGCGACCGGGCCCAAGCCCTCGACGAGGTCTACGAACTGTTCCCGCCCCTGGTGGAGCGGCGCAACCAGCCCGCAGCCTCCCTTTCCGGCGGGGAACGCCAAATGGTCGCCATCGGCCGGGCCCTGATGGCCCGACCTGCCGTGCTGCTGCTGGACGAGCCCTCCCTCGGGCTCGCCCCGCTCATCACCCAGCAGATCATGCGGCTGCTGCACGACCTGCGCGACCGCACTGGGCTGACCGTGGTGCTGGTGGAACAGAACGCCGCAAGCGCCCTGTCCATCACCGACCACGGTTTCGTGCTCTCCCAGGGAGCAGTTGTTGCGCGGGGCAGCTCCGCCGAACTGCTCGCGGACGACCGGATGCGCCACGCCTACCTGGGTTTTTGAGGTGATCCCGTGAACCAGTTCATCAGTCTGACCTTCGAGGGCATCGCCAACGGCGCGATCTATGCGGCCTTGGGGCTGTCCCTCGTCATCATCTACCAGGCGACCCGGGTAGTGAACTTCGCTCAGCCTGCCCTCGCGCTCATGGCGGTCTACCTCGCCTACACCGTCACCCAGGCGACGGGCAGCTACTGGCTCGGTTTCGCCACCGCCATGGCCAGCGGAACCCTGCTCGGTGTGGTCACCGAACGGCTGCTGGTCCGCCCCGTGCAGGACAAGTCCCCGCTCAACGCCATCATCCTCACGCTCGGCCTGCTGATGGTGCTGCAAGGGCTGGCCGGCATGATCTGGGGCAACCTGCAGCACTCCTTCCCGCCGCCGATGAGCTTCCGCGACTTGGCCGCAGTCCCGATCTCCCCAGAGGAGATCTTCGCGCTCGCCGCGGTCGGGGTAGTCGCCACAGTGCTCTTCCTCCTCTACCGCTTTACCCCGCTAGGGCTGCGGATGCGGGCCGCCGCCTTCCACGCAGAGTCCGCGCGGCTCAGCGGCGTCCGGGTCGGGCTGATGCTCACCCTCGGCTGGGGCATCGCCTCGGCGATCGGCGCTCTTGCCGGAATGCTCGCGGTGCCCCCGCTGCTGTCCCCGACCGTGCTCGACGCCGTGTTCGTCTACGGCATCGCGGCCGCCGTACTCGGCGGCTTGGACAACCCGTTCGGCGCGCTGGCCGGCGGCCTGGTGCTGGGCGTGGGCCTGTCCTATGTCTCCGGCTACGTGGGCTCCGAACTCACCACCCTCGCCGCCCTGGCGATCCTCATTGCCGTGCTCAGCCTGCGCCCCGCCGGACTCTTCTCCCGGGCGACCGTGCGAAAGGTGTAGCCGATGACCTCCTCCCTGCGACGAGACGACCCGCCGACGGACGTGGTCGCCCCCAAGGCCGCGCCGTCCACGCGCCCCCGGCCCCGGATCCGGCCCGTGCTGCTCACCCACCTGGCTGCGGCCCTGCTCGCCCTCCTCGGGGTCGTCGCACTGACCTTCCTGGTCGGCCCGATCGAGCAGTTGCGCATCGCCAAAGTGGGCTACCTGATGCTCGCGATCGCCGGGCTGCAACTGCTGGTCGGCGCCAGCGGGCAGATCTCCCTGGGGCACGGCGCTTTCATGTTCATCGGCGCCTACGCCACGGCTCTGACCGTGCTGCACGCGCCGATGGTGCCGCTGGCAGCGATCATGGTGCTCACCGTAGTCGTGGGCTGCCTCGCCGGGATCGTGGTCGGCGCGGCCACAGCGCGGCTGCACGGCCCCTACCTGGCCGGGGCCACCCTCGCCCTGGCGGTGGGTTTGCCTGCCCTGGCCCTGTACTTCTCCGACATTCTCGGCGGGTCCAACGGCCTGCTGTTCAAGATGCGCGGCGCCCCGCCCGAGCTCGCCGGGCTGGTCACCGACAACCAGTGGAAGGCCTGGGTCATCTGGTTCACCGTGCTGGTGGCCCTCGTCGTGCTGGCGACGCTGAGCCGGGGACGGCTGGGCCGGCGGCTACGCGCTATCCGCGACGACGAGGCGGCCGCCGCCATGGCGGGCATCCCCGTGGGACGCACCAAAGTGACCGCGTTCGTCATCAGCGCCGGATGCGGGTCGCTGGCGGGAGCCTGCGAAGCCTATCTGCTGGGCACCGCCACCCCCAGCTCGTTCTCGCTCGCACTGTCGCTGAGCCTGCTTGCCGCGCTCGTCCTGGGCGGGCTGGGCAGCCTGTGGGGCGCGTTCTGGGGTGCGCTGGCCCTGGTCTACCTGGAACTGGCAGGAAAGGAGCTGGCAGACCTGCTCGGGTTGAGCAGCAGCGTGGCCGACAACGTGCCGCTGGTGTTCTTCGGAACGCTGCTCATCGTCATCGTTATGGCCTGGCCGATGGGCATCCACGGCGCGCTCAGCCGCCTCAGCGGCGTGGTGCGCCGACGGTGAGCCCACCGGTTCTTCCCACAACCATCACCTGATTCCCCTGCATATCCCCCTATTCCCCTACATCACCACACGTGGGAGCGTGAGATGAGGAAACCGATTACGTGGGCGGCGGGAATGCTGGCCCTGTCGCTGCTGGCCACCTCCTGCGGCGGCGCTGGCGAGGTCGCGGACTCTGAAGGGGTCGACCTGGACGTGTCTGTCGGAGTCACCGACGACACGGTCACCATCGGCACCCACCAGCCGCTCACCGGCCCCGCCTCCGCCGGGTACCTGGCGATCTCCCAGGGCGCCTCGGCGATGTTCGACTACATCAACGACCAGGGCGGCATCCACGGCCGAAAGATCGAATACCTGGTCAAGGACGACGTCTACGACCCGACCAAGACCGTGGAGGTGACCCAGGAGCTCGTGGAAGGCGAGCAGATCTTCGCCATGCTCGGCGGTCTGGGCACCCCCACCCACTCCAAGGTCATCCAGTACCTCAACGACAAGGGCGTCCCGGACCTGTTCCCCTCCTCGGGCGCGTTGATGTGGAACGACCCCGAGCAGTACCCGCTGACCTACGGCTACCAGGTCGACTACACCAAGGAAGCCAAGGTCCTCGCCAAGTACATCGAAGAGAACTTCCCTGACGCCAAGGTCGCCTACTACTACCAGAACGACGACGTGGGAAGCGACTCGATCGCCGGGCTCGACCAGTACCTGGCCGACAAGGTCGTGGCCGACGAAGGATACGAGTCCACCGCACCCGACGCGGTCGGCGGGCAGATCGCCTCGTTCAAGGAGGCCAAGGCGGACATCGTGGTCTGCGCCTGCATCCCGGCCTTCGCTGCGCTGGGCATCCTCAACGCGGTCGGCCAGGGCTACCACCCGCAGTGGGTGATCAGCAGCATCGGCTCTGACATCCCCACCCTGCGCGGCCTGCTCAAGGAGTACGCCGACGACGACGAGCTGCCGGTCGACCAGATCCTCGACGGCATCATCACCAGCGGCTACCTGCCCCAGGTGAACATGACCGACGACCCGTGGACGCAGTTCTTCACCAAGATCCACGAGGAGTACGGCGAGGGTGAGCTCACCAACACCCGCATCTACGGCATGGTGCAGGCCGTGATGTTCGCCAAGGCGCTCAAAGCCGCGGGCGAGAACCCGACGCGCAAGAGCCTCATCGAAGCGGTGGAGAACATGGAGTGGCAGGGCCCCGGGCTGGTCCCCTTCGCCTCGTCCGCGGACGACCACGGCGGACACGCCGGTGTGCTCGTGCAGCAGTACCAGGCCGGTGAGGACGGCGGCACCATGAAGCGCCTCCAGGAGCCCATGGTGACCGACCGGGAAGGCGGCGAGATCTCCCCCGTCGACTACGAGCGGGTCGGCCCCGACGAGTACGACTTCCACGACTGACCGAGCCCTTCTGCCGCAGCGGCGGAAAAGCCTTCACGTCCTCTCGCGAGGCCCGGCCCAGCTCCGGGCCTCGCGGCATCCCTCTTCCGCAGCTCAGGGCCCGAATGGTGGGACCAGGCGGAGTTTCGCCGGGGGCAGGGAGAGCAACCCCACCGTTGACTGTGACCTACGTCTCGGTAACGTGGGTCACATGGCAGACGTACTGATGGCCCCGGCCTCCCGCACATACGGCCGGGGTGCGGAGGTCGAACACCTGGTCACCCTGGCCTCCCGCGGGCGTGAGGGGCGCGGTGGGGCACTGGTTGTCGAAGGCAGTCCGGGGATCGGCAAGAGCGCGCTGCTGGACGCCGTCCTGGACCGGCTTGACAGTCACCGGGTGCTCCGGGTCAACGGCCGCCGCCCAGAATCCGGACTCCCCCTGGCCGGATTGCACGGATTGCTGCTGCCGGTACTGCACCTCCGGGGAACGCTCAGCCCGGAGCACGAGCGGCTGCTGGACGACGCCCTGCGCCGCGGCCGCTACGCCGAGGACGACCGGTTGGCGCTATCGGTCGCAGTCTTAGCGTTCGTCACCGCCCTGTCCCACGAACGCCCTCTCGTGTGCGTGGTCGACGACGCCCAATGGGTCGACCCCGATTCGCTGTCCCTGCTCTCTTTTGCCGCCCACCGTCTCAACCGGATCCGGGCGGCGATTCTGTTCGCCACCCGGGACACCGCGCCCCGGGAACTGTCCGGGCTGCCCCGGATGCGCTTGGCCCCCTTGACGGAGGAGACCCTCCACCAGGTGTTGGAGGAGACCGCGCCCGACCTGGACCCGGCGGTGCGCAGCGAACTCGTACGCCGCGCCCACGGCAACCCTATGGTCGCGCGCCACTACGCCGCATCGCTGTCCCCCGCCCAGCGTGCCGGCACCGAACCGCTGTCGGTCATGCTGCCGCTGCCCGCGGAGATCATGGACGCCTACGCCGAGACACTGGACTTCCTGCCCGCGGACGTGTCCCGGCTGCTGCTGTTGGCCGCCGTGGAACCCGGGGTGGCGGTCCCGGTCCTGACCGCGGAGGGCGACGGCGACTACGACCCGGTGGCGGCACTTGACCGGGCAGAGCGGGCCGGGCTGCTCTACGTGGAAGCCGACCGGGTGGAGTTCACCGACCCGATGATGGGCGAAGTGGTGTGCCGCCGCGCGACCAGCGCCGAGCTGACCCGGGCGCACTTGGAGATGGCGCGGCTGCTGGACGGCCGCGGCCCCCGCTACCGGGTGCTGTGGCATCGCGCCGCAGCCACCCGGGGCCCCGACGAGGAACTGGGATACGAGATCACCTCGGCGGTCTCGGCGGGCGAGCCCGGCCTGACCGCCCAGGAGGCGTCGATCCTGCTGGAGCGGGCCGCTGAGCTGACCACGAAACCCAGCCGGCGGGCCAACCGCCTCGCGGAAGCCTCCTACCAGGCGTGGGCGGCAGGCCAGTACAGCCGCAGCACCATCCTCATCAAACAGGCCGCTCCCTATGTGCCGATCGCCCGCATCCGCGGACTGCCGGACATGGTCAACGGCTACCGGGCGGTCGGAGAAGAAGACTCGGTCCAAGGCTGCGACCAGTTGATGTCGGCGGCCCGCGAGCTCGCCGACCACAACCCCCAGCAGGCCCGGGCCCTGCTGCTGCGCGCCGCTGACGCCGCTTCCCTCGCCGGGGACATCAGCCGTTTCATCGCCGCGGCACGCCAGGCGCTCACCCTCGACGTGTCCGACCCGCAGCGCGACTCCGGGCTGGCCTACCTGGAAGGCTCGATGCTGGCGTTCCAGGGGAACTATGCGGCGGCGCTGGAACCGCTCCGCCGGTCGGTGGAGCTCGTGGAGGACGACGATGAGCCGCTCGGTTTGATCCGGTCGATCGTGGCGTCCCTGCGCCTGGGTGACGCGATCGGGGCGCGCCGCCAGACCGCCCGGGCGATCGCCCGCGCCGGGGTACGCGGCACCGTGTCGATGGTGCCCAAAGCACTGTCCTACGCCGTCTACGGCGAGTTCCTCCACGGCTCGCTGGCCACCGCGACCGAACACGCTTCCCTGGGGCTGCGGTTGTCCACGGAGACGGGGCAGCGCAACTGCGCCGCCCACCACCTGGCTGTCCTGGCCATGCTGGCGGCACTGCGCGGGGACGCGGAAGAATGCGCCACCCGGGTGGCGGCCGTCACCGAGCACACCGACAGCCGGCCGTTGGGCTTGGCGCGGGCGCTCACCGAGTGGGCCCTGGCCTACCTCGACCTGACCCGGGGCCGGATGCACGAGGCCGCGACCCGCCTCGAAGAGCTGGCGCGCAGCGAACCCTGCCAGGGCCACCCCACGATCCGCCTGCTGAGCGTGCCCCACTACGTGGAGGCAGCCGTGCACATAGGGGAGACCCAGCGGGCTGAGGCCGCGCTAGCCAGCTTCGAGCAGTGGGCCAACGCCACGCAGAGCCCCAACGACTTGGCGCTCGTCGCCCGCTGCCGGGCCTTGCTGAGCGACGGCGAGACCGCCCGCGAATACTTCGAGGAGGCGCTCAACCTGCACCGCCGGGGCGGGGGCGGCGGTATCGAGGAGGCGCGGACCCGGATGGCGTACGGCACGCTGCTGCGCCGCTCGCGGCTGCCGTCCGCGGCCCGCCCCCACCTGCGGGCCGCGGTGGAGGCGTTCACCCGGTTGGAGACGCCGCTGCTGCTGCAGCAGGCCAAGGAGCAGTTGCGTGCCACCGGGGAGGCGCTCGACGACACTCCCGCACCCACCGCGGGGCTGACCCCCCAGCAGGAGCAGATCGCACGGTTGGTGGCGGAGGGCGCCACCAACCGGGAGATCGCGCAGCGCCTCTACATCAGTCCGCGCACTGTGGAGCACCATCTGCGCAACATCTTCCGCCAGTTGCAGATCCGCTCTCGCGTGGAGCTTGCCCGACTGATCAGCGGACAGTGACGTACAGAGGGGCGACAAGGGCGTGGTGTCCCGTCCAGCAGCGGAGGGACACCACGGGCCCGTCCCGCACCCTGGATACGGATCAGATGTCAGACGTCTTCAGTGCAGCAAGAGAGCGCGCGGTCAAGGAAACCCCCGGGGTTCTGTAGCGGAGCCGGATGTCCTAGTCTGCACGCAAGAAAACTAACAGCGATAGGTTTTGGGGTGCGGAATGGATTTCACCCTCACCGAGGAACAGACCGCGCTGCGCGCCATGGCAGCGGAATTCGTCGACCGCGAGATCACCCCCCACGTCGTAGAGTGGGACCGCGCCGAGAGCGTCCCCCGGGACCTGGTACCGCGCCTCGGTGAACTCGGCTTCCTCGGCATGACCATCCCCGAAGAGTACGGCGGCGTGGGCGGCGACCACGTCTCCTATGCCCTGGTCATGGAAGAACTCGGCCGCGGCGACTCCTCCGTCCGCGGCCTGGTCTCGGTCTCCCTGGGCCTCGTCGCCAAGTCCATCGCCACCTACGGCACCGAAGAGCAGCGGCAACGCTGGCTGCCCGGCCTGTGCTCCGGGGAGCTCCTCGGCTGCTTCGGCCTCACCGAACCCGACACCGGGTCCGACGCCGCCTCCCTGTCCCTGAAGGCCGTCCGCGACGGGGACGACTACGTGCTCACCGGCTCCAAAATGTTCATCACCAACGGCACCTGGGCCGACGTCGCCATCATCTTCGCCCGCACCGGCGGACCCGGCCCCAAAGGCATCACCGCCTTCCTGGTGCCCACCGACACCCCGGGACTGACCCGCACCACCATCCACGGCAAACTCGGCCTGCGGGGGCAGCCCACCGCCCAGCTCTTCCTCGACGAGGTGCGGGTCGGCCCCGACGCCATCCTCGGTGAGGAGAACCAAGGCTTCCGCATCGCCATGGCAGCCCTGGACAAGGGACGCGTCTCCGTGGCGGCCGGAGCCGTAGGCGCCGCCCGCGGCGCCCTGGAAAGCGCCCTCGCCCACGCCAAGGAACGCGTCCAATTCGGCCGTCCCATCGCCGGATTCCAGCTCGTCCAAGAAATGCTCGCCGACATGGCGGTGGAAACCGACGCCGCCCGCCTCCTCGTGTGGCGGGCCGCCGACCTCATCGACCGGGGAGAACCCTTCTCCACGGCCGCATCCATGGCCAAGCTGTACGCCACCGAAACCGCGGTGCGTGCCGCCAACAACGCCATGCAGGTCTTCGGCGGCTACGGCTACATCGACGAATACCCGCCCGGCAAGTACCTCCGCGACGCCCGCGTCACCACCCTGTACGAGGGCACCAGCCAGATCCAGAAACTCATCATCGGCCGCGCCCTCACCGGCATCAGCGCCTTCGCCTGACCGACCACGCCTGGAGGCACCGTGATCACCACCGACCGAATCTACATCGACGGCCAGTGGATCGCCCCCCAGACCAGCGACCGCATGGCGGTGGAAAACCCCTACACCTGCCAGGACATCGCCACCATCCCGCTGTGCGGGACCGAGGAGGTCGACCACGCCGTCCACGCTGCCCGCCGCGCCTTCCCCGCCTGGTCCACCACCGACCTGGAAGAGCGCCTCGCCCACCTGGACGCCCTGCGCCGCGAACTCGCCGTGCGCGCCACCGAGATGTCCGCCCTCATCACCTCGGAGATGGGCGCGCCCAAGGTGATCGCCGACCGCATCCAGGTAGGACTCCCCCTCACTGTTCTCGGGGACACCGTCGCCACCGCCCGGGACTTCGCCTGGACCGAGAAGATCGGCAACTCCCTCATCCTCCGCGAACCCATCGGCGTCGTCGGCGCCATCACCCCGTGGAACTATCCGCTGCACCAGATCGTCGCGAAGATCGCCCCCGCCCTCGCCGCGGGCTGCACCGTCGTCCTCAAACCCAGCGAGATCGCCCCGCTCTCGGCGCTCCTCCTCGCCGAGATCATCGACTCCGTCGGCTTCCCACCCGGCGTGTTCAACCTCGTCACCGGCACCGGCCCCGTAGTCGGCGAAGCACTGGCGGCCCACCCGGACGTGGACATGATCTCCTTCACCGGCTCCACCCGTGCCGGAAGCCGCGTCTCCGAAGTGGCCTCCGCCACCGTCAAGAAGGTCGCCCTGGAGCTCGGCGGCAAATCCGCCGGAGTTGTCCTCGACGACGCCGACCTGCCTACCGCGGTGAAAGCCGTCGTCTCCGACTGCCTGCTCAACTCCGGCCAGACCTGCACCGCCCTGACCCGCCTGCTCGTGCCGCACGACCGCTACGAGGAAGCGGTCGCCCTCGCCGTGGACGCGGCCCGCAGCAAACCCATGGGCGACCCCGCTGACCCTGCCACCCGTATCGGGCCGCTGGCCTCGGCCGACGCCCACCGCCGCGTCCTGGGGCACCTGGAGCAGGCCCGCAAGGACGGCGCGGTCTTCGCCACCGGTGGACCCGACGCCGACGTGCCCGAACAGGGATACTTCGTGGCCCCCACCGTACTGGCGGGACTGGACCGCGACGCCGCAGCCGCGCGCGAAGAAATCTTCGGACCCGTGCTCACCGTGCTCGGCTACCGCGACGTCGACGACGCAGTGGAACTGGCCAACGCCACCGACTACGGCCTCTCCGGCGCGGTCTGGTCGGCCGACACCGACCGGGCCCTCGCCGTGGCCCGCCGGATGCGGACCGGTCAAGTCGCCATCAACGGCGGCCGGTTCAACCCCTCCGCGCCCTTCGGCGGCTACCGCAAGTCCGGCAACGGACGTGAACTGGGCCGCTTCGGCTTGGAGGAGTTCTGCGAAGTCAAGGCAGTCCAGCTCCCGTGACCTCACCCACGACCAATCCCACCCCGAGGAGAACCATGCCCACCACACTCGCAGCTGTGGTCCGCGCCCCCGGCGAACCCGTGCGCATCGAAGAGGTCGCCCTGCCCGAGCTCGGCCCCGGACTGGTCCGGGTCCGCATGGCCGCCGCCGGGGTGTGCCACTCCGACCTGTCCCTGGCCTCCGGCAAGCTCGCCCACCCCATGCCCGCCGTGCTGGGCCACGAGGGAGTCGGACACGTCGTCGACGTCGGCGCAGGAGTGTCCGACCTGTCCGTCGGAGACACGGTGCTGCTCAACTGGAATCCGCCGTGCCGCTCCTGCTGGCACTGCACCCACGGCGAGCCCTACCTGTGCGCCAACGCCGCCGACGCCTCCCGCCGCGTGTGGGGGACCCTCGCCGACGGCACCGACGTCCACCCGTGCCTGGGGGTGGCCGCATTCGCCCAGGAGACCGTGGTCCCCGCAAGCGCGTGCGTGGCGATCCCCGCAGACATCCCCCCGACCGAGGCCGCGCTCCTCGGCTGCGCGGTGCTCACCGGGGTCGGAGCGGTGCGCAACGCCGCCCAGGTGCGTCCCGGACAGTCCGTGGCCGTGATCGGCCTGGGCGGGGTCGGCCTGGCAGCCGTCCAGGGGGCGCGTCTCGCAGGCGCCGCCATGGTGATCGCGGTCGACCCGGTCGAAGAAAAAGAGGAGCTGGCCCGTTCCCTGGGGGCCACGCACTTCCTCACCCCCAGCGATGACCTGTCCCGGCGCATCCGCGCCCTCGCGGACGGGCGGGGAGTCGACCACGCCATCGAATGCGTGGGCCGGGCCGCTACCATCCGAGCCGCCTGGTCCTGCACCCGCCGCGGCGGCACCGCCACCGTGGTGGGCTTCGGCGCGGCCACGGACACGCTGACCCTCAATGCCCTGGAGATCCCCCATTTCGCCCGCACCCTGCAGGGCTGCTTGTACGGCAGCAGCGACCCTGCTACGGACGTCCCGGAACTGCTGAAGCTCTACCGCGACGGGGAGCTGGACCTCTCCTCCCTGGTCAGCAGGACCATCGGTTTGGACGACGTGCCGGACGCCCTCGCCGAGCTGCACGCCGGACGCGGTGCCCGCAGCCTCGTCGAGTTCTGACCCCTACCCTGGGAAAGGAGTTTCCGAAACACGGTCGCGTTTTGAAGGATTGCATCGGAAAGATTTCCTGAAAACCCCGCGGAGACCGGTTTGCGGAAACCGGGCCAACCGGGCCGGGAGCCTATCGGAAGACCCCGCAGAAATGCGGGGTCTTCTTTATACTTTGGCGGACGCATCCCCCATAGTGTTCAATCAAGGTAGGAGAACGGTCCGCAGAGGTATAGACCTTAGAGAGGCCGGTGAAGGAAAGTCCCGGTGTGAGGAGAGTCGCATTCGGGCAATATCAGGGAAAGACTCGAAGGGAAGGCGGAAGCAGCGCGGGAATTTCCCAGTAATTCGATAGTGTTTACGCCGGCAAAGCGAGAATAAAGGGGGAGAGACTGTGGCACGGAAGACGGTTATCGAACTCATCGATGATCTCGACGGCTCCAAAGCCGATGAAACCGTCACCTTTGGCATCGACGGGGTCACCTACGAGATCGACTTGTCCGCCGACCACGCCGAGGATCTCCGCTCCATCTTCGAGGCGTACGTGAAAGCCGGACGCAAGGTCGCCAACCGGCCCCGGCGCAAGAGCCGCACTCCAAAGGTCGACACGAGAGCGGTCCGCAAGTGGGCGCAGGCCCAAGGGTACGAGGTCAGTGAGCGCGGCCGGATCCCCCAGCACATCCTGGACGCCTACCAGAAGCGGACCGGCGACGCATGACAGAGCGGGGCACGGCACGGAATCGTCGCAGAACTACCGCGATTCCGTTACGTGCCCCCAAGTTCTTAACGACCTCTTACTCGGATACGGCATCCTTCCCTCTCCGATAGTGTGTCGGAGACCGTGGCCAGACTCTTGAGGTAGTGACAACATGCGTCGACGTGCGGCTGTGGCCCTTGCGGTGCCGGTGAGCGCCCTGATGCTGGGGGCGTCCGGATGCGGGGTCATCCCCGAAGAGTGGCAGACCCCCGCGCTGATGCGGACGGAGCAGGAGTACGACAGCCGCCTCCCGGTCGTCAGCGGTGCCGTCGGCGAAGAGCCCGAAATCTCCTTCCCTGACATCGAGCCGCCCACAGAGCGGATCGCGGGTGTCGCCCACCACGGGACAGACGACAGCGCCCTCATCCGCGACACCGACCTCGTGGTCGCCCACATCGTGGAGTACCAGTGGACCGACAAGGGCAAGGGGGAGCAGGTCAGCTCCACCTATGAGCACGACGCCCCCGAGCTGCTGTCGTTGACGCGGATGCCCGACGACCTCGCGGGATCCATCGTCAACCAGTCGGTTGGCTCCCGGATCGTGTTCCTCTTCCCGCCGCCGACTGAAGAGGAGCGCAGCCAGTACGAGATGATGGGGCAGGAGCCCCCCGAGGGAGCGTCCGTGTCCGTGGTCGACATCGTCGCGCGCCACGGCAAGGGCGACGTGGTCCCCGGTGAGCAGATCACCGACGTCGGCGAGGACATGCCCACCGTCGTCGACAAGGGGCGCACCATGCCCGAGATCACGATCCCGGAGGACACCGACCCGCCCAAGGACGTGAAGGCCATCCCCCTCATCGAAGGCGACGGGCCCGAGATCACCAAGGGGCAGAACATCGTCGTCCAGTACACCGGCGTGCGCTGGGACGACGGGGAGGTCTTCGACTCCACCTGGAACACCGGGCTGGAGGACCGCGCCGCCGCGGAGAACGAAGACACCGACGGCGACCCGCTCCACTTCCAGATCGGGGTCGGCGGGGTCATCGAAGGCTGGGACGAAGGCCTGGTCGGCCAGCGGGTCGGCAGCCGTGTCCTGCTCGTCATCCCCAAGGACAAGGCGTACGGCGACAAGGCTGCGGAGCGCGGCCAGCCGGAAGGCACCCTCGTCTTTGTCGTCGACCTGCTCGGCGCCTACAACTCCAAGCCTGAAGAGGAAGAGGAGCCGGAGGTCGTGGAAGAAAGCGAAGCCGCTCCCGAGGAGGCCAAGGACGACGAGTCCACGGACGACAAGGAGAACTCCGAAGAGTAGCGGCTTCCCGGAGCCGGAGACGGGGCGGGGATCGATCCCCGCCCCGCGTCGTGGTCCGGCCGCACTACCCGGGCAGCGGGTCCCTCAACCCAGCATCCGGGCCGCGTACCGGCCTGCAGCCGCCGCTGCCAGGAACGCCGCCGGATCCTCAGCGAGCCCGCGCCCCATCGTGGACAACCGCACCGGGACGGCCTCCAACGCCGCGAACAGGCCGTCGACCTCCACCTCGACGAGAGTGTGCCGCTCGCCCAGCACGGCAGCCTCGGCACGCACCCGCGCGCCGAACTCCCCGTCAAGCAGCGGCACGACCACGTCGGCGCGGGCCAACGCCACCCGCCCGTAGGCGGTCACACTGTGGTGGGACACCCCGCGGTGCCGCGGGCGCGGGTCGGCCTGGCTCACCCGCAACGCCCCCACGGGACGGCCCTGGAGCACTGCCGCGGCGTTGACCGCCTCACCCACGGCCACCCCCGAAAACCCCCACGGCGTGCCCGTTCCCAGGTTGCCCGGCCCTTGCGCCACCACCGCAATATCAGCGGCAAGCACGTGCCGGGCTGCAAGCAGCCCGGTGTGCACGGTCACCGCTTCCACATCCCCGCCGAACGCCTGCCCCACGGTGACCGACCCCGCCAGCAGCCCGGCCGCGCGCAACTGCGCCACGGTGCGGGAGAACCACAGCGGCAGCGCCCCGCCGTCCAGCATCACGTAGACCACCCGGGCGGTGGGACGCTCCGCCAGCGCCCCCGCCACCACGGCGGGAAGTGCTGAGTGCAGGTCCGCGGTCACCACCGGCATCCCCGCGATCCCGTCCGCGTCCCGCAGCAGCGCATGGTGCTCGGAGCCTTGCTCGTCCGCGCCCAGCACGGTGGCCTGCATCGGGGTGTAGCGGGCCTTCACCAAGTGGCCGGGGCCTTTCGGGTCGGGCGGCAGACGGTCGGGCAAGGCGATCACGAACGCATAACCGCCGGTTCCCAGCCCGAGCGCCAACGCCGTAGTGTTGAGCAGCACCCGGTCACCCGGTTGCGGGTCGCCGACCAGTGCCGGATAGGCCAGTGCCCGGCATTCGCCTTCCCCGCTGGCCAGCTCCACGACAAGCTCCACTGCACCAGGCCACGAGCGGCCAAGGTCACGGACCCGTCCATCACGCCATCTGATCACGCGCGCCACGGTACCGTTCATGGTGGCGCGATTCCGGGAAACCGGCGCACGTGTACGCGGGCAGCGTCCAGAAAGGCGGGAAATGTCGCAGAGCAAGACCGAACGGCAGCTCAATCTGGTGATCTGCCTGCTGGCCACCAGGCGTTTCCTCAGTGCCCAAGAGATTCGGGCGACCGTCCACGGCTACGGGGACGTCGAAAGCGACACGGCCTTTAAACGCATGTTTGAGCGCGACAAAAAAGAATTGCGCGACGCAGGGATTCCGATCATCACCGGCCGCCACGATCCGCTCAGCGACGAAGACGGCTACCGCATCGCCCGCGACGACTACGAACTCCCCCCAATCGACCTGCGCCCCGACGAGGCCGCAGTACTCGGCCTGGCCGCCCGCGCCTGGCGGCACGCTGTCCTCGGCGAGG